>CACGWC010000026.1 GCA_902576785.1 uncultured Pelagibacteraceae bacterium | reverse complement strand
ACAATTTCCGGTACGGATAATTTAATATCCCTTAAAAAATCATTGTGTAAATTTTCAGTTGCGGTAGTTGTATAATTTATAATTCTCTTGACTACATAGTTTTTAGAAATCAAATCTTTATCAAGATTGAATGAAACTATTTCTCCACTTAAATATAGCATTGATCCAATCTTAGGGTCAAAATTTTGGAGAATTAACTCTTTAAGATTATTTACATTTCCCTCTGCACAGAAAATATTCTGAAATCCTAATTCTTTTGCTTTTCTTTCGGTTGCAAAACCAACACAAAAACAAAAAATTTTTTTGTCAATTTTTGAAATATCTAAATTTTTTATAGCATTAGCACTAGTAAAAATAATTGCTTTAAATTGCTTAAAATCTGTTTCAGGTATTTCTATCTTTTTAATTTGCAATAAAGGTAAATGTGAAACTTTATGTTTCAATGAACTAAATTTTAATATTAATTCTTTGCTATCATCTAATGGTCTTGTTAATAAAATATGCATACTAATTTTTATAAGAACCTTTTGATTGTAATTTAAGCTTTTCTCCAATTGTTCTGCTAGCAGTTTCTATTTTATCTTTTTTTACTGTCTCTCTAATAAAATATCTCATCTTGCCATCTACAGAAAAGAGCTCGGTTACCAAGTCTACATTTTCACCAGTAATTTTTGCAAATACCCCTACTGCAGTATCACAATCTCCTTCTAGAACTTTCAAAACTTCTCTTTCAGCATTTGCTACAATTCTTGAGTCAACATCATTAATTTTTTCCAGCAAATCTATAATATCACTATCATTTTTTTTACATTGTATTGCAATAATTCCTTGTCCAGCACAAGGTATGAGTTCATCAACACTAAATTCTTGTGTAATTTTATTTTGTAATTTCAAAGAGTCTATGCCGGCTTTAGAAAGTAGTATTGCATCAAATTCACCATTTTCTAATTTTTGAATTCTTGTATCTACATTTCCTCTGATTAATTTATATTTTAAATCAGATCTTTTTTTCTTTAATTGAAATTCCCTTCTGAAGGAAGAAGTTCCAATAACAGAGTTAGGTGCTAAATCTTCAAATTTTATATTGTTTTTGCTAATTAATATTTCATTTGGTGAATTTCTTTTTAAAAAATTGTTTGTCAAAAGGCTTTCTGTTTCAATTGTTGGCATATCTTTTAATGCATGCACAGCAATATCAATATCCTCATTAAGTAATTCTTTTTCAATTTGCTCTGCAAATAATCCTTTGCCACCTATATCAGACAATCTTTGATCTTGCTTTTGATCTCCTGTTGTTAATATTTTTTTTAGTTTTATTTCGTTTGGAAAAAATTTATTTAATTCATTTTTTACTTTTTCCGCATAAATCAATGCTAACTTACTACCTCTTGTTCCAATTGTTAGAGTATTTTTTTTCATAAAACTTGTTTTTATTACAATCTTATAGATTAATTGTAATAATTATAAAAAATAATTTATGACCAAAAAAACAATAATTCTAGGAATAGAAACAAGTTGTGATGAAACTGCTGTTGCATTAGTTCAGGATACCGATAATGATATACCAAAAGTATTATCAAACGTAGTATCTAGTCAATTTGATATTCATAAAGAATTTGGCGGAGTTGTGCCTGAACTCGCTGCCCGATCGCATGTAGAAAAAATAAATTTAATAGCAAATAAAGCTATTCTTGAAAGTAAAATAAAAATTAATGAAATTTCTGGAGTAGCATGCACATCTGGTCCTGGATTAATAATATGTCTTAGTGTTGGTTTAAATTTTGCAAAAGGTATGGCGTCTACTTTAAAAATTCCTTTCATTGGTGTTAATCATTTGGAAGGACATGCACTTAGTCCAAAATTACACACAAAACTTGAATACCCATATTTACTTTTACTAATATCTGGAGGTCATTCTCAATATTTAAGTGTAAATGGCTTAGGAGATTATGAAAGATTAGGGACAACTATTGATGATGCTTTAGGAGAAGCTTATGATAAAACAGCAAAGATTTTAGGTATAGAATTTCCCGGGGGTCCTAAACTAGAAGAATTTGGAAAAAGAGGTAATCCATATAAATATAAACTACCAAAACCTATCATAGACAAAGGGGGCTGTAACTTGTCTTTCGCAGGACTTAAAACAGC
>CACGWC010000025.1 GCA_902576785.1 uncultured Pelagibacteraceae bacterium | reverse complement strand
TTCCCAATCTAGTTTTTTTGAATAGCTTGTAATTTCAATATCATCATTTGGTCCATTGATTGAACTAGTGGCCTTCATAAACAGAATTGGTTCTGTTGGTGGTTTTGCTCCAGTTTCCGCTGCATGGTCAGAAAAATTTAATCCAATTGCAATAAATTTTCCTGGTTTAGTTATGCATGAACCAATCCTCGTATTATTGGAAATCTCAGGCTGTGATGATAAATCAATTTTCTTGATTTTTTCAAATGTTTCAAAATTTAAATGTGTTGGATCTAAATCATTTATATGTTTGGATATATCTCTCAACTTTCCATCTTTATCTAATATAGCTGGCTTTTCTTGACTTTTTTCTCCCACTCTTAGTAATTTCATTTCATCTCCAATAATTATTTATAGCTTTTGTATAACGAACTATGATCATAATTACCCAATCCTTTTTTAACGAGATTATTATACATTTTTTTAACTATTTTAGACAAAGGTAATTCTAGCTTTTTATTTTTTGCACAATCAAGGATGTTGTTCATATCTTTTAATTGAGAAAAATTTTTTCCTCTTGGTTTAAAATCTTTTTTAATCATTCTTAGTCCATGAGTTTGTAAAACTTTACTGTCAGCCCACCCCCCTTTTAATGCGTTGAGAATATTTATTGGATTTACATTATTTTTTTGTGCTAATTTAATAGCTTCTGCAACAGATCCAATTGTAATTCCTACTATTATTTGATTAGCTAATTTTGCTATTTGACCTGCAGAATTTTTTCCAACTAAAACAGGATTGCCTAATTTCTTCAGGATATTTAAATTTTTAGAAAAAACTTTCTTATCTCCACCAACCATTATGGCCAGCTGAGCATTCTCTGCACCATTTGTGCCTCCAGAAACTGGTGCGTCCAAAAAATTAACTTTATATTTTTTTAATAATTTTGATAAATTAATTGCTGTTTTAGGATTTGCAGAACTCATATCTATAACTGTAGATCCTGCTTTTAAATTTTTTAAAAATTCTAAGTTAGAATATATTTTTTTTATAGCCTTATCATCAGATAACATAGTAATTATTAAATCCTGGTCAGAAACAACTTCCTTTAATGAATTACATACTTTTGCGCCATAATTTTTTAATTTATGGGCTTTTTTTTTAGTTCTATTAAAAACTTTGACTTGATATTTAGATTTTAGAAGATTTTTTGCCATAGGAGTACCCATTAATCCAATTCCTATAAAACCGATTTTTGTCATATTAATAATTCAACCGTGCTGCTCCTCTTACTCCACTTGCATCTCCATACTTAGCCTTTAAAAATTTCGTATTTATATGTTTAATTTCCATATTTTTTGTAACCATTTTCTTTAATTCATTTAATGAAGAGATTTCATTAGATAATCCACCTCCAAATACAAATACATCAGGATCAATCGTATAAATTAAGTTAACAAGTGCTCTAGCCAACCGTATTTTAAAATGTTTAATAAAAATTGATTTTGTAAACTTATCAGATTTATTAAATATTTCTCTCGCAGTAATTTTTTTATGATAAAGTTTTTCCAAACCTTTTCCTGAGGTAAACTTTTGTATTTGCATAAGTGATATCTTTTTTTTAATATATTTTTTATCGTTTAGATTTCCAAAAATTGGCAGTGGAAGATGTCCCCACTCTCCAGAAATATAATTTGCACCTTTTAAGATTTTCTTATTAATAACTATTCCCCCTCCGGTACCTGATCCAATAATTATTCCGAAAATAACATTATAATTTTTTGCAGCTCCATCTATTGCTTCAGATAATGCAAAACAATTTGCGTCATTTTCACATTTTACATTTCTTTTTAAAGCTTTTGATAAATCTATGTTTAATTTTTTATTATTTAATTGTTTAGCATTTACTGAATTTTTAAGTAGTCCAGTTTTATAATCTATTGATCCTGGATGACACACACCTACTTGAAATTTTTTTTTATACTTCCGATCTAGTGAAAAAACTATTTTACTAACATCTTTTATTATTTTTTTATAACTCTTTGGGCAAGGGATCCTTGATCTCTCAATTTCATCACCGTTTTTCTTTAAGATGACGCTTTCAATTTTTGTTGCCCCAATATCTATTCCAATTTTCATTTTAATAAGAGCTTGATTCTTTCCAAATATTTATATCCCCTTCTTTAGCGGTTTTATTAATTATTTTCATTTCAGAAGGTGTAAAATTAATTTTGTTTAGACTTTCTATATTTTCTTTTAACTGGCTAATATTTCTAACTCCGATTAGAGCAGATGTTACATAATTATTTGACAAGACCCAAGAAATTGCCATTTGAGATAAAGATTGACCTCTTTTATTTGCAATCTTGTTTAAATCTGAAACTATCTTTAAATTTTT
>CACGWC010000024.1 GCA_902576785.1 uncultured Pelagibacteraceae bacterium | reverse complement strand
TCTCCATCACCTATAACTAAAACATAACTATTCTGACAAGTTAAGTTTTTATCTATTGGAGACAAAGTACTGTGCAAATAATATTCTTCTGCTTGTTTTGCCCAGTTATCAGCATTCGTTCCTCCACCAGGCTGAACGGATTTAATTATCGAATTGATTTTTGCCGCCCCTTGTTTATGAGCTCTTACTTTTATACAGGCTCTACTAGTGCAAGGCGTGGCCCTTCCATTAGTTATATCGCCAGTCCAAGATCTAAAACCAGACCCATTATTATCCCACGACCAGTAACCAAATCCAAAATTTACTCCTGCTGTTAAAGAACTATCTGTAACAATTGATTGAATAGCTTCATGGGCACCTGTCATTCTTGTTCCAGCAGAGCCTCCAAATTCTTTGTCAAAATTTAAGTCAAGATCAAATGCATTAACACTTTGTTTATAATAACTGGTACTTAATACTCTGTTATTGGTTTTATCTACGGTTACACCCCATGGACCATACATTCTGACATTACCAGTCTTTGATGCATTTCTTCCGTATCTACCAATATTTTTTATTGCAGTATAACCATTTCTTGACGTGTTTAATGTAACTTTAGTAACTCTATGATTTCTCCAATCACTACCATATAAAATTAATTCATTTGATGGATGATGATCCATTCCATATGAGTAGTACCAATTACCAACATAAGATCTGCTAGAATAGTTTGTATTTATGCAACCATTACTTCCAATGGTGTATCTATAAATGTAACGACTATAATGCACATAATAATTTTCTCTTTTATAATCTGCAGTCTGACCATAATAACGGGCGTAAGAAGATAAATTTCCGCTCCAAGAGCAACTTATTTTTGAAGGAGTTGCTCCAGATATATTATAAGTCAACATACCTCGATATCCTGTTGCATATAAAGTGTTTTGCGCAATGGAAATATTTCTTGGATAATTTAAGAATTGGTTCCAATCACAGCTACCGCTTGTAAGATCAATTCTAAAAACTCTGTTTTGATAAAAAGAAGCAACATACAATTTATTGTTATGTACTTTCATATTCAATGGGTAATAAGATCTACAATTACCACTTCCTCTATAAGTACCACTACTTGCAAAGCTAGTATCATTACTCTTTGTTGAATAAGTAAATTTTTTTATTCCACGTATCCAGTATTGACCAACATAAACATCGCCACTACTATCTGTTGCAACACTGTAAGGATAAGAAAAGCCAGCTCCACTGGTCATTCTAACACTCATACTTCCAGACTTATCTAAAAGGATTAATACATTAGCTGGAACATCCGATATTCCAGAACCAGGTGGTAAATTTTTTGCAAAACTACTATTTGAAAAAAAAGATAAAATTAAAATGATTTTTAAAATTAAAAGTTTTAATTTCATAATTATTGTTCTTGCTCCATTTTCTCTAATTCGACTTCAAGATCATAATAAAATTTACCTAATTTTTCATCGTATTCTACAGTTGTAATCATTAATTCTTCTTCAAAAAGTTCTTCTTCACCAAGCATTCTTTTATATACAATGACATCATTATTACTTTTCTCCCAAATTTTGAAACTATCGAATATTTGTGGATTTTGTCCTGTATCGAAATCACCATAAACTTTTTTAACGTATCTCATTAATGTTAATTTGTTATTCTCAGTATTTTTACCATCATTCATTACAATCATTCTAATGGCTGCTAATTTTGCAGCATCTTCTGTTTCACCTAAAAATACATATTCTACTGCAATATCATTGTTCAAATTATCATTTGGACATAACTCTGGTGATGGAATGGGCAAATAATATTGTCCTTTATATCCTGGTAGTGGCATATCAAATTTATCAAAAACTTTTTTACCACTATCTCCAATATCAATTAAAAAATCACAAGCAGCTTGGACAGGTGTGCTCAAAATTGAAAAAATTATAATAAATTTGATTAAATTTTTCATAAAGATTTAGAAATATTAGTATAACTCATTATATTTGTCGTCATTTTATTTAGGTAATACAATCACACTTTCTAAAGCAACTACCATTCTTTCGCTACCCTTCTTTAAACCGCAGCCATAAATTCGATAAGCCATTCCATCATTTCCTTTATCAGTTGAGCCTTTTTTAACACTAGAGCCAGTACCTCTGAAAGGCGCGGCACCAATTCTTATGACAAAAAATTCATAAAAGTAATTATAAAGTTTTTCAGCTTCTTTTCTCTCATCATTAGTTGCAGAATTAAAACTATCACGTACTAATTTTCCAAAATTCCAACTTTGTGCGGCTACAACATCATAGAAATTTCCACTTAATCTAACCTTGTCTAAATCCTTAAAGCTATTAGCGCAGAAATTTTCTGTATTATAATAAAGAGAGCTATTGCTAGAATTATAATTGATCCTATAATTAGCCATATTGCCGTTCCATTGAGTGTTATTAGCTGGTAAATTTCTTTTTGATGTATCCCTAACATGATTTGAAGTACTCCAAGGTCCTAAAAATTGATTGAGCACATATTTTTCACCTTCTATCAAAGCTGTTTCAGCAATGTAGAAAGTTTGCTGATACTCATCACTCTTATTATTACTTTGATGGTCACCTGCTGATATTACAATTAACGCTCCTCCCATCAATGAC
This sequence comes from uncultured Pelagibacteraceae bacterium, assembly GCA_902576785.1. Taxonomy (GTDB): domain Bacteria; phylum Pseudomonadota; class Alphaproteobacteria; order Pelagibacterales; family Pelagibacteraceae; genus Pelagibacter. The sequence continues at coordinate 461 of CACGWC010000024.1, read as the reverse complement.
ATTGCAAGCATTAAGACTAAAGATAATACCAGCGCAAAACCTTGTTCATTTTTTTTCATTATTCCATTCCCAAATTTCTTGCATGAGCAGTTACAATAATTGTATCTCTTAAATATTTGTCAGTTTTCTTTTTATTTCTAGTTGAGTCTTTTAATGCAAACACATCTCTAATTTTTGAATTTCTAAAAAAATTTTTTGTTGATCTAACAGTTAATGCGATATCAACAGTTTTAATTTTATAAATTAAATCTTTGTTTACATTTGTTGCAGATGGTGGTGGATTGATTAATACTCCTTTTTCGTCAACAGGATTAAAAATCATATCATCTACGTAGTCTACAACTAGTTGATCATTGTATGTTTTATCATTGTTATCTGTTGTAGGATCATCCCATCTACCTGATGTATTATTCCATTTAACTTTTTTTTTATAAACAGCAAAAGCATCGATTGGAGGGTAT
>CACGWC010000023.1 GCA_902576785.1 uncultured Pelagibacteraceae bacterium | reverse complement strand
TTAATGAAAGATTTTCAAATAAAACTGCAATAGCTCCAACTGCTTCAATTTCAATTATTTGTGGTGGAACATCTCCAGGTGTAGAGCCAATTGCAGCAAATAGTTATACACATAAAACTTTGTCTGGATCATTTAATGTTAGAAATAAATATCTAAGTAAATTATTAGAGAAACACGGTAAAAATGATGATGAAACATGGTCAAGTATAACAACTAACCAAGGCTCAGTTTCTCATCTTGATTTTTTAACCCAACAAGAAAAAGACGTATTTAAAACAGCTTTTGAACTAGACCAGAAATGGATTGTGGAATTAGGCGCAGATAGAACACCTCATATTTCACAAGCACAATCAATAAATATATTTATACCTGCAGATATTCATAAAAGGGACTTACACCAAATTCATTTCCAAGCTTGGAAAAAAGGATTGAAAAGCCTTTATTACTGCAGATCTAAATCAATACAAAGAGCGGAAAACGTAAACGATGCAAATTCTACAGATGTAACAGCAAACGTTTACAAATCTAAAAAACAAGAAAATCAACAACCAGAATATGAGGAGTGTTTATCATGTCAGTAGAAAGTCTAAAAGATACAAAACAGAAAATTGTTGAACCAAAAAAAATGGGTCTACTAGTTGAGAACCCAGTTTATAAACCATTCAGATACCCATGGTGTTACGATGCTTGGTTAACTCAACAAAGAATTCACTGGTTACCAGAAGAAGTTCCACTTGGTGATGACGTCAGAGATTGGCAAAAAAATCTTTCAGAGTCGGAAAAAAATTTATTAACTCAAATTTTTAGATTTTTTACCCAAGCAGATGTTGAAGTTAATAACTGTTATTTAAGACATTACACAACTGTATTTAAACCAACAGAAGTTTTAATGATGATGACAGCATTTGCTTCTATGGAGACCGTCCATGTAGCAGCTTATTCACATTTATTAGATACTATTGGAATGCCAGAGTCTGAATATTCTGCTTTCATGAAATATAAAGAGATGAAAGATAAATATGATTACATGCAAAATTTTAATGTAAACTCAAAAGAAGATATCGCAAAAACTGTTGCTGTGTTTAGTGCCTTTACAGAAGGTCTTCAGTTATTTGCAAGTTTTGCAATTTTATTAAACTTTCCAAGACACAACAAACTCAAAGGAATGGGTCAGATAGTTACTTGGTCAGTAAGAGATGAAACTCTTCATTGCAATTCTATGATTAGAATTTTTAAAGAGTTCATTAAGGAAAACCCTGAGATTTGGACACCAAAACTTAAAAAAGAACTTTATGAAGCTTGCAGAACTATAATTGAACATGAAGATGCATTTATTGATCTAGCTTTTGAAATGGGTCCAATGCAAGGTTTAACTGCTCAAGAAGTTAAAGATTACATCAGGTTCATTGGTAATAGAAGATTAACCCAGTTAGGTCTTGAGCCAATATATGATGTTCAGAAGAACCCATTAACATGGTTAGACACAATGTTAAATGCTGTAGAGCATATGAACTTCTTCGAAGGTAGAGCCACTGAATATTCAAAAGCATCTACACAAGGTAACTGGATAGACGCTTTCTCCTAGGATTAAGTGATTGTAAGTCCCTGTATAAGTATTTGTAAGACTGATCCAGTGTCAGGCCTATGTTATGGATGTGGTAGATCTGATGAAGAAAAGAAAATCTGGAAAGACCCTGAAACAACTGATGAATGGAAAAATAACAATCTAAAAGAAATAGAAAACAGACTTTCAGGTTGGCAATTAGAGAGCTTTAAAAGGTCTTACAAAAACAAAATCGAAAAAGGTGTCTCTTTATACAAAGAAAAGCAAATTAAATAATATTACCTTTGATTTAAAAGCATTACTTTTCTGTATTTACTTCCTTTGTATTTAGCCAATGGTCTAATCAATTTATTAGATGAATGTTGTTCCATTATGTGAGCCGACCAGCCAGTAATCCTTGAAATTACAAATATCGGTGTAAAGAAATCTGTATCAAAACCCATTAAATGATAAGTAGGTCCCGTTGGGTAATCTACGTTTGGATGAATATTCTTTTTACTAATCATTACTCTTTCAACAATATCGTAAATCTTTAAAAACTTTTTATCTTTTTTAATTTTAGCAACTTTTCTGAAATACTCTTTCATAGTTGGAACTCTTGAGTCTCCACTCTTATAAACCCTGTGTCCAAAACCCATCACAACCTCTTTTTTCTTTAATGCATTATTGATCCATTTTAAAGCATTCTCAGGTTTTTTGATTTTATTCATCATATGCATAACTTCCTCATTGGCTCCACCGTGTAATGGTCCTTTTAAACTTGCAATGGCACCTGTTATTGCGCCATGAATATCAGACAAACTACTTGTTATTGTTCTAGCGGTAAAAGTTGAAACATTAAAACTATGTTCTGCATATAAAATTAAAGATACATCAAATGCTTTTACAATTTCCTTCTGAGGTACTTTTCCAAAACACATATAGAAAAAGTTTTCTGCAAAAGTTAATTCTTTTTTTGGTTTAATGATCTTCTTACCTTTTCGAATTCTATAAAACGCTGCTAAAGCAGTTGGAGTTTTAGCTAAAATTCTTAAAGCTTTTCTTGTGTTTGCTTCCTGAGAATTATCTGTAGTTTCTTTATCTTCTAATCCCATAACACTTACTGCTGTTCTAGCAACATCCATAGGATGAGATTTCTTTGGCATGTGTTTAATTATTTCGTAAAGATTTTTCGATAAATCCCTATGTCCTCGTTCGATTTTTTCAAATTGTCTTAGCTCTATACTGTTTGGTAAATCACCCTTTAAAATAAGATATGCAGCTTCTTCAAATCTACAAAATTCACATAAGTCTTGAACAGCATAACCCCTATAAGTTAATGAGTTAATTTCAGGCATAACTTTAGAAACTTCTGTTTCATCAACAACAATTCCTAATAAACCTTTTTTTACTTCTTCACTCATTATTCATGTCCCTCTGTGCTAAAATTATATATCTTTTCGTCTAAAGAGTTGTATTTTTCATACTCAACTAGATCATATAATCTTTTTCTGGTTTGCATCTTATCTATAATATTATTTTGATGTCCATCCGCAAAAATGGCACGTAGACCATCCTCAACACTTTTCATCGCCAGTCTTTGTGTAGTAACTGGATAAATTACAATATTGTAACCGAGCTCTTCTAATTGTTTAAAATCTAGTAGCTTCGATTTACCAAACTCGGTCATATTTGCTAAAAGATAACAATCCAGGGATTTTCTAACCTTTTCAAACTCAGCTTCATCTTTTAATGCTTCTGGAAAAACAATTTCTGCACCAGCATCAATATAAGATTTGCAACGATCAATCATTTTATCAATACCCTCTACGCTTTTAGCATCAGATCGCGCGATGATTTTAAAATTTTTGTCTGATCTTGCTTCTACACATTCTTTGATTTTTTTTGTCATATCCTCTTTTGATATCAATTCTTTATTGTCTAGATGACCACATCTTTTCTGTTCTATCTGATCTTCTAAATGAATTGCCGAAATACCAAAATTTTCAAATGTTTGAACAGTTTCTTTACAAGATTTAAAACCTGTATCGACATCAACAACTGTTGGAAGATTTGTAACACGTGCAATTTGCCTTGATCTGTTACTGACATCATTAAGAGTTGTTAATCCTATATCAGGATATCCCAAATCATTAGACATAACACCTCCTGATACATAAACTCCGTCGTATCCAATTTCTTCAATAACTTTTGCTGTTAATGGATTATATGCACCTGGTATTCTTAAAATTTTATTTGATTTTAGTTTATTATCTAAATCAATTCTTTTCTCTTCAGGTTTTTTTTTAACAAAGTGCACTAGAATATTCCTTTTTTATTAT
>CACGWC010000022.1 GCA_902576785.1 uncultured Pelagibacteraceae bacterium | reverse complement strand
AAATCCTAGTTTGTAAAGAGGATTGTAAACTTCTGCGTTTTTATCAAATCCAGCAGCTACACCTAGAGGAGAATTTAAAGTTTTGTTTAAAAATTTAGTTTGGATAGTAACTCTGGTTGTTTTATCTATAGTTGGTATCTGATTTAACTTTAAAGCCTTTATTGCTAGTGAGTGTGCAACTTCAGGGCTAAATTTAAATATAAAAGGTCTTATAAGATTAAACATTTTCAACCTTTTTTCTTATCAATTCTTTGGTTTCATTTACTCCAAAAAAACTAATGAAGAAGCCCATTCTGGGTCCATTTTCGTCACCAAATACAACCTCATAGATAAGCTTAAACCATTCTCTTAAATTTTCTTTATAACCATTTTCTTTTCCTACTGTAAAAATATTTGTCTGAATATCTTCAGGAGCCATTTTATCATTACAATTATCTAAAGACTTAATTAATGCTTTCAGTGCAACTTTCTCTTTTTCATTTGGAGTTTTATAAATCTTTTTTGTTTTTATAACATCATTGAAATATTTTATTGCATACTCGATTAAATTATCAAAAATTGGATGATCATTTTCATTAATTTCTGACTTGTATTTTTTTACAAATTTCCAAAGTAATTGTTTGCTGTCCGCATTACTTGTTTCAACTAAATTTAAAAGCATTGAAAAAGTCATAATAGTATTTTCCTCTGGAATTGATCCATTGTGTACATGCCAAACTGGATTCATTAACTTCTGTAAATCATTTTGAGTTTTTCCTTTTTCTATAAAATCTAGATATTCATCAACAGCTTTTGGAACGACTTCTCTGTACAATTTTTTTGCTCTTTTAGGATTTTGATACATGTAAAGAGATAGACTTTCAGGAGATGCATAATTCAGCCATTCATCTATAGTTACTCCATTACCTTTTGATTTAGATATTTTTTCACCTTTTTCGTCCAAAAAAAGTTCATAAGCAAAACCAGATGGGTTAGATCTACCTAATGTTTTAATAATCTTAGTTGAAAGAATTGCACTCTCAATTAAATCCTTTCCATACATTTCAAAATCAACATCTAAAGCGTACCATCTCATTGCCCAATCAACTTTCCATTGCAATTTGCAGTTCCCATCTAAAATACTTTTTTCCAATTTTGATCCATTATTGTCAAATATGATTTTAGAAGATTTAGAATCAATTTCTAAAACAGATATTTCGAGAACTTTTCCAGTTTCTGGGCATATTGGTAAAAAGGGGGAATAGGTTTTCTGTCTTTCTTTGCCTAAAGTTGGAAGAATTATTTCCATAATTTTTTCATAATTATCTAGAACTAATTTTAGGGTGTCATTAAAATAACCAGACTTGTAGAGTTCTGTAGAACTTTTAAATGAATATTTAAATTTAAAATTATCAAGAAATTGTTTCAACATATTATTATTATGTTCTCCAAAACTACTAAACTTTTCAAATGGATCAGGGACATCCGTTAAAGGTTTGTGAAGATTATTTTTGAGTTTTTCTTGATTTGGAACATTTTCAGGTACTTTTCTAAGACCATCCATATCATCAGAAAATGTAATAATTTCCTTTGGAATATCTGTTAAATGATCAAGAGCGTTGACAATCATTGTCGTCCTTGCAACTTCTCCAAATGTACCTATATGTGGTAGACCACTAGGACCATAACCAGTTTGTAAAACTATTTTATTTTTTTTTTCTATGTTCGATTTTCTCTCTCTTAATAGCTTTTTAGCCTCGACAAATGGCCAGGCGTTTGTTTTGTCAAAATTTGTTTTGTCTATCACAACTACTTAAATATCCTTAATATAAGCCTTTTTAATAATTCATATAGAGTTGAAATTTATTTACCATAAAATAATGTCCATTCAAAATGTCCAATTATAAAACTGTCTTTTTTACATTAGGGGTTTTGCAAATTATTTTAGGTCTTTCAATGATTGTACCTATTTTGGTTCAATTAATATTTGATCAAATTGATGCAGGATTTATCGGATCAATGATTGTTACTATTGTTTTTGGATTTTTATTTTTCATTTCTAATTATGATCACGATAAAAAGATAAGTTTACCTCAAGCTTTTTTGCTCACAGCACTTTCATGGTTAAGTATTGCAATATTTGGTTCTTTACCTTTAATTTTTTCTAGTACGGATTTGAGTTTTACAGATGCGTTTTTTGAGAGCATGTCTGGTATTACAACAACAGGATCTACAATTATCACGAATCTAAATGAAACATCTAAAGCGATATTACTTTGGAGAGGAATGTTGCAGTGGTTTGGTGGTATTGGAATTATCGTAATGGCAATCACTTTAATGCCTTTAATGAATATAGGGGGTATGCAACTTTTCAATATTTCATCTAATGATACTTCTGAAAAAATTTTTCCTAAAACTAAAGAAGTTTCTTTGAGATTATTGTCTATATATTCCTTATTAACTTTAACTTGTGCTTTTTTTTATTTTGTATTTGGGATGAGTTTTTTTGACAGCATCGTACATGCCATGACTACAATAGCGACCGGAGGTTTTGCAAATTATAATGAATCTATAGGTTATTTTAACAGCTCATTAATAGAAATTAATGCAATAATATTTATTATTCTTGGAAGTATACCTTTTATTAGTTACATAAAATACTTAGCTGGAGATAAGAAAATATTTTTCAAAGACACACAAATAAAAACTTTTATAATTTTAGTTATTATTTCAATTCTTTTAATGTTTTTTTATTTATCTGTTATAAATAAAAGCTTAACTGAGATAAGCTTTTTATCTGTTAGTTTTAATATAATTTCTATTTTAACTGGAACAGGATATGCTACAGAAAATTTTAGTAATTGGGGTCAATTTCCATTAGTATATTTCATAATTTTAATGTTCATTGGGGGGTGTGCGGGCTCTACAACTTGTGGAATAAAGATTTTTAGAGTTCAAATTTTGTATCAATTTATATCAAACCAGCTGAAAAAAATAATTTATCCTCGAGGAATTTTCAAAATTAAATATCAAAATAATAATGTGGATGAAAAATTTATGGACTCAATTATCTCTTTTATATTCCTTTACATATTAATATTTTTTGTTGTAACTGCGCTTTTATCGCTTGATGGATTAAATTTTATTACAGCAATTTCAGCAGCTGCCACGTCAATTTCCAATGTTGGTCCAGGTTTAGGTGGTATTATTGGTCCAAACGGAAGTTTTTCAAGCCTGTCTGATTTTTCTAAATGGGTTCTCAGTGCTGCAATGATACTCGGAAGGTTGGAATTATTTGCAATTCTAGTATTATTTATTCCATCTTTTTGGAGAAAATTTTAATGTTTGAAAAAAAACAAACCTGGTCGGAATCTATTTTAGTTTACAAGGATATTCGAATGCTAAGAATATTACTTCTTGGTGCAATTAGTGGATTTCCTTGGGTTTTAATTGCCAGCAGTTTAAGCCTTTGGCTAAAAGAAGAAGGTTTAAGTAGATCGACTATTGGATGGGCAGGTTTAATATTTGGAGTGTACGCCTTTAATTATTTGTGGGCACCAATAATTGATAGAATACAAATTCCATTTTTAACAAAAAGATTAGGGCATCGACGAGGCTGGATTGTCCTTATGCAAATTATAATTTTATTTAGTTTAATTGTTTGGAGTTTTATTAACCCTACAGAAAATTTGGCGTTACTAATTAGTGTTGGATTAGTTATAGCAATAGCTTCGGCTACACAAGATATTACAGTTGATGCGTTGAGAATCGAACAAATTAATGCTGATGAAGGAAAATCTATGGCAGCAGGTGCTGCTATGGCTGTAGTTGGATGGTGGACCGGATATAAGTTAGGTGGTGTTATAGCATTGTTTACAGCCGAATTTTTTCAAAACATTGGAATTGAAGATTACTGGCAAACTACTTTTTTAGTTCTTGGTGTTGTGGTAATCCTGATGAATATTGGTTTAATGTTTATACACGAGCCTATAACAACAGATAGGCAAAACAAACAAAAAGAAACAGACGAAGTAATACAATCAAAACTTGGATCAAATAATATAATAACAAAATTTATTGCTTATATTACTGGTACAATAGGAGGTCCAATAATTAGTTTCTTCAAAAAA
>CACGWC010000021.1 GCA_902576785.1 uncultured Pelagibacteraceae bacterium | reverse complement strand
ATTATATTAAGGAGGGGTACCAAAGCGGTCAAATGGGGCGGGCTGTAAACCCGTTGACTTCGGTCTTCGAAGGTTCGAATCCTTCCCCCTCCACCATTCAATAATTCTTTTTTCGACATGGAGTGTACTTGGGTGTTGCGGGTGTAGTTCAATGGTAGAACGCTAGCCTTCCAAGCTGGATGTAAGGGTTCGATTCCCTTTACCCGCTCCAAAAATTAAATTAAGAAAAAAAAAAGAGGTAAACAAGTAATGTCAAAAGAAAAGTTCGTAAGAAATAAACCGCACTGTAATATTGGTACTATTGGGCATGTCGACCATGGTAAAACAACATTAACTGCTGCGATCACAAAAGTTTTAGCAGAGACGGGTGGTGCACAATTTACTGCTTATGATCAAATTGATAAAGCTCCGGAAGAAAAAGAGAGAGGAATTACAATATCAACTGCTCATGTAGAGTATGAGACTGAAAAAAGACACTATGCACACGTAGATTGTCCTGGTCACGCAGATTACGTAAAAAATATGATTACAGGTGCTGCTCAAATGGATGGTGCAATTTTAGTTGTTAATGCAGCTGATGGACCAATGCCACAAACTAGAGAGCATATTCTTTTAGCAAGACAAGTTGGAGTTCCGGCTATAGTTGTTTACTTAAATAAAGTTGACCAAGTTGATGATAAAGAAATGATCGAACTTGTAGAAGAAGAAATTAAAGATTTATTAACGTCTTATAAATTTCCTGGAGACAAAACTCCAATTATAAAAGGTTCAGCTCTTGCTGCAGTTGAAGGTAGAGATGATGAAATTGGAAAGAATTCAATAATGGAACTTATGAAATCTGTTGATGAATTTATACCACAACCAGACAGACCAAAAGATAAAGATTTCCTAATGCCTGTTGAGGATGTTTTTTCAATTTCAGGAAGAGGTACCGTTGTTACAGGTAGAGTAGAATCTGGAATTATTAAAACAGGAGATGAAATTGAAATCGTTGGAATAAGAGAAACTAAGAAAACAGTATGTACTGGAGTAGAAATGTTTAGAAAACTATTAGACTCAGGTGAAGCTGGAGATAATATTGGAGCACTTTTAAGAGGTGTTGAAAGAACAGACGTTGAGAGAGGTCAAGTATTATGTAAACCTGGCTCAATAACCCCACATACTAAATTTGAAGCTCAAGCTTATGTATTAAAAAAAGAAGAAGGTGGAAGACATACTCCATTTTTTACAAAATACAGACCTCAGTTTTATTTCAGAACAACTGATGTTACAGGCGAAGTTGAGTTACCAGCTGGAACAGAAATGGTGATGCCAGGAGATGATGCTAAATTTACAGTTAAATTAATTACACCAATTGCAATGGCAGAGAAGTTAAATTTTGCTATTCGAGAAGGTGGAAGAACAGTAGGAGCTGGAGTAGTAACTAAAATTATAGAGTAAACTCCATAGGAGTGTAGCTCAATTGGTAGAGCGCCGGTCTCCAAAACCGGAGGTTGGGGGTTCGATTCCCTCCGCTCCTGCCAAAACAAAATTATGAAAAACCCTTTAAAATTTATTCAGGATGTAAAGCAAGAAGCTTTTAAAGTTACTTGGCCTACTGGTAAAGAGGTTATTCAAGGATCTTTGATGGTAGTTGCAATGGCTATAGTAGCAGCTTTATTCTTTTTGTTATTAGACCAAGTTCTTCAATTTTTTTTAGAATTAGTTTTAAAGGTTAATCTGTAATGAAAAATTGGTATATAGTACAATCCCACTCAAGTTTTGAAAATAAGGTTGCTCAAGAAATAAAAGAGGAAGCCACAAAAGCAAATCTTGCAGATAAAATAGAGGAAATTATTGTTCCAACCCATGACATTACTGAGGTTAAAAGAGGAAAAAGAGTTCAAAGAAAGAAAAAATATTTCCCAGGATATGTTTTATTGAAGAGCGAAATGGACAACACGATTTATCACATGATTAAAAATTTAAAAAAAGTAAGTGGTTTTTTAGGAACAAAGGGTACACCAATACCTGTATCTGAAAAAGAAATTGAAAAAATACTTGGCCAAATTAAAGATGGTGTAGTACAACCAAAATCAGGTGTTGAGTACAACGTTGGTGAAAAAGTTCAAGTTATAGATGGACCTTTTGCTTCATTCAGCGGTTTAGTTGAAGATATTGATGAAGAAAAATTGAGATTAAAAGTATCAGTTTCAATATTTGGAAGACCAACGCCTGTTGATTTAGAATATAGTCAAGTAGAGAAGGCAAGTTAATGGCAAAAAAAGAAATAAGTGGATATATAAAATTACAGATAAATGGTGGTCAGGCAAATCCAGCTCCACCAGTCGGCCCCGCTTTAGGTCAAAGAGGGATTAATATAATGGACTTTTGTAAAGCTTTTAATGAAAAAACTAAATCATTTGCCGGCAAACCTGTTCCAGTGATTATCACAGTATATAAAGATAAAAAGTTTGATTTTATAATCAAATCACCACCAGCATCTCATTTTATTAAAGAAGCTGTAAAATTAAAAAGCGGCTCAAAGGAACCAGGAAGAAGTATAGTTGCAAAAATTTCAAAAAAACAATTAAAAGAAATTGCTGAAAAAAAAATGGCAGATTTAAATGCACATGATGTTGATGAAGCTGCAAAAATTATTGCTGGATCTGCAAGATCTATGGGTATCGAGGTAGTAGAATAATGTCATCAAAAAGATACAAAAAATTACCAGAAAAAACTAGAGATTTGCAATCTGAATCCGTAGATAAATTAATTCCTATTTTAAAGCAAAATTGTACAACAAAATTTGATGAATCTTTAGACCTAAATTTACAAATTAATAATAAGCAAAAGAAAAATGAGATAAATATTAGAACAGTAATTAATTTACCTGGTGGAAGTTCAAAAAAAATTAAAATAGGAGTTGTTTGTGAAGATAATAAATCTCAAGAAGCAAAAGATGCTGGAGCAGAAGTTGTTGGTGGCGATGAGCTTATAGAAGAAATAAAAGCAGGAAATTTAAACTTTGAAAAATTAATTTGTACTCCGGGAATGATGATTAAACTTTCAAAATTAGGAAAAGTTCTTGGTCCAAAAGGATTGATGCCAAATCCTAAATTAGGATCGGTAACAAATGATTTAAAAAAAGCTATAACTGATGCAAAATCTGGACAAGTTGAAATAAGAAACGATAAGGATGGAAATATAGGATTGAGTATCGGAAATAAATCTTTTTCAGACGATAAATTATTAATGAATTTTAATGCTGTATTAGATGCATTAGAAAAAGAGAAATCAAATAATACAATTAAAGGAGATTTAATTAAACAAGCTTTCATAACATCAACAATGGGGGTTTCGTACAAAATTAAATTAGGTAAGAGTATTTAGTTATGATGAATAAAGAACAAAAGAAACAGTATATATCTGATATGACAAATCAGTTCGAAAAATCAGAAGCTGTAATTGTTACTCATTATCAAGGTTTGACGATGAACCAACTTGATGACTTAAGAGCTAAAATGAGAGAACATGGAATAAAATTTAAAATTACAAATAATAGAATAACAAAATTAGCATTAGAAAAAACAAGATGTAAAGAACTATCAAATCTATTTTCAGGTCCTACAGCTGTAGCATTATCAGAAGATGCAATTACATCTGCGAAAATTTTAACAAATTTTTCAAAAGAAAATGAAAGTTTAAAGATTCTAGGTGGAATCATGGGTTCCGACATTTTAGATGTTGCTGGCGTCAAAAATGTAGCTACTCTGCCTTCATTAGATGAGGCAAGAGCTAAAATAGTAGGAATATTGAGGTCTCCAGCACAAAAAATAGCAAGTATTTTACTTGCGCCGGCGTCAAAAATCGCTATTTTAGCGCTCGAAAAATCAAAAAAATAACCAGGGACAAGATTTACTATGGCTGACTTAAATAAAATTATAGATGACTTATCAAGTTTAACTGTTGTAGAGGCAGCTGAACTTTCAAAACAATTAGAAGAAAAATGGGGTGTGACTGCAGCAGCAGCTGTAGCAGCAGCACCAGCAGCAGCAGGCGGAGCAGCACCAGCAGAAGAAAAAGATGAATTCACAATTATGCTTACTGCAGCAGGCGACAAAAAAATTAATGTTATTAAAGAAGTAAGAGCTATTACTGCATTAGGTCTTAAAGAAGCAAAGGATTTAGTTGAAGGAGCACCGAAAGAAGTCAAAACAGGTGTTAATAAAAAAGAGGCAGAAGAGATAAAACAAAAACTCGAAGCAGCTGGCGCAAAAGTAGAACTAAAATAAATTAGATAGGATTTTTTACTGGTTAATTATTTTTTAATCAGTAGTTGAGATGCAATTATCTTTTACAGAAAAGAAAAATATAAGAAAAAGCTTCGGAAAACTTAAGGAGAGTTTATCTATCCCAAATCTTATCGAGGTTCAGAAGAATTCTTACAAAGAACTTACAGAATTTAAACAAGATGTTGAGCAACATCTCGTTAAAGGTTTCGATAGAGTATTTAAAAGTATTTTTCCAATTGAAGATTTAAATGATAAAGCAACTTTAGAATATGTATCTTATAAATTAGAAAAACCTAAA
>CACGWC010000020.1 GCA_902576785.1 uncultured Pelagibacteraceae bacterium | reverse complement strand
GGAAAAGGTTGATTGACAAAACATAACTTAGGCTTATAAGACCTCATACTAATGACAAAAAGATTAAACTCTAAACATAAAGTAGATAGAAGATTAAAAGTAAATTTATGGGGGAGACCCAAAAGTCCTTTTAATACAAGAGCCTATCCTCCAGGACAGCATGGACAAACAAAAGCTGGCAAACCTTCAGACTACGGAATTCAACTTCAAGCAAAACAGAAATTAAAGTCTTATTATGGAAACATGAATGAGAGACAGTTTAGAAATGTTTACAAAAAAGCAATCATGAAAAAAGGCGATACAGCTGAAAATTTAATTGGATTATTAGAGAGAAGATTGGATGCTGTGATTTATAGATCAAAGTTATCAAACACTATTTTTTCATCAAGACAGCTTATTAATCATGGTCATGTTAAAGTTAATGGAAAAAAAGTAAATATTGCGAGTTATCAGGTCAAAGAAGAAGATACGATTGAAATTAGAGATAAATCTAAACAACTTGCTTTAATTGATATTGCTCTTGCTAACAAGGAGAGAGAAGTTCCAGAATATCTACAATTAGATGAAAAGAATAAAAAAGTTAAATTTGTAAGAGTTCCATCTTTCGAAGAAGTTCCATACCCAGTTGTGATGGAGCCAAACTTAGTAATTGAATATTACTCTAGATAATTAATTCTTAGCTTTAAAATTTATTCCTTTAGACTCAAAAAGTTTAGCGAGCTCACCACTCTCGTACATTTCTTTTACAATATCACATCCACCAATAAACTCGTTTTTAACATATAATTGAGGAATGGTTGGCCAATCACTAAATACTTTTATACCTTCTCGTAACTTTTGATCTGCTAAAACATTTACACCTTTAAAATTTACTTCAAGAACTTTTAAAATATTTGAAGTTGCCATTGAAAATCCACACTGAGGTGCATCAGGTGTACCTTTCATAAATAGACATACATCGTTATTTTCAATTTCACTTTTAATTAAATCATTTGTTTCTTGTTCCATTTAAATTTCCTTTGTTTTAATTGCTAAAGCGTGAAGCTCATTTCCCATTTTACCTTTTAAAGAATTATACACCATTTTATGTTGTTCTATTTTACTTTTACCTGAAAATTCAGATGATGTCACTGTAGCAGAATAGTGATTTCCATCACCCGCTAAATCTTGAATTTCAACTTTTGCATCAGGTAGTCCTTCCTTAATTAAACTCTCAATTTCTTTTAAATCCATTGCCATTAGCTATCCATATACTTCTTTAACCAATATTTATGTGCATCTGCTAATTCTTCAATAGGCAAATTGATATCATCTTTATATTCGATTGATTGTCCATTAACTGTCCCTAATTCATCGAAATGTACAGAATATTTGGTTAAAATATCATTTACTTTCTTCAAACTAGCTTTAGGTATTTCAACAATATATCGAGCCTGATCTTCACCAAAAAAATATTCATATTTATTTGTTAAACCCTTAAGTGTATTAATTTTTATTCCTTTTTTTCCTTTAATACACATTTTTGATACTGCGATTAAAATTCCGCCTAATGATACATCGTGGCAGCTCACAATAAGATTTTTTCTAGATAAATCTAATACAGTCTCACCAATGTTTTTTTCATTAAATAAATTAACAGTTGGTGGAGGACCTTTTTTTTCATTTAAAAGCTCTCTTGCAAAAATACTTTGATCTAAATGCCCATCAGTTTTACCAATGACATAAACTAAGTTTCCTTCAGTTTTAAAACCCATAGTAAGCATTTGTTGATAGTCAGAGATTAGGCCTACACCTCCAATTGTCGGCGTAGGCTTGATACCTTTGTCTTTTGTTTCGTTATAAAATGATACATTTCCAGATACGACTGGAAAATCTAGATACTTACTTGCTTCAGTTATTCCTTCAACACATTCCACAAATTCACCCATATTTTTTTCTTTCTCTGGGTTTCCGAAGTTTAAACAATTCGTAATAGCAATAGGTTTAGCTCCAACCGAGATAAGATTTCTATAACTCTCACAAACTATTTGTTTTCCTCCGGTTAATGGATGCGAGAAACAATATAATGCAGAAGAATCTACAGATGCTGCTACCGCTTTATTGGTTCCATGAACTCTTACAACGCCAGCATCACCACCAGGTTTTTGAATTGTATCACCCATTACTGTATGGTCGTATTGATCCCATATCCACTTTTTATCTGAAATATTTGAATTACTTAAAATTTTCTTTAGACAATCCGACAATTTTAAAGATTTAAATTCGTCTTTATCAAATTTTAATTTTTGGGGTAATTTAGTTTTTTTCCAAGGACGATCATATATCGGAGCATTTTCAGCAAGAAGATCAATTGGTATTTCAGCAACTATTTTATTATTAAAAATTAATTCTATTTTTTTTGAATTTGTTGTTTTGCCTATAACTGCAAAATCTAAGTTCCATTTATCAAATATTTTCTTAGCGTGATCTTCTTTACCTTTTTCAAGAACAATAAGCATTCTTTCTTGGCTTTCAGACAACATTATTTCGTAAGGTGTCATTTTTTCTTCTCTACATGGAACCTCACTTAGATTTAATTCAATTCCAAGATTTCCTTTTGAGGCCATTTCAACACTAGAAGAAGTTAATCCTGCTGCACCCATATCTTGAATAGCAATAATTGAATTATCAGCCATTAATTCTAAGCATGCTTCAAGTAATAATTTTTCAGTAAATGGGTCTCCAACTTGAACTGTTGGTTTTTTTTCCTCAATTTTGTCATCGAAAGTTGCTGAAGCCATACTGGCACCATGAATTCCATCTCTTCCAGTTTTTGAACCTACGTATATTACTGGTTTATCTAATCCAGCTGCTTTTGAGTAAAAAATCTTATTTTTATTTACTAAGCCAAGAGTCATGGCATTTACTAATATATTGCCATTGTAAGACTCATCAAAAGTTGTTTGTCCAGCAATAGTTGGAACTCCAATACAATTTCCATATCCACCTATGCCTTTAACAACTCCTCTTAATAAGTTTCTTGTTTTTTTATGTTGAGGTGAACCAAAATGAATTGAATTTAGATTTGCTATTGGTCTTGCTCCCATTGTAAATACATCCCTCATAATTCCACCAACTCCAGTTGCTGCGCCTTGATAAGGTTCTATAAATGATGGATGATTGTGGCTTTCAATTTTAAATACAATTGCATCGTCATCTCCAATATCAATGACACCAGCATTTTCTCCAGGTCCTTGAATGACCTGTTTTCCCTTTGTATGCATTTTTTTTAAATGTTTTCTAGAAGATTTATAGGAGCAATGTTCGTTCCACATTGCAGAAAATATTGCAAGCTCAGTTAAATTAGGTGTTCTCTGAAGAAGTTCACATATTTTAGAAAATTCTTCTTTTTTTAATCCATGGTCTATTGCGACTGTTTCTGTGACTTCCATTATTTAAAATTATCCAAGATATTTTTAAAAAATAATGAACCATCTTCACCTGACAAATACTTATCTATCATTCTTTCTGGATGAGGCATCATTCCCAATACATTTTTATTTTTATTAAATATTCCAGCTATATTTTTAATTGCTCCGTTTGGATTAGTTGTTTCATTTTCTGCACCATCCTCTCCACAATACGTTACAGCTATTTGATTATTATCTTCCAGTGATTTTAATTCATCATCGCTACAAAAGTAATTTCCTTCATTATGAGCAATATGAAGTTCTAAAACATCCTTTTTTAAATCTTTAAAATATTTATTTTGTTTATCTTTAACTTTTACAAAAACATTGCTGCATATAAAATTAAGAAACTTGTTTTGTTGCAAAATTCCTTTTAGTAAACCAGTTTCAGTTAAGATTTGAAATCCATTACAAATGCCTAATACTAAACCCCCTGAATTAGCAAAATCAATTACTGATTTTATAATCTTTGATTTAGAAGCAATGCTTCCACACCTTAAGTAATCACCGTAGGAAAAGCCACCAGGCAATACTATCAAATCTGATTTTGGAATAGATTTATCGTTGTGCCAAACCATTTGATTCTTAAAACCAAATTTTTTTAGGGCTACATCCATGTCTCTATCACAATTTGATCCTGGAAAGATAATGACTGATGATCTCATTAATTAAACTATTTTGTAATCCTCAATAACAAGATTGGCCAATAGCTTTTTGCACATATCATCTACTAAAGATTTTGCTTTTTTTTCATCTTTCTCTTTAACTTCAATTTCAAAATATTTACCTTGTCTTACATCTTCTACATTCCCAAAGTTCATACCATTAAGAGTTTGTTGAATAGCTTTTCCTTGAGGATCTAAAACCCCATTTTTAAGAGTTACAATTACTTTAATTTTCATTATTTCTTTTTAATCTTTACTGCTTGTGGTTTGGTGTATTTTAATGGTCTAATATTTGATTGTTCATGAAGTATGTCTAATCTTCTTGCAACTTCTTGATAAGCCTCAATTAGATTACCAAGGCCTTTTCTAAATCTATCTTTATCTAATTTTTTATCACTATTTACATCCCATAGTCTGCAGGTATCTGGACTTATTTCATCTGCTAGTATGATCTCTTTTTTTCCATTTTTCTCATATCTTCCAAATTCCACTTTAAAATCTACAAGTTTAATTCCAACACCTCTAAACATGCCTTGAAGAAAATCGTTAATTCTATTTAATTCTTTATTAATTAAGTTTAATTCAACTTTTTCCATCCATTTAAAAGCTAAG
>CACGWC010000019.1 GCA_902576785.1 uncultured Pelagibacteraceae bacterium | reverse complement strand
TTCATTTGAGTCATTATTTTTAGCAGGTGAAAGAGCAGACCCTGATACTATTAAATGGGCTGAGAATTTACTTAAAGTTCCAGTAATTGACCATTGGTGGCAAACTGAAACAAGTTGGGCGATAAGTTCAAATTGTACTGGAATTGAAATGCAAGAAACAAAATATGGATCTGCTTGCAAAGCAGTTCCAGGTTATGATGTAAAAATAATTAAACCCGATCAAACAATAGCTAAACCAAATGAGATGGGAGATATTGTGGTTAAACTTCCATTGCCGCCAGGTACGTTCCCAACTTTGTGGAATGCAGATGAGAGATATAAAGAAAATTATATGTCAAATTATAATGGCTACTACCAAACTTACGATGCAGGGCATATTGATGATGATGGATATATTTGGATTATGTCTAGAACAGATGACATAATAAATGTTGCAGGTCATAGACTTTCAACTGGTGCAATAGAAGAAGTTTTATCAGAACATCAATCTGTTGCAGAATGTGCAGTGATAGGAATTAAAGATCAGCTGAAAGGACAATTACCAATTGGTTTAATTGCTCTAAAAGCAGGAGTTTCTAAGGATAATGAGACTATTTCAAAAGAGTGTGTACAAATGGTCAGAGATAAAGTTGGACCTGTTGCAGCTTTTAAAATAGCAATTGTTGTTAAAAGATTACCAAAAACTAGATCTGGGAAAGTTCTAAGAGGAACAATTAGAAAGATTGCTGACAAAGAAGAATATAAAATGCCTGCAACAATTGATGACCCTGCCATCCTTGATGAGATAAAGGAAGACTTAATAAATAGCAGTATTTTAAAATAATGCTTAAGACTTATCTTTTTTTAGTAGGAGCAATTATTTGTGAGGTATGTGGAACAATGCTTCTTCCTGTTACTCAAAACTTTACAAAAGTAACACCAACAGTATTTTTGGCGGGATTTTATTTATCTGCTTTTTATTTACTTACTTTTGTTGTTGATAAACTACCAATTGCAATTGTTTATGGAACATGGAGTGGACTTGGTATTTTTACCATTGCAATATTGGGTTATATATTTTTTAAACAATCTTTAAGCTGGCAAGCTATATTGGGTATGTTTCTGATAGTTGTTGGAGTAACACTTGTAAACATGTATTCAAGTAAAACTTTATGACTTAATCAAAAAGAATTGGTTTACCAGATGGATCTCCCAAAATTTCATCATCTTTCATTTTAATGTCACCATTAATAATCGTATAAACAGGTGAACCTTTAAATTTATAACCATCAAAAGGACTCCATCCGCATTTACTGTGGATATTTTGATTTTTGATTTCAATTGTTCGATCCATATCTATTATTGTAAAGTCAGCATCATAATCTTTTTTGATAAATCCTTTATTTTTAATACCAAATACAGATACTGGATTTTCACAAAGAAGTTTAATTAGTTGATCTAAAGTAAGTTTTTTGTCATTAACATGATTTAGCATAACCGGTAATAATGTTTGTACGCCTGGCATACCAGATGGCGACTGAGGATATTCTTTTAATTTATTTTCTTTTAAATGTGGCGCATGGTCTGATCCGATAGTATCATTATAGTTATTTCGAATAGCGTACCACAACCTATCATAATGAGACTTGTCTCTTAAAGGAGGATTCATTTGAGCAAAGGTACCAAGTTTTTCATAACAATCTGGTGCGTATATCGTTAGATGTTGTGGAGTAATTTCAAAAGTTATGTTCCCCTTATTTTGCGATAAGAAGTCTACCTCTTCTTTTGTTGTTACATGCAATATATGTGCTTTTTTATTTAGTCTTTTTGCAATCTTAACAATCCTTCTAGTAGATGACATTGCACATTCTTCGTTTCTCCACACTGGATGAGTATGAACATTACCTTTTTCAATTAATTTTTTTCTCAAATTGATTATTTCTTCATCTTCAGAATGTACAGCAACTATTTTTGAGGTGTTTTGAAAAACTTTTTCGATATCTTCTTCTTTATCAACTAGTAAATTTCCAGTTGAGGATCCTGCAAAAAG
The DNA here is from genome assembly GCA_902576785.1 of uncultured Pelagibacteraceae bacterium. Lineage (GTDB taxonomy): Bacteria > Pseudomonadota > Alphaproteobacteria > Pelagibacterales > Pelagibacteraceae > Pelagibacter. Next base: position 3,505 of record CACGWC010000019.1, on the reverse strand, counting down.
TTTTACTCCACAACAACCATCTAAACCCTTAAGTTTTGCTAAATCAGATGAATTATCTGGGGTTGCTCCAAAATAAAATGCATAATTTGAGTACATCCTATTATTCGCAAGATTTAACTTATTATTAAATTCTTTCATGTTTGCTGTTGGAGGATTCGTATTAGGCATCTCAAAAACACTTGTAATACCACCAGCAATAGCTGCTTTACTTCCAGTGTGTAAGTCTTCTGCATTAGTTGATCCAGGCTCACGGAAATGAACTTGAGTATCCATACAACCAGGTAAAACTAGTAAATTGCTTGCATCAATAGTTTCTTTGCTTTGTTCATTATTTAAATCCCCAATTAATGAGATTTTTCCACTCTGAATACCAATATTAGTCTTAGTAAGTTGTCCGTCGATATAACATTCTCCATTTTTTATAATAAGATCTAACATTTTGAGAAAATGTTATTATATTATTCTCTAATATCTATCAATGATGAAAAAAAATAATGTTTATATTTTAGAGGACAGGGGGCTTTTATATGTTTCAGGTGAAGATTGTAAAGAATTTCTACAAAATATAGTCACAAATAATATAAATAATGTTGATGATAAAAATTCATGTTACTCTGCTTTACTTACTCCACAAGGAAAATATTTGTATGACTTCAATATATTAAAACATAAGTCTGGATATTTTTTAGATTGCGAGAAAAAAAATATTGATAATTTATTTAAACAATTAAATTTATATAAACTTAGATCAAAAGTAGAAATTTTAAATTTAAGTAATGAATTTGTAATTGCAGTGATTAGTAAAGAAAGATTTTTGGATATGGAAAATTCAAGTTCTAATGCTGGTAGTACAATAAAATTTAGAGGGGATAGTATTTTTTTAGATCCAAGAAACATAGAGCTCGGAGCAAGAATTGTAACTAATTTAGAAAAATTATATTTGTCATTAAAAAAACTTGGGCTTCAAAGTGTAGATAAAAATGAATATTACAAATTGAGTCATGAAATTGGTATTCCACAAAATAATACTGAGAAACTTCAAAATAAACTTTTTGGCATTGAGTGTAACTTTAATGAATTAAATGCGATAGATTTTAAAAAGGGTTGTTACGTAGGCCAGGAAAATACTGCCAGAATTAAGTTGAAAGATAAATTAAATAAACGTCTTCTACCGATTGATGTAATAGAAGGGAATTTAGAGAGTGACATCATATCAGTTGAGAAAGATGAAATAGGAAAAGTATTAATAAATGATGATTATCCATTTGCAATTATCAAAATTAAAAATGAAAAATTTGATTTTGATAAAACTTTTAATTGTGGCTCTGCTAAAATTAAAATTAAGAAACCTAGTTGGCTGCAAATTACTTAATATATTTAGATAAATCTGGTTTAAAATAATTTGGACCTTTCATAACTTTACCTTGATCGTTAAATATAGGCTTTCCATTTTCGCCGAGTTTACTCATATTAGAATTTTGAACTTCCTGAAAACAAGCATCTAAATCTATTCCAAATGCATGTCCTGCACCATATGTAACATACAATATGTCTGTTAATGCATCGGCTACTTCTAAAAGATCATCATTGTCTAATGCCTGTTTAAACTCATCCAATTCTTCTTTAATTAAATTATATCTTAGCTTATTGATTTTTTCAGAGCTAAAAGATGGACTTGATTTAACTTCTTGACCAAAAGTCTCCATAAATTTTTTTACTTTTTGAAAATTTGTCATTTTACTCCTGTAAGATTAATAAAAACTAGTATATAAATTATTTAGTTATTTATTCAAATAAATGAAAACAAGAAAAGAGTTCGATAGTATTGGAGGCATAAATGTGCCAGACGATAAATATTGGGGCGCCTCTACACAAAGATCTAAAAAGTTTTTCAATATTGGTAAAATATTGGTTCCATCATCAATAATAAAATCTATAGCAATTATAAAAAGAAGTGCAGCTATCGTTCATCGAAATGATAGATTAATCACAAATAAAATTGCAAATGCAGTTGTAAAGGCTTCCGACGAAGTTATTAAAGGAAAAATGATTGATAATTTTCCTTTAAAAGTTTGGCAAACAGGCTCTGGAACACAAACTAATATGAACGTAAATGAAGTAATAGCGAATAGAGCTATAGAAATTTTAAAGGGAAAAAAAGGATCAAAGAATCCTGTTCATCCAAATGATCATGTTAATAAATCTCAGTCAACAAACGATGTTTTTCCCACAGCCATGCATATATCTGTTGCTACAGAAACTATAAACAATCTCTTACCTAGCTTAAAACTATTAGAATTAATTTTGAAAAAAAAAAGTAAAGAATTTAAGAAAATTGTTAAAATTGGTAGAACACATCTTCAGGACGCGACTCCATTAACTCTTGGACAAGAATTTTCTGGTTATCATGAGCAAGTCAAAAAAAGTATAGAAAGAATAAAATATTGTTTAAAAGATATTTTTTATTTAGCTCAAGGTGGCACTGCAGTAGGTACAGGAATAAATTCAAAAAAAAATTTTGATAAAAAAATTGTAAGAGAAATTAAAAAATTTTGTAAGATAAATTTTAAACCAGCTCCTAACAAATTTTCTGAATTAGCGGCTCATGATGCTATAGTAAATTTTTCAGGCTCATTAAATTCATGTGCGGTGGCTTTAATGAAAATTTCAAATGACATAAGATTTTTAGGATCTGGACCAAGAGCAGGTTATGGTGAATTACACTTGCCGGAAAATGAGCCAGGATCATCGATAATGCCTGGAAAAGTGAATCCCACTCAATGTGAAGCTGTAACAATGGTTTGCGCTAAAGTAATTGGAAATCATACAGGCATAACCATTGCAGGAAGTCATGGACACTTTGAATTAAATGTATTTAAACCCTTAATTGCCTACAATATACTTCAATCAATAGATATTATGTCTGATAGCGTTAAAAACTTTGGCCTTTATTGTGTGAAAGGAATTAAAGCAAACAAAAAAAAAATCAAAGAACACCTAGAAAATTCTTTAATGCTAGTGACTGCTCTAGCACCAAAAATAGGTTATGATAATGCAGCAAAGATAGCAAAAAAAGCTCTCAAAAACGGAACAAAATTAAAGGAAGAAGCTATTAATTCGGGCTTAATAAGTGAGAAAGAATACGAAAAATTAATTAACCCATTAAAAATGATTAAGCCTCATTAATCAATAATTTCTCTTATATATGATCTCAAATTTTGTATATTTTTTACAATAAATATTTTATTAGCTTTATCTTGATTTTCTTCATTATTAATTTTTATATTTTTAATTAAAAAATCTGTTTGTCCATAGTTTTTAATTAAATCAAAATTTACTTGTTTTACATTTTTTATTTTCTTTGATCCCACTTGAAAACTTTTTGCGAATTCAATATGATTTTCAATATGTAATATATTTTTTGATTTAAATTTAATATCTCCCTTATCTTCAAAAAAACTCATATTAGTATGAATATATCCAATTTTATCTAATTTAAATTTAG
>CACGWC010000018.1 GCA_902576785.1 uncultured Pelagibacteraceae bacterium | reverse complement strand
AGTTGATGATATTGATCATTTAGGAAATAGAAGAGTAAGGTCAGTTGGTGAACTTGTGGAAAATCAGGCAAGAATAGGTGTTTATAGAATGGAAAGAGCTATAAAAGAGAAAATGACTACCCTAGATGTTGAGTCAGCAATGCCCCAGGATTTAATTAATGCTAAACCTTTAACAATTTCTCTTAAAGACTTTTTTGCTACATCACAGCTATCACAGTTCATGGATCAAACTAATCCACTCTCTGAAATCACTCATAAGAGAAGAGTATCAGCTTTAGGACCAGGTGGTTTAACAAGAGAAAGAGCTGGGTTTGAAGTCAGAGATGTTCACCCTACTCATTATGGAAGAATTTGTCCAATTGAAACGCCTGAGGGACCGAACATTGGTCTAATTAATAGTTTATCTACATATTCAAAAATAAATAAATATGGTTTCATTGAAAGTCCATATAAAAAGGTAAAAGATGGTATCGTGCAGAATAATATTGAATATTTATCTGCCATGGAAGAGACCAAATTTACTATTGCACAAGCTAATTCTCTTATTGACAAAAATTCTAAGTTTACTGAAGAACTAGTCTCTTGTAGACAAAATTTAAATTTCATTTTAGCTAAACCTGAAAATATTGATTATATTGATGTATCACCCAAACAGCTTGTGTCAGTTGCAGCCTCACTAATTCCATTTTTGGAAAATGATGATGCTAATAGAGCATTAATGGGATCTAACATGATGAGACAAGCAGTTCCTTTATTAAAACCAGAAGCACCGCTTGTTGGAACAGGTATTGAAAGCGATGTAGCTCTTGACTCCGGTGTAACAATTGTTGCAAGACGTGATGGTGTTGTTGATAAAATTGATGGTAAAAGAATAGTTATCAAAGCTTCTGGAGAAAAAGATTATTCTAAATCAGGTGTAGATATTTATAATTTGCAAAAGTTTAAAAGATCAAATCAAAACACCTGCATAAATCAAAAACCTTTGGTGCGAGTTGGAGATAAAGTTAAATCTGGAGACATCATTGCTGATGGCCCATCTACTAAAGTTGGTGAATTAGCCTTAGGTAAAAATGTAACAGTAGCCTTCATGCCTTGGCAAGGTTACAACTTTGAAGATTCAATTTTAATTTCAGAGAGATGTGTAACAGATGATGTGTTTACATCTATACACATAGAAGAATACGAAGTAATGGCTAGAGATACAAAATTGGGTGAGGAAGATATTACTAGGGATATACCCAATGTTAATGAAGAATCATTAAAAAATTTAGATGAGTCAGGAATAGTTTATATTGGTGCTGAAGTTAAACCAGGAGATATTTTGGTGGGTAAAGTTACTCCTAAAGGAGATACTGCATCAGGCCCGGAAGAAAAATTATTAAGATCAATATTTGGAGAAAAGGCAATTGATGTTACTGATACATCATTAAAAATGCCAAGTGGAAGTGGTGGTATAGTAGTTGATGTGAGGGTATTTAATAGACATGGTATTGATAAAGACGAAAGATCAATAACTATTGAGCGAGCAGAAATCGAGAGTGTTCAAGAAGATAAAAAAGTTGAAGAAGAAATTTTAGAAAGAAGTATAAAACAGAGATTGTCATCAATATTAAATGGAACAAAAATTAATAAAAAAGTTAAAGATGTTGAGGCAAATACAGTTATATCTGAGGAGATAATTAATACTTTACCTGTTTCTGATTTATTTAAAATATCAGTCGATGATCAAGATAAAGTATCTTCATTGTCTCAAATTAAAGATCAGTACAATAGTGCTAAACAAGATATTCAAGAGAGATTTGAAGATAAGGTTTTAAAAATTAGACAAGGTGACGATTTATTACCAAGTGTTATGAAAATGGTTAAAGTTTTTGTTGCTATAAAAAGAAGACTAAGACCAGGAGATAAAATGTCTGGAAGACATGGAAATAAAGGCGTTGTAAGCAAAATAGTTCCAGTTGAAGATATGCCCTATAGAGAAAATGGTAAACCAGTAGATATAGTTCTTAACCCATTAGGTGTTCCGAGTAGGATGAATGTTGGTCAAATATTAGAGACACACTTAGGATGGTCTTGCACAGAGTTAGGTGAGAAGTTAAATCAATTAGTAAACGAAAACCAAAAGAAAATTGAAAAGACAGAGAAGATCAAAACATTTTTGAAGAATGTATACGGTAAAGAAATATATGATGAAGACATTGAAAAACTAAATCAATCTGAATTTGAGGATTTATGTTCAAACATAAGACATGGCGTTCCAATAGCTACACCAGTTTTTGATGGCGCTAAAGAAAACGATGTTACCAAAATGTTAGAATTGGCCGAATTACCAAACTCAGGTCAAACTACACTTTGGGATGGAAGAACTGGTGAGAAATTTGATAGACCTGTTACAGTTGGAACTATTTATATGTTAAAACTTCATCACTTAGTTGAAGATAAAATTCATGCAAGATCTACTGGTCCTTACAGCTTAGTAACGCAACAACCTCTTGGTGGTAAAGCACAATTAGGAGGTCAGCGATTTGGTGAAATGGAAGTTTGGGCATTAGAGGCTTATGGAGCTTCGTATACATTACAAGAAATTCTTACTGTTAAGTCAGATGATGTAGCTGGAAGAGTTAAAGTTTATGAAACTATAGTTAAAGGTGAGGAAAATTTTGAATCAGGTATACCTGAGTCATTTAATGTTTTAGTTAAAGAAATTAAATCACTAGCACTAAATGTGGAGCTAAATTAATATGAGTAAAGAATTAACGGATCTATTTAAATCTTCAGAAATTTCAGAAGCACAAAATTTTAATAGCATAAAAATAACACTTGCTAGTCCAGAGAAAATTAAATCATGGACTTATGGAGAAATCAAAAAACCCGAAACGATAAATTATAGAACATTTAGACCTGAAAAGGATGGATTATTTTGTGCAAGAATATTTGGACCTATAAAGGATTATGAATGTCTTTGTGGTAAGTACAAAAGAATGAAATTCAGAGGAATTATATGTGAAAAATGCGGCGTTGAGGTTACAAAGTCAAATGTGAGACGTGAAAGAATGGGCCATATTAATTTAGCAACTCCAGTCGCTCATATTTGGTTTTTAAAATCTTTACCAAGCAGAATATCTCTTGCGATAGATATGAAACTTAAAGAGGTCGAAAGAGTGCTCTATTTTGAAAACTTTATAGTTATTGAACCGGGCTTAACTGGACTTAAAAAGAACCAGCTTTTAGGTGAAGAAGAACTTATAAAATATCAAGATGAGTATGGTGAAGAATCGTTTACCGCAGGTATTGGAGCAGAGGCAATTCTGGAAATTTTAAAATCAATAGATTTAGAGCAAGAAAAAGAAGCCCTAATTAAATCAATCAAAGAGACAAAATCAAAAGTTTCAGAAGAAAGATCAATTAAAAGATTAAAACTGATTGAATCTTTTATAGAGACTGGAAACAAACCAGAATGGATGATTTTAACCACGATACCAGTAATTCCTCCTGAGTTAAGACCATTGGTACCATTAGATGGAGGTAGATTTGCTACTTCTGATTTAAATGATTTGTATAGAAGAGTTATAAATAGAAATAACCGTTTAAAAAGATTAATGGATCTTAAAGCTCCAGATATAATTGTGAGAAATGAAAAGAGAATGCTTCAAGAATCCGTAGACGCATTATTTGACAATGGTAGAAGAGGGAGAGTAATCACAGGAACAGGCAAAAGACCTCTAAAATCTTTAGCAGAGATGTTAAAAGGCAAACAAGGAAGATTTAGACAAAATTTATTGGGTAAGAGAGTTGATTACTCTGGAAGATCAGTGATCGTCGTTGGACCAGACTTAAAATTACACGAATGTGGCTTGCCTAAAAAAATGGCTTTAGAATTGTTTAAACCATTTCTATATGCAAGATTAAATAAACTTGGACTTGCTTCAACAATAAAGCAAGCAAAAAAACTTGTTGAAAGAGAAAGAAACGAAGTTTGGGATGCTTTAGAATTAATTGTTAGAGAGCACCCTGTTATATTAAATAGAGCACCAACCCTTCATAGGTTAGGTGTTCAAGCATTTGAGCCAAAGTTAATTGAAGGAAATGCAATTGAATTACATCCTCTTACTTGTGCTGCATTCAATGCAGATTTTGATGGTGATCAAATGGCTGTACACGTACCATTAAGTTTAGAGGCACAATTAGAAGCTAGAGTTCTAATGATGTCTACAAATAACATTTTAAGTCCATCAAATGGAAAACCTATAATTGTTCCAAGTCAGGACATGATTTTAGGTATATATTATCTTTCTCAACCACCATATCAAACGGATAGAGTAGAAGGTTATTTTGTTAATACATCAGAGATTGAACATGCTTTAGAAATTGGCCAAATTAAAGTTCATTCAAGAATTGTTTCACGATTTGCAACTGTTGATGAAAAAGGTAATACTAAGTTTGAAAAACATATTAGTACAGCAGGAAGATTCTTATTAGCAAACTTAATTCCAAAAAATATAAATAATAAATTTGCTCTAGTTGACAGATTACTACCAAAAAAAATAGTTTCCGAGGTTATCGATCATGTGTTCAGATTTTCTGGTCAAAAAAGTACAGTAATATTTTGTGATAAATTAAAAGATCTTGGATTTAAACATGCATTCAAAGCTGGAATATCATTTGGTAAAGACGATTTAGTTATTCCAGATAACAAACAACTATTAATTGATGAAACTAAAAAACTAATTTCAGATTATGAAAATCAATATGCAGAAGGGTTAATAACAAGAGGTGAAAAATATAATAAAGTTATTGATGCATGGTCAAAATGTACAGATAAAGTTGCATCTGAAATGATGAAAAGAATTTCTGCTACAGAAATGACTGAGGATGGATTAAAAATTAATTCAGTATTTATGATGGCAGATAGTGGCGCAAGGGGTTCAGCCGCTCAAATGAAACAATTAGCTGGAATGAGAGGTTTAATTGCAAAACCATCTGGTGAAATTATTGAGTCACCAATAACGTCTAATTTTAAAGAGGGTTTAACTGCTCTAGAATATTTTAATTCTACTCACGGTGCTAGAAAAGGACTAGCTGATACTGCATTGAAGACTGCAAGTTCTGGATATTTAACTAGAAGACTTTGCGATGTTGCTCAAGATTTAACCATAACTTCTTCTAAGTGTACGGCTAAATGTGGTTCAATAAAATTAACGGAAGTATTAGAAGGTGGAAATATTATGGTTAGTTTATCCGAAAGAGCTCTTGGAAGAGTAGCAGCAAAAGATGTAAAAAATCCATTAACTGGAGATGTTTTAATCAAAAAAGATCAAATGATTGATGAAGCAGGATGTGAAAAAATAGATTCAGCTGGTGTGAAGAGTCTTAATGTTTATTCGGTAATGACATGTGGAATGAAGGAAGGTGTTTGTGCCACTTCCTACGGAAGAGATCTTTCTCGAGGAAAAATGGTTCATGTTGGTGAAGCGATTGGAATGATATCAGCTCAATCAATAGGAGAACCAGGTACTCAGCTTACAATGAGAACTTTTCACGTTGGAGGAACTGCATCAGTCAAGCAAGACTCTCAAATAGTATCAAATAATGATGGTACTTTAAAAATTGTTAATACGAACTTGTTAGTAGACTCAAAAAAGAATTTAATTGTTATGGGAAGAAATACTGAGCTTTCAATAGAAGATGATAATGGATTACAAGTAGCATCATACAAAGTGCCATATGGATCGAAACTTTTCTTTGAGAATGGAGATAAAGTTAAAAAAGGATCAAAAATATGTGAGTGGGATCCATATACAACTCCAGTTATTGCTGAAAAAGATGGAATAGCAAACTATGTAGATTTAATAGATGGTGTATCAATTGCGGAGACGACAGATGATGCAACTGGAATTTCTACAAAAGCTGTTGTTGATTGGAAAACTCAATCAAAAAATACAGATTTAAAACCAAGAATTACTCTAAGAGATGCAAAAGGCAATGTTATAAAAAAAGCTGATGACAATGAGGCAAGATATTACTTGGTACCAGACTCAATTTTATCTGTTAAAGATGGTCAAAAAATTTCAGCTGGAGATGTAATAGCCAGACTACCTAAGGAGACAACAAAGACTAAAGATATTACAGGTGGTCTACCAAGAGTTGCTGAATTATTTGAAGCGAGAAAAGCAAAAGATAGTGCAATTATTGCTGAGAATGATGGTAAAGTAATATTTGGTAAAGAAGTTAGAGGTAAGCAAAGAGTAACAATAGAATCCGAAAATGGTGATACTTCAAGCTATTTAATTCCAAAAGGAAAACACATTAACTTTAACCAAGGTGAAAAGATTAAAAAAGGTGAATATTTGTTAGATGGTCAACCATTACCACACGATATTCTAAGAATTTTAGGCATTGAAGAATTGACTGAATATTTTGTTAACCAGGTACAAGATGTTTATAGGTTACAAGGTGTAATTATAAACGATAAGCACATTGAAGTTATTTTAAGACAAATGTTGAAAAAAATTGAGGTAAAAGTCCAAGGAGATAGCTCATATTTACCTGGTGAAATTGTCGATAGAATTAAATTTGAAAACACCAATGAACAACTTGTTAAAGATGGTAAAAACCCTGCTGTTGGAGAGAGAGTTTTGATGGGAATAACTAAAGCTTCACTTCAAACTGAGTCATTTATTTCAGCTGCATCTTTTCAAGAAACAACAAGAGTTTTAACAGACGCTGCTATCAAAGGTAAGGTTGATAAGTTGACTGGTTTAAAAGAGAATGTAATTGTTGGTAGATTAGTTCCTGCTGGAACCGGATCTGTTAAAAATTTGTGGAATAGAAAAGCTCGTTTAGACGATGAAAAATTCATTGCTGAAAACGAGAAGATTGAGCAAGCAGAAAGCCCCGTAAATCAATAAAAAATCGCCATTTTTCCATGTCTTTTAATTTGACAAATGGAATTTCTATAGTATTTTGTGCGTGTTTTTGGTTGGAATGTAGTGTCTTGTGCACTAAACGCTGCCACAAATAACCTGACAGTTATTTCATCTAAAATCAAACTTATATAAAAATTTTATGCCAACAATTAACCAGTTGTTAAGAAAAGGACGAGAAAAACAAATTGCTAGGAACAAAGTTCCAGCATTACAAAAACAACCTTTAAAAAGAGGTGTTTGTGTAAAAGTTTATACTACTACTCCCAAGAAACCAAACTCAGCATTAAGAAAAGTTGCAAGAGTTAGATTATCAAATGGATTTGAAGTTACGGCATATATTCCTGGAGAAGGACATAATTTACAAGAACACTCAGTAGTATTAATAAGAGGTGGACGTGTCAAAGATTTACCTGGTGTGAGATATCACATACTTCGTGGTAATTTAGATACCCAAGGAGTTGCTAACAGAAAACAAAGACGTTCTTTATATGGAACGAAAAAAGGTAAATAATTATGTCTCGAAAAAGAAAAGCTCCTAAAAAAATTCCAATTGTAGATCCTAAATATAAATCAGTAATAATTCCAAAATTAATCAATTCTATAATGTTAGATGGTAAAAAAACTATCGCAGAAAAAATTGTTTATGATGCAATTGATAAAATTAAATCAAAATCAAAAGATGAACCATTAACAGTATTTAATGATGCAATAAATAATGTAAGGCCAACTGTTGAGGTTAGATCGAGACGTGTAGGTGGAGCCACTTATCAGGTTCCAGTAGAAGTTAAAGCTAAAAGATCACAAGCACTAGCTTTAAGATGGATTATTGATGCATCAAGGAAAAGAAAAGATAAAAAAATGTCCGATAAATTATTTAATGAAATTTTTGATGCATATCAAAAAAGAGGTTCAGCAATAAAAAAGAAAGAAGATACACATAAAATGGCAGAGTCTAATAAAGCTTTTGCACATTTTAGATGGTAAGTAATATGGCAAAAACTCATCCACTAAATAAATATAGAAATATTGGGATCATGGCTCATATAGACGCTGGTAAAACCACAACTACAGAAAGAATTCTATATTATACAGGTAAGAGTCATAAAATTGGTGAAGTTCATGATGGTGCTGCAAC
>CACGWC010000017.1 GCA_902576785.1 uncultured Pelagibacteraceae bacterium | reverse complement strand
TAAATGATTTTTGATACCAACATTATTCAACTGAGTTAATATATGTTCAGAAATCCTATTATTTAAAATTCCTTTACCATCCATAACTGCTTTTTTTTGATTATTAAATGCAGTTGCGTCATCTTTAAAATGTTGGATAACATATTTTTTATCATTACTTGCAAAAATTATTTTTGCTTTACCTTCGTATAATTTTTTTCCTTTTTTCATTATTTGAATACTCTTTTAAATATATAATTTACATTTTTTAAGTGTTTGTCATAAGTAAAGATTTTATCTAATCTTTTTTCACTTATTTTGCTAGTGATTGATTTATCACTTTTTAAAAGTGTTAATAGGTTTGTATTCTTTGCAAAACTAGCTTTTGCATGAGACTGAACTAATCTATAAGCTTTCTCTCTAGCAAAGCCTGACTTAGTAAGTTCTAACATTACCTCTTGAGAAAAAACAAGACCTCTTGTTAGGTTTAAATTTTTTATCATAGTTTTTGGATAAACAATCATTTTATCCAAAATTCCTGACAATCTAACTAAAGCAAAATCTAAAATTATATTTGCGTCTGGACCAATATTTCTCTCAACACTAGAGTGAGAAATATCTCTTTCATGCCACAAAGAAATATTTTCCAAAGCTGGTATTACGTAACTTCTTACCATCCTTGCGAGCCCTGTAAGATTTTCACTTAATATTGGATTTTTTTTATGAGGCATAGCAGATGAGCCTTTTTGATCTTTTGAAAAGTATTCTTGTAATTCATAAACTTCTGATCTTTGTAAATGCCTTATTTCTGTTGCAACTCTTTCAACAGTTCCAGCAATAATCCCAAGTACTGAAAAATAATGCGCATGTCTATCTCTTGGAATAATTTGGGTTGAAATTGGCTCAGCTTTTAATTTTAATTTTTTTGCAACATAAGTTTCGACTTTAGGATTTATATTTGCAAACGTTCCTACAGCTCCTGAAATTGCACATGTTGATACATTTTCTATTGCATCTTTTAGTCTTAATTTATTTCTTTTAAATTCTTCATAAAATGAAGCTAATTTTAGTCCAAAAGTAATTGGTTCCGCATGAATTCCATGACTTCTTCCAATGCAAGGAGTCATTTTATATTTTTTAGCCTGTTTTTTTAGAACAGATAAAATTTTATCAATATCTCTTAATAAAATGTTTCCTGATTGAACCAATTGAACATTTAAAGTTGTATCTAAAACATCAGATGAGGTCATACCTTGATGAAGATATCTTGCTTTAAGACCAGCTTGTTCTGTAATTGATGTCAAAAAAGCTATTACATCATGCTTAACTTTTGCCTCTATATCATGAATTCTTTTAACTTTGATTTTACCTTTTTTTTTTACTAATGAAGCAACTCCTCTAGGAATAATTTTATATTTTTCCATTGCTTCAGCTGCAGCAATTTCTACATCTAACCAAATTTTATATTTGTTTTCTTCAGACCAAATACTGACAAGTTCTTTTCTAGAATATCTTGATATCATTTATTATATGGGGGCCTCGTATAACCTTTAACAGATTCTGTGAAAATTTCACATGAATCTTCTGTAATACCAACAGTATGCTCAAATTGTGCTGATAATGATTTATCTTTAGTTACTGCAGTCCACCCATCATTTAAAACTTTTGTGTCATATTTTCCATAATTTATCATTGGTTCAATAGTAAAAGTCATTCCAGGAGTTAATTCTTTACCAGTATTCTTAGATCCATAATGAAGTATATTAGGAGGTTCATGAAATACATTACTTATTCCGTGACCACAAAAATCTCTAACAACTGAATAACCTTTGCTTTCAACATAAGATTGAATTTCAAACCCTATATCACCAAGTTTTTTACCTGGTTGTAAAATTGATATTGCTTTCATTAGTGAGTCATAAGTTGCTTCGATTAAATTTTTTGCCTTAACAGGTACATTTCCAATTTCATACATTCTGCTTGTATCCCCATAATAATTGTCTACGACTGCTGTTACATCAACATTAACCGCATCTCCATCTTCCAAAACTCTATTAGAAGGTATTCCATGACAAACTACATGATTAAGTGATGTACAAAGTGATTTTTCAAATCCGCGATAAAATAATGGGGCTGAATAGCCTCCATTATCTTTTATAAATTCATAACCTAATTTATCTATCTTATCTGTTGATACTCCTGGTTTAATATAATCTGTAAGCATGTCTAAAGTTTTAGAAGCAATCTTTCCGGCTACTCTCATCTTTTCAAATTTTTCTTTATAATCAGTCATCTAAAATATTAATTTTTTTTTCAATTTTAATCTCTTTAGAACTCAGTTTGCATCTATAAGCGAGAAACTTTACTCCAGCTTTTTTTGCTTTATTGTAATTTTCAAAATAAATGTGGTCAATATCTTTTGCAATTCTAAAATTATTTATATTTTGAATTTGCGTTAAAAATAAGACATATGGTTTATATCCTTTTTTAATTGATTTAATTAACATATTTAGATGCTTTGTACCCCTTGATGTTACGGCATCAGGAAATTCTGCAATATCATTTTCTCTAAATAATGTAACATTCTTTACCTCTATTAAATAATTATCACATAAAAAATCAAATCTTGTATCTTCGCTAAATTTAAATTCTGGTTTGATATTTTTAATAGTTTTAAATTCCGATATTAATTTGTTTTCTAATCCATGATTAACGATTTTGTTAGCTCTATGAGTATTTACCCCAACGTATTTTTTTTTTGCTTTAATAATTTCCAATGTAAATTTTAACTTTCTTTTTGGATCATTGTGTTCTGTAACTAGAACTTCATTACCTTGATCTAAAAGACCCTGCATAGATCCAGTGTTAGGACAATGTGCCGTTATAATCTTACCATTTACTTTTATATCAGCGAAAAATCTCTTATATCTTTTTAATAATTTTCCTTTAATAAGGCTATTTGTAAATTTCATATAAAATTACTTATATTTACATATGCAAAATAAAAAAGAGATAAATGCTGGTATTTTAATAATCGGTAACGAAGTTCTATCAGGCAGAACACAAGATGTTAATACAAGCACATTAGCAATTTGGTTAAACTCATTAGGCATACCTGTTGCAGAAGTTAGAGTAATTCCTGATGATGAAAGTATTATAATTAATACGGTCAATGAACTAAGAGAAAAATATTCATATATATTTACCACTGGAGGAATAGGACCAACTCATGATGACATCACAGCTGAATCTGTTTCTAAAGCATTTAATATTGAATATGGTTTTCACAAAGAGGCTTTTTCAATACTAGAAAATTATTATAAACCAGGTGAATTTAATGAGGGTAGGCAAAAGATGGCGAAAATGCCGATTAGTGCTAATTTAATTTTAAATCCATCTAGCGGTGCACCAGGCTTTTATGTTGAAAATGTATTTTGTCTTCCAGGCGTTCCATCTATTATGAAGGCAATGCTTGGAAGTTTAAATAACCTTTTAGTTGGCGGTGAGCCAATATTAAGTGAAACTATAAATTTAAGAACTGTAGAGAGTGAAATAGCTAAATCTTTAACAGAAATTCAAAATAATAATTCTGAAGTTGAAATTGGCAGTTATCCATTTTTTAAAGCTGGAAAATTAGGGGTATCTATTGTTTTGAGATCAGTAGATAAAACAAAAATTGATAAATGCAATTCAGAAATACTTAAATTTGTTAAAGATAAAGAAATTAAAATAGTTGAGAGATAATTATGCTTTATTTTGCTTACGGAAGTAATCTAAATCATTTTCAAATGAAAAGAAGATGCAAAGATTCAAAATATTTAAAAAAAATCAATTTAAAAGGATATACACTTAATTTCAGAAGCAAGTATCGTGCTGCTGATATAGAAAAAAAAAATAATTCTAGTGTGCCTGGTGGATTGTATGAGATATCCAAAAGCGATGAAAAAAAACTAGATATTTATGAAGATTATCCAATTCTATATAAAAAAATGTACTTTAAATATTATAACAAAACTGTGATGACTTATATAATGCCTAAAAAAACTATTTTTAGATATCCTACTGAAAGGTATCTAAATGTTGTTAAACAAGGCTATAAAGATTGTAAATTAGATCAAAAATATCTCAAAAAAGCTTTAGTGAACTTTTAATTAATGCTTTCAAAATCAAAAATTTTTTTTAAAGGAACTACTGCTATGTTGCCTCATATGTTATCAGTTGTTCCATTTGGAATTATCACAGGGGCAATTGGTATTGAATTTGGTTTTGATCCTCTATTAGTATATGCAACTTCGTTGATTATTTTTGGTGGAGCTTCACAAATAATATTCATGCAACTTCTGTCAGGTGGCGCATCAACATTAGTTGCTGTCACTTCTGTAGGGGTAATCAATTCAAGACATTTATTGTATGGAGCAGTTCTTTCTGAATATTTAGAAAAGCTTAGTTTTACAAAAAAACTTATAATATCCTATTTTATTGTTGATCAAGGATTTGCTGAATCAAACAAATACATAAAAAAAAATAAAAAAGAAACAAACCTTCATTATCATGTTCTAGGTGGAGGAATAACTTTATGGATTTTTTGGCAAATTTCAACAATATGCGGAATTATTTTAGGATCTTTTATACCTGATGAGCTTGGATTAAAATTTGCGATACCATTAACTTTTTTAGCTGTAGTTGTAAATGAATTGAAAAAAAAAGATCATGTTCTTGTAATGCTCGTATCTGGATTTGTATCATTAATATTGTTTGATGCTCCATTTAGATCTTACATAATATTGTCACCTATTATTGCATTGATAACTGCTTTACTTATTTTGAGATTTAGAAAATGACTTGGTTATCTATTGTAATGTCAGGTTTTGTAACCTATCTAGCAAGAATGACAATGGTCGCTTTGATAAATAGAAAATTACTTGGTAATAGAATTAAAGAAGTGCTTAATTATGTGCCAGCAGCAGTATTTCCAGCTATTATATTTCCAGGAGTATTTTTAAACGATTTTGGGAGTTTAGTTGAAATTACAGATCCTAAAATTTATGCTGCAGGTTTAGCTTTAGTTGTTGGATTTTACTCAAGGAGTGTAATCGCCACTATTGTTTCAGGATTATTATCTTATTGGTTTATTATTTTTTTCTTATTAAGATAGATTTGTGTATTTATATACTAAACTTCAATATTTAAAAAAACCAATTAGAGTTGCTTTTGTTGGCTGTGGGAAATTTGTTTCAATGTTTCTCGCTCAATATAATCAATTAAACAAAATCATTTTAGACTCTATAATTGAAGTTGATATTGATAGAGCAAAAAAAAATTGTGTAAGCAGCGGATTATCTAATGAAACTATAGCAAAGATAAATTTTACAGACAATTTAGATAAAGTTTTAGATAGAGAAATTGATGTGTATATTGAAGCTACAGGCAACCCTATAGCAGGCACATTACATGCAAAGAAAATCATAGAAAGCAAAAAACATGTAATAATGGTTAATGTTGAGGCAGATGTTTTATGTGGAAAGTATTTGTCTGATTTAGCTAAAAAAAATAATGTAATCTGTTCAATGGCCTATGGTGACCAGCCATCATTAATATTAGAACAAATTGAATGGGCAAAATTAAATGGTTTTGAAGTTATATGCGCTGGTAAAGGAACAAAATATCATCCATCATTTGAATATTCTACACCAGAAACTGTCTGGGGACACTATGGTTTAACTAAAGAAAGAGCTGAGAATGAGTCCGGTATGAATCCTAAAATGTTTAATAGTTTTTTGTGTGGAGATAAGTCATCAATTGAGATGTGTGCTGTTAGTAACGCTACGGACCTTAAGTGCCCTAACAGTGGACTTACCTATCCTCCAATAGGTGTTCACGACATTGCCAAGAAATTAATCCCAAAATCTGAAGGAGGTTTATTAGATCATCCAGGTCAGGTAGAAGTTATTTCAAGCATTGATCTAGATAAAAAAGATATACCCAATGATCTTAGATGGGGAGTTTATATTGTTATTAAAGCTCAAAATGAGTATGTAAAAAACTGTTTCAAAGATTACGGAATGGTAACAGACTCCTCCGGAAGTTATTCAGCTATATGGAGGCCTTATCATTATATTGGATTAGAATTAGCTCAATCAATTTATTCCATAGTGCTTGATAATAAGGCAACAGGTCATACAAAAAATTTTAATGCTGAGATAGCTAGTGTAGCAAAACAAGATTTAAAGGCTGGACAAAAACTTGATGGAGAAGGGGGTTATTGTGCAAGAGGAAGATTAATTTCATCCAAAAGATCTAAACAAGAAGGAATTTTACCTATGGGTTATACTGATAATGCAGTCTTAAAGAATGACATAATCAAAGATCAATTTATAAAGTTAGATGATGTTGAGCTAAATTTACAAAAAGAAATAATTGAAGCTAGAGAATATCAATACAATTTAATATAGTTGAGATATAAATTTTAATATATATAACGATGAACTTTATAAATGCCCTCGTGGTGAAATTGGTAGACACAAAGGACTTAAAATCCTTGCCCTTTTGGGAGTGCCAGTTCGAGTCTGGCCGAGGGCACCACTAATGATTAATCCTTTTGTAATTTCTGACAAAAATTCTAGATCATCTAAAATTAAAAATGCAGTTTTAAAAAGAATAAAGATGCACTCTTTGTCAAAATCCAATTTAATAATTGTGATTGGTGGTGACGGTTTTATGCTCGAAACATTAAAAAAATTTAATAAATATAAAAAACCATTTTATGGAATAAATTCAGGAAACTACGGTTTTCTTATGAATAAATTTTCTGAAAAAACAAATTATAAAAATTTAATTAAAGGAAGATTGGTTACTATATCTCCATTAGAAATGACTGTAAAAAATAAATCAAATATTATTAGAAAATGTATAGCAATTAACGAAATTTCTGTACTTAGACAAAGTAGGCAAACTGCATCGTTAACTATTTCAAATGGTAAAAAACAAATTATAAAACATTTAATTTCAGATGGTGTTTTGGTGTCAACACCTGCTGGTAGTACAGCTTACAACCTATCTGTTCATGGTCCTATTCTTAGTATAGATTCTAATAAGTTATCTATAAGTCCAATAAGTGCTTTTAGACCAAGGAGATGGAAAGGAAAAATAGTTAGTGATAAATCTAAAATCACAATTAAGAATTTAAATCATATAAAGAGACCAATAAGTGCCGTTGCTGATAATATTGAAGTAAGGAATGCAAAATCAATATCAATTAAAACAAACAAAAAAATAAAATTTAACTTAATATTTGATAAAAATAGAAGTCTTCAAAAAAAAATTAAAATTGAACAATTAAGAAATGAAACAAATTAGTGGTGCCCCCGCACGGACTCGAACCGCGGACCTATTGATTACAAATCAATTGCTCTACCAGCTGAGCTACAAGGGCATGAAGAGTTTTGTATTACGATTTTTAAGATTATCAAGTTTTATTTTTATACTGATTTATATGATGAAAAACTATTGCTGCACTATTTGATATATTTAAACTTTCAATATTTTTATTTATATCTATTTTTACTGAAAAATCCGTATATTTTTTCGTATGTTCTCTCATTCCATATCCTTCTGATCCAAAAAGTAAAATATTATTCCCTTCCCATTTAATATCATTAAATTTTTTTTCACTTTTTGCTTCAAACCCATAAATCCAAAAATTCTTTTCTCTTAAAAACTTAAGAGTAGAATTTATATTAGATACTTCAAATATATTGATATGCTCCAAGCATCCACTTGCAGACTTATACATGAGTTTACTTTCTGATGGAAAATGTCTTTCTTTAACAATTATTCCATCTATTTCAAATGATGCAGCACTTCTTATTAATGAACCTATATTTCTAGCATCTGTAACTTCATCCAAACAAGCGATAGTTAAATCTTTTTTAATTTTAATAAATTCTTTTAAATTTTTTTTTTCAAAATGCTCAATTTCAGCGACATATCCTTGATGCGTAATCCCATCTTTAGAACAATATTTATCAAGTTCTTTTCTTGTTTTGTAATAAATTTTTAAATCTTTAAGAAGATTTTTTCTTGAACTAACTCGATGTATATTTTTTTTACTTTCCTCAGTTAGAAAAATTTTTAAAACT
>CACGWC010000016.1 GCA_902576785.1 uncultured Pelagibacteraceae bacterium | reverse complement strand
AGTTTTTTCAAAATAAAAATGCTCTATAAAATAAAAAGGCAAAATAGATAAAAAACCAAAGAAAGATATAATTGTTAGTCTTGGAAAAAATTTAAGTTCTGAATTCCATTGAAAAAGCATAACTGTATAAATTGCCCAGCCTAATGCTGCTCCTAACATCCAAAAATCTCCCGAAGCAAATTTTAATTCAAGAAGTAAATTGATATCGCCCTTTAAAATTACAGCAAACACTCCAACTAGACAAAAAAGTAAACCAATAAATTGGAAAATATTTATCTTATCTTTAAAAAGAAAATATGAGATTAAAATTATAAATATTGGTGAAGAAGTATAAAGAATTCCCATATTAACAATGGTTGTAGATGAACCAGCCATATATGGAAATATTCCACAAACACCACATCCCATCAAACCTAGAAAAAAACTTCTTTTACTCTCTCTTTTAATAGTCCGAAAATTATCAAATAAATACTTAAAATTTAGGACGAATAAAATAATGAAAAAAATAAACCATCTCCAAAAAGATAAAGATATGGGGGGAACATCATCAACACCACCTCTTGCTACAATTAAATTACTAGCCATAAAAAGTGGCTGAAATAATAATAGAAAATATCCGATAAAATTTTTATTCATTTTTATTTAATATTAAAAAAAATAAGTAACTTAAAATGCATAAAAATAAAAAAATTGAAAAAGAAATTTGATAGCTCATTGTAATAGTAGCACCTAAATTTCTGGAAAAATCTATTATTAAACCAATTATCCATTGTACAAAAAAAGTACCAGAAAATAAAAATACATTGAATGAAGTTAAAGATTTTCCTGCTAGTTTAGTAGGAAAATTTAATGCTATTGCTGGTTGGGTTAAAGAAATTACTATTGATGATAAAATATAAAGAGTGAACATGGTTGCACCAGCTTTGTCTCCCATTATGACTATTAAAAATAAAATTATATAACTTACAGGAAGTGTAAATTTTACAATTCTCATACTGTCAATTCCCTTGGAAGATAGTTTTGGCAAAAAATATCCCCATATTAAAAAAGAAAAAAGCATAGTTACATTTATCCAAAATAAACCTGTCGCACTTTGTATTGCATCATAACCCGTCACATTTAGCATCCATGGGCCAGCCCACAATGTTTGTATTGCTTGAACACCTCCATAATTAAAAAATGCAAGCGGTACTAAGCTAATAAAGAATTTATTTTTCCATATGTGGGAAAGATTTTGAAGATTATTATTTTGGTCTTCATCCCTCTTAGTTTCCCACGAAGGTATTAAAATTGATATTAATATTATGCTTATCAAAATTAAAGAGGCTATAATTAAAAAAATAGATCGCCAACCAATTATTGGTAATAAAATTTGAACTGGTAGAGTTGATGCAACAAATCCAAAATTTGCAACCATCAACATCCATGAATTTGCACGTTGTTGATATTTTTCTTCAAACCATACTCTGTAACCAGTTAAAGGACCCATTAAACAAGCAGCAACACCTACACCAATGAAAATTCTAGAAATTAATAAACCTGCAAAACTTTTAGCAAAAGCAAATGAAATAGTTCCAATAAGAGCAATGATTAATAAATATCCGATAACTTTTTTTGGACCAAATCTATCTAATAACATACCAGTAGGAATTTGCATGAGTGAAAACCCTAGAAAATATCCTCCAGCTAAAAGTCCAAGATTTGCAGCACTTAAATTGAATTCAGTTGAAAGAGCAGGTGTTAATGTTGCGGTAATTGATCTCAGTAAATTTGATATAAAAAAGCCAAAGGCAAATACAGAAAAAATTAGAATACTTTTATTTATTTTATTGATCATTTATATTTTTTATGAAATTACAGTTCTATTATGAATAATCATTCAACAAAAGATAAAGATGCCATTTCTTCAAATGGTATGGCCGCAACATCACATCCAATAGCTACAGAAGAAGCTCTTAGAATATTGCAAAAAGGTGGAAATGCAGTGGATGCAGCTATTGCAGCTTCTGTTGTTCTCTCTGTTGCAGAGCCTAATGCCACAAGTATAGGTGGAGATTGTTTTGCAATAATAAAAATGAATGGTAAAGACCCTGTTTCATATAATGGATCAGGTATTGCTCCAGCAAAAGCAAATTTTGATTATTTCAAGGAAAAGAATATAGATAAAATCGGTTTAACAAGTCCTCACGCAGTAACTATTCCTGGTGCATTAGATGCTTGGAATTCAATTCATAATGATTTTGGAAAACTCGATTTTGAGGAGTTGTTTCACAAAGGTATAGATATTGCAAAGAATGGTTTTAAAGTGACTAAAGTTGTTGCTAGCGCCTGGAGCAACGTATTTAATAAATTAAACGATAACCCATATTCTAGAAAACATATGCTAAATAATGGTAAGAGTTATCAATTTAACGATGTAAATAAAAATCCTGCACTTGGAGAAACTCTTGAAAAAATTTCAAAAAATGGAGTTAAAGAATTTTATGAAGGATCAATTGCTGAAGATTTAGTTAAAACTTTAAAAGAGTTTGGGGGCTTACATACAATTGAAGATTTCCATAAGCAAAAAACTATTAAATCAGACACTTTATCAGATAGATATAGAGATATTATCATTCATCAATGTCCTCCGAGCGGCCCTGGTATAACAGTTTTAGTAATGATGAAATTATTAGAAAAATTAGGTATTGAAAAATATGATGTGAATTCATTTGAAAGGTTCCATCTTGAAGCAGAAGTTACAAAGCAGGCTTATAAACTTAAAGAGGAAAATATTGGTGATCCAGAATTTGTAGATTTAGATTTAAAAAAAATATTAAGTGAACAAAACATAGATAATATCTCAAAAAATATATCTATTAATGGCTGCGCAGATGTAGGAGATCTAAATATTCCAAACCATCCTGAAACAGTTTATTTAAGTGTAGTAGACAGAGATTTAAATGTAGTTTCAATAATAAATTCTGTTTGCTATGCTTTTGGATCTGGAATAACAGGTGATAAATCTGGAGTGGTTCTTCACAATAGAGGAACTAATTTTAGAGTTGAAGAAGGTCATCCCAATTGTATTCAAGGATTAAAAAGACCACTACATACCATAATTCCTGGAATAGTTATGAACAACAAAGGAGAATGTGAATTATCTTATGGAGTAATGGGAGGACAATATCAACCTGTTGGACAAGTTCATGTTTTAAATAGCATTATTGATTATAACTTAACTCCTCAACAAGCCATTTCATTTCCTAGAGCTTTCCATTTCAATAACATTTATAAATTAGAGAAAAGTATTGATGAAAAAATTTTTAATAATTTAAAAGAAGTCGGTCATAATGTTGAGTATATAGATGGTACTCATGGAGGTGGACAAGCAATTCAAATAGATAGAAAAAAAGGAAATTTAGTTGGCGGTTCAGATCCAAGAAAAGATGGGTACGCAAAAGGTTATTAATTTAAATGAACTCTAGAATTGTTAGGAATATTATAGAATCACAAAATGATAATCGAATTGCAATAACATCTGAAAGTAGTTCTCCACTAAAATTTGTAGATTTAAAATCATTAATAGAAAGAATTTCAAAACAATTATCAGGTAATGGTATTAATAATAAAGATCGTGCAGCAATAGTTTTGCCAAACGGTCCTTTCATGGCAACTAGTTTTTTGGCGATTTCAAGCTACATGTCTGCTGCACCTTTAAACCCTAACTATAAATCTGAAGAATTCGAATTTTACCTAGAGGATTTAAAGCCAAAGATAGTGATTGTAGAGAAAAATTCTAAAAATCCAGTAGTAGAAGTTGCGAATAAATTAAAAATTCCTGTTTGCGAAATAAAATCAGACGGAAATAGTTTAAGCGGAGATTTCAATCTTTTTGAAAAAAGCAGTAATTATATTTTGCCAGGCGAAGATCATGAAGCTCTTGTGCTGCATACTTCGGGCACTACATCAAGACCTAAGATTGTTCCATTAACAAATAAAAATATTTTTTCTTCGGCAGATAATATCTCCAAAAGTCTTAATTTAACTGATAAAGATCATTGTCTAAATATTATGCCATTATTTCATATACATGGCTTAATTGCGGTTCTTGCAGCATCTATGAAAGTGGGGGCATCTGTATGTGCAAGTAGTGGATTTAATGCATTAAAATTTTTAGATAATGCAAAAAGAGAGAAAATAACTTGGTATTCTGGAGTACCAACAATGCATCAAGCAATATTGATGAGAGCAGATAAAAACCTAGAAACTGCTAAACAATTAAATCTTAGATTTTTAAGATCATCATCAGCGTCTCTACCTCCAGCTGTATTTGAAAAACTAAATGAGGTATTTAATTGTCCAGTAATAGAAGCATATGGGATGACGGAAGCTACTCATCAAATGACCTCAAATCCATTACCGCCTAAGTCCCAAAAACCTGGATTTGTAGGAATTCCTGCTGGGCCAGAAGTATGTATTATGGATACTAATAACAAGATTTTAAATCAAGGA
Source organism: uncultured Pelagibacteraceae bacterium (assembly GCA_902576785.1). Classification (GTDB taxonomy): domain Bacteria; phylum Pseudomonadota; class Alphaproteobacteria; order Pelagibacterales; family Pelagibacteraceae; genus Pelagibacter. Next base: position 8,981 of record CACGWC010000016.1, on the reverse strand, counting down.
GAAGAGGGAGAGGTTTGCATTAGGGGTGAAAATGTTACTACCGGATATGAAAATAATCCAGATGCAAATAAAAATAGCTTTTCAAATGGTTGGTTTAGAACAGGTGATCAGGGATATTTTGATAAAGATGGTTATCTAAAAATCTCTGGAAGATTAAAGGAAATAATAAATAAAGGTGGCGAAAAAATTTCACCTTTAGAAGTCGATAATATTCTTATGGATCATCCAAATATTGAGCAAGCCGTTTGCTTTGGATATGAGGATAAAATGCTTGGAGAAGATATAGCTACCGCAATAATCATAAAAGAAGGCATGAAGTGTACAGAAGATGATATAAAAATTTATGCAAATGAAAAACTTGCAAAATTTAAAATTCCAAAGAAAATATTTTTTGTAAATGAAATTCCTAAAGGTGCAACAGGTAAACTACAAAGAAATACTTTAGCTAAAAAGTTTGGATTAGTGAACTGATGACTAAAATTTGTATATTTGGAGCGGGGTCTATTGGTGGATTTATTGCTACGAGTCTAAAAAAAACAAATGCACAAGTCTCTTTAATTGCTAGAGGAGAACATAAGAAAGCAATAGAGCAAAATGGATTAACTTTTATAAGAGATGATAATAAAGTTAATTTTAAATTTGATGTAACTGACAATCCTAAAGATTTGGATGAACAAGATTTCATAATTATTTCTGTAAAAGCTAATGCTATTAGTAAAATTTCAGAAAGCTTAAAACCAATTATGGGTAAAAAAACTTCAATTATATGCGCCATTAATGGATTACCTTGGTGGTACTTTCATAAAGCTAATACGGGCACCAAATTAGACAATCAAATAGTTGAAAGTGTGGATCCAGGCGGAAAGATATGGCAAACTCTAGGACCTGAAAGAGCAATTGGTTGTGTAGTTTATCCAGCCTGTCAGATATTAGAGCCAGGTGTTATTAAACATAATGGTAATGGTGAACGATTTTCTTTAGGTGAACCAGATGGAACCAGATCAGAAAGACTAAAAATAATTTCAAGTTTATTCATAGAAGGGGGTTTAAAAGCTCCTCAGAAGAAAAATTTAAGAGACGAAATTTGGGTGAAACTGTGGGGAAACTGTTCGTTCAACCCAGTAAGTGCTCTAACAAATAAAACTATGGATGAGATGGGTAATGATCCAGAGACTTACAATTTAATAAAAGTTTTAATGCAAGAATGCCAACAAGTTGGGGAAAAAATTGGAGTTAAATTCAATATATCAATTGAGGATCGAATTAAGGGTGGAGTCTCAATTATAGGACATAGACCTTCGACAGCTCAAGATCTAAATGCTGGTAAACCATTAGAAATAGATCCAATAATTGGTTCAATTATAGAAATTGCAAATAAGCTTGATTTAAATGTTCCAAAATTAAAAGAGATTAATGAAAAATTAAAGTCCAAGGCAGAAGGCTTGGGTCTTTATACAAGATCAGAATTAATTGATAAATTAACAGTTTAAAAATTTAGTGAAATATCTCTATGTATTGAATTACACTTAGATACATAGATAGCTTGCTCTTTGGTTAGTTTAGACTGCAACCTTAGTCCAATTGTTTCTTTGATTGCATTATTATATTCCTCAAGTTTTGGCATTAAGTTTTCTTTAGCATTTGCTCTCCAGCTAACTTCTTTATTGAATAACTCAACAACTTCTTTTGATTTTGTTCTAATCGCCATTGGATCAAGTTCGTCTGAGTCAACCATTGATAATAAATCATCTACACTATTTAAAAATTCATCCATTCCAGAGATCTCACTCAACTTGTCAAACAATCCATCCATAATTGTAACTGATCTTTCATATACTTTTGTATTGCTTTCCATAGCTATAAAATAATCTAACTGTTTAATATCTTTTGATACTTCTTGAAGTTTTACTCCATCGTTTATAAACATTGCGAACTGATCAAGTAGATCATAGGCTTCATCTACATTCTTTCTATATCTTTTTGTTGTTGTATTTTTAGCTTTATTTATTTTGTCGAATTCTGAATTCTTAGCTTGCCAAGTTTCTGGGATTGAGTTTTGAATTTCCTCAATTTCAAGTTTTACATCCTCAATTCTTAATTCTATTTTATTTTTTTCATCTAATTCGTCATCATCTAAATTTCTAATTTCTGCTTTATATTTTTCTATTTTTTTATTTAATTTAAGTATTTTCTTTTGCTTTTTTCTAACAGTGAAATGCAGATCCCTATAATCAACAGCATATGCGTTGTATTCGACCTCAACTTTTTTTAATTTATCGACTAGAGCAAAAGTTCCTAATGCACTATCAAAATGATCCTCTAAAATTTCCATTTTATCATCTGGCAGATTAGTTGGTGCATCAGATTGAAATTTTAATATTGCATTTTTAATTGTCTCACCGTTTGTATCAAATCTTGCAAATTTGTACTCTTGCAAACAGTACTGTAATTTAGGATTCATTGGTGGAGGAGCAACATTCGAAGTTAAATATACCCTATTTGGCAGATAATTTACTAAGCTAGGGTATGCACCAACTATTCCCAATCCTATAAGCTGAAGAATTATAAAAGGCACAACACCTTTCCAAATATCAAGTGTTTTAACAATTTTGGGAGCTACACCTTTCAAATAAAAGAGTGCAAATCCAAATGGTGGCGTTAAGAATGAAGTCTGTAAGTTAACACCAATCATAACTCCCAACCAAACGGCTGTGACGTTAGCCCCTGTTTCAGCTAATAATATTGGTGCAATTATTGGAACAACAACAACTGCAATTTCAATAAAGTCTAGGAAAAATCCTAGTAAGAAAATTACAATCATCACAACAACAAATTGTGTCCAAAAACCGCCTGGTAAATCTTGTAAAAAGTCTCTAACTAATTCTTCTCCCCCGAAAGCCCTAAATCCTGAAGTAAGCATTGCCGCTCCTAAAAGGATAATAAATACCATTGAAGTGGTCACACAAGTTTCTGTTACAACTTCTTTTAAAACATTTTCTGTTTTAAAAGTTCTCCAAAAACTCCAACCTATTCCGTATACAAGTATGACCACAAAGAAAGCGGTAATAAAGATTGCGCTTAAATCTCTTTCCTCCAAATTTTTTACATTTAATTCATAATTTGAAGCAAAGAATGTAATTGGAATTAGAGATCCAATAATTAAAATTAAAGGATAGAACGCACTTTTCTTTCCTTCATATAATCTATAACCAGCCATCAAAGTGGCACCAATTGCTCCAATTGAACCTGCTTGGTTTACAGTAGCAATACCCATTAAAATTGAACCTAATACAGCGAATATTAATGCAAGTGGTGGTATAATAATTACAACTACTCTTAACCAAAATTTTAAATCAAAATTTCCTTTAAATGGAACTGGCGGTGCAACACCTTTCTTTATTCTAGCAAAAATAAATACATAGATCATATAAAGAGCAACTAAGACAAGGCCTGGTAAAAGTGCTCCTAAGAACATATCACCTGCACTTGATGAACCTACTCTAAATTCACCTGGCATATTAAATTCACCAGTTAAGGCTTTATAATCATTTTGTCTTAAGTTGTTTGCAACATCAGATGCACTTGCCAACTGGTCAGCAATAATAATTAAAACAATTGATGGAGGAATAATTTGACCTAATGTTCCTGATGAACAAACTATTCCACTAGCAAGTTGTCTGTCATACTTGTTATTTAACATCGTTGGTAACGAGATTAGTCCCATCGCAATTACAGTTGCTCCAACGATACCAGTCGTTGCTGCTAATAGAGCTCCAACAAATATAACAGAAATTCCCAAACCACCAGGAATTGGTCCAAACAATTGGCCCATTGTTATTAATAAGTCTTCGGCAATTTTTGATTTTTGAAGCATAATTCCCATGAAAATAAATAAAGGAATTGCGATCAAAGTATCTGTTTCTACATCCCAGTAATTACTCCTAAAATTTGTAATACCAGCTACGAGCCATTCTATAGGTCCATCTACAGCAAAAAAGGCACTGGAGTCTCCCTCAAATATGTAGCCAAAAAATGCAGCTAAACCAATTGCAATTATAGCTGAACCAGGTAGTGCAAAAGCAACCGGGTAACCCGATGCAAGAGCAACAATCATTATCACAACTAGAACAGCTAAAAAGAATGTTTCCATAATTTAATTTTTGACACCTTTTAAAATTTTGTGACTACTTTCCATAAAATAGCTAGTAAATTGAATTAACATCGTAACAGCAAAAACAGCTAGATAAACAGCCATCAAATATAAAAGATAGAGACCATTAGATCCTTGTTGCGTAACTTCAAAAGCTACAACAGGACCATTTATAATGCTGGCTTTTCCGTTTAGACCTAAAAATATAACTATTAATGTAAGTGGTACTCCTAGAACTGCCGATCCAACCATATTTGTCCATGCCTTCTTTTTTTCACTAAAAGAAGAATAGAGTACGTCAACTCTTACGTGCCCTTCATGAATTAAAGCGTATGCACTAGCAAATAAGTAAAGTGCAGCATACCAAAATCTAACTAGATCCCCTTGAAATGCTTGTTCGTATGAAAATATAAATCTTGATAATACAATTACGAATTCACTTACTACAACCAATACTGCTAGCCAAATAAAGCCAACTGATTTCGTAAAATATCCAATCACGAAAGAAATTAATATTATTGGAAAGTGAATATAAGTAATTCTGACTGGGGCTTTAACCATCAATGCTTTTACTTCAGGACTGAAGATTGCTTCCCATAATCTTTCAACAACCATAAAAGATATAACAAAGTCAGCTACGCCAACTAAAAATACTGCCCAAAATGATGATCTAACAAGATATGCTGAAAATCTTGATAAAATTTTTGAATCTTGCTCCAAAGTTTGACTGTATGTTTTAAAAACATAAAAAACGACTGCAGCAATACAAATCAAATACAATCCAATTTGCATATAACCATAATTTAAATCAGATCCCTCTAGAACTTTTTTCTTATATCCAAACATCTCATGATGCGAAAAAATTTTTTTTATCCCTGGCCAATCACTCCAAACTGTTAAAACATTATTAATAAGAAATGCTAAAGTGAAAGCTAAAACTGAATAACTGATTATTCTAAGATATAGAGAAAGATTTGAATTTTTTGTCACCATAGTATTTTAAAATACCTAAGTAATACTCGATTTTGTTTAAAAAAAAAGGGCCCAATTAAGGGCCCTTTAATAACTAAATTTAGTTAGATTACATTCCTAATGCTCTGTTTCTTTGAGAAATGTAAGGTGAGTCAGACAAGTTGGTCCAAGAACCAATGTCTTTTCTAGCCTGTAAGAAACTAGAGTGGATTCTCTCAGCGAGACCACTGCTTGCTCTTGTTTCCTCAAATACTTCATTAGCAGCTTTAGCAAAACCATCATAAACTTTGTCGCTAAACTTCTCTAGTTTAACACCATGATCGTTTATTAATCTTGCAAGCGCAGCACCATTTTTAGCGTTGTACTCTGACATCATAACGTCATTTTCCATCGCAGCTGCAGCTTCAATTAATAGCTGATCTGATTTTGATAAGCTTGTAAACCAAGATTTGTTAGTACCACATGCTAACATAGATCCTGGCTCGTGCATTCCAGGATAGTAGTAGTATTTAGCAGCTTCTTGGAATTTCATAGCTTCATCATTCCATGGACCTACCCACTCTGTTGCATCAATTGCACCAGAAACAAGGTTTTCGTAAATTTGTCCACCAGGAAGTGAAACTGGAGATCCTCCAAGTTTACCGATAACTTGTCCACCTAATCCAGGCATACGCATTTTAAGACCTTTGAAGTCATTAGGGCTTCTAATTTTCTTGTTAAACCATCCACCCATTTGAACTCCTGTGCTTCCACACATAAAGTTTTTTAGACCGAATTTGTCTGATAGTTCATCCCATAATTGTTGACCACCAGCAAATCTAATCCATGCGTTCATTTCAGTGTAAGTGAAACCGAAAGGTACAGCTGTAAAGTAACCCCAAGCTGGATCTTTTTTAACCCAGTAGTAGTCAGCAGCGTGATACATTTGCGAGTTACCTGAAGCAACTTCATCAAATGAGTCAAACGCTTTAACCCTTTCGTTTGCTGCATAGTAAGTGACTTGAATTCTTCCATCACTCATGTCTGTAATTCTTTGAGCAAATCTTTGCGCACCAGTTCCTAAACCTGGGAAATCTCTTCCCCATGTAGCTACCATAGAAGCTTCAATTCTTTCTTTGGCAACGGCTGGAGCAGCTAAAGATGATGCAGCTACAGCAGCAACACCAGTCGCAGCAGCAGCCTTAAAGAATTTACGTCTTGAAGGAGTTTTACCCTTCAATAGTTTTTTTTCTTTAATCATTATTTCTCCTCTTTAAGTTAATTAACTGGTGCATTTAAAGCATATATGCATCTTAGAGTCATTTTAAAAAACTGAGGATTTTTCACTTAATTACAATCTATGATTGTAAATGTTTGTGAATTATCTCTATTTCTTGAATATTTTGGCATGCTTTAACATGCTTAGATCTTCAAATTGTTTGCCTATAATTTGAACTCCTAAAGGCAAATTTTTTTCGCCTTTTAAAATTGGCAGTGAAATGCAGGGCACATGTGCAAGAGACCAAATCTTATTAAATTCTGGACTACCAGTTGTCTTAAATCCTATGTCAGCAATTCCGCAACTACTTGGCGTTATAATTGCATCAAACCTTTTAAATATACTATCTAAGTTTTTTGAGTATGTTCTCATCGTATCTAAAGCTAAAGCATAATCTTTTGCTGAATGTTTTAGTCCATTAATAATTGCTTTCTTAATTTCTATAGAAAGTTTTCCTTTTGAAGTTTTGTAATAATGATGGAAATTTTGAGCCATCTCTGTCTCGTATATAATTGTATGACAATCAATCATATCTTCAAAATATTTGGGAGCAGTCTCAACTTTTACTATTTTTTTATTATTTAAAATAAATTTATTAAATGATTTTTTTGAAATACTATCAACATTTCTCCAGCGTTTGGTTTTATAAAAAACAAATTTTGATTTTTTTATTTTAATTTTTTTATTTAGAAAACTAATACTTGTTGTTGTTTCATCTGCATCATCTCTAGCAAACAAAACTTTCGATAAAAGTTCTACATCACCAATTGTTTTTCCAAATACTCCGACTTGATCCAAATTATATGATGTTTGCAAAACACCATTTCTAGAAATTAATCCATAAGTAGGTTTATAACCAACAACTCCACAATAAGAGGCTGGCCTAATTACAGATCCACCCGTTTGAGTTCCAATTGATAATGGTGCCATATCAGATGCAATAACGGCTGCAGAGCCACTAGATGAACCCCCTGGTGTTCTTGAATAATCATGTGGGTTTTTAGTTTTCGATGGCGATAAGAATGCTAATTCACAAGTTACCGTTTTACCCATAATTATTGCTCCAGCTTTTTTTAAGAGCTCAACAATTTTAGCATCTAAATTATTTTTTTTTTTTAATTTTATTCTTGCGCCATATTTTGTTGGCATTTCAGATGTTGAGATAATATCTTTAAGTGCTACTGGTAGACCATGCAAAACTCCTAAAGATTTTAATTTTTTTCTTTGATTGTCAGATTTTTTTGCATCACTTAGTAGTTTTTTTTCATTAAAATATTCCCAAGCCTGAATATTCTTATCATATTTTTTTTTTTGATTGATATATGCTTTACAAAGTTCAACGGAAGTTAATTGTTTATTTTTAAGTTTTTTTAAAAGTTGTTGTGCTGATAAATTTAGTAGTTTCATTTATCCCTTAAACTAATTTTTCATCAGAATAAACACAACATTTCTCTGGTGGAAAATATAAATTTAATTCTCCATCTGGAATAGGTTTTTCTCTTTCTACTTTTGACTTAATCACTAAATCACCCATTTTTCCTGTAAGGAGCTTGAAATTACCAAAGTCCTCAACTCTTGTAAGTTTAATTTTAACTGTATTACTTCTTTCTTTTTCAGCCAATTCTATGAACTCGGATCTAATACCCAGTTTAACATTTTTATCTTTTAAATTTCCTAAATTTGAATTTGTCTTGATAGTGGTATCATTAATTTTTACTTCATGATCAGAGGATACAGTTGAATGAAAGATATTCATTGCAGGGGAGCCAATAAAATAACCTACAAAAGTTGTTTTAGGTTTTTCAAATAAATCTTTTGGCAATCCAACTTGTACGATTTCACCTTGATCCATAACAATTATATTTTCTGCAAAAGTCATAGCTTCGTTTTGATCATGAGTTACATAAACCAATGTTGTTTTATATTGTTCATTGATTTCTTTTAAGTTTCTTCGAAGTCTAAATTTTAAATCTGGGTCTATAACCGTAAGAGGTTCGTCCATTAAAACAGCTGCAACGTCTTCTCGAACCAACCCTCTACCTAAAGAGATAAGTTGTTTTTGATCAGCCGTTAATTTTCTTGCTGGTGAGTTTAAAAATGAAGATAAATTTAAAGTATCTGAAACTGCTTTTACTCTTTCTTCAATTTTTTCTTTTGTAAATTCCCTGCATCTTAGTGGAAACGCTAAATTATCATAAACAGTCATTGTATTGTAAATTACTGGGAACTGGAAAACCTGGGCAATATTTCTATCTTCTGTTTTTAAATCGGTTACAGGTGTTTCATCGAATAATATTTCACCTTTGGATGGTCTCACTAATCCAGAAACAATGTTTAACATTGTGGTTTTTCCACACCCAGAAGGTCCCAAAATTGCATACCGCTTGCCATTTTCCCAAGTCATTGAAAACGGATTAAGAGCATATATTGGTTTTGGATCTAGAGGATTATAAGTATGAGAGATATTTGATAAATCAATTTTAGCCATTTGTTCCTCCATATGGCGACGAAACTAATTTTTCATCTTCTCCAAAAGCATAAAACTTATTTGCATTAAAATTTATTTTTACTTTCTCATGAATTTTAAAATTCATTACTTCC
>CACGWC010000015.1 GCA_902576785.1 uncultured Pelagibacteraceae bacterium | reverse complement strand
AAAATTTAATTAAAAAATTAAAAGCTTATTTAAAAAAAAAAGAGAATATAATTATTGGTGGTGATTTTAATATAATTCCATCAGCTGAGGATGTTCATAATCCTAAAGGATATGAAAATGATGCATTGTTTAGACTAGAAATAAGAAAAAAATTAAGAGAATTATTAAGTTTAGGTTTTCATGATGCATATAGATATATTCATCCTGACAAAGAGGGATATACGTTTTGGGATTATACAAGCGGTGCATGGCAAAAAAATAATGGCATGAGAATTGATCATTTCTTAGTTTCAAACTCAATTATAAATCTTGTGAAAGATGTAAAAATTAATAAATTTCCTCGTGGAAGACAAAAACCTTCGGATCACACACCAATTGAAATTGAATTAACTTAAAGATTTTATTTTATTAACAAGTTCCTCATTAATATTTCTAGGTCCAGTATCTAATCTGTTTTTGTGACGTCTTTCACCTGGCAACCTAACCTCTCCCATTGATTTCATTTTCTCAAAGAATTTATTTGAATGATTATCCCAATCAGAATTTGTTAATTTGTCAGGGGATATAGCTAAAATAAACTCCCCACCACTTGGTGGCCCACCATCATCTGTATCCTTCTCAGCCGTCTCATAACTAAAATTATCTCCAACTAAGGCTCCAGCAAGTAATTCAACCATCATTGCTATTCCTGAGCCTTTATAGCCGCCAAATGGCAACAAAACTCCACCATCTGCTATTTCACCAGGATCTGTTGTTTCTTTTCCGTCTTTATTTAGACCAGTCCCAATTGGAACCTTGTGCCCTTCTCTTTTTGCAACTTGAACTTCTCCCATTGCCATCGATGCAGTAGCCATATCATAAACTACAGGTGGTTTATTTTTTCTTGGCCATGCAAATGAAATTGGGTTTGTTCCAAATAGAGGTTTAATTGCTCCTGCTGGTGCAACTGCTGGCTTGTATGATGTACAAGCAAAAGCAACAAGTCCTTGCTCTGCTATTGCTTCTGTCTCAGGCCACATCGCAGCCATATGATGAGAATTAGTAATTGCTAAAACCGCTACTCCATTTTCTTTTGCAGCTTTAACAAGTTCTGGTATTCCATATTTTAAAACCATTGGGGCAAGACTATTTTTTCCATCTGCTTTAACAACACTAGCGGTTAATTTTGAAATCACTGGTCTAGCTTTGCCATTAATTTTTCCACTTTTTAAACCAGAAATATAAGCGGGTAATCTAAATAGACCATGAGATAATGATCCATCTCTTTCAGCATTTTTAATTAAAGTAGATAAAGTATCTGCTGTTTCTTCATCGCATCCATTAGATATTAAAGTTTTTTTAGCTAAATGGAAAATTTCTTCTAATGTTAAAGGAACAGTTGTCATAAATAATATTAGATATTATTTACGACAAAAGTTCAATTTTTAATTAACAACCTTTAAAAGATTTAGACATATTTCTGATTAAATCAAAATATAAGTCTTTTCCAGGATCCAAAGTAGCTCCTAATGGGTCTACAACACCAGTTTTAATATTCATATCTTTTGCTACAGCTTTAATGATATTTGGATTAAACTGTGGTTCAGAAAATACACAAGCTACTTTATCATGCTCAATTATTTCTCTGATTTCAGCCAATTGTTCTGCTCCTGGCATTACATCTGTATTAACTGTAAAAGCACCCAATATATTAACATTAAATCTTTTCTCAAAATACTGGTAAGCATCATGGAAAACAATTGATGCAACACTCTGATTTAATTCAGAAGAGACGTCACTAACAAGTTTATCAATATCTTTTAGTGCTTTCTTTAAATTGCTTTTATATTTTGATGCGTTCTTAGCATCATTTTCAATTAAATGCTCTGCCATTTCATTTAATATAACTTTAGCATTCATTGGATCTAACCAAATATGTGGGTCATGCTCACCGTGGTGGTGACCTTCATGTCCTGCATGATCATCGTGGTCATCATGGTCATCTTTCTTTTTATGTCCATGGTCATCATGATCGTCATGCCCATCTTTCTTTTTATGGTCATGATCATCGTGGTCGTCTTCTTTATGACCGTCTTTTTTTTTGTGGTCGTGATCATCGTGGTCGTCATGTCCATCTTTCTTTTTATGGTCATGATCATCGTGATCATCTTCTTTATGGCCATCTTCTTTATGTCCGTGATCGTCATGATCATCATGATCACCAAAAATATTTCGTTCTCTGAATTTTAATTTATTAAGACCTTTAATTTCCATTAATTCAATTTTTTCAGCTTTTTTTGCAATTGAATCTAATGGTTTTTCCATGAAGTTTTCTAGATCTTCACCTACCCAAAAAATAAGATCAGCATCTTGTAACATCTTTGCATGAGATGGTTTTAACGGAAATCCATGTGGTGAAGAATATCCATCGACAATTAGGTCTGGTTTAGCAACTCCTTCCATCAGATAGCTAGCTAAAGAGTGTATAGGCTTAATTGAAGCTACAACTTTTATTTCTGCTTTTGCTGATGTAAAAAGAGCTAAAAAAGATAATATTGTAATTATTAATGTTGATTTTTTAATTTAGTGTTAATTGTTATAATATAACATTGTGTAATAATATAACATTAATAAGTCAAGGTAATAAATGACAATTGAGAACAATGTATTAGTAAAATTAACTGAAGTTGGATTAAAACAACGGAATAAATGGCTTGTAAAAGGCGTTTCTTTAATTGTTGAAAGAAGAAAGATAGTAACATTAATTGGGCCAAATGGTTCTGGCAAAAGCACAACTGCAAAAATTGCGATAGGACTTCATAAGAATATAGAAGGCAATGTAGAAAAATTTACTGATAAAATTGGATATGTTCCTCAAAAGATTTCAATTGACTGGACATTGCCACTTAAAGTGAGTGATTTTATGGTTTTAACAGATGAACTCGATGAAGAAAAAATAAATGAAGCTTTAAAATTAACGGGTGCAGATCATCTTAAAAACCAGAATTTAGGAAATTTATCTGGTGGAGAATTTCAAAGAGTGCTTCTTGCAAGAGCAGTTTCAAAAAAACCTGATCTTTTAGTATTGGATGAGCCGGTTCAAGGAGTTGATTTTACTGGGGAGATTGCATTGTATAAATTAATAAAAGAAATAGCAGATAAATTAAATTGTGGAATTTTATTAATTTCTCATGATTTGCATACTGTTATGACAGCAACAGATCATGTTATTTGTTTAAATGGCCACGTGTGTTGTTCAGGAACACCAAAAGACGTTGCAATGAATAATGAGTATAAACTGTTATTTGGCGAACAAGCTTCACAAACTCTTTCTATATATGAACATAAGCATGATCATGTTCATTCAAATGATGGAGATATAAAAAAAAATTAAATGTTTGATGATTTTTTTATAAGAGCTTTAATTGCTGGTATAGGTGTTGCTTTTGTAACAGGTCCTTTGGGCTGCTTTGTAGTTTGGAGAAGATTATCTTATTTCGGAGATACATTAGCACATTCAGCATTACTTGGTGTTACAATGGCATTGGCATTCGAAATTAATATAGCAATTTCGATATTTATCATTTCATCAGTAATAGCAATCATATTAGTTAAACTTGAAAAAAATACTAATTTGCCCGGTGATGCTTTACTTGGTCTTTTAGCTCACTCAGCATTAGCAGTTGGCTTAGTGGTAATTGGTTTTCTCTCATTTATAAGATTTGATGTCATGGGACTATTATTTGGAGACATATTAGCTGTTAATGTTGATGATTTGATAATTATATGGGGAGGAGGAGCAATAATTTTAATTGTATTAAAAATAATTTGGAAACCTTTATTTGCTTCAACAGTAAATTATGAACTTGCAGAAGCAGAAGGATTAAATCCTGATAGAGCAAAAGCAATATTTACTATTTTAATGGCAGCAATAATTGCAATTTCTATAAAAATTGTAGGACTTTTATTAATAACTGGGATGTTAATTATACCAACGGCTATGGCTCGTAACATATCAGATACTCCCAAAAAGATGGTAATTTTTTCTATATGTGGAGGATTATTATCAGTAATCATGGGTTTATTTTCTTCATTGCAATTCAATACTCCTTCGGGTCCATCTATCATTGCTGCAGCGTTATTATTATTTGTAATATCTCTATTTAAAATTAAACAGACGATACAATTGAAAAACTAATGGGAAATTGATAAAAGAAAAACTATGCTTAAACAGGAAACACTATCAAAAAATCAACAAATAGTTCTTGATTACATTGAAAAAGTAAATGAGCCCATAAAAGCTTATTCAATTTTACATAATGTGCAAAAAAAAGGTATTAAAGCCCCTCTTCAAGTTTATAGAGCGCTTGATAAATTGGTTGAAATTGGAAAAATTCACAAAATTGAAAGTAGAAATGCTTTCGTTGCATGTAAAAATTCAAATTGTCAGATCTCAAAGGCAACAGCATTTTCAATATGTGAAAGCTGTGAAGAAGTAAGTGAAATTAGTGACAGCAAACTTTCAAAATATTTAAAAAATTTTCAAGACAAAGCGGGTATGAAATTCAATAAATATAATCTTGAATTCTTTGGGCTTTGTAAAAAATGCTCTATCAAATGAAGATCTCCAAAGGAGATAAAATAGAAGAAATTACACTTCCAAGAGATGACGGGTCTACATTTAATTTATCAGAAACACATGGAAAGAAAGTTCTTTTAACTTTTTACAGAATAGCTGGATGTAGTTTTTGCAATCTTAGATTAAACGAAATTAATAAAAGATTTAATGAGTTAGGAAATAATTTTACACATGTTGCAATATTTCACTCGCCGGTTGATAATTTAAGGTCATATATGAAAAAACATAACAATTTACCTTTTACTGTACTGGCCGATGAAGATTTTAAATATTTTCAAAAATATGAAATTGAAAGATCAATGATGAAAACATTATCTGCAATGCTATTTAAATCTCATAAAATAATACCTGCAATGTTAAAGGGATATATTCCTTTAAAAATTAAAGGTCATTTTGATATAGCTGTTACAGATGTTTTGATAAACGAACAAGGCACAGTTGATGAAGTATACTACGCTAAGAAAGATATAGCCGATCACTTCAGTTTTGAGAAAATTAAAGAATTTGCAACAAGCTAAAAACAGATGTTATTTTTTATTTTTAAAGTTGTAGCAGCAGGTTTAATTGTTGCTTTTTCAAGTTGGTTGGCTGGTCAAAATCCTAAGCTCGCTGGATTTATTATTGCATTACCGTTGGTATCACTAATAGCGATACTATTTTCGTATTATGAGCACAATGATACAGAGAAAACAGTAATGTTTACAAAAAGTATATTTATTGCAGTACCAGCAAGTTATTTATTTTTTGTACCCTTCTTTTTTGCAAAATCATTGAATATGAATTTTTTCATAATTTATATTGCAGGTTTAATATTGCTAATCGGAGGATATTTTATCCATAGATACATAATCAATTTAATATAAAATAATAATTTTAATAAATCTTTAACATAACTGTCATAAGTATAGAGAAAGGAGTTTTATGTTTTTAAAAAAATATCTCAAATGGATAAGTACGTTTTTAGTCTTAACCGGAATATTGCTTACAAATTTAAATATATATCCAATTAATATATATTTTCATGGTCTTGGTGTAGTTGGATGGACAATATCGGGTTTTTTATTAAAAGATAAGGCCATATTAACTAATTTTGGATTACAAATTCCATTATTTGTAATTGGTATTTATAAAATTATTTTTTAATGAAAAATATTTTATTTGTATGCACAGGAAATTCAGCGAGAAGCATTATTGCTGAGAGTATTATTAATAACGAATACTCAAATAAATTTAATGCTTTCAGTGCTGGTAGTAATCCATCTGGAAAAATCAATGAAGATGTTAAAAGTTTTTTAGAGAAAAATAAAAGTTATGATCTAACTAATTATAGTTCTAAAAACTTTGAAGAATTTATTAATAAAGAATTAAAAATGGATCATGTAATAACAGTATGCAACAACGCAAATAATGAGGTATGTCCTATTTGGCCTGATAAAAATCAAATTATACACTGGGATATAGAAGATCCGGTAGCTAAACTTCAAAATGCAAATGACGAAGAAAAGCAAATAATCATTAGAAAAACTTTCAATATTATAAGTAATAAAATTAAAGATTGGATAGATGAAAAATAAAAATAGATATTTTCTTTCAGAGTTTATTGGAAGTTGCTTTCTGGTCATGATCATAGTTGGATCAGGTTTAATGGCAGAAAATCTAACTAATGATATAGCAGTAATGCTAATAGCCAACACATTGGCAACAGGAGCTGGATTGTTTGTGCTAATAACAGTATTTGCTGATGTATCTGGGGCTCATTTCAATCCATTTGTAAGTATTGCTATGACAATTACAGGAAAGTTAAAAAAAAACCTTTTACCCTTTTATATTTCTGCTCAGATACTTGGATGTTTACTAGGTGTAGCATTAGCTAATTTCTTTTTTGAACATCAGGTTTTTGAATTATCAACAAAGTCGAGGAATGGGATTTATATTTTTACTTCTGAAATAGTTGCTACGTTGGGTCTTATTTTAATTATTTTTGGTTCAATGAAATCAGGTAAATTAGCTGTTGCTGGATCAGTAGGCTTATATATCACTGCTGGTTATTGGTTTACCTCTTCAACTTCTTTTGCAAATCCTGCTGTAACAATAGCAAGAACATTCACAGAGTCGTTTACTGGTATAAGTTATTTAAACACTCCTTATTATATAGCTGCTGAATTAATTGGCATGTTAATTGCTGTTTATATTGCAAAAAAATTATTCTTAGAAAAAGATTGAAAAATTTCAAAGCCTGAAAAAGGAATTAAAATCCATATAGTTTCCACTCAACAAATAATTAAATTAATTGAGAATGGTAAATTTAACAATGCATCTCATATAGGAATGTATTTGTTTTATAAAAAGAAATACGCTCAATAATAATACCGAGCGTATCTCAGGGGTTTAATGTTTATAGTCTAATTACAGAATAATATTACATTTGGATTAAAGATATGTTTCAGTGAAATTAAAAATATATTAAAGAAGAAAAATCACTAACCTGTAAGTTGTAATAAATTAAATTATATATTAATTATTTGAATAAATTACTCTTGGTTCTAAAAATAATTCTCTCGCCAGAGCTTTAAATCTTTTTGCGGCTTGTTTAGAAATTATTTCTTGATGTTGTGCTGGAATTTTTAAAAATACAGAGTTACCTCTTTTATACAATTTAAACTCCTCTAAAAAGATAGTTGAAATAGATGTTAGTGAGTGAGCAAATCTTAAGGCTGCACCAACTTGTTTGCTAGAAAAAATTTCATTATTATTTAAAAAAGTCAAATATTCTATTTTTGGATTGTATTTAATACTGCAGTACCTCCAATAACATGAAAGAGCTATTTGAATTCTTTCTTTATGTGAAAGTCTCAATAAAGGGGTATTTAATGTTTCTTGAAAAACTAATTCTGCCTTTTGAAAAGCACCTAGTCCCCAATCCATATGACTTAAAACACAAGCTAAGTTAAGTAATTTTTCATTAAAATGTTCATTACCATCAAATACAGGTTTGATAAATTCATAATACTTTTTGTAAGTTAATCCCAAATCACCTCTTTTCTTAGAAATATATTCTAATGATTTTTCAAAAACCTGAGAGTTATCAATATTTTTAAAGTAATCTTTCGTCAAAGATCCCTCCCTAATACCGCTTATAGAACAAATTATGTATTTTGGATTTGTGACTTTCATGATCTCATCTAAAATAATAGAGCTATATGGTAGATAAGGTGTTCTAGATTTAGATATATATTCAACTGTTTTTAGTTTTGCTTTATTAAACGATGCTATTTTTTCTACAAATGATGATATAGTTTCATAATTTACTGAATACTGATGAATTATATGGACAGGATGTTTATTTTGAAACAGATGAAGTTTAAATAAAGCTCTCCATGTTCCTCCAACTAAATACAAATTTTCAAATTTTTTTTTAGATAACCATTTCTCTTCTCTCAAAAGTTGTTTTATATATTTAGAAAGGTTTCTCTTTTTTACAATTGGATTATTAAGTAGTCTTAAAACACCTAAGGGGAGAGATGTTTTATTAGTAATCAAACCATTTTCAACTCTAGCCAATTCTAAACTTCCTCCACCAAGATCAGCAACTAACCCATCTACATTATCAAATCCAATTTTAACACCTTCAGCTGAACAAATTGCTTCTTCGTCACCACTTAAGATTTCTATTTTTTTTTTAAAAAGGTTTTCTACGTATTCAACAAAGGGTTTTGAATCTGTTGCTTCTCTTAAAACAGCAGTTGCTATTATTTTTAAATTAACAATTTTGGAAACATTTAAAATTTCTGAAAATCTCTTCAATACTTTTTGGGCATAATCCACACCAGATTTATGAAGTTTTCTTGACTTATCTAAATTTTTACCAAGTTCACAAACGGCTTTTTCATTGAAAAAAGGCACACGAGATGAGTTAAAATCTTCATAGATTAACATCCTGATAGAATTGGAACCTATATCAATTACTGCTAATTTAGCAGGTTTTAATTTCAAATTTTGATTATTTTTTAAAACTTTAATTTCCACTTTTAATTAATCTTAAATTTAATTTTTTTGGTTTCATTTTTAATTTAGCTTTACCTCTTCCAGATAAACTAGGATTATTCATAAAATAATCATGGGCTGAAAAAGAATCATTTTCACTATATTTAATTTTTTTATAATTTCCACTAGCATCAAGTTCCCAACTTTGTTTTTTATCTAAATAATTAGCTAACATAATTTGATCAAGAACTTGTTCGTGGACTGTTTGGTTTTCAATTGGAACTAGAAGTTCTACTCTTCGATTTAAATTTCTTGGCATTAAATCTGCTGATGAAATAAAAACTTTTGCATCTCTACTAGGCATTGTTTTTCCATTTGCAAAACAATAAATTCTTGAGTGTTCCAAAAATCTTCCAATCATGCTTTTAACTATTATATTTTCAGATTTATCTTTAACTCCAGGTCTTAAACAACAGACACCTCTTACAAATAAAAATATCTTTACTCCAGCATTTGAAGCTTCGTAAAATTTATCAATTATCGCTGGATCTACTAAGGAATTCATTTTGGCCCATATTTCACCTTTTTTACCTTTTTTGACATTTGTTATCTCGTTAGCAATACATTTGTTCAAGGTTTCCCTAAGATTAATTGGTGATATAGATATTTTACTAAGATTTCGTGGTTTTGAATAACCAGTTACATAATTAAAAAATTTTTCCACATCAGTTGCTAATTTTTTATCAGAACTAAATAAAGATAAGTCAGTATAAATTTTTGCATTAACTGGGTGATAATTGCCAGTTCCCAGATGTATATAAGTTTGAATTTTTCCCTGCTCTTTTCTTAATATTAAAGATGATTTTGCATGTGTTTTATATTTTGCAAAACCATAAACTATTTGAATTCCTGCTTTTTCTAAACTTCTTGAAAGTTGAATGTTTGCTTCTTCATCAAATCTTGCTTTGATCTCTATTAAAGCGGTTACTGTCTTTCCATTTTCAGCTGCTGTTATTAAGGCTTTAACAATTGGAGAATCTAGCGTTGTTCTGTATAGAGTTTGTTTAATTGCTATAACTTTTTTATCATGTGCAGCTTGATTTAAAAACTCAACGACAGCATCAAATGTTTCAAAAGGGTGATGAACTATTAAATCTTTTTTTTTTATAGTATCAAAAAAATTATTTTTAAACTCCTTTAATCTCTCAACCTCCCTGGGATTAAAATTTTTAAATCTTAATTTAGAATTTTTAATTTTACAAACTTGGTCTATATCTTGAATTCCAACAATGCCTTCAATTTCATAGATGTATTCAGATTTTACGTTTAACCTATTGGTTATAAACTTAATTAAGTCATTATTACTATTTTTTAAAATTTCTAAACGTACTATGTCACCTGTTCTTCTTCTTTTTAAAGCCAATTCAAAAGATCTTACTAAATCTTCGGCCTCCTCTTGAATTTCTACATCACTATCTCTTATAACTCTAAATAACATTTTTTTATCTAAATCATGATCAGGAAATATTTCAGAGGCAAAAAAACTTATAACATCATCTATAATTAAAAATTTTTTAAAACTTTTATTTCCATCTATTTCAATAAATCTTGATAAAGCTTTTGGAATTACTATTATTGCATTTAAAGTCCTTTTTTTATTTTTCTTATTTAATCTCATAACTAATGCTCTTCCTTGATTTGCAATAAATGGAAAGGGATGAGCTGGGTCTATTGCTGATGGGGTTAACAGAGGGTAAATTTCTTCATTAAAAATTTTAAATAATCTTTTTTGTTCAGTTTTACTTAAATTTTCAGGTTTAACTATACTTATATTTGCTTTTTTTAATTGAAGAATTAAATCTCTATATATTTTATTTTGTTTATTAAGAAGATTATTTGTTTCCAAAATAACTTCACTCATTTGTTCATCAGGAGTAAGACCATCAGAACTAAGTGAATCTACATCTTGTTTGATTTGACTATATAAACCTGCAACACGAACCATGAAAAATTCATCTAAATTTGATCCAGCTATAGATAAAAATTTAATTCTTTCATAAAGAGGATTTTCAAAATTTTGGGCCTCAAGAAGAACTCTGTCGTTGAATTTTAGCCAAGACAGCTCTCTATTTATGTATTTAGATTTTAGTGTTTCTTTATCTTGTTTTTTTAATGCAGTCATATATTTAAAATTTATGCTTAAATTATACGTTATGCGTCATGCAAAATCTAGCTGGGACCACCCAAATCTTGATGATCATGAAAGACCATTAAGTAAACGTGGCGAGAAAAATGCAAAAAAGATTTGTGAATTTTTTGTTAAAAAAAATTATAAGTTTGATTACATATTACTTTCATCATCAAAAAGAACAAAGAAAACCCTAAAAATTTTATTAAAAAAAATAGATAAACCAAAAAAAATTATTTCTTCAAAAAAATTATACTTATCAAGTGAAGATAAAATTATAGATATAATAAAAAAAATACCAAAAAAATATAAATCAGTGCTTTTAATTAACCATGAACCTACTGTTAGAAATCTAATACGATCACTGACAAAAAATCACAACAACAACCATTTTAAATTATTAAACTACAAATTTCCGACATCGGCATTTGCAAAAATTTATTTTGATTTTAATGAATGGAATAAATTAGATGGAAATGGTTTAATTAAAGAATTTACTAGACCTAAAGACCTTTAAGATTCTAAAGAATAACCTGCTGATCTTACAGTTCTAATTAAAGGCTTAGTATTATCTATATTAATAGCCTGTCTTAATCTTCTGATATGCACATCGACAGTTCTAGTTTCAACATAAATATTTTCTCCCCAAACATTGTTTAAGAGTTGTTCTCTTGAATATACCCTTTTTGGATTTTTGATAAAAAAATCTAATAATTTAAATTCTGTAGGTCCTAGAGATATTTCAATGTTATTTCTATAAACTCTTTTTGTTATTCTATCTATTTTTAGATCTGTAAACTCAACAACATCAACGGTGGATTGTGGTTTTGATCTTCTGAGTAATGATTTAATTCTTGCATTAAGTTCTTTTTGACTAAATGGTTTTGTTACATAATCATCTGCACCTGTATCAAAAGCTCTTAATTTGTCCTCCTCCTCGCCTTTTGCTGTTAACATTATTACTGGTATGTCATTATGCTTTTTGTCTTTTTTTAAATTTTTACATATTTCAACGCCTGACAAATCGGGCAACATCCAATCCATTAATATTAAGTCAGGAAGCTTATCTTTAATTTGTTTAAGCGCATCTTCACCATTTTCACAGAAACTTACTTTGTAACCCTCTTTTTCAAGGTTATACTTTAGTAGAGTTATTATAGCAGCCTCGTCCTCAGCTATAAAGATGTGAGCCGACATATTTTACTTTTCTCCAGTAACAATAGGTTCTGTGCCTTTTGGTCGATCACCCTCTAGATATTCTCCCTTAACTAAATAATATACTTGCTCAGCAATGTTGGTTGTATGATCACCTATTCTCTCTATATTTTTAGTTACAAATAATAAGTGGGTTCCATCACTTAAGTTATTTTCGTTATCTTTTAAATATCTAATCACTTCTTGCATGCATAAATTTGTTAAATCATCAATTTGTTCGTCGCTTTCCCATACATTAATTGCCATACTCGAAGATCTTTCTAAATATGCATCTAATATTGATTTCAATTGTTTTTGAGCATCCGAAGATACTCTTATAATAGCATCTACTAAATTTTTTGGTAAATTTTCATTTAACAAAAGAGTTCTTTTAGAAATATTTTTTGCTAAATCACCTATTCTCTCAAGGTCAGAAGATATCTTTAAAGCAGTGACTGTTTCTCTAAGATCTATGGCCATAGGTTGTCTTAAAGCAATTAAATTTACTACTTGCTGTTCAATTAAAGTCTCAAATTTATCAATTTTTTCATCATCTTTAATTACTGCCTCAGCATTATCACTATTTCTTGTAGTAATTGCTTGAATAGCTTTACCCAAAGCTTCTTCACAAAATCCACCCATTTTAATTATATTGCTATTTAAATTTTTAAGCTCTTCTTCGTAAGACTTTACTGTATGTGGTGCTTCGGTCATTATCCAAACCTCCCTGTGATATAATCCTGAGTTTTTTTGTTTTCTGGATTCTTAAATATTTTATCAGTAGAACCATGTTCTATCAATTCTCCAAGGTGAAAAAAACCTGTATTTTGAGAAACTCTTGCAGCTTGTGCCATTGAGTGAGTGACTATTATAATAGTATGGTCTTTTTTTAACTCATCAATTAGTTCTTCTATTTGAGCTGTAGCAATAGGATCTAAAGCAGAACAAGGCTCGTCCATTAGAATAACTTCAGGTTTAACTGAAATTGCCCTTGCTATACATAATCTTTGTTGTTGACCACCAGACAAACCAGTACCTGGTTCATGAAGTCTATCTTTCACCTCTTCCCATAATGCTGCCTTTTTTAAGCTAGTTTCAACTATTTCATCCATTTCATTCTTTGATTGAGCCATACCATGAATTGTTGGACCATAAGAAATATTTTCATAAATAGTTTTAGGAAAAGGATTTGGTTTTTGAAAAACCATACCAATTTTTTCTCTTAATCTAACAACATCACAACTTTTATCATTGATATCAAAATCATTAATTATAATTTGCCCTTTTACTCTACATATATCAATAACGTCATTCATTCGGTTTAGACATCTTAAAAAAGTAGATTTACCACAACCTGAAGGCCCAATCAGTGCTGTAACTTGATTTTCTTCAATATCTAAATTTATATTGAATAGAGCTTGTTTTTTTCCATAGAAAACATCTACATTTTTTGAATTTATCTTTATCATCTTAACTCCATTTTTTTTCAAATTTATGTCTAATTATTTGTGCAAATAAGTTCATTATAATTAAAAATCCTAATAGAACCATAATACAGGCAGAAACTTTCTCGACAAAACCTCTTTCAGCGCTCTCTGCCCAAATATAAATTTGCACTGGCAAACTTGCAGCTGGATCTAAAGGAGATCCTGGTATTGTATTTACAAAAGCCACCATGCCAATCAATATCAAAGGTGCGGTTTCGCCTAAAGCTTGGGCCAAACCAATTATTGTACCGGATAAAGTCCCTGGCATAGATAACGGAACTGTATGATGCATTGTAGTTTGCATTTTACTAGCACCCATTGCAAGTGCTGCCTCTCTTATACTTGGAGGAACTGCTTTTAAAGATGCTCTACAAGCAATAATAATTGTTGGTAAAGTCATCAACGATAAAGTTATTCCACCGACTAGAGGTGTTGACCTAGGTAATTGAAATACAGCAAGTAAAATACCCAGTCCTAAAAGACCAAAAACAATTGAAGGTACTGCTGCTAAATTATTTATATTTACCTCAATAAAATCAGTAAATCTGTTTTTAGGAGCAAATTCCTCTAAATAAATAGCTGCTAGAACTGCTACAGGAAAAGCTATCATTAAACAAACAAGTATAGAAAATATTGATCCCATAAATGAGCTTGCTATACCAGCTAATTCAGCTTCTCTTGAATCAGGATATGTAAAAAAACTTAAATTGAATTTACTTTCAACTTTTCCTAGTTCTACAAGTTGATCAAAAATCTTTAATTGATAATCCGTAACTCTTCTTTGATCTTCAGGTAAATCTCTTGGATAATTGCCTTTAAATACTTGATCTAAATCATCTGAGGCAGTTAAATAAACATCTTTAGTTTTTCCAATTAATGAGGGGTCGTTTAAAAGTTCCCTTTTAATCTCTCTTTCGAAAAAGTAAGAGACCATTCTCTTCAGCTCATTTTCTTGATCCTCATTAGCATTTGGATCCAAATCAGCCATTGATTTTAATGCTATATCGTAATAATCAGCATCTTTTAAATCCTCTTTAGAAGGATTTTGCTCTAACATCATTAATTCAGCATCAAAAGTAACTGGAACAATAAGCCAAGTTTTTTGAAAGGCTGAATAGCCTGTCGAAAAAATTTTAAAAATAAAGATTGTTAAAAATAAAAGTGCCATAAAAATTGCACCTTGACCGTATAATCGAAATCTCTTTTCAGCTTTATATCTTTTATTTAATAATTGCTCTTTATTTTTATTCATATTTTTCTCTATATTTTTTAACTACTCTTAAGGCCACAATATTCAAACAGAGCGTTACTAAAAATAATGACATACCTAAAGCAAATGCAGCTTGCGTTTTTGGGTCGCCAAAAGCTTGATCTCCAATTAATATTACAACAATTTGCGCTGTAATTGTTGAAGTAGATTCTAATGGATTTAAAGTTAAATTAGCAGCTAAACCAGAGGCCATAACAACTATCATTGTTTCTCCAATTGCTCTTGAAACACCTAATAAAATAGAACCAACAATACCTGGTAATGCTGCAGGAAAAATAACTTTTTTTATCGTTTCTGATTTAGTTGCTCCCATAGCGTAACTTCCATCTCTTAAACTTTGAGGTACACTTGTAATCACATCGTCACTTAAACTTGAAATGAATGGTATAATCATAATGCCCATTACACCGCCTGCCGCTAAAGCACTTTCAGCTGAAACGTCTAAACCCATGCTATTACCTATTTCCTTTAAAAAAGGTCCAACTGTTAGAGCAGCAAAAAATCCATAAACAACTGTTGGTATACCAGCTAAAATTTCAATTAAAGGTTTTGCGTATTGTCTAACTTTAACTGATGCATACTCAGCCAAATAAATCCCACTCATTAGTCCAATAGGAATAGCAACACACATAGCTATGAAAGCAATAAAAAAAGTACCAGCAAAAATAGGGACTGCTCCAAAAGTATCGGAGTACATTGTCGGATCTAAAGCCTCTGAAGAATCTCTAACAAAAGCTTTTGCAGGATACCAATGGGTTCCAAAGACAAAATCAAATAATGGAATTACTTTAAAAAAATCTATAGTTTGAAATATAAGTGAAAATACTATTCCAACAGTAGTTAATATTGCAGCTAAAGAAGCTGTAAATAAAACTGCTTTCAAAAATTTTTCAACTGGTTCTCTTGTTCTAGAATTAGATGAAATTTTTTTATAAGCGTAAGCAACAGAGGCAATAATTATAGATAATACTATAACAGCTTTTGAACTTTGAGCTATTGATCGAAGACTTAAATATTTTTCAGCTGAAGCCTCAATAAAAGGTGTAATTTCTCCGGTAAATTGTCCTCGAGACAATGCTTTTGTTTTTTCGTAAATTAAATTTAATTCATCATCAAGATAACCTTGATTTGAATAATCACTTAAGATTAATAGTTTTACAATTGTGGGCTCAAAAATTGCCCATAAAGAAAAAATTATAAAAGCTGGTATTGCACACCAAATTGCAAGATAATAACCATAAAATTGTGGTAATGCAGTTAATCTTTTATTTGTAGATTGAATTGTATATGCTTTTCTTCGTCCAAAATAATAACTTGTGAAACCCAGAAGAACAATAAATATAAACAATATTAAGTTCAAAGAATCTCCTTTATTGAGGACTTTACTCTTATTTCAAAAAAAAGGGGTCAAAAAAGACCCCCTTTTTAATTATTTGTTAACAGAGTAATAATTAATTACCCATAGCAACTAGCTTCGTAGCATTAGTTCTAGTTGTTTTATACAACGTAGAGTCTAATGGAACTAAACCAATATCTGCTAAGTAACCACCTTTTCCAATAGCTTTCTTAGTTGTGAATTCTTTCACAAACTCATGTAATCCTGGAATTACTCCAACGTGAGCTTTTTTCACATAGAAGAATAAAGGTCTAGCAACAGCATAACTATAATCTTGAATAGACGCTAATGATGGTTGTCCACCATCAATGCTAGCAGCTTGTAATTTATCTTTAGCAGCTAAGAAATAGCTGAAACCAAAGAAACCAAACATATCTTTATCTTGAGTTAACTTTTGGATTATTAAACTATCGTTTTCTCCTACTTCAATAGCAGCTCCATCTTCTCTGTAAAGTTTTTGTGGTTTTTTGTATTTTTTATTTCCAGCTTCAAAACCTGCTTTATAAAGAGCTTTAGCTTCTTTAGTCATGCCTTTTTTCATTACTAAAGAATTCCAAGCATCTCTAGTTCCTGATGTTCCTGGTGGGATCATTACTGAAATTTTTTGTTTTGGTAAGCTAGGGTCAATTTGGTCCCAAGTTTTATAAATATTTGGAACTAACTTACCATCAACTACTGTATGAGCAGCTAATGCTAAATATAATTGTTCTTTAGTAAAGTTTACTGGTTTTGCATCTTTGCTGTAAGCTAATGTAATACCATCGTTACCAATTACGATCTCAACAATATCATTTACACCATTTTTCTTACATAGGGCTTTCTCTTTGTCTTTCATAGCTCTTGATGCATTTGTAATATCTGGATGTTGCTCACCAACACCAGCACAGAATAGTTTAGCTCCTCCACCAGTACCAGTCGACTCGATTACAGGAGTTTTGAATCCTGAACCACCAAATCTTTCAGCAACAACAGTCGCGTAAGGGAATACTGTAGACGAACCAACTATCTTAATTTGATCTCTTGCTTGAGCAACAGTTGCTATTGATAGAGCAACTAAAGAAGCAATCACTATAGTTAGTTTTTTCATTATCTTTAATCCTTTCGTTATTTATTAATTAAAAGATGCCTGACTCGTATAAATTTATTGAATCTTTAATATTACAGAATTATTACAGTTTTGTTAAAAACCTAACTTTTTAGTTGTATTTCATTGAGACAATAATCTCACTATTTTCAGTTTCTAGACCACCTTTGCATGAAACTGGATTTACGTTATCCTTAAAAGCAAGATCTGGGGTTGGTCTTAAGACAACTTCCAGTTTTACCAAATTAACTAATTCCTCAAGAATACTTTGGTCATAACGCCATTTTGGCCAACTAGTAGGAGTAGAAAAAATAGATGTTAAATAGCTTGTCGCCATAGTAAACCTATAATTACTCATATTTTCATTTCTCAGTAAATGATCTCTAACAGAATTAAATATGTTTCGACATCTCAATGAATCTGACATGTAGTTCTCTTTTTTTAAATTTTCATTTACTGGAATTGAAACAATTAAATCTACTGTATTTCTCCAATAGGAACTGAGAACATCTATATATATATCTTCATACGGTACATCTTTATGTTTTTTTATTTCAGGATATGAACTTTTTAAATCTTCCTGTAATCTAAAGATACCAATATCAAAAACAGTTAATTGCTGGTTTCTTAAAATTGTAGAAATATCTGATGCATTACTTTTAGTAATGATCGACATTAAAAAAAAAATAATAATTAAAATACTATGTAATATCTTAATCATAAATTAATTTTAAATAAACTAAGATACGAATCAACAAAAGATTTGTTAAATCTTGGTTGAATAAGAGTTAATTTTAAACAATTTTTTAAATTAATTATTTTGTTGGAAGATATATCTTAATTTCAGTACCTTCATTAACTTTACTGAGAATCTCATAGTCACCTCTGTGTTGAGATATAATATGTTTCATTATAGCTAAACCTAAACCTGTACCACCAACCTTTTTACTTTTTTCTGTATCTACTCTAAAAAATCTTTCAGTTATTCTTGGAATTAGCTGGTGAGGTATTCCAACACCTTCATCTTTAATGATAATGGCAATATTTTTATCAATTAATTTACCTTCACTGATTTGACTTTTTACGTATATATTTTTTCCATCTTGTGAATATTTGATTGAATTATCAATTAAATTTGAAAATACAGTTAACAATTTATCATTATCACCAAAAACTAAGGTTGGTTCCATAAGTTCAATATGTAAATTGATTTTCTTTTTTTTAAGAATCAATTCAAAGTTACTTTTAATATTTGTAAAAAGATCATTTAAGCTCACAATTTTATTAGGCTTGATATGTTCTTCCAATTCTATTCTACTTAAAATCAATAAATCATTGATTAGGTTTTCCATTCTTAATACTTGATCAGACATGATAGACATAAATTTTTTTTGCGCCTCTTGGTCTTTTGAAGCTGGTCCAAGAATAGTTTCTAACGAACCTTTAATCGAAACTAAAGGTGTTCTTAATTCATGACTCACATTTGCAACAAAATCAGTTTTTAGTTTTTGTGCTTTTGTTATTTCTGTAAAATCTTTTAGAAACAATACGACAGAGTTTATTTCTGGAAACAAATGGGTCGGACCAGGAATAACATAGATTTTGTAAAGTTGATAAGATGGTAAATTTATTTCTACATTGACATTTTTTGTAGTTTGATCTTTGATAGCCTCTTCAATCGTTTCTAATAATTTTGTATCTCTAATTACACTTGAAATATTTTTATCAATTAGGTTTTCTCCAAAACGTTGTTTTGCACTTTTGTTTAGATATTTGATTAAATTATATTTATCTAAAGCAAAGAATTGATCTTCTAATTCTTCAATAATTACTCTTTTTCCTAAATCATCCTTATTAGTCTTGTTTACAACTGGTGCTGTGTTTTCTGGCTTAATATTTTTTTTAAATAAAAAATATAATAAAATGATTATTATAACTATAAGTATCAACTCTGCCCAAAACATGGATATGTTTTAACAAATGTAATGTATATTGTCTTTAATTATTAGGTGAAATATTTTCAAAAAATATTTTTGCCGTTTCCTCCCAAGAATATTTTTTTGCAAAATCAAGACAATCTTGACGACTTACCTTCAAAGCTTTTAAAGCAGAGGTTTTCAAATCATTATCTAAAGTATCAATATTAGTACCCCCTAATATATCTTTAGGTCCCGGTACAGGGTAAGCTGCGACTGGTGTGCCACAATTTAAAGACTCTAAGACAACTATACCAAACGTATCTGTTTTACTTGGAAATACAAAAACATCAGATGATGCAAAATGAGAAGCTAATTCTCCATTTGTTTTCTCACCTAAAAAAATGTCTTTTGGAAACTTTTTTTTTAAATTGTTTAAATCAGGACCTTTACCAATAATAATTTTAGTACCTTCAAGATCTAAATCTAAAAATGCTTTGATATTTTTTTCAACAGCAACTCTTCCAACATATATCCATATAGGTCTTTTATAAGGTAAGTCTTTCTTAATGGGGTTTTTAAATGCACCATGATTACCTCCTCTGGTCCATGTAACCATTTTATTGTTATCAATACCTAAAGAAATTAATTCTTCACGCATAGATTCTGTTGTTACTAAAATTCTTTCAGCTTTATTATGAAAATTGCATAAAAATTTTTCTGACCATTTAGCTGGAATGATAGGCATATAAAGTTTCATGTATTTATCAAATCTTGTGTGAAAACTTGTGGTAAATTTTAAGCCATATTTAATGCAATGTCTTCGTGCCATAAACCCTAAGGGTCCTTCTGTTGCAATATGTATTGCATCAGGTTTAATTGATTTAATTAAGTTACTTACACGGGGCCAAACATTTAAGGACAATCTAATTTCATTATATTTTGGCATGGGCATGGTAAGAAATTGTTGAGGAGTAATATATTCAATAGTTTGACCTTGTGATTTAAGAATTTCACTAGTTTCGTGGAGAGTTCTTACAACACCATTAACTTGAGGGTAATAAGCATCGGTAACAATTAATATTTTCATTCTTTAAGATGCTTTTTTGAATGAACCGATCCTGTTATTATCAATATTTTCTGAAATATATTCGTTTCTTTTTTTATCCCAATAAATTATCTCAAAAGTTCCATCATATTTTTCTGCCAAGGCTGTACATGACTCAACCCAATCGCCACAATTTAAATAATTAACACCATCAAGATTTAAATTTTCAGCATGATGTATGTGTCCACAAATTATTCCATCAAATTTTTTCCTTTTTGCATATGAAGAAAGTGTGTTTTCATATTCACCTATAAATTTTACAGCATTTTTTACCTTATATTTTAAAAATTTTGCCAATGACCAATAGTCTTTACCTCTCAATTTTCTAAAAAAATTTATAATAACATTAATTTTAAGTAATAATTCATAGGCAATAGCTCCTAATTTAGAAAGCCATTTAGCATATTTCATTACTCCGTCCCAAGCATCACCATGAACAACTAAATATTTTTTTCCTAACTGCGTTTCATGAATAACTCTATTTACTATTTTAATATCACCTAAATGCATTGGAATAAATTTTCTAAATACCTCATCATGATTTCCAATTATGTAAAATACTTTTGTCCCGTGCCTGGCTTTTCTCAATATTTTTTGTATGACATCATTATGCTCTTGAGGCCAATAGAAACTCTTTTGCATTGCCCAAACATCGATTATATCTCCAACTAAATAAAGGTTCTCGGATCTTGAATTCTTAAAAAATTCTAAAAGCTTGTTAGCTTGACAACCTTTGGTGCCAAGATGCACATCAGATATAAATATACTCCTATATCTTAATAACGGAGGCATTAAAAAAACCTATTTTGTAACACAACTGTAACTCGAATCATTTAATTCTTATGTCATTGAAATGTTAAAGATTTATTAAAAATTAGTTACGAAAAAATTATGCATTATTGTTTGATTTATAACCTTAATTCTTCAACAGGGAAAAAAATAAAATTTGTAAATAAGATTTATGAAAAATTAAAAATTAACAACTCTGTAGATTATTTCAAAACCAAATCTGAAAAAGAGGCGAAAGAAATATTTTTGGAATTTAAAAATAAAAATTATGATAGATTGATAGTTGCTGGTGGAGATGGATCAGTATCATTTGCTATCAATGAATTGATAAAAAATGACTTTGATTTTAATGATAAATTTGCAATTGGGTACATACCGGCTGGAACAGCCAATTTACTTCAAGCAGAGTTATCGATAAATAAAAAAGTAGACGATATTTGTAATATTTTAACATCAAATAATTATAAACAATCTAATCTTATAAAAATAAATAAAAATTATTTTTTTTTAATGGCTGGTATTGGTTGGGATGCTAAAATTGTTCACTCTATTGATACACGTATAAAAAAAATACTTGGTAAGATAATATTTGGTTTAAAAGGGTTTCAGCATTTTTTATTTATGAAAAATAATAAACTTGATGTTTTCTTTGATGGTCAAAAATATCAAGCTGATTGGGTATTAAGTTCTAATACCAAATATTATGCTGGTCATCATAAGATAAATAAGTCAAACATTTTTGATGATAGATTAATAACTTATGTTTTTAAAGATTTAAGTAGGCTAAAATTAATGTATTATATTATTTTGATAATTATTTATGGAGATTTATCAAGAAATAAATCTGTTATAACCACCTAT
>CACGWC010000014.1 GCA_902576785.1 uncultured Pelagibacteraceae bacterium | reverse complement strand
GTTTCAACATCTTTATTATTAAGGACCTTAGATTTTAATATTTTTGAGGATACTGAAATTTCAATTTCTTTTTTATTTTTTTCAATACTTAGTAAATAAGCAACGCATCTAGTTCCATTTCCACATGCTTCTGAGCGGCTTCCATCCGAGTTAAAAAAAGCAACATCAGCATCAGCTTTTTGACTTTTTTTTATGTAGATCAACTGATCGCACCCTATGAAATCTCTGTCACAAATTTTTAAGATTTGGTCATTTGATAAGTTTAAATTATTTATTCTCTGATCAATAATAACAAAGTCGTTACCTAATCCATCCATTTTAAATGCTTCAAATTCCATATAAATAATACTTAACTTATTTATTGACTTTTTGAACCTCTAATATAGTTTACGCGCACTTCCGCAAAATACAGCAATTTGCGGTGTCTTTGGAAACAAAGAGATCGACACCAGTCAGCGAGGGTTCGCCCACTGGTGCGATACTTGCTGTGCGAAATTATGTTTGAAAATTTAACTAATAAATTTGAAGAAATTTTTTCTTCATTAAAAAAAGCTCCTTCTCTTGATGAAAAGCAAGTTGATCAGGGTTTAAAAGGTATAAGGTTGGCCTTATTAGAAGCCGATGTTTCTTTAGACGTAGTTAAGGAGTTTATTAGTAGAGTTAAGCCTAAAGCGCTAGGTCAAGAAATTATAAGATCAACTTCTCCCGGGGATATGGTTGTAAAAATCGTTTATGACGAAATAGTATCTTTTTTAGGTGATAAGAATTCTGAAATCTCACTTAATGCTGTCCCTCCAGTTCCAATCATGTTAGTTGGGTTGCAAGGTTCAGGAAAAACTACAACAACCTCAAAATTAGCGAAATTTTTAGAAAAAAATAATAAGAAAAAAGTTATGATGGCTAGTTTGGACGTTTACAGACCTGCCGCGCAAGAGCAATTGAGACTTTTGGGTGAACAAAATAATATTGAAACTTTGCCAATTATAGAAGGCCAGCTTCCTGCTGATATTTGTAGAAGAGCTTTAAGTGCTGCAAATTTAAATGGTTGTGAAGTAGTTTTATTTGATACTGCTGGAAGAACACAAATAGATTTTCAAATGATGAATGAAATCAAACAAATTGAAACTATTATTAATCCTGCAGAAACTATATTGGTAGCAGATTCTCTAACAGGTCAAGTTGCTGCTAATGTAGCAAAGGAATTTAAAAATACAGTAAATTTGAGCGGCATTATACTTACAAGAGCAGATGGAGATGGAAGAGGTGGAGCTGCATTGAGTATGAAATATGTTGCTGAGGTCCCCATAAAGTTTCTTGGTGTTGGAGAAAAAATAGAGAATTTTGAAGTTTTCCATCCTGATAGAATTGCAAATAGAATTTTGGGAATGGGAGATATCGTTTCCTTAGTTGAAAAAGCTTCAGAAGATTTAGATCAAGAAAATTTAAAGAAAACAGAAGAGAAACTTAAAAAAGGTCAATTCTCGATGGAAGATTATCTTTCTCAATTACGTCAAATGAAAAAGATGGGTGGAATAGAAGGCATAATGTCATTTCTCCCTGGAGTTTCAAAAATTAAATCACAAATGAACCAATCAGGAATAGATGAAAAAATTATAACTCAAAATGAAGCTGTTATTTTATCAATGACAAAGCAAGAAAGAGAAAATCCTAAAATTATAAATGGATCAAGAAAAAAAAGAATTGCTAATGGCTCGGGTACAGACATTGCCACTATCAATAAGTTGTTAAAACAATTTAAGATGATGTCAGAAATGATGAAAAAAATGTCTAAAGGAAACATGAAAGGAATGGCGGATAAAGGGATCCCGCCTGAACTATTTAATCAATTAAAATAAAGGAGATATAAGTAATGTTAAAAATGAGACTATCAATGGGAGGTACTAAAAAAAGGCCAGTATATAAAATTGTTGTGGCTGATAGTAGATTTCCAAGAGACGGAAGGTTTATAGAAAAATTAGGTTTTTATAATCCGTTATTACCGAAGGATAAAAAGGAAAGAATTGGCTTAGATTCTGAGCGAATTAAATATTGGTTAGGTCAAGGAGCTCAGCCAACAACAAGAGTTGCAAGGTTATTGGGAGAAAACGATATAATGCCAATGCCTGAAAAAGGAAACAATCCTCAAAAAGCAATTCCTAAAAAAGATAGAAAAAAAGCTGACGAAGGTGGAGAAGCGAAACCAGAAGGAGATGCATCTAAGTCAGCAGAAGCACCTAAGGAAGAAGCTAAGCCAGCAGAAGCACCTAAGGAAGAAACTAAGCCAGCAGAAGCACCTAAGCCAGCAGAAGCACCTAAGGAAGAAGAAAAAAAATAATGTTAGAAGCTCGTATATTCACACTCTATCCAGATTTTTTTCCAGGATATTTAGGTCAAGGTATTTTTGGAAAAGCACTATCAGAGAATAAATGGAAAATAGATACTGTGGATATAAGAGAGTATGCATTTGATAAACATAAAACTGTTGATGACACTCCCTATGGAGGAGGTGAAGGTATGTTAATGAAAGCAGATGTATTAGCAAAATCAATAGATAAAAATGTTAAAGATGGCGAAAAGATTATTTATCTAAGCCCGAAGGGTAAGTTGTTCAATCATCAATTAGCAAAACAACTATCTCAAGAAAAAACAATAAATATAATTTGTGGACACTTTGAAGGAGTTGATGAAAGATTATTAAAAACAAGAAATATTGAGGAAGTAAGTATAGGAGACTTTGTTTTATCTGGAGGTGAAGGAGCTTCATTTGTAATTCTTGATGCAATTTTAAGATTTATTCCTGGTATTCTTGGCAATACAAATTCAGCTAAAGAAGAAAGTTTTGAAAACGGACTTTTAGAGTATCCTCAATTCACAAAACCTCAAATATGGGAGGAAAAAAGTGTTCCAGATGTGCTATTATCAGGCGATCACGCCAAAATTAAAGACTGGCGTTTATCTCAATCTGAGGCTATAACACGCGACCGAAGACCAGATTTGTGGCAATTATATAAAAAGACTAAAGAGAATTAAAATGAAGACAATTGAAGAAATTAATCAATCTAAAGTAAAAAAAATTATTTCTGAGAGAAAGCATCCAGAATTTTTCCCAGGGGACATTGTTAAAGTTGGAGTTAGAATAACTGAGGGAAAAAGAGATCGTATTCAATATTTTGAAGGTGTGTGTATTGCAAAAAAAAATAGAGATATCAATTCTTCTTTTACTGTCAGAAAAATTTCTTTTGGTGAGGGTGTGGAAAGAACATTTGCTTTATATAGTCCGATTGTAGATACAATTAAAGTTGTAAGGTCAGGAAAAGTTAGAAGAGCCAAGTTATATTATTTGAGAGATAGAACAGGTAAATCTGCACGAATTGCAGAAAAAATTAAAAAGAAAATAGGTATAGATGTTGAAACAAAGATTCACGAAGTAACAGAAGAAAATGTTATGCCTGATACAGAACAAAAAACAGCAGATAACCAACAAGACTCAAATAATGATGCTCCAAAAGTAGAAGCAAAAAAACCAGAAGAAAAAAAAGAAACTAAAGAAGAAACACCATCAGTGGAAAAAAAAACTGATGAAAAAAAAGAAAATCCTGAAGTAAAAAAATAATTTTTTACAATGCCTCAAACTATATACGATAAAATATGGAATGATCATCTTGTTCATCAACAAGAGGATGGGACTTCACTTTTATTTGTTGATAGACATTTAATTCATGAAGTTACTAGTCCACAAGCATTTGAAGGTTTAAGAAATTCTAATAGAAAAGTTAGACAACCTTCTTTAACTTTAGCAGTAGCAGATCATAATGTTCCAACAACGGATAGATCAGTGCCTATTACTGACGAAGATTCAAAAATACAAATTGAGACACTAGAAAAAAACTGTGCAGAATTTGGAATAAATCTTTTTGGAATGAACGATAAAAGACAAGGAATAGTTCATATTATTGGTCCAGAGCAGGGATTTACACAACCAGGAACGATTATTGTTTGTGGTGATAGTCACACTGCTACGCACGGAGCATTTGGTGCATTAGCATTCGGAATTGGAACTTCGGAAGTGGAACATGTCTTGGCAACACAGACTTTAGTTCAAAAAAAATCAAAAAATTTTAGAATAAACGTTAATGGATCTCTTCCTGTTGGAGTAACATCTAAGGATGTAATATTACAAATAATCGGAAAAATTGGTACAGCTGGTGGAACTGGTTATGTAATTGAATATGCTGGAAACTTAATTTCGAATTTAAGTGTCGAACAAAGAATGACTATTTGCAATATGACAATTGAAGGTGGAGCAAGGGCTGGACTTATAGAACCAGATGAAAAAGTTTTTAATTATTTAAAAGGTAAACCAATGTCTCCAAAGAATTCAAATTGGGACAAAGCATTAGAATATTGGAGTAAATTAAAGTCTGATGGTGATGCAGTATTTGACAAAGAAATCAGTCTTGAGGGCAAAGATATTAAACCAATGGTAACTTGGGGAACTTCGCCTCAGGATGTAGTAGATATTGATGGAATTGTTCCCGATCCTGAAAATGAGCAAAACGAAGACAGAAAAAATTCTATTAACAGGTCATTAAAATATATGGGTTTAAAGCCGAAAACTAAAATAAAAGATATTAGAATTGATAAAGTTTTTATTGGAAGTTGCACAAATGGAAGAATTGAAGATTTAAGAGAAGCTGCAAAAATATTAAAAGATAAAAAAATTGCTTCTCATGTAAATGCAATGATAGTTCCTGGTTCAGGATTAGTAAAACAACAAGCAGAGCAAGAAGGTTTAGATGTAATATTTAAAAATTCTGGATTTGAATGGCGTGAGCCAGGTTGCTCAATGTGTTTAGCTATGAATGCAGATAAGTTGAAGCCAGAAGAAAGATGTGCATCAACATCAAATAGAAATTTCGAAGGAAGACAAGGACGAGGTGGAAGAACTCATTTAGTTAGTCCAGCTATGGCTGCTGCAGCTGCTATATCTGGAAATTTAGATGATGTTAGAAAATACAATAGTTAAATGAACAAATTCTCAACATTAAAAAGTATTCCTGCATATTTACCAATTGTAAATATCGATACAGATATGATTATTCCAAAGCAATTTTTAAAAACAATAAAAAGAACAGGACTTGGAAAAAATTTATTTTATGAAATGAGATATGACGAAGAAGGTAAAGTAATAGATGACTTTATCTTAAATAAATCTCCATATGATAATTCTAAGATTTTAATTGCAGGGAATAATTTTGGATGTGGATCATCTAGAGAACATGCGCCATGGGCACTTTTAGACTTTGGTATCACTTGCGTTATAAGTACTAGTTACGCAGATATATTTTATAATAATTGTTTTAAAAATGGAATATTGCCTATTAAAGTTAATGATGAACAGATAAAAGAACTTTCTGAATATTCTAAGAGACAAGAAGAAATTGCAATAAATTTACCAGATCAAAAAATAATTTTTGGGAATAAAGAAATCAAATTTGAATTAGATGAATTTAAAAAAAAATGTTTAATTGAGGGACTAGATGATATTGCACTGTCTTTGGAAAAGTCTAATAAAATAATTTCATTTGAAGAAAAATTAAAATCCACAAAGCCTTGGATATTTAATGATTAAAGTCAAAAAAAGAAAATTCTTATTATTACCAGGTGATGGGATTGGTCCCGAGGTTATTGGTGAAGTTAAAAAAATTATAACTTGGTTTAATGTAAATAAATCTCTTGATTTTGATATGGAAGAGGCCTTAGTTGGAGGAGCATCTTACGACAAGCACGGAACACCGATTACAGATGAAGTATTTTATAAATCATTAGAATGTGAAGCAGTCATTTTAGGAGCTGTGGGTGGACCAAAATATGATAATTTAGATTTTTCCAAAAGACCTGAGAGAGCTCTTCTTAAGCTAAGAAAAGAATTAAAATTATTTGCAAATTTGAGGCCTGCAATTTGTTTTAAACAATTAGTTGAGGCATCTACCCTAAAACCTGAAATCGTATCAGGTCTAGACATCATGATTGTTAGAGAATTGACAGGTGGCATTTATTTTGGTGAGCCGAGAGGCATTAAGCCAATTGATAATGGTGAACGTAAAGGAATAAACACTCATACTTATACTTCATCAGAAATTAAAAGAGTTGCTAGAGTTGCATTCGATCTAGCAAAGAAGAGAAACAATAAAGTTACTTCCTGTGAAAAATCGAATGTTATGGAAGCAGGTCAATTATGGAAAGAGGAAGTTCAAAATCTTCACGATAAAGAATTTAAAGATGTTGAGTTAAATCATATGCTTGCAGATAATTGTGCAATGCAACTTTTGAGAAATCCAAAGCAATTTGATGTAATTGTGACAGATAATTTGTTTGGTGATATGTTGTCAGATGAAGCATCTATGCTGACGGGATCTTTAGGTTTATTACCCTCAGCTTCTCTAGGTGCAAAAAATAAAGATGGTGAAATGAGAGCAATGTATGAGCCTGTTCATGGATCTGCTCCAGATATTGCTGGAAAAGGA
Source organism: uncultured Pelagibacteraceae bacterium (assembly GCA_902576785.1). Classification (GTDB taxonomy): domain Bacteria; phylum Pseudomonadota; class Alphaproteobacteria; order Pelagibacterales; family Pelagibacteraceae; genus Pelagibacter. Next base: position 19,450 of record CACGWC010000014.1, on the reverse strand, counting down.
ATTGCAAATCCAATTGCAACCATCTTGAGTTTTGCAATGGCTTTGAGGTACTCTCTTGACTTAGATAAAGAAGCTGATGACTTAGAAAAAGCAGTGCAAAATGTACTAGATGATGGGTTAAGAACTAAAGATATTATGTCAAAAGGAACAAAAGAAACTTCAACTTCTGGTATGGGAGATGCGATTATTGCATATTTGCAAAAATAAAAAAATTAACTTAATTTGATACTATTAAATTTATGACTGTTTATTCTGCACCTGTGAAAGATATGATGTTCTTATTTGAACATCTAAAAGATAATAAAAATTACAACGAAATTGAAAAATATAAAGAAGTTACTTCTGATCTAGTAAAAGATATCTTAGAGGAAGCTGCAAAAATTAATGAAGAAATGCTTCTTCCTTTAGCAAAAGCTGGAGACGAAAATCCTTGTGTCTATGAAAATGGAGTAGTTAGAACCCCTCCAGGTTATAAAGAAGCATATTCAAAATTTATCGAAGATGGATGGGTATCTTTAACTTGTGATCCAAAATACGGTGGTCAAGGAATGCCGAAAACTGTAAGTGCTTTTTTTGATGAAATGCTTTCATCATCAAGTTTATCTTTTAAATTATATAGTGAATTAAGTATAGGTGCATACAATTGTATTTTGAGTCATGCAACTGAAGAAATTAAAAACACATATCTTCCTAAAATTGTTGAGGGTAAATGGAGTGGGACAATGTGTTTAACAGAACCTCAGTGTGGAACAGATTTAGGATTAATTAAAACAAAGGCAATTAAAAATGAAAATGGCACTTATAATATAAGTGGACAAAAAATTTTTATTACATCTGGTGATCATGATTTGACTGAAAATATTATACACCTTGTTTTAGCAAGAACGCAGGACGCTCCAAAAGGAACGAAAGGGATAAGTTTATTTTTAGTACCAAAATATGAAATTAATGAAGACGGTTCAATTGGTCCAAGAAATGGAGTCAATACTGTTTCAATTGAATCAAAAATGGGTATTAAAGGTTCACCTGCATGTGTATTAAGTTTTGATGATGCCAAAGGTTATATGATCGGACCAGAGAACAAAGGCTTAAATTCTATGTTTACAATGATGAACTTAGAAAGAATCGTTGTCGGCATACAAGGACTAGGTCTATCTGAAACAGCTTATCAAACTGCTTTAAGTTATTCGAAAGAGAGAAAGCAAGGTAAATCAAATAATAATTCTAATGGAGAAACAGATTTAATCATTAAGCACGCAGATATTCGAAGAAGTTTATTAAATATGAAGTCTATAATTGAGGGAGAAAGATCCTTATCTTTTTGGATGGCTCAGCAGGTAGATGTAAGCTTAAGTCATAGTTCAGAGGAAGTAAAAAAAGATGCATCGGATATTGTAGGTCTTATGACCCCAGTAATTAAGTCATTTTTTACAGATATGGGTATGGAAATAACCAATGAAGCAATTCAGGTGTTTGGTGGCTATGGTTATACCAAAGACCAAGGGATAGAACAATTATTTAGAGATAATAGAATTACACCTATTTACGAAGGAACTAATTCTGTGCAGGCAATTGATTTTGTATTTAGAAAAATTAGTCAGAAAAAAGTTTTTGAAAATTTTATGAAATATGTAGATACAGAAATTCAAAATTGTTCAAAAGTAGACAATTTAAATGAACATGTAAAAAAAATATCTGAATTAAAAAATATATTGTCAGATTTCACGGACTGGATATCTCCTAATGGCAATACGCCAAAAGACGATATAAGCGCATCATGTAACGATTATTTAAGATTTTTTGGTTATTTTTGTCTTTCATTTATATGGCTAAAAACAATGAGAAAAAGCTATGAAAATTTGGAAAACAATAAAGAGTTTTATGAAGATAAATTAAATACAGGAAATTATTATTTTGACAAAATTTTGCCTAGAGCTGAGAGCCATTATAAATCTGCTATTTCTGGTAGTAAATATACTATGAGCGCAAAATTTAACTGATGAATAAATATAATCAGAACTTAGATAAAAATCCTTCAAATTATGTCCCGTTAACACCGCTTAGCTTTCTAGATAGAGCAAAAGACATTTATCCAAATTATGAGGCTTTAGTATATGAAACAAAATCTTTCACATGGACTGAAGTATTTAACAGGTGCACCAAATTTGCAAGTGCACTAGAGAAAATTGGTATTGTTGAAGGAGACACAGTTTCAGTTATGACCTTTAATACTCCAGAGATTTTTGAAGCACATTATTCTGTTCCTATGACGGGAGCCGTTTTAAATACAATTAATTCAAGACTTGATGCAAAAACTGTTGCTTATATTTTAGAACACAGTGAAGCAAAAGTATTAATAATAGATAGACAATTGCATGCAGTTGCAGAAAAGGCTTTATCAACTTTAAAAGAAAAACCAATCGTAATTGATGTTCAAGATGATTTTGCTGACCAATCCTTGTTAAAAAAAATTGGAGATAGAGAATATGAGGAATTTTTAAGCACTGGTGATGAAAATTATATTTGGAAAAAACCAAAGGATGAATGGCAAGCAATTTCTTTAAGTTATACGTCTGGAACAACCGGAAATCCAAAAGGTGTTGTTTATCATCATAGAGGTTCTTATTTAATGTCAACAGGTAGTGCTGTTGCTTGGAATATGCCAAATAGATTAAATTTTTTAACAGTTGTACCAATGTTCCACTGTAATGGATGGGGGTACCCGTGGACAATACCAATGTTAAATGGAAAAACAGTTTGTTTAAGAGCTATTGATGTAAAAAAAATATTTGAATTAATTGAAAAGCACGACATTACCCATTTTGGAGGGGCACCTATTGTACTTAATATGATAACAGGTGCATCACAAAATGATATCAAAGAATTAAAAAACAAAGTTTATGTTTTAACTGCTGGAGCACCACCTCCAAGTATTATTTTCAAAAAAATGAAAGCATTAGGATTTGAGGTAATGCATGTCTATGGTTTAACAGAAACATATGGACATGTTTTACAATGTGCTTGGAATGATGAATGGAATGGTTTTGAAGAAGACAAAATTAATGAAATTAAAGCAAGACAAGGTGTGAGATTTCCAAACACAGAAGGAGTGGTTGTTTTAGATCCAGAAACTATGAAACCCGTGCCTATGGATGGAGAAACCATTGGCGAGATAATGATCAAAGGTAATGTTGTTATGAAAGGGTATTTTAAAGACAAAGAGGCCACTGAAAAGGCTATGAAAGATGGATGGTTTCACTCTGGTGATTTGGCAGTTATTTATCCAGATGGATACATCAAGGTTAAAGATAGGTCGAAAGATATTATTATTTCAGGTGGTGAGAATATTTCTTCTATCGAAATCGAAAACACACTTTCTAAGCACCCAGCTGTTTCAATTGTTGCTGTAGTAGCAAAACCAGATGAGAAATGGGGAGAAGTTCCATGCGCATTTATAGAGAAAGTGGCAGATAAAGAGACAAATGAAAAAGAATTAATCGATTTTTGTAGAGAAACTCTAGCAGGGTTCAAAATTCCAAAAAAAATAGACTTCTGTGAACTTCCAAAAACATCAACAGGTAAAATCCAAAAATTTGAATTAAGAAAAAGAGCTAAGGAACTTACTTAGATTTCTTTCAAATAAACAACTTACTTTCTTTACAAATAGATAAAAAGATGACACTAAGCTAAAAAATGAAAAACTTTTCTATTGCAAAATCAAGAAGACTTAGAGGTACGCCTTATACATCAAGAATTGAAAAACAAGGTGTTACAGCTTACACAATATACAATCATATGTTGCTTCCTGCTGCATTTGGTTCTTTAGAAGACTCATATCATCATTTAAAAGAGCATGTTCAAGTTTGGGATGTGGCTGCTGAAAGACAAGTAGAGATTACTGGAAAAGATGCTGCAAAATTGGTTCAACTTATGACTTGTAGAGATCTTTCGAAATCAAAAGATGGAAGATGTTATTATTGTCCTATCATAGATGATAATGCTGGATTAATTAATGATCCAGTTGTTCTAAGATTTAATGAGAATAAATGGTGGGTTTCTATTGCAGATACGGATGTAATTTTATTTGCAAAAGGATTGGCAATTGGAAATAAATTTGATGTAAATATTATCGAACCCGAAGTTGACATTATGGCTGTGCAAGGGCCTAAATCTTTTAAATTGATGGAAAAAGTTTTTGGAGAAAAAATAACAAAATTAAAATTTTTTGGTTTTGATTATTTTGATTTTGCAGGAGCCAAACATTTAATTGCTCAATCAGGATGGTCTAAACAAGGTGGATATGAAATTTATGTAGAGAATAATGAGGCGGGTTTAAAACTATACGATCATTTATTTGAAATTGGAGATGAGTTTAATATTAGAGCAGGATGTCCTAATTTAATTGAACGTATCGAAAGTGGATTACTTTCTCAAGGAAACGATATGGACAATGGAGACAACCCATACGAATGTGGCTTTGATAAATATATTAATATTGATAGTGATGTTGAATTTTTAGGAAAAGAGCAATTAAAAAAAATAAAGTCTGAAGGAATTAAAAGAAAACTAATGGGCGTTAAAATTGATACTGATAAAATAAGCGTAACTGGTTCAATGAATTTAACAGATGAAAAAAATAATATAATCGGAGAACTACGATCAGGTTGTTACAATCCAACTTTTAAACAGGTAATTGGTATAGCTATGATAAAAAAACCATATTTTGAAGCAAAGCAAACATTCAAAATTGATATAAATGGTAATAGTTTTAACGGAACAGTTTGCGATTTACCTTTCATTTAGTATAAATCTTTAAAATGACTAATATAGCTATCATCGGTGCAACCGGTAATGTTGGAAGAAAGACACTAGAAGTTATAGAAAAAAAGGATATTAAATTTAATAACCTTTTTTTAGTAGCTTCTTCTAATAGTGCTGGAAAAAAAATAAGTTTTAAGGGCAAAGATTATGAAGTCCATGATCTTGAAAAATACGATTTTTCAAATGCAAATATAACTTTTTTTGCAGCAGGTGGTAAAATTGCAGAACAGTATGCAGAAAGTGCAGCAAAATTAACAACTGTAATTGATAATTCTAGTTTTTTTAGAATGGATCCTGACGTTCCACTTATTGTACCTCAAGTGAATGCAGAAAAAATTAATGAAATGAAAAAAAATATTGTGGCAAATCCTAACTGCTCAACAGCTCAGTTAGTATTAGCTCTTAAACCATTACATGATTTATATAAAATAAAAAGAGTAATAGTTTCCACCTATCAATCTGTTTCTGGAGGCGGAAAAGCACCAATGGATGAATTGATTGAACAAACTAAATCTTATCTTGATGGAAATTCTGTTGAATCTAAAAATTTTACTAAACAAATAGCTTTCAATATAATTCCTCACATTGATGTTTTTTCGGATGATGGATACACAAAAGAAGAATTGAAAATGAGTAATGAAACAAAAAAAATACTGGACAATAATATAGAGCTAACAGCTACGTGCGTTAGAATTCCTGTTCTTGTATCACATTCAGAATCAGTAAATATAGAGTTTGAAAATCCTTATTCTCTAGAACAAATCAGAGAAGCATTAAATAATGCTGATGGTTGTAGCGTTATAGATAAAAGAGAAAATGGAGGATATAGTACACCAATAGAAGCAGCTGGTTGTGATGAAACATTTATCTCAAGAATTAGAGATGATAAAACAAAAGAGAATTCAATTAATTTGTGGATCGTTTCAGATAACCTATTAAGAGGCGCCGCATTAAATTCCGTTGAAATTGCAGAAACAATAATGAAAGCAAATCAAAATGGAAAATAATCCTTTATCTCCTCATATTCAAATTTATAGATGGCATGTATCATCTTTAGTTTCAATATCTCATAGAATTACAGGAATAATAAATATATTAGCAATAACTTTAATTTGTATCTTTTTTATTTTTTTTTCATTTAGCGAAGGAAGTCATGAATTAATAAAATTATTCCTCCAATCTTTTATTGGGAAATTTTTCATCTTGGGTATTACATGGTCTTTTAGTTTTCAAATCTTAAGTGAGATAAGACATTTAATTATGGATTTTGGTTATGGATTTGAGTTAAAAACCACAAAAATTACTGGCTTAATTGTAATATTTGGATCTTTTATATTAACCGTTTCAATTTATTTAATAGGACGAAATTTATTTTAATGAGAGCAGTAACAAAAAAATGGGTATTTTTAAAAGTGAGTTCTCTCATATTAGTACCTTTGATGTTATGGTTTGCTTTAAATTTGGTTAGTATTTATGACAAAAGCTACTTAGAGATATTAACTTTTCTAACTTCTCAACCTTCAAAGTTTATATTTAGTCTTTTTCTTATTTTTGCTTACTTTTTCTCGGCATTAAGCATCAGCGAGGTTTTTGAAGACTATATTAAAGATGAAAAAATCAAAAATGCCGCAAACAAAGCTTTAAATTTTTTTGCTATAACAATTCCTTTAATTACAATATTTGCAGTATTTAAAATAACTATATGAAATCTTATAATATTATAGATCATGAATACGATGTCGTTGTCCTTGGCGCTGGAGGTTCTGGCCTAAGAGCTGCGGTTGGCTTAAGTGAAGCTGGATTAAAAACTGCATGCATTTCGAAAGTCTTTCCAACCAGAAGTCATACATCAGCTGCCCAAGGTGGAATTTCAGCAGCCCTTGGAAACATGGGAGAAGACGATTGGCGTTGGCATATGTACGATACTGTAAAAGGAGCAGATTGGTTAGGCGATCAAGATAGTATTGAATATTTGTGTAAGGAAGCTCCAAAAGCAGTACTAGAATTAGAAAAGTATGGTGTTCCTTTTAGTAGAACAGAAGATGGAAAAATTTATCAAAGACCATTTGGTGGAATGACAAAAAATTATGGAAATGGAATTGTACAAAGAACTTGTGCTGCAGCAGATAGAACTGGTCATGCAATTCTCCATACATTATATGGTCAAGCACTTAAACATAATACAGAATTTTTTATTGAATATTTTGCATTAGACTTAATTATGAAAGATGGACAATGCAAAGGTTTAATTGCTTGGAATTTAAATGATGGAACAATTCATCGTTTTAGATCTCACATAACAATTATAGCCACAGGGGGATATGGGAAGGTGTATTACTCAGCAACATCTGCACATACTTGTACTGGTGATGGTAATGCAATGGTATTAAGAGCTGGATTACCTCTTCAAGATATGGAGTTTGTACAATTTCACCCAACAGGAATATATGGACACGGAACACTTATTTCTGAAGGTGTAAGAGGTGAAGGTGGATATTTGGTAAACTCTAAAGGTGAAAGATTTATGGAGAGATATGCTCCCAACGCTAAAGATCTTGCTTCGAGAGATGTAGTTAGCAGATCAATGTCTATTGAAATCAATGAGGGAAGAGGTGTTGGTAAAGATCAAGACCATGTTCATTTATATTTAAGTCATTTAGATAAAAAAGTTATTGAAGATAGATTGCCAGGCATTACTGAGGCAGCAAGATTATTTGCAAATGTAGATGTAACCAAAGAACCGATACCAGTTGTTCCAACAGTTCATTATAATATGGGTGGTATACCAACAAATTATAAAGCTGAAGTTTTAACAGTAAATGGATCTCAAAAAACAGTCCCAGGTTTGATGGCGATTGGTGAGGCTGCGTGCGTATCTGTTCATGGAGCAAATAGATTAGGTTCAAATTCACTTATTGACTTGGTTGTTTTTGGAAGAGCAGCAGCAAAGAGAGCAGCGGAATTGGTAAAACCTGGAACGCCTCACGAAGAAGTTAGTGAAAGCGAAACTGAAAAATGTCTAAATAGATTTGATAAACTAAGGTATGCAGAGGGAGATAATGGAACTGCTGAACTTAGACTGGCGATGCAAAAAACAATGCAGTCTAAATGTGCTGTATTTAGAACTGAAAAGAATCTTAAAGAGGGTGTAGATGAGATCAGAAAAACATATGATGGCATGGAATCGATTTCTGTTAAAGATAAATCGTTGGTATTCAATACTGATTTAGTTGAGACTTTAGAATTTGATAATTTAATTAGACAAGCGATAACAACTGTAGATTCTGCATATCACAGAAAAGAAAGCAGAGGAGCTCATGCTCGTGAAGATTATCCGAAAAGAAATGATGAAAAATTTATGAAACATACATTATCTTGGTGTGATGGAAAAAATACTAAAATTGAATACAGAGATGTACATACTTCAACATTAACAAATGAAGTCCAATATTTTCCTCCACAAGAAAGAGTGTATTAATGGTTCAATTAAATTTACCACAAAACTCAAAAGTTAATAAAGGTAAATATTTTAAAGACAAAACCGGTTCAAAGAATATCAGAAAAGTAAATGTTTACAGATGGGATCCATCAACTGGAGAGAACCCAAGAATAGACACATATGAAGTAGACATGGATAATTGTCCATCTAAAGTTTTAGACATACTAAATAAAATTAAAAACGAAATTGATCCAACACTTGCATATAGAAGATCTTGTGCGCATGGAGTTTGTGGTTCTTGTGCAATGAATATGGGTGGAAAAAATGGTCTTGCATGTACTAAGCCACATGCAGAAATTAAGGGAGATATAGATATATACCCTTTGCCTCACTTAAAAGTAAAAAAAGATTTAATAGGAGACTTAAGTGGATTATATAAACAATACCAATCCATTGAACCTTGGTTAAAAAATAATTCAAATAGTGAAACAACAGAAATTCATCAATCTCCAGAAGATAGAGCTAAACTTGATGGAGCTTATGAATGTATAATGTGTGCTTGTTGTTCTACTTCATGTCCTAGTTATTGGTGGAATGGCGATAAGTATTTAGGTCCTGCAGTTTTATTACAAGCTTATAGATGGATAATGGATAGCAGAGACGAAGATAGAAAGGAAAGACTTCAAAAGGTTGCAGATGAACTTAAGCTTTATAGATGCCACACGATTTTGAACTGCACTAACGCATGTCCAAAAGGATTAAATCCAGCAAAAGCTATTGCTGAGATAAAGAAAATGCTTGCAACCACATAATTACTTATTTAAATACATCCATGAATTTAATTGAGCATTTTATCGACGGTAAAATTGTTTCTGGTACATCTGATAGAAAAGGAAAAGTATTTAATCCTGCTATAGGCAAACAAGAGTCTGAGGTTAGACTTGGTACAAAACAAGATCTTGATTTAGCAGTACAAAAAGCAAAAAAAGCATTTGAAACATGGTCAAATGTAACTCCAATACAAAGAGCTAGAATAATATTTAAATACAAAGAAATAATTGAAAAAAATTCTGACTTGCTAGCTAAGATGATTGTATCAGAGCATGGAAAAGTTTATGAAGATGCCAAAGGTTCTCTCACAAGAGGTTTAGAGGTAGTTGAATTTGCATGTGGAATTCCACAAATGCTAAAAGGTGACTTTACAGAAAATGTAGGCACAAACATTGATAGCTGGTCAGTGAGACAGCCATTAGGTGTATGTGCGGGTATTACACCATTTAACTTTCCTGCAATGGTTCCAATGTGGATGTTTCCAATGGCAATAGCTTGCGGAAATACATTTGTATTAAAACCTTCTGAAAAAGATCCATCTTGTCCATTAAAACTTGCAGAGCTATTTAGTGAAGCTGGTTTACCAGATGGGGTTTTGAATGTTGTTAATGGAGATAAAGAAGTTGTAGATGCAATTTTGGAACATAAAGATATATCCGCAGTTAGTTTTGTTGGATCAACACCTATTGCTAAATACATTTATGAAAATGCAGCCAAAAATGAAAAACGTGTTCAAGCTCTTGGAGGAGCTAAAAATCATTGTGTTGTCATGCCAGATTGTGATTTAGATCAAGCAGTAAACGGTCTAATGGGTGCAGCATATGGGTCTGCAGGAGAAAGATGTATGGCTCAATCTGTTGCTGTTGCTGTTGGTAATGTAGGTGACAAACTAGTCGATGAATTATCAAAAAAAGTGGAAGCTTTAAAAATTGGACCAGGCATGGATAAGAATTCTGAAATGGGTCCTTTAGTAACAAAAGAGCATCTTGAAAGAGTAAGAGGTTATGTTGATTTAGGTATTAAAGAAGGAGCAGACCTTGTGGTTGATGGAAGAGATATCAAACTTCAAGGTTATGAAGACGGTTATTATATTGGTGGTTGCTTATTCGATAATGTTAAAAAAGATATGAGAATTTATAAAGAGGAGATATTTGGACCTGTATTATCTGTTGTCAGAGCTAAAGATTTTAACGAAGCATTAAATTTAATTAATGACCATGAGTTTGGTAATGGAACAAGTATTTATACAAGAGATGGAGATGCAGGAAGAACATTTGCAAATCAAATTAAAGTAGGAATGGTTGGAATTAATATCCCTATCCCTGTGCCAGTTGCTTTTCATAGTTTTGGTGGATGGAAGAGATCATTATTTGGAGATCAACATATGCACGGGCCAGAAGGAGTTAGATTTTATACTAAATTAAAAACGATCACTTCAAGATGGCCTTCAGGTGTTAGATCAGATCCTGAATTTATAATGCCAACAATGAAATAGTAAAATGTCAAAAATATCATTAATAGGAGCTGGACAAATAGGTGGAACTTTAGCACATTTAATTGGACTAAAGGAGCTTGTTGATGATGTAGTATTATTTGATGTAGCAAGTGGAATTGCTAAAGGTAAAGCATTAGATATTGCACAGTCTTCATCCGTAGATGGATTTAATGTAAAATTTTCAGGTACTGATAATTATGAAGATATAAAAAATTCAGATGTAATCATTATTACAGCTGGTGTTCCAAGAAAACCAGGAATGAGTAGAGATGATTTATTAGGAATAAATTTAAAAATTATAAAACAGGTTGCTGAAGGTATAAAGCACCATGCACCAAATGCCTTTGTTATATGTATTACAAATCCATTAGATGTAATGGTTATGGCTTTTCAAAAATTTTCTGGACTATCGCCTAACAAAGTTGTTGGAATGGCCGGAATATTAGACACATCGAGATTTAAACTGTTTTTATCTTTAGAGTTAAATGTGCCTGTTAGAGAAATTGAGGCAATGGTAATGGGAGGACATGGAGATACTATGGTTCCTCTACCAAGATTTACAAAAGTTTCAGGAAAACCATTATTAGATTTAGTCAAAGAAGGAAAAATATCAAAAGATAAATTAGAAAGTATAAATCAAAGAACTAGAGATGGAGGTGCTGAAATTGTTAAATATTTAGAAAAAGGTTCAGCATTTTATGCACCAGCAGCGTCAGGTGTTGAAATGGCAGAAGCATACTTAAAAGATAGCAAAAAAATGCTCCCTTGTGCTGCACATTTAAATGGACAATACGGAATAAGCAATATTTATGCTGGAGTGCCAGTAATTGTTGGAAAGAACGGTATAGAAAAAATCGAAGAAATTGAGCTAGATGAAAATGAAAAATCTGAGTTTAATAACTCAGTAGATGCTGTAAAAAAATTATGGGAAGCTGCATCCAAAATTGATCCTAGTTTAAATAACTAGTTAATGAATATTCACGAACACCAAGCAAAGAATATACTTAGAAAATATGGAGCTAAAGTTCCGGATGGAGTTTATGCTCTAGATGTAAATGAATTATTGGAAAAAGCTAAAAATCTTAAAACTGATAAATATGTGTTGAAAGCACAAATTCATGCTGGAGGCAGAGGTAAAGCTGGTGGAGTTAAAATAGTAAATGATTTAAAAAGTCTTGAAACAGAGGCAAAATCCTTGCTTGGAAAAAAATTAATCACTCATCAGACAGGACCTAGCGGAAGAATTGTTAAAAGATTATATGTCGAAGTTTCATCTAACATTGATAAAGAATTTTATTTGTCTTGTGTTGTAGATCGTGCGAGCTCAAAGATAGCTTTTATCTCAAGTGATCAAGGGGGTATGGATATAGAAGAAGTCGCAATCAAATCTCCTGAGAAAATTTTAACAACAAAAGTAGATTTAGATAACGAAATATCTGATGAAAATTGTAATAAAATAATAAGTATTTTTAATCTAGATGAAGAAACAAAAGAACAAGGAATTAGTCTAATCAAGTCCATATACAAATTATTTATAGAAACCGATGCTAATTTAATCGAAATTAATCCTTTAATTTTAACAAAAGAAAAAGAGTTGATTTGTTTAGATGCAAAAATGAATTTTGATGGAAATGCTTTATTCAGACATCCAGAGCTAATTGAGTTGAGAGACCTCAATGAAGAAGAAGAAACAGAGATAGAAGCTAGCAAGCATGATTTAGCATATATTAAACTTGATGGAACAATTGGATGCATGGTTAATGGAGCTGGGCTTGCAATGGCAACTATGGACATAATTAAATTATATGGAAAGGAACCAGCAAATTTTTTAGATGTTGGTGGTGGGGCTTCTAAAGAAAAAGTGGCAGCTGCTTTTAAAATAATTTTATCAGATAAAAATGTTAAAGGAATATTAATTAATATTTTTGGTGGAATAATGAGATGTGATGTTCTTGCCCAAGGTGTTGTGGATGCAGCAAAAGAAATAAAAATGAATGTTCCTTTAGTTGTAAGATTGGCTGGAACAAATTTTGAAGAGGGAAAAAAAATACTTGATAATTCAGGTCTTGAGTTAATTTCTGCTTCTGATTTATCAGATGCTGCTAAAAAAATTGTAGAGGCTATTAAATAAATGTCAGTTTTAGTTAATAAAAACACAAAGTTAATTTGCCAAGGTTTTACGGGTAGTCACGGAACTTTTCATTCAGAGCAAGCAATTAAATATGGAACAAATTTAGTCGGAGGAGTTACACCAAAAAAAGGTGGTCAAACTCATCTAGATAGACCAGTATTTAATACAGTAAAGGAAGCAGTCGATGAAACTGGTGCCAACGCAACTATGATTTATGTTCCTGCGAAATTTGCATCCGCAGCAATCATAGAGGCCATTGAAGCTAACTTAGAATTAATCGTTTGTATCACTGAGGGTATACCAGTTCTTGATATGATTAAGGTCAAAAAAAAGTTACTTAATTCAAAATCAAGATTAATCGGTCCCAATTGTCCAGGGATAATTACGCCTGATGAATGCAAGATCGGAATAATGCCAGGAAATATACATAAAAAGGGTTCTGTTGGTATTGTATCAAGATCTGGAACTTTGACCTATGAGGCTGTCGCACAAACTACAGAGAATGATTTGGGACAATCAACATGTATAGGTATAGGTGGTGATCCAATAAATGGTACGAACTTCATTGATTGTTTAGATTTATTTTTAAAGGATGAGGAAACTAAATCAATTTTAATGATTGGTGAAATAGGAGGATCAGCTGAAGAAGAAGCAGCTGAATTTGTAAAAAATCATGAAATAAAAAAACCCATGGTTGGTTTTATTGCAGGTGTTACAGCACCACCGGGTAGAAGAATGGGACATGCAGGCGCCATAATATCAGGTGGCAAAGGCGGGGCCAAAGATAAGATCAAAAAAATGGAAGATTGTGGTATAGAAGTTGCCACATCCCCTTCAGAAATTGGAAAAACATTGTTAAATAAATTGTCCAATTGAAAACAAAATTTAGTATTATATTAAAATAAAATGAGCTCTCCTAAAAATTTGGAATATAAAAAAACATCATTTCTAAATAAAGCTAATAGTGCATTTATTGAGGAAATGTATGTAAAATTTATAAATAAAGATCCATCTCTATCTGAAAGTTGGATTGAATATTTCTCAGGTGTAGATGAGGATATGAAGATATTAGTCGATGAGATAAATGGACCGTCGTGGAAACCTTTCTCAAAAAAAATTAATATAGAAGATGTTGAGAAAACAGCTAAAGAAAATGAAAAAAACAAAGATAATTCTAGCAAGTTTAATTTTCAAGTAATTGCAAATTCAAATAAAAATTCAATAAGTGCCGTAGCCTTGATAAGAGCTTACCGCTTAAGGGGACATCTATTATCAAAACTAGATCCTTTAGAATTGATGAAGTCAGAATATTTAGACGAATTACATCCTGAGTACTATGGTTTTAAAAAAGAAGATTATGACAAAGAAATTTTTCTAAACGGAATAATAAATAAAAAAAGTGCAAATATTAGAGAAATACTGAAGTTTTTAAAAAAAACTTATTGTGGTCCCATAGGTTATGAATACATGCATATTTCAAATCCAACTGAGAGAATGTGGTTTAGAGATAGAGTTGAAAAAGACGAGAATGCACTCAAGTTTACAAAAAATGGAAAGCAAGCAATTTTAAATAAATTAATACAAGCAGAGGGATTTGAAAAATTTTTAAACACAAAATATGTTGGTACTAAAAGATTTGGTTTAGATGGTGGAGAAAGTTTAATACCTGCTCTTGAGCAAATTATAAAAATCGGAGGACAATCCAAAATAAAAGAAGTTAAAATAGGAATGTCACATAGAGGAAGACTAAATGTCTTAGCAAACGTTTTACAAAAGTCTTATAAAAGAATTTTTAATGAATTTGCTGGTGAAATGGATGGTTCAGAAGATGGTGCTGGAGATGTCAAATACCATTTAGGAGCCTCATCTGATAGAGAATTTGATGGAAATCCTGTACACGTTAGTTTAACAGATAATCCTTCACATTTAGAGGCAGTTAATCCTGTTGTTCTTGGCCAAACTAGAGCTAAACAATTTTTTCACCAAGACAAACAAAGAAATAAAGTTATACCAATATTAATTCACGGTGATGCTGCATTTGCAGGGCAAGGAATAGTAGCAGAGTGTTTTGCGATGTCCGGACTTCCTGGTCATAACACTGGAGGGACAATCCATATTATTGTTAACAACCAAATTGGATTTACAACAAGTCCTAGATTTGCGCGATCTTCCCCTTATCCTTCTGACGTAGGTAAAATGGTTGATGCACCAATCATCCATGTTAATGGAGATGATCCTGAGGCAGTTGTTTACGCAACTAGAATAGCAACTGAGTTTAGATTAAAATTTAATAGAGATGTTGTAATTGATTTAATATGTTACAGAAGATTTGGACATAATGAGGGAGATGAGCCATCTTTCACCCAACCACTTATGTACAAAAAAATTAGATCTCATCCATCTACAATTAAAATTTATGGTGAAAAGCTCGTAAATGAAGGACTTTTTACGAAACAAGATTTAGATCAACAAATTATTGATTTTAAAAATTTATTAGATGATCAATTTAAAAATGCGAAAGATTATAAACCTAAAATTAGGTGGTTTGAGGGAACTTGGTCGAGATATAAACCTGAAAGAGGTAAAGATAAAAGAGGTGTAACTGGATCAGATTTGAAAATTTTAAATAATATTTCTGACAGAATACATGTTTTTCCGACTGATAAAAATATTCACAAAACCATAACAAAAATTATGGAAAATAGAAAAAAAACTATTAATGAAGGCTCAGGAATTGATTGGGCAACAGCTGAGTCTTTAGCATTTGGTTCATTATTAGTTGAAGGTTATCCAGTAAGGTTAGTAGGTCAGGACTCAGGTAGAGGTACCTTTAGTCAAAGACACTCAGTTTTAAGAAATCAAATTGATAATTCAAGGTACATACCTTTAAACAATATATCTAGTAACCAAAAAAATTTTGAAATTGTAGATAGTTTTTTATCTGAACTTGCAGTTTTAGGATTTGAATATGGATACAGTTTAGTAGAACCAAATACATTGACAATTTGGGAAGCTCAATTTGGAGATTTTGCAAATGGTGCACAAGTAATTATTGATCAATTTATATCATCTGGTGAAAGAAAGTGGAAAAGAGCATCAGGACTGGTTATGTTATTACCCCATGGTTATGAAGGACAAGGTCCAGAGCATTCTTCTGCGAGATTAGAGAGATTTTTACAATTATGTGCAAATGATAATTTACAAGTTATGAATTGTACTACACCTGCAAATTATTTTCATGCTTTAAGAAGACAGATGCACCGTGATTTTAGAAAACCTTTAATTATAATGACACCTAAGTCACTTTTAAGAAATAAATATTGTGTATCAAATTTAGAAGATTTTAGTAAAAAAAATTCTTTTCATAGAGTGCTATGGGATCATGCTAGAGATACTAAGCAAAAAGGTTTTATTAAGTTAAAAGAAGATAAAAAAATTAGAAAAGTAATATTATGCTCTGGAAAAATTTATTTTGATCTTCTCGCGGCAAGAGAGAAACTAAAAATCAATGATGTGATTTTGTATAGAATTGAACAACTATATCCTTTCCCTGCAAAAAGTTTGGTTAAAGAGCTAAAACCATTTGCAAAAAATTCAAAATTTTATTGGTGCCAAGAGGAGCCCAAAAATATGGGTGCTTGGTTTGCTGTTAGAGATTATATACAATGGACATTAGAGACTATTAAGGCTAAAAATAATGCAATTTCTTACATTGGAAGAAGTCCAGATGCTACACCTGCTACAGGTTATGCAAGAAGACATAATTCTGAACAACAAGAAATTATAAATAAAGTATTTGAATAAATGAGTGAAAAAATATTAGTTCCAGTTTTGGGAGAAAGTATTACAGAGGCTACGGTCACGAAATGGTTAAAGAAAAAAGGTGATAACGTAGTTGCTGATGAAGCTGTAGTAGAATTAGAAACTGACAAAGTAAACTTAGAAGTTCCAGCACCTGCGAGTGGTGTTATATCAGAGATCAACTCAAAAGATGGTGATACAGTCGAAGTTGGAACTGTATTAGGAATGATTTCAGAAGGTGGTGCTCTTAAAGAAGAAAAGGAAGCTGAGCCGGTTAAAGGAAACGTTGAAAAAAATAATGTAATAAATTTAGAAATCGAAAAGAAAAAAGATACAAAAAAAACTCAAGAACCTTTATTGCTTGACGAAGAACCATTGGTATTAACTGATGAAGTTAAAGAAACCAAGCCTATTAAACAAAATAAAACACTTTCTCCTGCTGTAAGAAAAATGGTTGTTGAAAATAAAATTAATTTAGATGAAGTAAAAGGGACAGGTAAAGATGGTAGAATTTTAAAAGGTGATTTAATAAGTTTAATGGGAGCTAACCCTCAACCTAACGAAAGAAAAATTCAATACGGCGAAGAAGAACGAATTAAAATGTCAAGACTAAGACAAACGATTGCTAAACGTTTAAAAGAGGCTCAAAATAATGCAGCTATGCTTACAACGTTTAATGAGGTTGATATGTCAAATATAATTTCAATGAGAAAAGATAACCAGGAAGATTTCCAAAATAGTTATGGAATTAAACTTGGCTTCATGTCCTTTTTTGTGAAAGCTTGTATAGTAGGATTAAAATTATTTCCTGCAATAAATGCTGAAGTTGAAAATGATGAAATGGTTTACAAAAATTATTATAATGTGAGCTTTGCAGTAGGAACTGAAAAAGGATTAGTAGTTCCAGTATTAAAAAATGCTGATGAAATGTCTTTTGCTGACATTGAAAAAAACATAAAAGATCTGTCAGACAAAGCAAAAAATGGCAGTCTTACCATAGAGGATCTTCAAGGGGGAACGTTTACAATTAGCAACGGAGGTGTTTATGGATCAATGTTATCTACTCCTATTTTAAACCCTCCTCAGTCAGCAGTTCTTGGAATGCATAATATTGTTGAAAGACCCGTTGTTGTTGATGGTGAGATAAAGGCTAGACCTGTAATGTTTTTAGCATTGTCTTATGATCATAGAATAATTGATGGAAAAGAATCTGTAAGTTTTTTAAAAACTGTTAAAGAAAACTTAGAAGACCCAAGAAGGTTGTTTTTAAATTTATAATATGCCAGAAAAATTTGACGTAACAGTAATTGGTGGTGGCCCTGGAGGATATGTTTGTGCAATTAGATTGTCTCAACTTGGTCTTAAAACAGCATGCATAGAGTCTAGAGGGTCTCTAGGAGGAACATGCTTAAATATAGGATGCATTCCATCAAAAAGTTTACTTAATTTATCTGAAAAATTTCACAGTGCTAAAAATTTTGAAAAAATTGGAATTGAGACTGGTGAAATAAAACTTAATTTAGATAAAATGATGAAAAATAAAGACAAAGCTGTAACAGTTTTGACTAAAGGAGTGGAATTTTTATTCAAAAAAAACAAAGTCACATATTTTAAAGGCAAAGGTTCATTTGAGAACGAAAATTCAATAAAAATTGAAGGCTCTGAAGGCACTAAAATAATTCAAACTGATAAAACAATAATCAGCACAGGATCAGAGCCAGTTTCATTGCCTGGAGTAGATTTCGATGAAGAAAGAATTCTCTCTTCAACTGGAGCCCTATCTATTCCCAAGCTTCCTAATAAAATGATTGTTGTCGGAGGAGGATATATAGGATTAGAAATGGGATCAGTTTGGTCAAGACTTGGTACTGAAGTTACAGTTGTAGAATTTTTAGACCATATCACTCCCGGAATGGATCGAGATATTTCAAATGAATTTATGAAAATATTAAAAAAGCAAGGTATAAAATTCAACCTTAATACTAAAGTTGATAAAATAACTAAAAACTCTAATGGTGTAACGGTGGAGACTTCACAAAATGATGGTCAAAAAGTTAAACATGATGTTGATGTTGTTTTAATTTCTGTTGGACGAAGACCTTATACTAAAAATTTAAATTTAGATAAAGTTGGTGTAGCTTTAGATGAAAAAGGAAGAGTTAAAGTAAATAAAAATTTTGAGACAAATATTAAAAATATATACGCAATAGGAGATGTTATTGATGGTCCTATGTTAGCCCATAAAGCCGAAGAAGAAGGGATTGCCGTTGCAGAACTTATAGCAGGCCAATCAGGTCATGTTAATTATGATATTATTCCTGGAGTTGTTTATACATCCCCAGAGGTAGCTTATGTTGGTAAAACTGAGGAGCAATTAAAAAAAGAAAACATTGGTTATAAAATTGGTAAATTCCCTTTTATGGCAAATTCGAGAGCCAAAGCAATTGATGAACCGGAGGGTTTTGTAAAAATTTTGGCAGAACAATCAACTGATAAAGTGCTTGGTGTACATATAATTGGTCCACATGCAGGAGAAATGATAGCAGAAATGTCCGTTGCAATGGAGTTTGGGGCCAGTTCAGAAGATATTGCAAGAACATGCCACGCACACCCAACATTTTCAGAGGCTATAAAAGAAGCGGCATTATCTGTAGATAAAAGACAGATACACTCTTAATATATATCATAATTAATTTATGAAATATCCTGTTCTATTGCCTAATATATTTGATCATCCATTTACATATCTAAGTAATCTTAAATTAAAACCAGGAGATTATGTAAAAGTGCCTTTTGGTAAGAAAAATATTATTGGTGTAATTTGGGATATTTTTGAAGAAAAGAATAAGAAAGAATTTAAATTAAAATCTATAACTGAAAAAATTGAAATTGAACCACTAAGTAAAAATACAATCAATTTTCTAAAGTGGTT
>CACGWC010000013.1 GCA_902576785.1 uncultured Pelagibacteraceae bacterium | reverse complement strand
GTTGAAATTCTAAAGGATTACCTATGCCTGAAAAAACTAGAAAGTTATTTTTAAATTTAAAAGACTTAAGATTTCTAGGAGTGTATTTAGCTCTAAATATTTTTAAATTTGGATTTAATCTCTTTAGAGTTTTTTCAAAAGTTGTATTATTTTTTTCACCATTAAGAAATACAAGATCATAATTTAAAATATTCGTAATTCTTTCCCTTAATGGCCCAGCAGGCAAAACTAGCCCATTTCCAACTAGCTCTGAACTATTAAAACAAGCAATAGAAATATCATAATTTAAACTTTTATCTTGTAAACCATCATCTAATATAGCTAACTGGTATTTTTTTCTCTCAGCAATTCTCAGTGCGATATCTCTAAAACTTAAACAAATTAGATTTCCATATTTTGATAAAATATTTTGCTCATCAATTTGATCAATATATTTTTTTTTAATAAACACAGTTTTAAACTTATATTTTAACATATCATTTATTTTTAAAACTAAAGGTGTTTTTCCAGTTCCACCTAAGTAAATATTTCCAACACAGATTGTTTTTATCTTGAAATATTTTTTTGAACTTAAAGATTTAAAAAAATTAAAAATAATTGTTATCAAACTAAATGGTAATAGTAATAATGATATGAAATTGAAACTATCCCAAAAAATGGGTCTTTTTACTTTCATTATAAATAATTTTTAATTTCTTTAACGTTATCTTCAAAAATTTTAGCACCTAAATAATTAATCTTATTAATTTTACTATTTGATATTTTGTAATTATGATTTTTTACAAATACTTTTTGCATTTGATCAATATTTTTAATCTCTGAAGATATTTTTAAACTTTTTAATTCTTTATATATTTCTTTAAAATTATTTACTTTTTTACCATGCATCACGTAATTACCCATTCTTACAGCTTCTAATGGGTTTTGTCCTCCATGGTTTACTAAAGATCCACCAATAAATGTTACATTTGAAAGTCTTAAAAATTTTGACATCTCTCCATATGTATTAACAATATATACGTCACAATTTTCAGACGGTTTATGTCTGCTTGATCTTTCGGTAACTATCAGTTTTAATTTTCTAAGTTCTTTCTTTATATCCTCCGATCTATTTATGTGACGCGGAACCAATATTGTAATTAAATTTTTAAACTTTTTCTTTAATTTTAAATGTAATTTTCCAATGATTTTCTCTTCATTATAATGAGTGCTGGCTGCACAGAATACTTTTTTATTTTTAAAATATTTTTGTACATTTTTCTTCAAACTTTGTTTATCATTTTTGAAATACTTTAAATTTCCTACAAATTTAATTTTTTTAACACCTAATCTTTTTAAATAATTTTGGGTTTCTTGATTTTGAGGTAAAGCTATAGTTATTTTACTAAAAACATTCTTTGCAAAAGATGAAAAGGTTTGCCATCTTTTGAAACTTTTACTCGTAATTCTAGCATTGATTAAAATAAGAGGAATTTTTTTTGAATTTATTCTTTCATACATATTCGGCCAGATTTCAGAATCTACAAATATTGCGATTTTTGGTTCCCAATAATTTAAAAATTTATTGCATATAAATCCAATATCAAATGGAAAGTAAATGTGAGTTGTTTTCTTTAATGGTTTCTTTGCAATTATTGATGCAGAACTTAAAGTAGATGAAGTAAGTAAAATTTTTTTTATAGATTTGTCTTTTTCAAACTTATTTATCAAAGGAAGAACACTCATGATTTCCCCAACACTTGCACCATGAAACCATACGGTTGTATCAGTCTTTTTTAAATTATAATAAGCGTATTTTTCTAAGATTCTTTTCCAATCTTCCTTTCCATTAATCATTCTAAAAAATAATATAAATGGTGAGATTAAAAAAAAAATAATTCCTAATATATTATACAAAAAATACATTAGTTATTTTTTATTTGTCTTTCGTAGAAGTTTTTATAAAGCAATGAATTTTTGATTAGTTCATCATGTTTACCTGATGCTTCAACAGAACCTTTATCAACAACATAAATTTTTTCTGAATTAAGAATAGTTGATAGTCTATGAGCAATAACTACTGTTGTTTTATTTTTTGTTAATTCCTCAATAGCTTTTTGTATTTTTTCCTCTGTTTCAGAGTCAAGAGATGAAGTTGCTTCGTCTAAAAGAATTATTTTGCTATCCTTTAACAAAGCTCTCGCTATCGAAAGTCTTTGCTTTTCACCACCTGATAATTTTACTCCATTTTCTCCTATAACAGTCTGAAATTTATTTTCTAATTTTTCTATAAAATCTGTACACATTGATATTTTTGCAGCTGTAAAAATTTCTTCGTCACTCGCCTCTGGTTTGGCATATTTGATATTATTAAAAATAGTATCATCAAAAAGTGTTGTATTTTGATCAACAATAGATATTTCTTTTCTTAATGATTTAAGATTTAGGTTTTGTACTTTTTGATTATCAATTAGAATTTCTCCAGAGTCTGCATCATAAATTCTTGGTATTAAATTTAATATTGTAGATTTTCCCGATCCGCTGTGACCTACCAAAGCTGTCATTTTTCTGCCAGCTATATCAATATTAATATCTTTAAGGACTATATTGTTAAGATTTGATTTGTAACTAAAATTAATATTTTGAAATTTTATTGATGCATTACTTATATCTAATATTTTTCCATTTTCATTTGTTGAAATTTTATTTTGTTGATCAATAATTGGTAATATTCTTTTTCCTGCCGATAGTCCTTGGCCAAAAGCAACATTAACTGTTGCTAAAGATTTTACTGGTTGATAAGCAAGCATCATTGCAGCTAAAAAAGAAAAAAAATTATTTATGCTAAGTTGATCATTCATAATTAATTTTCCTGAGTAAAAAATTAATATTGCAATCATTATTCCAGTTACAACTTCCATTATTGGAGTGGATCTTATAAAAACAGTTGCAATTTTTATTGATTTTTCTTTTAGATCATTGACGAATTTTTCTGATCTTTCATGTTCATAATTCTCTCTTTGAAAAATTTTTATAATTTTATGATTTTTAAAAAGATCAATTAAATATTTATTTAAGTCACCTGACTTTTCTTGTGCTTCAGTTGCAACTTTTACAATACGCTTACCTAGTTTTTTAGCAGTAATTGATGCTATAGGAAGCATAATTAAAGCTATAAGAGAAAGCCTCCAATTTTGAAAGAACATCACAAATAATAAGCCAATAAGCGTTAACCCATCCTTGAATAGGTTTAAAACTGCATTACTTAGCATCCCAGTTATTTGATTTACATCAAAGTTAAGATTTGAAATATATTTACCAGAATGTTTATCTTCAATTTTTTCAGTATCAGCTTTTATGAAAGAAGATAACATATCGATTTGAATATTTTTTTTCACTTCTTCTGCGGTTTTTATCATTAAAACTTTTGCTAAATATAGAGATATTCCTTTTGTAGCAAAAGCTATTATGATTAAAAGTGGAATTACGAAAATTAAACTTTGATCTTTGTTTATAAAAATTTTTTCTATTGCAGGGTCGAGTAACCATGCTGTTGCTGATGTAGCGCCAGCAACTAAAATGGAAAACACTATAGCAAGTATTATTTTATTAAGATGTTTTGTTGTATAATCATTGTATAATCTTTTAATAATATCAATATTTTTCATTAAGTTAATTTTCCCACTAACAAAATTATTAAAATAATAAGACCCAAAAGATTGTTGCTTTTAAATTTTGCTAAGCAGTCATTCCCACTCTCAGTTTTTAATTTTAGAGATTGAAAAATTAACAAATGAGTTAAAGGCACTATTAAAGCAATGTAATATAAATAATTAAAATTCATTTTATAACCAACAAGAAACAATGATATTAAAAATATAATGTAACAAAACGATATAAATTTTTTTGGGTTATTTTTAAATTTAATCGATGTTGATTTAACTCCAATTATTTCATCATCATTAATATCTTGATATCCATATATTGTGTCGTAACCTAATGTCCAAAATGTGGCTCCTAAATAAAATATAATTGGTACTATAGAAACTTCATTTTGAATGGATATCCATGCCAAAACTAAACCATAATTAAAAGTAATACCTAAAAAAAGTTGAGGCCAGTAAGTAAATCTTTTCATTAATGGATATGTAAAAGCCAACGGCATTGAAAGAATAGCCATATAAATGGTAAATTTATTAAAATTTATCAAAACTAAAAACGCGATTAAACATAAGATTGCAGCGTACATTGCAGCATTAAATATGGAAATTTTTTCTGACGCGATTGGTCTATTTTTTGTTCTTTCGACTAATTTATCAATTTTTCTATCACTTATATCGTTAACAATACATCCTGCTGATCTCATTAGAACAGATCCAGAAAAAAATAAAAAAGCATAAATAAAATAAGTATTTAAAGAAAGAGAAAAATCATAAGAAATTGTTAAACCCCAAATGCATGGCCAAAATAAAAGCATGAAACCTATTGGTTTATTAAGTCTTGTTAATTCAATAAAAATTTTAACTTTTTCAGACATAATTTACTTGTAAATAACAAAGCGTAGATTCATAATCAAACTGATTCGCATGAATATTGATTACACTGTTACCGCATTAATGTTTCCCGCCATTCCATTGATTATGGCAGTCTATAGTAACAGATTTCATACATTAAGTGGTTTGATTAGAAAAATACATGACGAATATGTTTTTGAAAAGCATACTCCACCAGAGTGGAAGCAGCAGCTAATTAATTTAAATGATAGAGTAAAAAATTTAAGGATAACTATACTTTTTGCAGCATTTGGTTTCTTATTTAATATGCTTACAGTTTTTGCTCTTTATTTAGAGACTTATTTTTTAGCTAGAATAATTTTTGGCTCTTGTTGTTTATCGATGATGGTATCAATAATATTTTTTATAAGAGAAATACAAATCTCGACTAGAGCGTTAAGACTTCATCTTTCAGATATGGATGATCAATTTAAGGAATAATAACTGCTGGTCCTGTTAAAACCCTATTCTCTAAATCTATGTGAGCTTGTCTAGCTTCACTTAATTTGTATTTTTTAGAAACTTCAATTTTTATTTTCCCTGAGAGAACTGCATCAAAAACCAATTTAGCAGATTTTTCTAATTCATCTCTTGTGATTGTATAATGCATTATTGACGGTCTTGTAAAAAAAAGACCTTTTGTATTTATATGTTTTTTGACATCTATAGTGTGAACATATCCAGATGCATTTCCAAATGCTACCATCATCCCTCTAATTTTTAAACATTCTATTGATCCCTCAAAAGTTTTTGCTCCAACACCATCATAGACAACATCTATTCTGTTTTTACCTACTATTTTTTCAACTTCTTCCACAAAATTATGATCTGTGTAATTTATAACATGATGACAACCATTTTTTTTTGCTATTTCAACTTTTTCTTTAGATCCAACTGTTCCGATGACTTCACATCCTAAAGCATTAGCCCACTGGCATAATATTTGACCAACTCCACCAGCAGCAGCATGAAATAAAACTTTATCTCCTTTTTTAACAGCATATGATCTGTGTAATAAATATTCTGATGTTATTCCTTTTAATAAAATACAAGAAGCTATTTCATCTGAAATACCTTTAGGCACGGTAACTAACTTTTCTTCTGGCATTATTTGTTTTTCCGAGTATCCACTTATTGGAGCAGATGCATGACTTACTCGATCTCCAACTTTAAAAAGACTTACTTCTGAGCCAATTTCTTCTACTACTCCAGATGCTTCTAATCCAAGTCCACTAGGCAATTCAATCGGGTACAAACCTGTTCGATGGTAAACATCAATATAATTAAGTCCAACTGACAAATTTTTAACTAGAACTTCCTTTGGACCAGGTTTACCAATTTCAATATCCTTGTATTCCAAGACTTCTGGACCTCCAAACTTTTCAAATCTTATAGCTTTCATATTTACTTTACGAAATTACCATTATGGTAATCATCAATTGCTTGAAGTATTTCTTGTTTGGTATTCATGACGAATGGGCCACCTCTTGCAATCTGTTCTCCTATCGGTTTTCCAGATATTAGTAAAAATTTAGCGTTTGTTAAAGCAGTTACTTTCAAGTTTTCACCTTTAGATAATAATATTAATGTAGAGTCTTTAACACTTTCATGTTTATTGTTTCCAATTTCTATCTCACCTTCAATTAAATATATGAATGAATTGTGTGTGGATGGAACTTGATGATTAAAAGTTTTACTTTCATTTAATTCTACATCAAAATAAATTGGATCG
Organism: uncultured Pelagibacteraceae bacterium; assembly: GCA_902576785.1. Taxonomy (GTDB): domain Bacteria; phylum Pseudomonadota; class Alphaproteobacteria; order Pelagibacterales; family Pelagibacteraceae; genus Pelagibacter. The sequence goes on along the minus strand of CACGWC010000013.1, from coordinate 20,999 downwards.
ACATTGTGTTTTTTTATTGGACCTTCTGAATTTTCAAACTTTCCAGCAATTACTTTTATAAATTTATCTTCGTCCTTATGTGTGCTCATTTTATCTGAGTCAATATAATGGTATTCTGGTTTACTCATCTTCTTGCTGGCAGGCATATTAATCCATAATTGAAAACCATGAAGTTTTCCATCGTTCATAGCTGGCATTTCAGAATGAATTATTCCACTACCAGTTTTCATCCATTGCACATCTCCTGCAGTCATTTTTCCTTGACCACCTGTACTATCTTTATGTTCAAAACTCCCAGCTAACATGTATGTAACTGTTTCAATTCCTCTGTGTGGATGAGGAGGAAAGCCTGCAATATAATCATCTTTATTTTCTGATCCAAATTCATCTAACATTAAAAATGGATCATAATAATTTGGTTCAACACCAATACTTCTTTTTAATTTAACTCCTGCACCATCTGATGCTGGTGTTGGATCTATAATTTTTTCTACTTCAATATTTATCATGTTGTTCATATAGGATATATCTAAATTAAATCAAGCAATTCTAATAAATTACTTATTTGTTGGTTAGGTTCAAAATCTAATTTATCAAAAATATTATTATTTCTATTCACCCAAACCGTGTTGTATCCATAATTCCCTGCACCAGAAACATCCCATGTATTTGCACTTAAGAATAAAACTTCATTCTTTTCAATATTATATTTATTTATTGGAAGATCATATACTTTTGAATCTGGTTTAAAAATACCAGCTTCCTCTACAGAAAAAATATCATCAAAAATATCTTTTAACCCATTACTAACAACAAGTTCATTTAAAAGGTCAGGTGTACCATTTGATAAAATTGCTAATTTATAATTTGATTGTTTTAATTTTTTTAAAGCATCCCTTACTTCCGTAAATGTTGAAAGAACTTTATATAAATTTAAAAGTTCTGATCTCATTGAATTATCAATATTGTAAAAATTCATAGATTTGTCCAAACTATCTTCAGTGATTTGCCAAAAATCTTTGTGTCTTCTCATTAAACTTCTAAGCCAAGTATATTCAAGCTGTGTAGTTCTCCAATAATTAGCAAATCCTTCCCATTTATCTCCTAATTTTTCCTTACATTTTTCAGCTGCAGAATTAACATCAAATAGGGTACCGTATGCATCAAATATGATTGCTTTAATATTTTTCATAAATTAATTTAATTATAATGAGTAATATTAGAATATTTTATCCAGAAAAATTATCAATTAATTTAGAAACTAATCTAACTAAGTCTCAATCACATTATTTATTGAAAGTAATGAGAATTAAACAAGGAGAGACCTTTTCCGTTTTTAATAAATTTGGAGAATGGAAGTCAATTGTAACTGAAATTTCAAAAAGCAGCTTATATTTCAAGGTTGTTGAACAGTTGAGACAAAAAGATAAAGAGCAAGAAATCTGGTTAGCCTTCTCACCCATTAAATCAAATTATTTTAACTTCATGATACAAAAAGCAACTGAGCTTGGAGTAACAAAATTTGTACCAATTATTTCTGAAAGGACAATTGTTAGAAAAGTAAATAATGAGAGATTAAATAAAATAATTATAGAATCGTGTGAGCAAAGTAATAGAATAAATATTCCTTCAATTGAAAAACTTCAATCATTAGATAAATTCCTGTCTAACAATTCAGATATCAATTTAATTTTTGGAGATTTAAATACGAATAATAAAAAAATTAAAATTTCTAATTCAAAACCAAATTGTCTTTTAATTGGTCCTGAAGGGGATTATTCAACCGGTGAAATCAAAAAGATTCTAAACTTTAAAGGGTCTCAATCGTTAAAACTGAGCGATAACATTTTAAGGTCTGAAACTGCGGTTATATCCGCGTTATCTGTGATCAATTATTTGCAAAATTGATAAATTGTCGCGAATTCTCTAGTATTTTTTATAATATTTTCGATCTATATAGAAAACAAATGAAGAAACTATTTTTTGTTTTTATAGCATTAATTTACTCAGTTGAGGCGTTCGCAAACCAACCAAAAAATTGGCAATTAGGTTTCCAAGAGCCTGCATCGCAAACTATGAGAGATATAGTTTGGTTTCATGACTATATGTTAGTACCTATTATAGTTGCTATAAGTGCGTTTGTTTTATTTTTAATGCTTTATGTGATGGTAAGATTTAGAGCATCGAGAAATCCTAATCCATCTAAAAGAACACATAATGTTTTAGTTGAAATTGTTTGGACATTAGTTCCTTGTTTAATTTTAATCGTGATGGCAGTTCCATCATTTAAAGTTTTATATTCACAAGATGCAATTCCTAAAGCTGATGTAACTATAAAAGCAATTGGATATCAATGGTATTGGGGATACGAGTACCCAGATGAAAATATAATTTTTGATGCATATATGATCGAAGAGAAGGACTTAAAAGAAGGTCAACCAAGATTGTTAGCAACAGATAATGTAGTCGTTGTTCCAGTAAATAAAGTAGTTAAAGTTTTAATTACAGCAAATGATGTGCTTCATGCATGGGCATTACCAGCATTTGGAGTTAAAAGGGATGCGATGCCAGGAAGAGTAAATGAAACTTGGTTTAAAGCTGAAAAAGTTGGGACTTATTACGGACAATGTTCAGAGTTATGTGGAATTAAACATGCATTTATGCCAATTGAAGTTAGAGTAGTTTCAGAAGAAGATTACCAAATTTGGCTTTCAGAGGCGAAGATAAAATTTGCAAAAGATGAAAATTTAATTAATAAAAAACTAGTAGCGAGTAAATAAAAATGAGTTCAGAAGCAGCACATATTCACGATCATCATACTCCAACAGGTTGGAAGAGATGGGCATATTCTACAAATCATAAAGATATTGGAACAATGTATTTAATTTTTGCAATTATTGCAGGAGTTATTGGAACAGCTTTTTCAGTTTTGATGAGAATGGAATTAATGCACCCTGGTGATGATGTTTTAGGTGGTAACTACCATCTTTATAATGTTTTGGTTACAGGTCATGGATTAATAATGATTTTCTTTATGGTCATGCCAGCGATGATTGGTGGCTTTGGAAACTGGTTCGTGCCGATAATGATTGGAGCACCAGATATGGCATTTCCAAGAATGAATAATATTTCTTTTTGGTTATTGCCCGTTGCATTTATTTTATTACTTTCATCAATTTTTGTAGATGGACCTCCAGGTGCACAAGGTGTCGGTGGTGGCTGGACGATTTATCCACCGCTATCTTCTACTGCAGGTCAACCAGGTCCAGCAATGGATTTAGCAATTTTAAGTTTACACGTCGCAGGAGCTTCTTCAATTTTAGGAGCAGTTAATTTTATTACAACTATTTTAAATATGAGAACTCCTGGAATGACTTTGCATAAGATGCCATTATTTGCATGGTCAATATTAGTTACAGCTTTTTTATTATTACTTTCGTTACCAGTATTAGCAGGAGCAATTACTATGCTTCTAACAGATAGAAATTTCGGTACAGCATTTTTTGATGCACAAACAGGTGGAGACCCAACATTATTCCAGCATTTATTTTGGTTTTTTGGTCATCCAGAAGTTTACATTCTAATCTTACCAGGATTTGGAATGATCAGTCATATCGTATCTACTTTTTCAAAGAAGCCAGTTTTTGGATATTTAGGAATGGCTTACGCGATGGTAGCAATTGGAATAGTAGGATTTGTTGTTTGGGCTCACCACATGTACACAGTTGGTTTAGATACTGATACTAAAGCGTATTTCTTAGCAGCAACAATGATTATCGCTGTCCCAACAGGAATTAAAATATTTTCATGGATTGCTACAATGTGGGGAGGATCTATATCATTCAAAACCCCAATGGTTTGGGCTTTAGGATTTATATTTTTATTTACAGTTGGAGGAGTAACTGGTGTAGTTCTAGCAAACGCTGGAGTAGATACTGCATTGCATGATACTTATTATGTTGTAGCTCACTTCCACTATGTATTATCTTTGGGAGCTGTTTTTGCGATATTTGCAGGCTTCTATTATTGGTTTGGTAAAATGTCAGGGTATGAATATTCTGAGTGGATGGGACAACTTCATTTTTGGTTAACTTTCATAGGTGTAAATTTAGTTTTCTTTCCACAACACTTCTTAGGATTAGCTGGAATGCCAAGAAGATACGCTGATTATCCGGATGCATTCGCTGATTGGAATTATATTTCTTCAATCGGTTCATATATTTCTGTAGTTGGCTTAGTGGTATTTTTCGCTAATTTAATCTACGCTTTTGCAAAAAAGAAAAAAGCAGCACAAAACCCATGGGGAGAAGGGGCCACAACATTAGAGTGGACAGTTCCATCACCACCAAATTTTCATACTTTTGATGAATTGCCGAAGTTTGAAGATTATGAAGGCACTGAAAAATCTAGTAGTTAGTAACGTCTTAAGATATAAAAATTAAAATGGCTACGACGTATTCTAAAGTAAAAAAATCATATTACGAATTAGGTATAATTCCTGAATTATTAAAGTTAATGAAACCAAGGGTAATGTCTCTTGTTATCTTCACTTGTGCAGTTGGTCTATTAACAGCTCCTACTTCAGTTTCCTTTCAACAATCAGTAATTGGAATATTAATTGTTGCATTTGGTGCTGGAGCAGCAGGAGCACTTAACATGTGGTATGAAGCTGATTTAGATAAATTAATGTCTAGAACGTGCTTACGTCCAATTCCAAGAGGAAAGCTGAACAGAAATCAAGCATTATATTTTGGTACATCTCTGTCAGTTATTTCAGTTGTAAGTTTATACTTTGTTACAAATGCTTTATCAGCATTTCTATTATTGTTTACGATATTATTTTACGTATTTGTTTATACAATTTGGTTAAAAAGAAAAACTCCACAAAATATTGTTATAGGTGGAGCATCAGGAGCTTTACCACCAGTAATTGGATGGGCAATAGCAACAAATTCTATTTCGTTGGAGTCGATTGCTTTTTTCTTAATAATTTTCTTTTGGACACCATCACACTTTTGGGCATTAAGCCTGTATAAAGCTGATGATTATAAAAAAGCAGGTATTCCAATGCTTCCAGTAACTAATGGAATTCAGGATACTAAAAAGAATATTCTAATTTATTCTTTACTAATGATACCTACAATTATTTTCCCATATTATATTGGATTTGTCGGCGAAGTATTCTTAACACTTAGCTTGTTACTTACATTTTATTATAATTTAATTTGTTACCAGCTTTACAACTATAAAGTTGGAAAATTTAACATAAAGAAAGCTAGAAATATTTTCAGCTATTCAATTATTTACTTATTTTTAATATTTGTTTTTTTCTTAGTGGATAAAGTTTTATGATAGTCAAAGATCAAAAATTAAAAAAAAAAAATTTATGGACAGCAGTTGGTTTGGTTGCATTTATAGTTTTCTTATTTATTTTCACACTCTTTAATATTGGAGTATTTGAAAGACCTCTATGATTAAAAAAAATACTTTAACTCCATTAATTCTAGCAGGAATTTTTGTCTTTATGTTGGGATTATCTTTTGCAGCAGTTCCTTTGTATGATTTATTTTGTAGAGTAACTGGCTTTGGCGGAACAACACAAATATCGAAAGAGGCTCCTAATATAGTTTTAGATAAAAAAATAAATGTAAGGTTAGATACCAACGTTAACAGTGCTCTTGATTGGAATTTTGATGTTGATCAAAAAACAATGGATGTTCAGCCAGGCAAGGTATACAGAATTAAATTTGAAGTGGAAAACACCGGAGATGAAATTTCATCTGCTGTAGCTACATACAATGTTTCCCCATCATCATTTGGAGCATATTTTAATAAATTAGGCTGTTTTTGCTTTGAAAAACAAACTTTAGATCCAGGGGAAAAGGCAAGTTACACACTGGTATTCTATTTAGATCCAGAATTAGTAAATGATCCAAAAACATCTAGAGTTGAAGATGTTACTATGTCATATACTTTTTTTTCATCTGAATATTATAAAAACGAAAAAAAAGAGAGTTAAAATAAATGTCTGCATCAGGTCAAAAACATGATTATCATTTAGTTGACCCTAGTCCTTGGCCTTTAGCCACATCTATAGCAACACTAGTTACAGCTGTTGGATCTGTTTATTATTTTCACAGTAAAGTTATGTGGGCGATGGTCTTAGGTTTTTTACTTATAATTTATTGTGCCTTTATGTGGTTTAGAGATGTTGTAATTGAAGCTGAACATAAAGGTCATCATACACCTGTTGTTCAAATTCATCACAGATATGGAATGACACTATTTATTGCATCTGAAGTAATGTTTTTTGTTGCATGGTTTTGGGCATACTTTGATGCAAGTTTGTTTCCAAATGAATTCATGGGAAATGTATGGCCACCAAAAGATATTGAAACTTTTGATCCATGGGACATTCCACTTATAAATACTCTTGTCCTACTTTTATCTGGTACAACAGTAACTTGGGCACACCATTCTTTGTTAGAGGATGATAGAAAAGGATTTATAAATGGTCTAATCTGTACAGTAGTTTTAGGAGCATTCTTTACACTATTGCAAATATACGAATACCAACACGCCACATTTAGTTTTTCGGGTCATATTTATGGAGCTACATTCTATATGGCCACTGGTTTTCATGGTTTCCATGTTTTAATAGGAACTATTTTCTTAGCGGTTTGCTTATGGAGAGGTAAATTAGGACATTTTACTAAAGAACATCACTTTGGTTTCGAGGCCGCTGCTTGGTACTGGCACTTTGTCGACGTTGTCTGGTTGTTCTTATTTGCAGCTATTTACATTTGGGGAAGTTAATAGTTCTTGAAAAATAAGTTATCTTTTTCAATTTTTGTATACTTTTTTATTTTAGTTTTTTTGGCATTAGGTACTTGGCAAATTATAAGACTAAATTGGAAGCTTGATTTAATAAATTCAATTGATGAATCTTTAAAAAGTGATCCAGTAGAATTTAATGGAAGTAATCCAATTAACTTTAAAAAAATCAAATTTGAAGGAATACTAGATAATTCAAAAATAATTTATCTATATTCCTTAAACGAAAAAGGAGAGCCAGGATTTGATATTATAAATCCAGTAAGTATTAACAATAAAAGCTATTTAATAAATCGGGGTTGGGTTCCAAGAGACCTTAAATCTAAAAAGTATGTTTCAAATGAAAGTAAATTCGAGGGAGTTTTAAAATTAAAAAGCAAAATTAATTATTTTAAGCCGGATAATGACGTTAATAAGAATTACTGGTTCACCCTTAAAGATGAAGATTTATTGACTTATACAGGCAAAGAATTTTCTCCATTCATTATCAACAATATTAGCAAGCAGGAAGGAATTTATCCTAAGTCAAAACAAATAGGAGCCAATATTTCAAACAACCACTTAAAGTATGCTCTTACATGGTTTTCATTAGCTGTTTCCATTTTTTTAATATATTTATATTTTAGAAAAAAAAATTACTGATGGAATATATAAGCACTAGAAATAATTCAGATCATTTTTCATTTAAAAACGTATTTCTAAAAGGTTTAGCTGATGATGGAGGTCTTTTTGTACCAAAGTCAATAAAACCATTTAGTAAAGATGAATTAAACAAACTAAGTGGTCTTAATTACAATGAATTAGCAGCTGAAATAATTTTCCCATTTATTGGTGATTTTATGAATAAAGAAGAGTTAATTTCCACAGTATCAAAATCTTACTCAAATTTTAGAGCAGAGGATGTTGTAAAAATCTCTGATTTAGGAAAATTAAAAGTTTTAGAACTCTATCACGGCCCAACACTTGCTTTTAAAGATATTGCAATGCAATTAATAGGAAATTTCTATCAATATCATTTAGGAAATGAGCAAGGAAAAATTAATATTATTGTAGCAACTTCAGGAGATACAGGTGCAGCAGCTATTGATGCTTTAAAAGGCAAAAAGAATTTAAATGTTTTTGTATTACATCCAAATAACAGAATTTCACCAGTGCAAAGAAGACTTATGACAATTCATGAAGAAAAAAATGTATTCAATATTGCTATTGAGGGTAACTTTGATGACTGTCAAAATCTAGTTAAAGCAATGTTTAATGATGAAAAATTTTCTAGTTCAATAAATATGTCAGGTGTTAATTCAATTAATTGGGCAAGAATTGTTGCTCAAGCTGTTTATTATTTTTATGCTTATTTTAAAATAGGAAACGGACAGCCTCTGTCTTTTTCTGTTCCAACTGGAAATTTTGGCGATATTTATGCTGGTTATTTGGCAAAGAAACTTGGACTTCCAATTGATAAACTTATTGTAGCTACAAACAAAAATGACATTCTCCATAGAGCAATTTCTGATGGAGATTACACTCAAAAGAAAGTTGAGGAAACAAACACTCCTAGTATGGATATACAGATAGCAAGTAACTTTGAGAGACTTTTGTACGATGTTAAAGACTGCAATTCAGATGTTACAAAAGATGTGATGAGTAAAATAAAAAATAATACTTATCAAATTGATAACAGCGACTTAGATGTAATAAAAAAGAATTTTAAATCTGAAATGTTAGATGAAAATGAGACTATCCAAATGATAAAAGATATAAGTAAAGAATATAAAGTTGTAGTTGATCCACATACTGCAGTTGGTATTGGTGCTGCAAAAAAACTTGGACTAGAACAAAATTGTGTTGTTTTATCTACGGCACACCCATGTAAGTTTCCGAAAGCAATAGAAGATGCAATCTCAAAAACTGAGGAATTACCAGATAGTCTTAAATATGTTTATGATAGAGAAGAAAAATTTGAAGTTATCTCAAATGATTTAAATAAAGTTAAAGAATACGTTATTAATTCTATATGAAATTAAAAATAAAAGATCAAATCCCAGACATAGAAATTTTTCATCTATTAGATGGTGAACCACAAACTAACAAAATTAGAGATATCTTAGGAAATGGTAAAGCTGTTTTATTTGGGCTGCCTGGTGCTTTTACCTCAACTTGTTCAAAAATCCATCTTCCTGGATATGTTGCTAATGCTGATAAAATTAAATCAAAAGGAATAGAAAAAATATTTTGTTTATCTGTAAATGATCCTTTCGTCATGAATGCTTGGGGAGAAGCAAACAATGCAGCCGGTAAAATAAAAATGTTATCAGATCCGTATCTATTATTTACGAAAGCAATTGGTGCAGAAGTAGATAGAAATTCAAAAGGAATGGGTATTCGTTCAAATCGTTATGCAATGGTTATTGAAAACTTTGAAGTTATAAATATTCAAGTTGAGAAAGAGACTAAGCAATGTGGTCTATCCTCAGCAGAGGGTGTTTTAGATTTATTATAATTAGCAGGGAAGCTTTGTTATTAGGTGCCCCGAACTATGTCTAAATAATCTTTATACTTTATCAATTAGCAATCGTAAAATTAAACAATTAAAAGATAATAATTTATAGACAATGTATGAAATATTATAAGTGATAGATCTATATTTTGGACTCATGGTTCATAATTTAGTAAGGTTGGATCATGAAAAACAACGGCTTCACTTTAATAGAACTGCTGGTCGTAGTAGCAATCATTGGTATATTAGCTGCAGTAGGAGTGGTTGCTTATAGTGGGTATACGAGTGGAGCAAAGAAGACTGTAGCTAAACAAAACCATGAAATGATGGTTAAACAATTTTCAGTAATGGTCATAGATTTTGAAATTAATGGAAGCATTAATAGAAAATTAAATGGTGGTAGTATAAAAAATTTTTCTCAAAAAAATTTAGCTTTTGATTGTCCAGCATTTCAGCATCATTTTAAAGATATTAAAAGTCCATATGCAGATTCAGTTGCTATCAGCAAAGACCAGGACAATCAAGCGTGGGGAGGTCAATGTTGTAATTATGGCAAAGAGGGGAGAACATATATTTCAACTAAGTCAGGTGGATATTGTACTTTCTCGACATATGTTGATGCTAACGAACTAGTTTATAATGAAATAAAATGGTCTGATTAATTATGAAACGAAGCGGCTTCACCCTAATAGAACTCTTAGCTGTAGTATCAATCATCGGAATATTATCTTCAGTTGGAGTAGTTGCGTATAATGGTTATACAAAAAATGCAAAAGCTAAAACATCTGAATTAAACTACACAAACATCAATAAAGCTTTAATGTTAGAGTTTATGAAGTGTGAGTTAGATAATTCTGCAACTGTTTTTAGTAATCATAAATGTAGCAATATGAACTCTCCTACTGTTAATACTATAAGCAGCTTTATTACAAATAATTTAAAAATGACTAACCCATATGGTTCTACTTTGATAAATAAATCTCCATGTACTCAAGGGTCCATTTCAATTAGCAGTCCATCTAAAGGTAATTATTCAGTTAGCTTTTATTCTACAACTAAGAAGAAAATTATCACTACAAACATGGGGACTATATGGACGCCAGTGAAAGTTGGAAGTAATACAAAATATACAAATGTAAATACAGGATGCAATACCACATGGACTTCAGTTAATACAGGAGCTAATACTACTTACAGTTCTGTTAACACTGGGTCAAATACAAAGTATAGCAGCCCATAGAGAAAACTGATTTAGAAGGGGGCTGTTCCGTTGCTAGGTGCACCTATATTATGGCAGAGGACCTTGCCAATAAATCCACTTCATTATTAAGTCTATTTGTTGAATGTGCTTTTACCCAACTCCATTTAATATCAAAAGTATTTGATAGGTTATCTAATTCAGTCCAAAGTTCTTTATTCTTAACTTCTTTTTTATTTGCTGTTTTCCAACCATTTTTTTTCCAATTATGTATCCATTCAGTTATTCCAGATTTTACATATTTAGAGTCTGTAAATATTTGAACTTTGCTCCCTTTTGGAATTTTTTTTAAAGCTTTAATGGGGGCAAGTAATTCCATTTGATTATTTGTTGTTTCTTTTTTGCTTCCTTTAATTTGAGTTTTCTTTCCATTTTCAATAATAATTGCAGCCCAACCACCATTTCCTGGATTTCCAATGCATGAACCATCTGTGTAAATTTTAATCATCAAGAATAATCCTTAAATGAGCTCAGATTTCTATGAAAATTTAACTTATCTATATACTCTTTTGGATCTTTGATTTTAATGACAGCATTTTTAGGAGTATTTAAATAATCATAGGATCTAGTCAAAAGATATCTCAAAGCCGACCCTCTACATAATGTATTTAAATTTCTTTTTTCAATTTCAGTTAATTTTCTAACGGATTGGTAGCCCTTTAATAAATTTGAGGATCTATTTTTATCTAATACAAATTTTCTATTTTTCTTTTTAAAACATAAAGCGTTAATGCAAGTTGCTAATTCATAAGATAGAAAATCATTAGCTGAAAAATAAAAATCTATAAATCCATGAAATTTACCTTTATTGAAAAAAATATTATCAATAAATAGATCGCTATGAATTATTCCATTTGGCATTTTTTTAGGCCATTTTTTTTTGAGATCTTTCAAATCATCTTTCATTAAATCTTTTAGGTTTTTTGACAATTTATTAATTTTATTGTCTATTTTATTCAGAATTGATCCCCATGAATTAATCGATAGAGAATTTTTTCTATATAATTTTAATTTTTTTGAAGCCTCATGAAGTAGTGCTGCATTTTTTCCAACTATAAAACAATCTTTACTATTTAGTTGATCTTTATCTTTTCCTTCTAAGAAACTGACAATACAAGCTTTTTTATTTTCTAAGTTAAATAAATATTTACCCTTTTTATCTTTTATAGGTACTGGACATTTTACTTTTAATCTAGATAGACCAGACATAAGATTAACAAAAAATGGGAGATCTTTTTTCTGAACTCTTTTTTCGTAAATAGTTAAAATATATTTATTTTTTTTTGTCTTTAAAAGGAAGTTGGTATTTTCAATACCCTTTTTTATACCTGAATAATTTTCTATTTTTCCAATATTATATTTCCTCTCGATAAATTTTATCTGCTTATTATTAATTTTAGTATAAACAGCCATTAATTTAATTTTCCAGGAATTTTAAAAGTAATATTTTCTTTTACGATTACAACTTCTTCTATGTTGACTGTAAATTGATCTTCTAACTCTGCTATAAATTTTTCAACAAGTATCTCTGGTGCTGAAGCACCTGAGGAAATTCCAATCGTATTACATCTTTTAATTTTATCTATAGGCACTGGACTTTCTGAATGTATTAACTCAGCAGAACTACAACCAGAGTTTTTAGCAACCTCAACTAATCTTACCGAGTTAGATGAATTCCTACTTCCAATTACAAAAAACATATCACATTTATCTGCTATTTCTTTAACTGCTGATTGTCTATTTGTTGTTGCATAACATATGTCATCTTTTTTAGGCTCTTTAATATCTGGATATTTAGATTTTAAAGCTGCAATTATATCTTTGGTATCATCTACAGAGAGTGTTGTTTGAGTTATGAAAGATAGCTGTTTGTTTGAGACATTTTCATACTTATTTGCGTCCTCAATATTTTCAATCAAATCTATTGAACCTTTTGGTAATTGACCCATAGTTCCTATGACTTCTGGATGGTTTTTGTGTCCTATTAATAATATATGATGACCTTGTTTGTTTAAGTTTTCTGCTTCTCTATGAACTTTAGATACTAGAGGACACGTTGCATCTACAAACATCATATTTAAATTAGAAGCTTCCTCTGGGACGGATTTTGGCACTCCATGTGCCGAGAATATAACTGGTCTAGACTTATCTTTGATTTCATCTAATTCTTCAACAAATATAGCTCCTATTTTTTTTAAACTTTCTACAACATGTTTGTTATGTACAATTTCGTGTCTCACATAAACTGGAGCACCAAATTTATCTATACTCTTTTTTACAATTTCGATTGCTCTATCAACTCCTGCACAAAATCCTCTTGGTGCAGCTAAATAAATTTTTAAATTTTTGTTACTCATTTTTTTTCTACCATGAATTCAAGTAAAATATGAGGGAAGGTCAATGAAGCCAATCCAACAAATATTATTTTAATAATACTTTCATCTATACCAAATTTTTCTGAAATAAAATAAAAAACTATTAAATACATTATTGCTGTGATTACTGTAAGTGGAATAATTTTTCGTAAAAAAATAGGAAATCCTTTCATCAAATTTTTATTTATTTCACTAATTAAACTTAGTGAGTGTCTTATAGAATGAAGAAAGCAGAAATAAATTGTGAAAGCCAATATAGGGTTAAAAAAATAGTTTAAAATAATTATTGAAAAACAATCTAAAAAAAGAATTGATCTTAAATCATTATTATTACCTCTATATATAAGAAAATTACTTAGCACTGATAATATAACTAAAGGAATTAAAAAATTATTAGCCACAATATTTTCGTCTATTGAAAAATTTAACATTTTAAAAATTTCGATTGTCTCAGTTTTGTGAAACAGTAAGGGTGCTGAAATAACTAATGATCCTTTAATGAAATAAAAAATTTCTAAAAAATTAGAATTTTTTGTTTCGATAAAGTCACTATCCTCTTTGCCAAAATGATATGCTGCAACTATTAAAAAAAGCGAAAGCAACAATATTGAACTTAAAATCCAAATTAAAATAACAAAAATAGCAATACCTATATAAGTTATGTAGAACACTTCTGTATTTTTAATTTTATAAATTTTTAAAAGTTTTTTACCTTTTTCATGATCCAGCGCACCGTGAGAGATACCAATTGTAAGAATTAAAAAAAAACTAAAAAGTATAAACGAATTATCTCTCAATACCTCAAAGGCAGAAAAAAAAATACAGATATTAAAAAAAATAATAGAATGAAAAAAATTTATTTTGTTGATCATTATTTAAATACAGCTTTAATAAAAATCCATTTTGGCATCTTTAATATAATGGATAAGTCCTCAAAAATATTACTTTTATTGGAGAGGAAATTTATTACTGTTTTTGACTTGCTTTTAAACATTTTGAAGAAAATATTTGGCATGATCTCTGGCTTTTCAGCTAGGACTTTCAAAAAAACATTATCTAAAAACTTATACTTACTTTTTATATTGAAAGCTCTAGTTTGGGTTATTTTATCAATGTTTTGGGTAATATATTCTGCTTGTTCTTGAATATTTAGGAAAGTATAGCCAGTACTTAAACGCGTCATACCTCCAGCAGTTCCAATATTAATCGTATTTTTATCGTTTTTAAATTTTGGATAAAATAATGGTATGGCCCCAACTTCTTTATAAATAATTTTATATTTTTTTATTTTTAGAGTGTTTTCGATGTAATCAGTAATTTGTTTATCATAATCTTTTTCACTATCATCTTCCATTTTTGAAAGCCACGTGGTTTCGATTAAAGCTGATTTTTTTGAATAGGGTAGTGTATAGAAAAAATGAACACTTTTTTTTTGATCACAATCAAAGTCCATTAAATTCATTATTTGATCATCAAAAAAATCTTTTTCGGTTTCAATCTCAACACCTTGAAAGTGTTGCCATAAATTAGAATCTTTATTCTCAAGATTTGGCAGACTGTTAAATAAAATTGCGTTTTCTGTATTTACTTCACTAATATCTTTAAAGAATTGAATATTAGGATTTTTATTGATTTTATTTAAAATTTTTTTGTAGAATAGTCCACTATCAATACTTTCGTAAGGAGTTTCTTTACAATCTTTATATTCAACATTTCCTTTAAAATTGATTGTATAATCTTTCCATCTTTTTTTTACACAGTCATCAAACTTGTGAGGTACAGTTTTCCAATATGACCAAGTTTTATCTCTTTTATATTCATCTCTTTTTTCAATAATTGCTAAAGTTTTATTTTTAAGTTTATCGTGATACTCTAACTCATAAGCCAATGTTAAACCTGCACAGCCACCTCCAATAATTATGTAATCAAAATCTTTCATTATACTCGATATCTTGCATTATTATCTCATGCTCTTTTATTGTAAGTTTTTTATCTTCTTTTACAAAATATAATTTAATTAAATCACCAATAGATAGCACTGTATGTAAGACTTTTCCCAAATTGTTAACATAAATTTTTCCTGATTTATTATAATTTTCTAAGTTTCCTTTTTTTAAGATTTCATTTCCAATTTGTCTGTATACTCGTCTTGCAACCAAAATCGAAAATCTTAAAAAAAATGGAATTTTTTTAATTGATATAAAAGAATTATTATAAAATTTGTCAGCGATTTTTAGAATTCTTTTAATTTCATCAAAATTCTTTTTTATATAAAACCTATTATTGCTTTCATCTTCAATAACATCTCTTGAAATATTAGTTAATTGCATTGCAATACCTAAGTCAATCGCTCCTAAAAGTGCTGATCTTTCTTTGACATTTAAAATTTTTGCCATCATTAATCCAACTGTTCCAGCCACTCTATATGAATAAACATATAGATCTTTGTCAGTGTTGATTTCTACTTTTGATTTTATATCGGCCTCGACGCCATCGAATAAATCATCAATTATTTTTTGTGATATTCCAAATTTATTTATTAAAGCCCACATATTTTTAATTATTTGGTTATTTTCATTTTTCAATTTGAAATCTTCTTTGAAAGCATTGAAATTTTTTAATTTCGTTTCAAGATCACCTTTTTCATCCGCTATATTGTCTATGTATCTGCAAAAATCGTACAAATTAGAGCAATTAGAGTAGACTTGTTTTGGTAAAAAGAAACCTGCCCAATTAAAAGATTTAGCGTATATCGACAAATAATTTTGTTCATTCATTACAAAATTTTATCTAAGACCTTTGCGGATGATAGGACCCCCGGAACACCAGCTCCAGGATGAGTGCCTGCTCCAACAAAATATAAACCGTCATAAACCTCAGATTTGTTATGAAATCTAAAGTATGCTGATTGAGAAAATTTGGGCTGAATTGAAAAACCCGAGCCATATTTTGTATTTAATTCATTTTCAAAATAATCAGGGGTTAAATAAAAATCATCTACAATATTTTCTCTTAAATTTGGTAATAAACTTTTTTCCATTTTATCTATTACAAGTTTTTTTAGATTCTCACCTTCGACTGACCAGTCTATTCCTGATTTATTATTAGGTACAGGCACTAATACATAAAAGCAATCGTGGTCTTTTGGTGCCATACTCGAGTCAGTCGCAGTAGGCCTATGTAGATAATAGCTTATATCGCTATTTAATTTTTTGTTTACAAATATATCATCCAAGTGTTCTTTGTACTTATCGCCAAACTTTATAGTATGATGTTCAACATTTTCGTATTTTTTCTTTGTTCCAAAATAATAAACAAACAATCCCATTGAATATTCCATTCTATTTATCTTCCAATTAAATAAGGTGTTATATTTTTGATTATTTAGCATTTTTGAATAAACACCGGGAGGATCTGCATTACAAACTACGTTATCTGCTTTAATTTCCTCATCTTCACTTGTCACAACACCGACAACTCTTTTATTTTCTGTAAGCAAGTTTTTAACTTCTTTACCTTTAATAATTGTAACATCTTCTTCTAACATCAATTTCTCAAAACCTTTTATGATTTGTCCCGTTCCACCCATAGAATAATGAATTCCCCATTTTTTTTCTAAATACAAAATTAATCCATATATAGAGGTTGTAGTAAAAGGGTTCCCACCCACCAATAATGGGTGCATACTAAATAGCCTTCTTAGTTTTTCATTTTCAATAAAACCACTAACCAAAGAATAAACAGATTTATAACTTTTTAAACTTAGCAATGCAGGAATTTGCTTAAACATAAATGAAGGTTTATCAAATGGCACATCTGATAATTCTGAATAACCCTTATCAAATATTTTTTTTGTAAATTTAAGTAAATTTCTGTAACCCACAACATCTTTATGATTAATTGTTGCAATCTGTTCTTCCATTTTCTTTTCATCAGCTGAATAATCAAAATGGCTTCCATCTTCAAAAACAAATCTGTACCAAGTATCCAAATCTTTTATTTTTATGTAATCATCTGGATTTTTATTAAAAAGTTTAAAAATTTCATAAATTAAATATGGAGCGGTTATTACAGTTGGTCCACCATCATAAGTGAACCCATTACTTTTAAATACTCTCGCTCTTCCACCTAAATCTTTTTGTTTTTCAATTAAAGTAACTTTATGGCCTTTTGCCCGAAGTCTAAGAGCTGCTGCTATGCCACCAAAACCTGATCCAATTACAATTGAATTCATATTCCTTAATTTACATTATTTTTATAAAATTTGATAAACTATCTTAGTTTAAGAACTGATTTTCTTTAATTCTGTCTTCGTTTCTTCAAGATTTTTATTAAACAAATTGTCAAGTTTAGACTTATCAACAGATGTTGTAATAATTTTTTTCACAGATTCTACAGCAATGTTAATTGATGTATCTTTAATTTCTTTAATGGCATTATCCTTCATTTGAGAGATTTTAGTTTCTGCTAGACTTTTCTTTAGTTCAGCTGATTTATGGAATTTGTCATTCATTTCAATTACAAATCTTTCAGTTTCATCTTTTGACTGTTGCATAATCTTTTCACTCTCAATTTTTGCAGTATCTAGCTTCTTTTGCGCCTCATCCAATAGTCTTTTAGATTCAGCTCGGAGTTTTTCACTTTCATCAATTTCATTTTTGATATCAGTAATCATTTTGCTCAATAAATTATTAACATTTTGCGGAACTTTTAAATAAATTAGCGCTCCAAAAAATATTACAAAAGAAACTGCTACCCAAAATGTTGCATCAAATGCCATTATGTTTTTCCATTTCTTTTTTAGAAAGATCTTCAACTATGGCTGAAAGACTACTTTTATTTATATCTTCACCAATTAATTGTTTAATTAGATCGGAGGATGTTTCAATTGCAATTTTAGTAACTTTCTCTTGAGAAGTTTTTTTTAATTGGTCTATTTCTTCTTCAGCTTTTATTATTTCTTTTTCGATATCCTTTTCTAAAGATAATCTTTTATTGTTTATATCGTCCAAAACTTTTTGTCTTTCACTATTAAAGAAGTTTTTTGCTTCGACTTTTGTATCATTGATAATTTTATCAAATTCTTTAACTTTTTTTTCAGTTTCTTCCCGTTGCTTGTCTGCAGTTTCGATATTCTCTAAGATTTGTGATTTTCTGGTTTCAAGATTGTTACTAATTTTTGGTAGTATGAACTTAGATAAAATTATAAACAATAATCCAAAAGTAAGTACTAACCAAAAAATTTGAGATATCCAAAACTCGGGATTAAGCTGGGGCATACCTCCACTCTCAGCGCTTTGAGCGCTATAAGTAAAGATAAGACTTAAAGCTAGAAATTGAAAAATTATCTTTTTCAACATTAATTAAAACGCGAAAAGAATAATTAATGCAACAACTAATCCAAATAAACCAGTCGCTTCCGCTAATGCAAAGCCTAATAGCAAGTTTGGAAACTGCTTTTGAGCTGCAGATGGATTTCTCATTGCACCTGAAAGATAATTTCCAAAAATTATCCCAATTCCAACTCCTGCACCTGCAAGTGCAATCGCCGCTAGTCCTGCTCCTATCATTTTTGCTGCTTCTAATTCCATTATATCCTCCTTATGTTAATTAATGGTGTAAATTTAATGCATCATTCAAATAGATACATGTTAAAATTGCAAATACATATGCTTGAAGAAAAGCAACTAATATCTCCAAACCTGTTAATGCAACTGAAAAACCTAGTGGTAGCCAGCCCCCAACAATTCCTAAGCTAACTACGAAACCTCCAAAAACTTTCATCATCGTATGGCCTGCCATCATATTTGCAAACAATCTAACTGATAAACTAATTGGTCTACTTAAGTATGAAATTATTTCTATAACAACTATTAATGGTAATAAAACCATCGGAACTCCACTTGGTACAAAAAGTTTTAGATATCCAAGTCCATGTTTAATAAATCCAATTATTGTTACTCCTACAAATATAAATGCTGCTAATACAAAAGTTACAATGATGTGGCTAGTTACAGTAAAAGAGTATGGTATCATCCCAAACATGTTACAAAATAAAACAAACATGAATAAAGAAAATATGAAAGAAAAGTAAGGCTTAGCTTTTGATCCAGCTGTATCACTTATCATTTTTGAAATAAAAGAGTAACTGAGTTCCGCAAGTAATTGAATTTTATTTGGTATGATAGATCTCTTCGTGCCTAAATTAAAAATAATTAATATTGCTAGTGAACTTATGACCATAAACAAACTCGCGTTTGTGAATGAAATGTCTATGTTATTTATTTTAATTTCTGGACCAATTCGGTAAACGTTGAATTGGTACATTGGATTTGCTGCCATTTGCCTACTATTTTTGCATTTTTTTTGCTGATCTAATAACGTTCATAATTCCAGCTACTACACCAATAAAAAAAAATATTAAAATTAACCAGGGTTTAGTACCAAACCAATTGTCTAAAATAAACCCAATAATTGTCCCAACAGCTACTGCAGATACTAATTCCGTGCTCATTTTGAAGGCTGATCCCATACTTGAGCCTTTATTTCCCTCTTCAGATTTTTTGTCTTTATCGGTTTTATTTTTTGCAATTTTTAGGCGAGTTTTAAACTGGTCTTCATCCATTATTAAGCAACCATACTCTCTGCTTTTTGAAGATCTACAGCAACTAGTTGGCTAATTCCTTTTTCTGGCATTGTTACACCATATAGTCTGTCCATTTTAGACATGGTTAAAGCGTGGTGAGTTACAATAATAAATCTTGTAGATGTGATTTTAGTTAGTTCCGTCAAAAGATTGCAGAATCTTGTTACATTCGCATCATCTAGAGGTGCGTCTACTTCATCGAGAACACATATCGGAGCCGGATTAGTAAGAAACACTGCAAAGATTAAAGATAAAGCAGTCAGGGCTTGTTCACCTCCAGATAATAAAGTTATTGATTGTAATCTTTTTCCTGGTGGACTTACCAACATTTCTAATCCTGCATCTAAAGGATCATCAGAGTCTACTAATTCTAGTTTTGCACTACCTCCATTAAATAGTTTGGTATAAACTTCATTGAACTTTCTATTCACTTTTTCAAAAGCATCTAGAAGTCTTTCCCTACCTTTCTGATTGAGTTCAGTAATACTTTCTTTTAACTTTATAATTGCAGTTACTAAATCTTGTCTATCTTTTTCCATTTTCTTAATTTCATCTTCATATTTTGAAGTCTCTTCGTCTGCTCTTAAGTTGACTGAGCCTAATTTTTCTCTTTCCCTTTTTCTTTCATCAAGCAATTCCTCTTGTGTTACTGTATCTGGATATTCAGATACATCTTTTAGGTTTGAAAAATTCAGTATCTCTTCTTCTTTTAAATTAAGTTCTGTTGATACTCTTTCTAGCAAATCATTTCTTCTTTTATTCAAACCATCGATTGTTGCTCCAGAGCTTGCCTTTCGTTCTCTTATTTCAATAGACTCTTCTTTTGTTGTATTAAGATTACTTCTTAATTCGTTAATCTCTTTATCTAGCTCATCTATTAATATTTCATTATCACTTTTTTCTTTTTCAGAAATTCTTAAATTTTCTGATATTTGTCCTTTTCTTTCAGCTTGTGTTTGAGGTTGTTTTTCAAGACTATCTAATTTTTTTTGTTGAGTATCTTTTCTACTATTTAATTCATTAATCATTTTTTCAGAATTTACCAATAAGTTTTTCCAACTTTCTATTTCTTGGTCAATTATTTTAATTCTTTCACTTCTTTTTATTGACTCTTTTTTAATATTTTGATTTGTGCTAAATGCTTCAGCGTATTCTTCTTGTAGACTTTTGATTTCTTCGTTTTTCTTAGTTACTGTTATCGCTAAATCGTTGTCATGCATTTCATTAATTTTCATTTTTAAAAATGAAAGATTTATTTTGCATTCATCTATTAAATTAGTTGCACCATTGATATTGTTCTCTGAGAGCATTTCTTTTGCTTTATCTAACTGCTCACTTGCTAAATCAATAGTCTCTGAGTTCTTTTTTAGAGTATCAAGGTTTAGATTTTCT
>CACGWC010000012.1 GCA_902576785.1 uncultured Pelagibacteraceae bacterium | reverse complement strand
CTTTTCCATTTATTAAAAGGTTTTTAATTTTGTTTTTTTTATTAATTTTGTAAATAATTTTTTTTATTGGAGATATTAAAATTACATCACCACTTTTATTCCTTATAAAAACTATACAATTATTGAATTGAATTGGTTTATTAATTTTTTTATACAAGTGCTTTCTAATTTCTTTTATCTCAGAAATTTTAAAATCCAAATTTGTGTCTGATATTTCGACTGAAACAAAATTATCAAAAGATCTTAAATATAAATCTCTTAGGGAAATAAAAATTTTTAGGTTTGATGTTTTAATAAAATCACTATTATCTGGTGATTTAGATAAATTAAGCGATGCATTTTCTACTAATAGGTGTGGTTTTGGAAATGGCTTATATGAAATTTTTCCATTGGAATTAAGATAAATTTTAAAATTTTTATAGAAATTTTTTTCTACTATTGGAACTTTGCTTTTATATTTAAATAAAACTGGTAAAGATAAAACAGTTATTGATGAAAAAAATATAGCAATTGCGGCCAAAATTAATCTAAAAGTTATTTTATTTTGCTTAATTTTATTCATTAAAATAATAAGGCTTATACAATAAATTATGTTAAATTCTGATTATTTGTTAAATTTGAATGAAAAGCAACAAGAAGCAGTGTTGCATCTCGATGGTCCTGTTCTTATTGTTGCTGGAGCAGGATCTGGAAAAACAAAAGTTTTAACCTCTAGAATCGCTCACATAATTAGAACACATAAAGCTTTTTCAAGCCAGATACTTGCAGTCACTTTTACAAATAAAGCGGCAAAAGAAATGCAAATACGAGTTTCAAAACTTTTAAGAAAAGAAGCAACAGGCTTACCATGGTTAGGCACTTTTCACTCTATTAGTGCAAAGATTTTAAGAAAACATGCAGAAGCTGTTGGTCTAAAATCAAATTTTACAATTATTGACCAAGATGATCAATCAAGATTAATTAAAAATATTTGCAAATCAGAGAATATAGATACTAAAAAAATTTCACCTAAGTATATTTTAGCTATCATAGATAAATGGAAAAACAAAGGTTTATATCCAGAAGATGTATTATTAAAAAAAAAAGAAACCCTTGAGAAAAATTTTTTAAGTATTTACAAAATTTATCAACAAAAACTTGTTGCATTAAATTCTGCAGATTTTAGTGACCTAATTTTACACACTGTGAAAATTTTTACAAATTATAAAGATATAGCAACAATCTATTCAAAAAAATTTAAATATATTTTAGTTGATGAATATCAAGATACAAATTTTATACAAAGTGAATGGCTAAGATATCTTTCATTTACTAATATGAATCTTTGTTGTGTAGGTGATGATGATCAATCAATTTATAGTTGGAGAGGCGCTGAAATTAAAAATTTTCTTGAATTTGATAAAATTTATAAAAATACTAAAATCATAAGATTAGAGAAAAATTATAGATCAACACAAAATATTTTAAATGTTGCGTCAAAATTAATTGAAAACAATGAAAATAGAGTTGGAAAAACTTTATATACCAATCAGGAAAATGGTGAGCTTGTAACATTGGATTGTTTTAGAAATGTTAAAGATGAAGCTACTGAAATTAGTTCTACTATAGAAAATTTTAAAAAAAATAATTCTCTAAATGAAATTGCTATTTTAGTTAGAGCTATTTTTCAAACTAGAGAATTTGAGGAAAGATTTTTAAAAGTCGGAATACCTTACAGAATAATTGGTGGAATTAAATTCTATGAAAGAGCAGAGATTAAAGATTGCATTGCTTACTTAAGGTGTATTAATCAACCAGCTGACGATCTTTCATTTGAGAGAATTATAAATGTTCCTAAACGATCAATTGGAGATACAACTGTTAAAGTAATTGCTGAATTTGCGAAAAGTAACGCTTGCTCTTTAGAAGTAGCAGCAAAAAAATTATTAGAACTTAATAAAATAAAACCTAAAACCAAAATTAGTTTAAATTTATTGTTAAATTTACTAGAGAAGTGGAGACATGATTTAAAAAAAAAAATTAATCATAACAAACTTTTACAGACTGTTTTGGATGAATCTGGTTACAGTGAAATGTTGAAAAATAAGAAAGATCTAGAAAATGAGAATAGACTTGAAAATATTAAAGAACTTTTAAGTGCCATGAAAGATTTTGACAATCTTGATAGTTTTCTTGAGCATGTAGCATTAGCAACATCTATGGACCAGGACTGGGAAAGCGAAAAAGTTAATTTAATGACCTTGCATGCATCAAAGGGATTGGAATTTAGTATTGTTTATCTTCCCGGTTGGGAAGAGGGTTTATTCCCACATCAAAAAAGCATTGAAGAAAAAGGTGAAAATGGACTTGAAGAAGAAAGGAGGCTCGCTTATGTGGGTATTACGAGAGCAAAAAAAATTGCAAAAATTTCTTTTTCAATGAATAGATTTTACCAAGGTGATTGGATTGACAGTATGGCATCAAGATTTGTTGATGAATTACCAGACGAATTTATAAAAAAAAATAATAATTTCAGGGAAGACCATCAAGATGACTTTGAATTTAACCAAGATATTGATTTTGAAAATGAGATTAGAAGTCCAGGATGGTTAAGATATCAAAAAAAACTTAAATGATTAAAGCCATAATTAAATTTATTAATAATCAAAATTTGGATGGCTATATAATTCCTAAAAATGATAATTTTTTCACTGAATACTCAAAAATAAACAATTTAGCTAAAGTTACAAATTTCAAAGGATCAGCAGGATTTGCTTTAATTTTGAAAGATAAAAATTATTTGTTTGTTGATGGAAGATATACATTGCAAGCAAATAAACAGTCCGGAAAAAATTTTAAAATATGTCAAATTCCATATTTTTGGCCTAAAAATATTAAAAATATTCAAAATTATAAAATTGGTTTTGACCCTAAATTATTTACTAAAAAAATTCTTAATTTGTACTTTGAAGAAAATGCAAATCTTATTCCTCTTAAATATAATTTTAATAATAAGACTTTGGATCAAGTAAATAAAATATATCGATTAAATAATTCTGTTACAGGTGAAGATGTAATTTCAAAAATTAATAAAGTAAAAAAATATATGAAAAAAAATAAAATTAATTATTTATATTCAAGTGCTAGCGAGAATGTAAATTGGCTTTTAAACATAAGGGGGAAAGATTTACCTAACAGTCCACTAATAAACTGTAAAATCATAATACCTGAAAGAGGCAAATTATATTTATTTGTTAATTCAAATAAATTAACTAAATCTATAAAAAACTATTTTAAAAATATAATTTTATTTAGAGAAAATAGCTTATTTGAAACTATTTTTGATTTAAAAAAAGGAACTTTTTGTATTGATAAAAATACTTGTTCTATCTATGAACAACAAATAATAAATAGTAAATTTAAAATTATCCACGATAACGATCCAATTTATGACCTAAAATCAATTAAAAATAAAGTAGAAATTAAAAATACACTTAAAGCACATATTGAAGATGGTGTAGCAGTTACGAAGTTTTTATATTGGTTTAAACATAATAAAAAAAAAATTTCTGAAAAAAAAGTAGAAACAAAATTACAAAAGTTTAGAAATAAATCCAAAAATTATTTATATCCAAGTTTTGATACTATAGCTGGATCTGGACCAAATGGAGCAATTATACATTATAAGTCCAGTAATTTAACAAATAGAGTAATTAAAAAAAATGATATTTTGCTAATTGATTCTGGTGGACAATACAAATGGGGTACCACAGATATAACTAGAACAATTTGCGCTGGCAAAGTAAGTAATACTATTAAAAATAATTTTACAAGAGTTCTAAAAGGACATATTTCTGTAATTACATGTGATTTAAATAAAAATTTTAATGGTCACTTAGTTGATAAATTGGCAAGAAAATCCTTAAAAGAAGTTGGCTTAAATTATTCACATGGGACTGGTCATGGTGTTGGGTTTTTTTTGAATGTTCATGAGGGTCCACAAGCAATATCTTCCTACAATAAAGTAAAGTTAAAAGCTGGAATGATATTGAGTAACGAGCCGGGTTTTTATTTGTATAACAAATACGGAATAAGAATAGAAAATCTAATTTATGTTCATAAGGAAAAATTAAAAATGAGATTTAAAAATTTAACTTTTGCTCCTATCGATGTTGATCTAATAAATTTTAAAATGTTAAATGATAAAGAAAAAAAATATTTATTTGATTATCACTTAAGTGTTTATGCTAAAATGTCAAAATTCTTAAATAATGTTGAAAAAAAATGGTTAATAAATTTAATTTATTAACTTTTTTAAATCTTCTAAAGATATAATTTTTATTCCAAGGTTTTTTGCATGTTCAATTTTTTTTTTTGTTGGTTTTTCTCCAATAACTAGGAAATCTAGGTTTTTATTTACAGAACTGAGCGTAATACCTGAATTTTTTTCTACTAATGACTTAGCTTCTGCTCTACTAATTCCTTCAAGTCTACCAGTAAATAAAAAACTTTTATCTTTCAAAATTCCGTTTTTACTTAATCCTTTATTCTCAATTCTAAGTTCATTATTTAAATCAACTACGATTTTAATATTTAATTTATTTGAAAAAAAATTTTTTAAAGAATTGACCTGGGTTTGCCCAATTCCATCGATATTTAAAAATTTATCAAATTCGTTTGCCTTTATCACTTTTATAAAATTTGATATATTTTTTAAATTGTCACTAATTATTTTTGCATTTTCAATACCTATATGTCTTATTCCAATAGAATATATAAATTTTTGCAGGGAAACTGTTTTAGATTTCTCAATAGATTTTTTTAAATTATTTACTGATGTTTTTCCCCAACCATCTAAATTAATTATGTAATCATAGTTTAATGAAAAAATATCCTGTGGTTTTCTAATCAAATTTAATTCCCAAAAATTTTCTACAACTTTTTTACCTAAGCCTTCAATATTCAGTGCTTCTTTTGAAATAAAGTGTTTAATTTTCTCAATTGCTATTTTTTCACATTCATAACCATCATTTGTACATCTTCTTACAGCATCATATTTTTTTGATGTTATGTTAAACTCTTTAATTGTATCAGATCCACACGATGGACATTTTGTAGGAAATTTAAATTGTTTTATATCTTTTGTTCTTTTTTTTTTGTCAACTTCAATGACATGAGGTATCACATCTCCAGCTCTCTCAACTTTAACAAAATCTCCAATTCTTATATCTTTTCTTTTTATTTCATCTTCATTATGAAGGGTTGCGTTTGAAACCACAACTCCACCAATATTAACTGGTTTAACTTTTGCAACGGGAGTTAGGGCGCCTGTTCTACCAACCTGAATTTCGATCTTAATAATTTGAGTGCTAGCACTATCAGCTGAAAATTTATGTGCAATTGCCCAACGAGGTGCATTTGATGTAAATCCTAATCTTTTTTGTAAGTTTAAGTCATTTACTTTATAAACCAACCCGTCTATGTCATAGTCTAAGTCAAATCTAATTTCCTCGAATCTACTGTGATATTTTGATAATTGACTAATTGAATTTAATATTTTGTTATCTTTATTAGTTTTAAATCCCCATTTATCTAATGCCTTCAAAAATTCAGACTGGTATCTAAAATTGTCATTAGAAATATAACCAAAAGTATAAGCAATAAAATTAAGAGCTATTTTTTTTGTCTCTTCAGGATTTTTTTGTCTTAAAGATCCAGAGGCAGCATTTCTAGGATTTGCAAACTTATCTTTTATTTTTAAAAAATCTTTTTTCTTTATAAATACCTCTCCTCTAATTTCTATTTCATCTGGAAAATCATATGATTTTACTTCTTTCGGTATATCTTTGATTGTTTTAAGATTTTCTGTAATTACTTCTCCAATTTTTCCATCGCCTCTCGATACACCGTTGATAAATTTTTTATTTTTATATGTTAATGAGGCAGATATACCATCAATTTTAGGTTCTACACTATATTCAAAATTAATATTTCTGTTCAAATAATTAAAAATTTTTTTTTCGAAATTTTTTAAGTCTTCTTCATAAAAAGCATTTGAAAGTGATAACATTGGAATTTTGTGCTCATACTTTTCAAATGATTTGGATGGCGTAAAACCTACATTTTTTGAAGGCGAACCTTTGTCAGTTAAAAAATCATATTGTTTTTCCAATAGTAATATTTCTTTTTTTAACTCATCATATTCTGCATCAGTAATTAAAGGTTTGCTTTTATCAAAGTAGAATTTGTTATATTTTAAGTATTCTTTTATTTTAATTTTATATTTTTTTTTTAATTCATTCTTATTCATTAAGTTTTTTATTTAAAAAGGTTTTTAAATTTTTTTAGTATATTATCCTCTGACTTTTTGTTTATTCTCTGACTTAGATCATATTTTTTATTTAATAATTTAAAGCTAGCCTTATACCATTCGCTTGAATTATAGTTATATCCAAGTAAGACTGCGTATTTTTCTGCTTCATCAATTAACCCAACCCTATAATGAAGTTCTACCAATCTATGCAAAGCTTCTTCAACATAAATAGTATTATCATAATCTTTGATTATTATTTTAAATCTATTAATAGCAGGTATCCATTTTTCACGTTCAACATAATATCTCGCCAAATACATTTCCTTGGAAGCCAAAATTTCACGAATTAGATCTAATTTGAATCTTGAGTCATAGGCATACTCTGTATCAGGATAGTCTCTAACAATTCTTTCAAAATAGTCCCTTGATCTTAAAATTTGTTTCAAATCCTTTTTTTCATCAACTATTTGATCATAATGACATAAAGCTAACAAATAATAAGCATAGTCAGTCTGAGGATGATTTTTATATTTAATTAAGAAACGTTCAATATCATTGATTGCATCATTATAATAACCTTGAGAAAAATAACCGTAAGCCGACATTAATACTGCTTTTGGTGCCCAAATAGATTGAGGGTACAACAATTCAACTTCACTAAATTTCCTACCAGCATAAATTACATCTCCCCTCTCAAATTCTCTCATTGCATCGTAATAAACCTCTATCATTTGTGACTCTAGATTTTTTTCTTTTAGAGTGGTCACGCTAGTTTCTTTTTTAGAGCATCCAAAAAATACAAGAAAAAAAATAAGAATAAAAATATTTCGTTTTACAGGCATGAAAATATTTTATCAGATAAATTTATAAAATCTAACTTTTAAGCTATTGATTTTAAATTTTGATAATTAGTAAACGTATGAGGTAATTGTTTTCCTTTAATCTCTATTAAAGAATAATTTGTCTTATCACTAAAAAGTTTTTTTAATAGTTTATTTGTTAGACTATGTCCTCCTTGAGAACATTTTAATGATCCAATTATTTTATATCCTGACAAATATAGATCACCCATACAATCAAGAATTTTATGATTTACAAACTCTAAATTATTTCTTAGTCCACCTTCATTAAGAACTTTATCTTTTTTAACTACTACTGCATTCTCCAAACTTCCACCTAATCCAAGGTTAAGTTTTTTCAACTTTTCAATATCTTCATAAAGACAAAAAGTCCTTGAATTAAATATATCATTTAAACTATCCTCATAAACATTAACTTTATTTCTTTGTGTATTTATAAATTTATTATTATATTTAATTTCAAATTCTATATCTCCAGTTACATTTGATTGTTCTAATGAAATATTTTTTTCAAAATCATTTATACTAATTTTTTTATTTACTTTTATAATTTTAATTGCTTGATCGCTTGATTTTAGACCTACTCTATTTATAGAATTAACAAACTCTTTTGCGGAACCGTCCATTATAGGAACTTCCTGTGAATCTAATTCTATATTCAAATTGTCAACACCGATGCCATACAAAGCGCCCATTAAATGCTCAATTGTTGAAACTTTAACTCCATACTCATTAGAGATTGTTGTACATAATGTTGTATCAGTAACATTTGAATAATTTGGAAACACTATATTATTGAAATTTAAATCAGTCCTTTTGAAAATTATTCCTGTGTTAGGTAACGCCGGTATCAGTTTTAGTTTTACTTTCTTACCAGTATGTATACCAACACCTTCAAGTTCAATTTTTTTTGATATAGTTTTTTGAGTAAGTATAGACACAATAAATCTATACAAAATGTATTTAATTTTATACACTCAACAAATATTACAAGAAAATACAATCATTTATCGAAAAAGTTGAAAAATTTTTCAAAAATTCCAAGTTTTTTATTAATTATTTTTGGTATTTCATAATTTATTCTATGGTTTTCCAGGCCACATTTACAGATTTGAACATCTGACTCGCTATAATAATTAATTGACTTAAAACCAAATCTATCATCCAAATAAAAAGAATTATTGTCAAACAGTTTTGATCCTTCGCCAATTAAGAATAGATTTGAACCTTCTAAGACATTTTTACTGTTATTAATATTTGATTTTTTAAAGATTAAATCCATGATTTCCTGAACTCTATACAAAATCACTTTTTTTAGTAAATCTGCTGAAATATTTTTATTGATAATTTCATGAATAACCATCGTATCTTCCGAGGTTTTATTTTTGTATGAAAACTCTGTCTCGGCTTTATTAAAAGATTTTTTTAATTTTTCTGCATCCAGTTCTGAAATTTTAAAAACTTTTGAGATATCTGTTGTGATATGATGTCCTCCTATTGGGATTGTTTCGATTAATTTAAGTTTTTCATTTTCGAAAAAAAAAATTGAAGATCTTCTTAACCCAACATCTAAAAAGGAGGTTTTGTTTTCACTAAATTTTTTTACATATGATTGGGACTTTATGTAGGAAGAACAAAATATATTTATTATATTTAAATTAAACTTAATGAATTCATCTCTTATTTTCTTAATAAATAATTTTGGAAAACATATTAATTTAAAGTCGATTTTTAAATTATTATCTACTGTTTTATCTTTAGGAAATTCTTCAAAAATTTTTTCGTCATCTATTATACATTTATCCATTATTATATGAGATAAATAATATTTATCATAATGTGATTTAATTATTTGATTTAATTCTAATATTAATGGCTCATATAATTTATTTATTTTTGAACTTCTGTCTAAATTTTTTGTTAATGATATATCTATTGTAAATAATTGAGCAGAATCTAGAATTAAAACAATATCTTCGATATGATCAGAAAATTTTTTTTCAGCTTTTTTTACAATTTTATTAATTGCCTCAAAATGACTTTGTAAGTTCTCGTTTATATATACTTTTATTGATTCTGAAAATTTTTCGTCAAAGTTATTGTCAAAAGATGCAAATCGAATTTTAGAAGATCCAAAATCGATGACATTTAAATAATTGTTTTTACCCATTTCTTAAAATTAATCTATTTTTAATTCTTAAATCAATAATTGTATTTGAATTTATATTATTTTTTGATCCAAATTTTTTGAAAAGATTTATTGCTTCAGAAATATTTTTATTAGGTAATTGAATTATAATATTATTTGCAAAATATAAGTCCCATCTTTTATTTTTATGAAAATAGTATCTAGTTATTTCATCTAAATCAATTTTTTGATTTAAAAGTTCTCTTTGAAGAAAAATGTAATCATCTGGTTTAAATTTTCCAAAAATAGTTGGTAATTTTTTTTTATTTGAAATTTGCTTTGCTATTATAAATTTTCCATTTTGACCTACAAAATATTTTTTTTGGTCAAGGTAGGTGATTGCAATTAAATTAGTTTGTTTAGTTTGAATATTAATAATTGAAGGATATTTTTTTTTGATACTTATGCTTTCAATAAAATTGAGTTTATCAAATTTTTCTAAAAGAAAATTTTTGTTTACAAAAAAAATATTTTCACCTATTAAAAAACTAGTATTTGATAATATATTGTCATTAATTTCTTTTTGAACATTTTTAACTTTAACTTCTCTAATCTTAAAAACATTTTTCAAATTACTTATTAAATTATTATTGAAAATTGTTGATATAAATAAAAATGAAACCAAATAAAAATATATTTTTTTTTTATTTATTGATTGAAGCATCTTCCAAAATTTTTATTATCAAATTTTTGAAAGTAATGTTATTAAAATTTGCTATTTCAGGCACTAGTGATAGTGAGGTCATTCCTGGTTGTGTGTTAGTTTCTAGTAAATAAAAGGAGTTTTTATAATACCTAAAATCTGATCGTGTAACCCCTCTACAATTTAAAATTTTATGCGCTTTTAGAGCAATTTTTGTTAATTCCTGATATTTTCTTTTTGAAATTTCCACAGGAATTATATGTTCCGTTCTTGCTTTTGGGTTATATTTGGCTTGATAATCATAAAATTTTCTACTTGGTCTAAGCTCAATTGCTCCGAGCACTTTATTTTCTAAAATTGCAACTTGTATTTCTCTCCCAGGTATATATTTTTCCAATAAAACCTCTCCATATTCATTTAGTTTTGTAAGAGTTTTTAAAATATTATTTTTGTTACATATAAAAACATTTACACTAGAGCCTTCGTTAAGAGGTTTTACAACTAGAGGAAATCCAATCTTTTTTTGTAAATTATTTATTAATTTCAATTTGTTTATATTATTTCTGTAAGAGAATTTAAGATACTTAGGCGTCAAAATGTTGTTTTTAATAAATATTTTTTTTGACAGTTCCTTATCTATTGCTAAAGAAGACGATAATACGCCTGAATGAGTATATTTTACTTTTTCAGATTCTAAAATTGCTTGAATATAGCCATCTTCTCCATATCTTCCATGCAATAAATTTAATACTATATTTGGATTAAAGTTTCTTAATACTTGAATAAATTTACCATCAGGATTTACTACCTTAATTTTATATTTTTTATCTTTATTTAATTCTGAGTAAACGCTTTTTGCAGTTTGTATACTAACTTCTTTTTCTTTTGAATATCCACCCGCCAAAATTAGAATTTTTTTCATTATTCTATAATTTTTATTTCTAAATTAATATTAATCCCAGTTTTATCTTTAACATTTTTTTTTACAAAATTTATTAAAGAATTCATTTCTTCAAATGACGCGTTTTTTTTATTAATAAAAAAATTTGAGTGTTTTTTTGATATACTAGCATCTCCAAAACTTATATTTTCTGGAACTGATTCTTTTATTAGTTCCCAAGCTTTTTTTGTTGTTTGATCGATCGGGTTTTTAAAAGTACTACCCCCAGTCTTAATTTTTGAGGGTTGAGAATTATTTTTTTTTATGGCCAATTCTTCCATCAAATTTTTAATTTCACTTTTATTTAATAAATCACCTTTAAAAGTAGCACTTAAAAAAATTAAATTTTCGTTTAATTCTATTTTTCTATATTGAAATTTAATCTTGTTAGATGGAATAACTTTTATATTTCCCTTTGTATCAATACATTGCAGAGAGATTAATTTGTCTTTAAATTCTGTCCCAAAACATCCAGAATTCATTTGAAGACCTCCTCCAACCGAACCAGGAATGCAGTACATAAATTCAAAACCACTTATTCCATTCTCTAGTGCAAATTCTGAAAGTTTTTTTTGCGAGCAAGCTGAGCCTGCTATTATTGTGTCTGGTTTTAATTTTGATAATGTACTAAAATTGTTGCTAAGTTTGATTATTACTCCTTCATAAGTTTTATCTTTAAATAACACATTTGAACCCATTCCTAATATAAACATTTTTCCTCTATTATTATACAGTTTTAGGAATTCCTTTAATTCTATAAGATTTTTTGGTTTAAAAAAGATTTTTGATTTACCCCCTATATTAAACCAATTAAGTTTTTTGATATCAGTATTAAAAAACAGATCTGCATTATATTTATTTTTAAAATCTTCAATATCTTTTAATTCCATATCAATTAAGATTTCTTACCCAATTTGTTATAGATCCAGCACCCATAGCAATAAAAATTTTATTTCCGAATGCAATGTTTTTAGTAATTTTTTTTAAATCTATTTCATTTTTAAGCATTATCAGATTAACTTTAGAATTTTTTGCAATTAATTTTGCAAATGAAGCGTATGAAAATCCTAATTTTATAGTTTCACTAGCTTTATAAATTGGACAAAGTAAAACTGTGTTTGCATTTTTAAAGCATTTAGAAAATTCAATTTTTAAATTTTTTACTCTTGAAATTCTATGCGGTTGAAAAATACAAACTATTTCTTCTTTATTGTATACTTTGCTGACACCATCTAACACTGATGAAATTTCAGTTGGATGATGAGCGTAGTCGTCGAAAAATGGCACTTTATTAATTTCAAATAAGAAATTAAATCTTCTCTGAACTCCATTAAAGTTTTTGAGACCTAATTTAATTATTTTATCTGATACACCAATTGAAAAAGCTACTGCCAATGCAGATGTTGCATTTTTTATATTATGTAAACCTAACAAAGGTATTGAAATATTTTTTATAATTTTTGTTTTGCCTGGTATTTTTATTTTAATATTAAATTTTGAATAATCTTTATTCTGAATTATATTGAAAATATGAAAATTTGATTTCTTATTCAAACCAAATGTGTAGTAATTGTTATTTTTAATTTTTGGTAAAATATTTTTTACATTTTTATCATCTAAACACAGAAAAGCCTTTCCGAAAGAAGGTGTTTTATCAATAAATTCTATGAATTTATTTTTTAAATTTTTCATAGTTCTGTAATAATCCAAGTGTTCATTGTCAATGTTGGTTATTATTGAGTAATTAAAAGGTATTTGAAGAAAACTTCCATCCGACTCATCTGATTCAACCAAACTCCAGTCACTTTTTCCTAATTTTGCCGAACTTCCTATTGAATTCAAAACACCTCCGTTAATTATAGTCGGATCTAATTTTGCGTAGTTCATAATGTTTGACAAAATTGATGTTGTTGTTGTTTTGCCGTGTGATCCTGTCACAACAATATTTTTCATTAGAGAAACTATATGACCTAACAATTCTCCTCTTTTATATATTGGTAGGTTTAATTTTTTAGCATGCCTATATTCTGGATTTGATTTTTTTATTGCTGATGAAACTACTAATACAGTACAATTTTTTATATTTTGCTTATTATGATTTAAATAAATTTGAATTTTTCTTTTTCTTAGTAAATTAAGATTTTTATTATCTGATTTATCACTTCCTTGTATTTTAAAGCCTAAACTATCCATTATTAATGCTAAGCCACTCATGCCAATACCACCAATTCCAACAAAATGAATTAGTTCAGTTTTTCCAATATTAATTTTCATCTATAATTTCTATAATCTTATTGTTTATATTATTCCAAGTATTTTTTTTAGTAATTTCCTCAAGATTTTTAAATTTTTCGTTGTAATTTTTATAATCATTAAATATTTCAAATATCATTTTTGAAAATTTTTTAAGTTCGAATTCCTTTTGTTTTATTAACCAACAACAATTTTTTTTATAGTAAAATTCTGAATTATGGAATTGATGATTATCTCTTGCAGATGGGAGAGGTATTGAAATAAATGGTATGTTTAAGAATGAAAGTTCACTTAATGTGCTTGCGCCTCCTCTGGTAATTGCTAGATCTATACCATTGTAGAGTTCATGACTATTATCGGTAAATTCAATAAATTTGTAGTTTATATTTGATTTTTCATAATTATTTTTTATTGAGGATAAATTATTAATATTTGATATTTGTTGTATAACTTCGATATTTCGTTTTTTTGAAATTTCGATAATTAATTCAGTAATATTTTCGTCAAAAAACGAAGCACCCTGACTGCCACCAATAATAAGAATTTTTTTTATTTGTTTTTTTAAATTAATTATATTTTTTTCTAAGTTATATATTTCTTTTTTTAAAATAGGTTTGACTATAACTTTTTTAGAATTGTATTTTATTGGGAAGTTTCTTAAATTTTCATCGTAACAAATTATTTTTGTTGAAAATTTCAAAGCAAAGCGGTTAGATCTACCTAAAACACTATTAGGCTCAAACAAGAAAACTTTTTTTTTTAATATAAATGCTGCTATGCAAAATGGAAATGTCATGTACCCACCAGTACTAATTACAATATTTGTCTTATTATTTTTTAAAAATCTAATAGATTGAAAAATGTTTAGAAAATATTTAAAAATATTTATTGGAAGTAAATAAGGTTTTAAAAATAAATTAGGTACATCTATTAATTCATATTTAAATTTTTCAGTATTTATATATTTACTTCCTCTCAAATCAGATACCATTTTTACAGAAAATTTGTTTTTCAAGTGTTCAAACAAAGAGGTAGATGGTACTACGTGGCCACCAGAACCACCTGTTACTATAAGTATATTTTTCATACTAATTTAATTTTCTTTTCGTCAAATTTAATATTATTCCAGTTAAAATTGATGTTCCAACTATTGAAGAACCGCCATAACTAATAAATGGCATAGTCATGCCTGTAGTAGGAAGCATTCTTATATTTACACCAATATGAATAAAAGTTTGCAATAGTATTATTGAAATACTTCCAACTAATATAAGTTTAAAATTATTATTTTTTGTAAAATTTATTTTTTTTAAAACTCTATAAGATAATATTAAATAAAGTAATATTATACCTATTAAGATAATTACTCCAAATTCTTCCGCAATTACAGAAATTATATAATCTGTATGTGCTTCTGGTATTCTTGAATTTAAAGTTCCTTCACCTATTCCTTTTCCAAAAAAACTTCCACTAGATATTGCATCACTTGCTTTGTCAGCCTGGTAATTATTACCACTAGAATTATCTAAAAATGACATTAATCTTATTCTTATGTATTCAAACTTTGGCACCATAAAGACTAAAAATAGAGTTAATGAACCCACAGCTAATAATGAAATTGCGAAAAGTAATAAATTTATTCCTGAAACAAAAATTATAGCAAGCCAAACAGATATTATTAATAATGTTTGTCCTAAGTCTGGTTGAGATAAGAGTAAAATTATAATTGGCACTAAAATTACTGAACTCAAGAGATATTTTATATAAAGGTTTTTTTTTTCTAATGAAATTATTAGTGAAACAACAATAACAAAAAAAGGTTTTAAAGTTTCAATAGGCTGAAACCTGGGTAATGAGCCAATATCTAACCATCTCTTTGACCCTTTGACCTCTACTCCTATTAAAGGAACCAAGAATAAACTTATAAATGTGATGACAAATAATGCGACTGATAACCTAATTAAAATTTTTTGATCTAGTAGAGATAAAAATAAAATTAAAAATATTCCTATTAAAACAAAAATTAAATGTTTTAAAAAAAAATAATAAGAATTTGTGTTTAATTTATCTGATGCGATTATTGAAGTTGAAACTAAAGAAAAGAACAATCCTAATGAAAATAATAGACTTATTATCAAAAAAATTGTTTTATCGATATTTTTCCACCAATCATAAAATGTATCAAAATATTTATTCATTCAATTGGTAAATATTTTTTAATTAACATATTAAATTGTCTACCTCTTTCTTCAAAATTTTTGTATTGATCAAATGATGCAGCCGATGGGCTAAATAAAACTGTAACTTTTGTTCTTATATCCTTAAGGTTTGGAATTAATTTAAGACTATTTCTCAGATCTTTTGATAGGTTAACTTTAAATTTATTTTTAAATAGTTTGAGGAAAACTTGTCTATCTTTCCCGTAAATATATGCTTCTAAATTTTTAAAATACTTTTTATTTAAATTAAATTTGTCACCCTTTTTAAATAATCCTCCCAAGATCCATAAAATTTTTTCATTAGATTCTAAAAATGGAAGAGTAGAAGATAATGTTGTTGACTTAGAGTCGTTTATTATTTTTAAATATTTTGATTGATGGATCACTTCTTGTCTAAATTTCAAGGGTTTAAATTTATTAATAGTTTTTATCACAGTTTTTAAATTAAGTTTCATATGTTTCGATAGCTCAAATAAAAAATTTAAATTTTGAAAATTTGTTGAATTTTTAAAATTATCATTACTTAATTTATTTTTTAAATATGAATACTTATTTTTACTTACATATATTATTTTGGATTTTATATTTTTAGTTCTTAATAAGTCTTTCAACAAATTAGTGTTTGTTATTATCGCTACATCATTTTCGTTTTGTCTTATTACACATTTTAATTTTGATAATACATAATTTTTCATTGTATTATGCCTTTCTAAATGATCTGGGGAAATATTAATGATTATAGAATATTTTGATTTGAAATATTTACTATAAGCTAGCTGATAAGAAGAGGCCTCAATAACAAAGATAGTATTTTTGGTAACTCTTTTTTCCTCTAAAATAGGATTTCCAATATTTCCAGTTAGCCTAGTATCATAATTGTGTTTCTTTAAAATATCATAAAGCAACTTACTTGTAGTTGACTTGCCGTTCGTACCAGTAATCGTAATTGTTAAAACTTCAGGGTTAAATTTATAAAAAATATCAAAATCAGTAATAACTTTTTTTTGGTTCTTTTTTAAATAATTTGATAATTGGCATCTATTTATATTAATACCAGGACTTATAACTATATAATCAAAATTATTATTTAATAATTTTGATTTAGAAATAAGAAATTTTTTATAATTATTTTTAATTTTTTTCTTATCATCATCGAAAATAAAACATCTGTTTTTCTTTTTTAAATATTTTAAGGATGAAATTCCAGATTTTCCAAAACCATAAATTAAAAAATTTTTACTTAAAGTTTCATTTTTTAATTTCATTATCTAAGTTTCAAAGTTGCTAATCCAATCATTGCTAGAATAATAGAAATTATCCAAAATCTAATTACAACCGTTGACTCCGGCCATCCTTTTTTTTCAAAATGATGGTGTATTGGAGCCATTTTAAATATTCTTTTACCTGTTAATTTATAGGAAATAACCTGAACTATTACAGAAACAGCTTCTAAAACAAATAATCCGCCTGTTATTGCTAACACAATTTCGTGCTTAGTTATTATACCAACCGCTCCCAGTGAACCACCTAATGATAAAGATCCAGTGTCTCCCATAAAAATTTTTGCTGGTGGTGCATTAAACCATAAAAAACCTAAACAAGCCCCGATTATTGATCCACAAAAAATCGAAGCTTCTCCTACACCCTCTATATATGCGATCTGAAGATAATCAGAAAAAATTATGTTACCAGAGACGTAACTAATAAATGCAAAACAAGCAGCAACTAACATGACGGGAACTGTTGCTAATCCGTCTAAACCGTCTGTTAAATTAACTGCATTTGAAGCTCCAACTAATATGAACATATAAAAAGGTATAAAAAACCAACCAAGATTGATTACTAAATTTTTGAAAAAAGGAAAATATAGATTGTTTATTTGATCAGAATTACTTGTGATATAAAGTATAAATATACCAATCAAAGCTAAAATAATTTGTAGAGAGAACTTTAGTTTAGAAGAAATACCATTCGAACTTTTTAACTTTATTTTTTTATAATCATCATAAGCTCCCAATAATCCAAAAGAAGCTGCAATAAATATTAAAAACCAATTGTATGGATTTGATAAGTCACCCCATAGCAATACTCCTGAAAAAACACCTAGTAATATTATTAGTCCTCCCATTGTAGGTGTTCCAATTTTTCTTATTATATGATCGCTAGGTCCATCTTCTCTGATTGGATTATGAATCTGTTTTGAAGAAAAAAAAT
Organism: uncultured Pelagibacteraceae bacterium; assembly: GCA_902576785.1. Taxonomy (GTDB): domain Bacteria; phylum Pseudomonadota; class Alphaproteobacteria; order Pelagibacterales; family Pelagibacteraceae; genus Pelagibacter. The sequence goes on along the minus strand of CACGWC010000012.1, from coordinate 10,337 downwards.
TAATTAATGGGTTTCCAACTAAAAAAACAACAACCATAGCTGTAAACATAGAAAGACCGGTTCTTACTGTTAAATATTTAAAAACATTCAAAAAACTAAATTGATCTACTAGAATTGAAAAAAGTTCAAACAACATTAAGATTTTGATCCAATTTGTTTGGTTATTTGATTAAGTCCTGTAGAATTTGAGCCCTTTATCATTAAAAAATCACCATTATTTAATTCATTTTTTATTATATTAAGAATTTCACTAGTTGATTTAAGTATTCTTCCTCTTTTTTGTGTTCTAATTTTGTTAAATGTTTCTGTGATATAATTCCCATAAACAAACAACATTTTGAACTTTGCCTTATTGATATCTTTTGCAGCTTCAATATGAAGTTTTTTTGAAAATTTTCCTAATTCTAACATGTCACCTAATAGCATAAATTTTTTATTTGGATTTACTTTTAAATTATCAAATTTCTTAATTGAAAAATTCAAAGATAATGGATTTGAATTATAACTTTCATCTATTATGTGAACTTTTTTAGAGCCTACAGTGAATTTTTTTATATTTCCTCTACCACTTGGTATTTTATAATTAGAAAAAAAGTTACTTTTTATTTTATCAATGATATTTAAACTTTTACAAACTGCTAAGGAAGCCAAAATATTATCTAAATAAGGTAATAAATTGGTATTAATTTTAAAATTATAAATTTTAGAGGAAGTATTGATATAAATAATAGAAGAATTCTTAGATTTTCTTAATTTATATAATCTAATATTAGAATTTTTATGTTTACCGAAAGAAATGATATTTAAATTATTTTTATTTGCTAAATTTGAAAAAAAATCAAAAAATTTATCATCTTTATTCAATACAATTGTACCATTTTTTCTTATGTTGAAAATAATCTCTGATTTGGCTTTAGCTATATCCAATAAAGATTTAAAATTTTTGGCGTGCGCATAACTAATATTTGTAATAACTCCAACGTCTGGTTTAATTATTTTTGATAAATAGTCTATTTCTCCCTTTTTATCCATTCCAATTTCAAATATTCCATAAGTCGTATTCTTATTTAAATTTATTAATGAAATCGGTAAACCGAATTTATTATTGAATGAATTTTTTGAAAATGTTGTGGAATAATTTTTTTGAAGACATTGTCCTAACAATTCTTTCAGCGAAGTTTTGCCTGAAGATCCTGTAATTGCAACTTGTGATGCATTAGAAGAAATTCTTATCTTTTGTGAAAATTTAATTAATAATTCTAGAGTACTTTTAACATTAATCTTTTTTTTAGTATCATTTTTGTTATTTTGAAGTATTGCTAGTTTTGCTCCATTTTTTAAAGCTTCGTCTGCAAAATCATTTCCATTAAAAGATTTCCCCTTAATTCCAAAGAAAATTTTACCTTTATTTTGTTCTTTCGAATTAGTGCTAATTTTTAAATTTTTTAATCTATCTAATTTTTTGTTATTTATAATTTCTTTAAGTATATTTAATTTCCAATCATTTGATAAAATTCTATTTTTTAAAATTATTGATTTTTTTATATTGTCTTTGTCAGAAAATTTATTTTTCTTAATATATTCTTGAGTGTTTTCATGTCCTTTTCCTGCAATTATTAAAACCTCATCAGACTTACTATTTAAAATTGCTTTTTTTATAGCTAATTTTCTTGATGGTATTTCAATCATTTTAGATGGTAAAATTGATTTCTTAATACTTGCTCTAATTTTTTCTGGATTTTCACTTCTGGGATTATCGTCAGTAAGATAAATATAATTACATAGTTTGTTAGCAATTTTGCCCATTATTGGTCTTTTTTCTTTATCTCTGTCACCGCCACATCCAAATACAATATTAATTTTTCTTAAACCAAATTGCTCTTTGATATTTTCTATACTTGTCTTAAGAGCCTCTGGAGTATGGGCATAGTCTAAAATAAAAATTGAATTATCTTTGGTTGTTCCGATTATCTCGAGCCTTCCTTTTGCGGGTTTAATATACTTAAGTATTTTAACAATATCATCAATTTTTAGATTACTTTTAATTGCTGCTGCAATAGCCATCATCAAATTCTTAATTTGTATTTTTCCAATTAGCCTTGTTTTAAATTGGTATTCCTTATTTTGAAAAGTAAATTTTATATGTTGGTAATTATTTAAAATTTTAATTGAATTAATTTTTAAATGACTATCTGATGTACCAATGTTTAATAAATTTAATTTTTTTCTTTTGGCTATTTTTTTAAAGGTCAGTGAATATTTTAAATCATTATCAAATATCAAATTTCCATTTTTCTTAGTCAACTCATTGAATAACACTAATTTTGAATTAAAATAATTTTTATAATTTTTGTGATAATCTAAATGATCTCTGCTTAAATTAGTGAATATTGATGTGCTAAATTTAATACCATGTAATCTTTTTTGATGAAGGCCATGACTTGATGCTTCTAAAATTACATTTTCAATTTTTTTTTTCTTTAAATTTGCAAGTATTTTATTAATTGAAATAGCATCAACAGTTGTATTATTAAGTTTTGAATTAACACCATTTGATTTGACGCCTAAAGTTCCAATTGAGGCTACACTTTTTTTATTAAGTTTTAATATCTGGTAATAAAAATTGACTATAGATGATTTACCGTTTGTACCAGTTACAGCAATTATATTATTTGGTTTTTTATTGTAATATTTATTTGCAAAACTTGATAAGGCTAATCTAGGATCGCTTACTTTTATAAATAATACACCTTTATTGATTCCAGTTTTAAATTTATTTGATACAATTATTCGGGCACCTCTTTTAATGGCATCATCTATGAAATTATTTCCATTAAATTTACTACCCTGTATTGCAAAAAATATATAATTTTTTTTTATTTTTTTTGAATTAAATTCAAATCCATTAAAACTTTTATTATTAAAATCTTTTTTAAGATTTTTAAAAAAGCTTTTTAATATCATTATGAAATTTCTTAATATTTTATGGCTAAAATAGGCCCGATTTTTTCAATTATATTTTTGGCAACCTCAACAGAAGTCCAGCCAGCAGTATTAAAAGGTGTACCTATTATCTTCCTCTTTTTACCATCATTATATTCATAAATATAAGTTTCACTCAATTTTGGTTCATCTAACAATACAATTAAAACATATTTTGAAGAAGATATTGGAAAAATTGCAGCAAAAGTATTTATTTTTTTTTTAGAATATTTACCCTTTATAGATTTTTGAGCTGTTCCTGTTTTTCCTGCAATTTCATAACCATCAATATTTGCTAAATTAGCAGTGCCCTGTTCAGATGTTACAATTTTTCTTAATATTTCATTAATTATTTTCGAATTTTCTTGTGTTATTATTTGTTCACCTCTTTTTAAATTTTTCTCTTTTTTAATTAAAGTTGGTTTTACTTTATATCCACCATTTGCAATAATTGCATAAGCTTTTGCAAGTTGAAGTGGTGTGGTTGTTATGCCATGACCATATGCTGATGTAGCTAATTTACATTTTCCCCATTTAAACGGAATTGGATTTCCAACTTCCTCTATATCAAATTGTATTTTATTTAATAAATCTAAATTTTCTAGAAAATCTTTAAAATTTTCTAAACCGACTTTCTGAGCAATTTTGATTGAACCAATATTTCCAGATCTAATTAATATTTCTTCAGCGGTAAGACTAGACGGAATATCCATATCATATTCAGAGATTGACCTTCCAGCACATTTTATTTTTTTTGGTAAATTTTTAAAAAGGGTATCTTCTTGTATAACATTTTGTTGAAGTCCAGCAGCCAATGTAAATGTTTTAAAAACTGATCCAAGTTCATAGACACCTTTTGTGGATCTGTTTATAAATTTTTTATCAGAAATGTCTTCTCTTTTATTTAAATCAAAATCTGGTAAAGAAACCATTGAAAGAATCTCACCACTGTTAACATTCATTAAAATAGCTGTACTTCCATAACTATTAAAAATTTCTTGAAATTTTACCAATTCCTCTCTTATCAAATATTGTATTTCAGTATCTAAAGAAAGTTTTAATGGCTTGTTTGAAGTTGTTAATTCATAATCAAAAGATTTTTCTATACCAGACACACCATTATTATCTGTATCAATCTGTCCCAATATATGACTGAAAAGATTACCGTTAGGATAAACACGAGCAATGTTTTCTTCCTCTTTAAACGATTTTTCTCCCAGTAATTTTATTTTTTCTAGTTTTGAGGGAGATATTTTCTTTTTGACATAAAAAAACTTTTTTCCATTCATTTCCTTTTCAAAATTTTTTTCTGGAAATATTAATTTTAAAGAAATTAATAATTTTTCTTTGTTAATTAGTTGATTTGGATTTATGCCTAAATTGGTCACACGCACTGTTTTAGCAATAATATTTCCATTTCTATCCATGATAGATGCTCTATATTTTTCTTTTTCTTTTAAAGTTTGAGTTTGGTTTGTTTTTTTAAATCCTAGATAGATAGTTTTAGACGTAAAAATTATTGTAATTATAAAAAAGATGAAGAAAATAAATGATATACGTTCAAAAGATATTTTTAAATTTGATCTATTTTCTTCAAATTTAAAATTTTCGTCAATATTATTCATTATTAAATTTAAAAATTTTTAAATCTGTAATTTTTTTTTTTTTTAATTCTTTATCAAAATATATTTTGGAATATTCCATTAATTTATTTGGTGATGTAAGATAGTTGTAATCAAATAAAACTAACTCATAAATATCATTGAGAGCCCTGATATCCTCTTGAGTTTCAAAAATTTGTTTATCAAGTTTTTTTGTAGAATTTTTTGTAATAGCAGTTGAAATTATAAGAATAATAATCGGGATAAATAAAAGAAATTTTTTATGCATCAAAGTTCAAATTTTCTATATCTTTTAAGTATTTAAAATTACTAATAAATTTTTTAAAGTTACATCCATTCTCTAATTTGTATGCAAATCTAAGTTTTGCTGACCTTGAGGGAGGATTAATATTAATCTCACCAGATGATGGAACTATTGGTTTTTTTCTGGTTAAATTAAAATACCTTTTAGTTGAAATACTTTTTGGTAAATATCTAGAAGAATTTTTTACTTCTGAGTATTCTTTAAAAAAAAACTTTACTATTTTATCCTCGATAGAATGAAAAGTAACAACTGCTATTGCTCCACCAACTGGCAAAATATTATAAGCTTTTATTAAACCACATATCAGCTCAGTTATCTCTTTATTTACAAAAATTCTAAGAGCTTGAAAAACTTTAGTAGATTTATTTTTTCCACTTTTCTTTTTTTTTACACCTTCAATGATTTCTACTAAATTTTCAGTTTTAATTTTTTTATTTTTTCTTAATTGTATTATTTTTTTTGAAATTGGTTTTGCATATTTTTCATCACCGAAGTACTTGAAAATTTTATATAGACTTTGTTGGCTCATTTTTGAAATTACATCATCACAAGAAAAATCATTTAATCCCATTCTCATGTCTAGTTTACCTTTACTATTAAAAGATATGCCTCTATTTAGATCAGAAATCTGATTTAATGAATATCCCAGATCAAAAATAATTGCTTTAATATTATCTTCCTTTATTTGATCGATGTCTGAAAATTTTTTGTTATAAAATTTAAATCTTTTTTTATACTTTGTGTGGAATTGATTAGCTACACTATTGACAGAATTATCTCTATCTAGTGCTACAATATTATTTAAGTTATTCTCTAAAATCTTTTTTGAATAACCGCCTCCACCAAATGTGCAATCGATAAATGTGCCACCATAAAGAGGGGAAATAATACTAACTAATTCGTTTAGTAATACTGGAAAATGTTTTTCCAGATTTATGGTGGCATTCATTTATTTTTTTGAAGACCATTAATTCTTTTGTCTTCTCAAAAATGCTGGAATTTCTAAATCTTCTTCTTCCTCAGAAATTATCTCTTGTGGTGAAGTTGATAACTCCTCGTTAGCATCTGAATTAAATAATTCGGGAGTATCATCTTCGCTCAACTCAAAATTCTCCAAACCATTATTTTCAGATACTTGCTCATCTACATTGCTTTCAAATTCAGAGTTTACAGAGCTAGCTACAGGTGCTTCAGTTTTCTCTAAATCGTTAACATTTATAGTGCTTGATGATTCATTTGCATAATTAGTATCTATACTTTTAGAACTCAATTCTTCATTCTTCTCTTCTTCCTCTATTTTAAGAGCATTAGCTCCATTAGTAATTATTGAATTGGTATTGTTTGTAAATTGAAATGATTGTGTTGATCCAGAATTTGAAAACTCTGAATAACCTGGATTTCTATTTTGTATCCTATGAACCATGTTAATAACTGATTTTGGTTCAGGTTGTTGTCCATCTAAAGCTGTAGCAACTATTGAAACTCTCATTAGTCCATCCAAACTATCATCAGTTATAGCTCCTATAATTAATTCTGCCTCTGGATCGACTTCAGCTCTTACTTTATTCACAGCTTCATCTACTTCAAATAATTTCAAATCCTTACCTCCAGTGATATTAACTAAAAGTCCTTTTGCCCCTTTTAAAGAATAATCGTCAATCAGTGGATTATTAATTGCTGACTCAGCAGCTTTGACTGCTCTGCCTTCTCCTTCAGCTTGGCCTGTACCCATCATAGCTTTGCCCATTGAACTCATAACAGTTTCAACATCAGCAAAATCTAAGTTAATAAGCCCCGGTCTAACCATTAAATCAGTTATACTTTGAACACCATGAAGCAAAACATCATTTGATAAAGCAAAAGATTCTTCAAAAGTTGTTTGTTCACTTGCAATCTTGAATAAATTTTGATTTGGAACAACTATAATGGTATCAACATGTTTTCGAAGTTCTTCTAAGCCTTGTTGCGCTTTTCTCATTCTTGAAGGGCCCTCATATAAGAAAGGTAGAGTTATAACCCCGACTGTTAATATATTGAGTTCTTTTGCAGCTCGAGCAATTACATGAGCAGATCCAGTTCCAGTTCCTCCACCCATTCCGGCTGTAATGAAAACCATATTTGCACCCTGCAATATATTTACAATTTCATTTAAAGACTCGTCTGCAGCAGCTTGACCTATATCTAGTTTTGCACCTGCTCCTAGTCCTTTAGTTAAGTTTAATCCCATTTGTATTTTTGTTTGTGCCTTACTTAATCTTAAATCTTGAGCATCTGTATTGACTGCAATAAACTCAACGCCCTGAAGGCCGGCATCAATCATTCCATTGATTGCATTTCCACCCGCTCCTCCTACTCCTAATACTAGAATTCTAGGTTTCAGTTCTTTTATATCTGGTGTTTTAAAGTTTATTGTCATATTTTTCCCCTTTTTAGTTATTAAATTGCTTTTCCCATTTAAGACTTGCTCGATTAATATTTGATTTTTTCCTAGCGTTTGCCCTAAATTTTTCAAAATGTGTTGGTTCCCAAATTTGAAATGTTTTACCTTGACCAACAAATAACATGCTGTTTTTAATTCTTGCATGTTTTAGTAATTTTGTCGTTATTTGAACTCTGCCTTCACTATCAAATTGTAAATTTGTACTTTCCGATAATATAGATGTTGCAAAATAATCTTTCTTTTCTTCAAACGGATTTAATGAATCTATTGCATTAGATATTTTTTCAATTCGATCTTGCGGCCATGCTTCAATACATAGATTGTTAAATGATGGATAACAAATTATTCCATTGTAGCCTATGTTTGATAAATATGATCTATATGATGCAGGCACTGAAACCCTTCCCTTTTTGTCCAATTTGTTTTCGTAGGTAGATAAAAACATAAACCATATTATCCTAAATTTTGGGTTTTTATGGGATATTATGGGTTTTATTTGTTAGCGTCAATAGCAAATATTATGTAACACTTGTGTAAAAATTTAATAATTATTTGGATTTATTTTAATGAAATGCCAGATAAACTATAAGCCGGGTTCTGTCTTTTAAACTTATCATTTATCTAGGCTTTAAATCACTTTAAAGCTCAAGCAACTAACCCTGATGACCAGCCAAAGACTGCTTTTAGTTATTTCTAACAATGTCATCTCTACTCAGTCTTGCTCCCAGTGGGGTTTTCCATGCGCTAGTTGTTACCAACTTAGCCGGTGTGCTCTTACCACACCTTTTCACCCTTGCCTTGATAAGGCGGTTTATTTTCTGTGGCACTATCCCTAGGGTTTCCCCTGCCAGCCGTTAACTGGCACTGTGTCTTTGTAGAGCCCGGACTTTCCTCTTTATAAATTAAAGCGATAAGTCATTTATCTGGCATTTAAAGAAGTATTCTTTTTTCAATAAATTTCAACTATTTTTAACTCAATTAAATCAAGGATTTTAAAATTTCATAAGCCTCTTGATCAACAACACTACTAATTAATTGTGGCCTGAACCTTCTTTGAAAGCTTTTATAAATTTTAATTTTTTCTTTATTATTGTTTGATGATTGATAACCGAATTTAAACAATAATTTATAAAAATCTTTATTATCTGTTATTTTTTTTTTTCTTAAGTTTTTACATTTTTTTTCATTTAAATTATGCCATAAAGATATTTTTTTTTTATTAAGTAATTGCCACGGAAATTTTTCTCCCGGATCTTTTTTTCTTAAAGGAGCAATATCAGAATGTCCTAAAATATTTTCTTTTTTAATTTTATATTTTTTTATTAATTTTTTGGACAAACTTAATACTGACAAAATCTGTTTATGATTAAAATTGCTATAACCATATTCATGTCCAGGATTTGAGATTTCAATACCTATTGAATTTGAGTTGAGAAATACATCTTTTTTCCAAGATGAAATTCCAGCATGCCATGCTACATATAAATCCGGGACAATTCTCACAATTTCTCCATTAAACTTAATTAAGTAATGACAGCTCACTTTTGAGTTGAGGCTTGTTAATTTTTTTATAGCTGCGATTTCAGATTTCATTCCTGTATAATGATAAATTAGGTACTTTATCATTGATCTACTTCTTTTTTTTGTATTAAAATTTGGAGAGTAATTTATAGACATTTTTTCAACATTTTTCTGCATAAATTCAAACAATTTATCTTTATATTACCTTCAATTATACTATAACTATTCTATGAGCAGACAACTATCCATTTTAATAATTACTATTTTTGCATTTATTAATAGTTATGCAAATGCCGGGGATGATGGCAAACTTAAATTAAATGAGAATAAAAATGGATATGTAGAAGTTGGCGATTGCTTTGAAAAAGTTAATAGAGGAATTTTTGCATTCAACCAAGCATTAGATAAAGTAATTTTCAAACCATTAGCAAAAGGGTACAGAATGTTTCCTCAACCTATTAGATCTGGAACGAGCAATGCATTAAGTAATATTGGTAATGTAGTAACTGTTCCCAATAATGTACTACAAGGTCAATTTAAAGATGCAGGAATAAATTCTGCCAGATTTGTTATTAATTCAACTCTTGGAATTGCAGGAATATTTGATGTAGCTTCTTATTATGGTTTAAAAAAACGTGATAAAGAAGATTATGGGCAGACACTTGGAGTTTGGGGAGCTGGTCCCGGTTGTTATTTTGTTTTGCCGGTTTTGGGTCCAACTACTTTAAGGGACTCAATTGGATCAGTAGTTAATATTATAGGTGGAGATGCATGGTACAATGTTACAGTAGCTAATGATACTCAATATTTTTCCGAAGCAGATTATTATGCATCTAGATTATTAAATGGAATTGATTTTAGAGCAAAAAATTTAGAGTCATTTGATAGTCTTGAAAACAGTTCTGTTGATCTTTATGCATCAGTTAGAAGTTTATATTTGCAAGATAGATACAGAAAAATTAGAAATATAGACAAAACTACCGATACTCTTAGCGACGATGATTGGGAAGAACTAGATACTCAATAATTTATCTTCAGATGAGATTACATAAATATTTAATTATATTTTTATTTTTTACTAATTTCTTCAATGTATCCTTTGCAAAAGATCCTAGCGCATTAATCAATGAAATAGTTGATGAAGCAGCAAAAGTATTGTCAAGTGATGATCCTGTTGAATCTAAAATAATAAAGCTTAATGCGATTGCTGAAAGTAGTGTGGATATAAACGGAATAGGCATGTACACTTTAGGTAAATATAGAAAATCTATTAGTGCAGAACAAAAAGCCAAATATCAAAAACTATTTAGAAGTTATTTTTTAAAAAGTTTCTCAAGTAGATTGGTTGATTATACAAATCCAAGAATTAGCGTAGTTTCACAAAAAAAAATTAATGATAAATATACTATAGTGAACAGTATATTAGAGGCGACATCAAAAAGGCCTCAAGTAAAAATAGATTGGAGGA
>CACGWC010000011.1 GCA_902576785.1 uncultured Pelagibacteraceae bacterium | reverse complement strand
CAGATTTTTTGAATTTTTTGAACCCTTCAGAACATTCATTGGTGGATCATTTGATATTTCTGCAACTTTTAAATTAGATGGATTTTCAAAAATCTCTTTGGCAGGCCCTTTTTGTAATACCCTCCCTTCATCTAAAACAATTACTTCTCCATTTAGTTCCATTACTTCTTGAGGATCTGTTGTTGAGTAAATTAAAATTGTATCTTGGGACAGTCCTTCTGAGAAAATTCTTTTAAATTCTTCTCTTAATTGTTCTCTAAGTTTGTAATCTAAATTAACTAACGGTTCGTCTAGCAACAAAATTTTTGCTTTTTTTGCAAGTGATCTTGCAAGTGCAACCCTTTGTTGTTGTCCGCCAGATAATTCCTGAATTTTTCTATTTTCAAATCCAACTAATCCAACAGTTTTTAGAGCTTCATCTACGTCTTTTTTTATTTGCTCAGGACTTAATTTTCTTTGTTCTAATGGAAAAGTTATATTTTCATAAACATTTAAATGAGGGTAATTAATAAATTGTTGATAGACCATGGCAACATTTCTTTCCCAAACTGGTATTTTAATAAAGTCTTTTTCCTCAAAAGAAATTGAGCCTTGATCTGGATTTAATAATCCTGCAATTGTTTTTAAAAGAGTCGTTTTGCCAGATAATGTTCTGCCTAAAATGGTATACAAATTACCTTTTTTAAAATTAAACGAGACATCGTTTAAATGAAATTGCTCATCAGGTTTATAAGAAATTTTCTCTCCAATTAAATTCATTATTTTAATGCTCCTGATAAATTTCCTTTTGATAGATATCTCTCAACTATAAATGCAACGATTATTAATGGTGCAACTGAGACTAAAGCTGATGCTGAAAGGCTCCACCATGGTGTTATTGATGAATTAAGTGCAACAACTTTTACAGGTAACAATTGTACTTCAGTAAATGTCAAAATAAATGCAAAAAAGAAATCTATCCATCCAAAAATAATACAAAACATTCCCGCAACAATTAATCCAGGTATTGAATTTGGTAAAACAACTTTATAGAAAGCTTGATAAGGATTACACCCATCAATTAATGCAGTCTCATCTAATTCTTTTGGAACTCTATTAAAAAAATCTACCATAATCCAAACAGCAATTGGCATTAATAAAACGATATATACGACCACTAGACCTAACAAACTATCAAGCAATCCTATTGTGCTTAGAAAAATAAAGAAAGGAATTGATAATACAATTGGAGGCATGATTCTTTGTGAAATGAAGAAAAAAGTAATATCGTTGTTTCTAACAAATCCGGCTTTAAAGGTAAATCTTGATAGTGCATAAGCAGCAAGTGTTCCAAGAACAATACTTATTAAACTAGCAGTACAGGTTACAAAAATACTGTTAAAATAAGGCTCGACAATATCTACTCCACCTTTAGCTGGAGACTTAATTAAAACTCTCCAACCCTCCAGTGTTGGTTCGAAATCTAACCAAGGTATATAAGTTACTTTACTATTTACAGATTGGAAGTCTTTAAAAGATGTTGATACAGCCCAGAGAAAAGGTGCAACAACAAATACAGTCCAAAATGTAATAAAGAAATATTTAAGAAAAGTGTAAAGTTTGCTCATAGTTATTCTTTGATCATTAATTTGGTTAAAACTTTAGCTATTATCGTTAAACTGATAATCATTATTACAAGATAAGTGAAAGATAAGGTTGCTGCATAACCCATCTGAAATTCTCTTAATCCTTTAATATAAATATAAAAACTTGAGGTCTCAGTTGCAGTACCTGGTCCTCCTGAGGTCAAAACAAATACTGTATCCATTATTTTTGAAGCCTCGATAAGTCTTATTATTATTGCTCCAATTGATATTGGAGCCATCAAAGGAAAGGTTACATAAACAAATTTTCTAAATGGACTTGCTCCATCTATAGCGGCTGCCAAAAAGGGTTCTTTTGGAAGTGACAAAAGTCCAGCTAGTAATAGTAAAAACATAAACGGTGTCCATTGCCAAACTTCAACAATTATAACAGTAAACTTTGCAATAACTGGATCACTCAACCATAAAATAGGTTTTACTCCTAATCCACCTAACAAATCATTTACAGGACCTAGTGACTCATGAAAAAATGTTCTCCAAATAACTGTCATTATTACTGGAGTTGTCATCATTGGTACTAGAAAAATTACTCTAAAAAATCTTTTAAATTTTATTTCTCTCCAAACCATCATCGCTAAAGCAAATCCGATAACATATTGAAGAATAACTGTAGTTACTGATAAAAAACTTAGCCTAAAAAAAGACTCCCAAAACCTCGGGTCATCAGTAAATAACCTTATGTAATTCGTAATGCCTATGAAGTTCATTTCTGGTGTATAACTATTCCATCCAGAAAGACTTAATCTAATAGTAAAAATAATTGGAAAAATTAAAATTCCAATAAGTACAAACAATCCTGGGAATAAAAAAACAAACTTGTGTTTAAAATTCATAATTTTTTTTTTGGATTATTTTAAAATGTGGCCGTAAAAAACGGCCACAAGTTTACAAAATTATTGCTTATTATCTTCCATTGCTACACCAACAGCATAGGCTTTTCTTACGTTATCTTTTCCTACTCTGTTAAGTATATCTTCCCACTGTTTAGCAGCTTCGTCTAAAGCAGCTTGTGGAGATAATTGACCAGCTAATGCTTTTGCAGCAGCAGTAGCCAATGCAGCATTAAACTCAAAAGTTCCAGGAACTCTTAATGGAAATACTCTATTTTTACTTTGTTCCATTTGTGCAAGAGTATCAACATATGATTGAGCAATATCTTTATCCCAACCAATTTGTGTCCATACATCAACTTTAAAGTCGTCATTTCTAAATGGGTTTACACCAAATCTACCAATTCCAATGTCCGCTTGGTGGTTAGCTTCGTTAGCGAAGAAACATAGGTAATCGAAAGCCATTTCTTTCTCTTTACTTTTCTTAGCTACTCCAACTGCCCATCCCCATACGAAGAAAGGAGCTTGGTTAAAGCCTTCATCCCAAGAGTTAGTTTTTCTATTCCAAACTTTCATTGCTCCTGGTAACTGTGCAGCACCAACTTTATTGTTTATTGGACTATCTGGTTGCATAGCAGCAACAAATGCATCATCCCATGAAAAACTAAACAAAGTTTGTCCTCCACCAAATGATCCAATTTCATCACCTAAACCAAAATTTATTCCTCCTGGAGGAACATATTTAGTTGCCTCAACCCAGTCAGTTAAAGCTTCAACAAAACCTGGATTGTTAATTAGTGGTTTCATAGTTTCTAAATCAAAGAAAAAACCACCAGGTGTTTTAGGATTTTTTGAGTAAGCAGCAGATCTTGAATAGAAAGCAGCATACATTAGATCGTCTTTTTTCATTACTTCAGCGGATCCGTATTCTTTCTCGCCATCTCCATCCCAGTCCCAATTATTAAAGTAAGCTGCCATTTCTCCATACTCTTTCCAAGTTTGAGGAACTCTTAGTTCTTTACCAGTAGCTTCCTTATATTGTTTTTGGTACTCGGGATTATCAATTACATCTTTTCTATATTTCAGATAATGTCTGTCACCATCAACCGGAAACTGATACATAACACCATCCCAAGATGCTACACCAATGTGAGACGGAGTAACGTCTTTCATTTGTTTCATCTCAACGTATTTCTTTGGAACTGGCTCTAAGTATCTTCTCCAATCGTTAATGAAGTTTGAAAATCCAAAAACGATGTCATATGGAGCTTGTCCAGCTTGAAATGGTACCATTGCTTTCGCATATAAGTCACCTGCCGGTGTATGAGTAACATCAACTTTTGCTCCAGTAAGTTTAGCGAACTGCTCAGCATGTAGAGCTGTTGGCTCTCCCATGACTGGTACAGCATGTGTATTAATCTTAAGCGTCTTGCCTTTATAGTTTTTCTTAGACATAGACTCGTAAGAACAATCACCAGGAATATCCCCAGTTGCTTTGATATGTGGAAACTGATCACTCCACTTATCAGCATACGCAACAGGACTAAATACCAACAAAGCTGATATTAGAGCGGTTACGCAAGTTTTTATTGTCTTCATCTTTTTTCCTCTCTTTGTTGTTAATTATGGAACTAACACTGCACGACCTTTGACTTTTCCATCATTAAGATCATGTAGCGCTTTGTTAGCATCATCTAATTTATATTCCTGCATAGATAGCTTGACTTTTCCTCTATCAGCTAATTCCATGAGTTCATATAATTCAGACCACGTTCCTACTAAATTTCCGACTATTGTTTTTTCAGATATTATTAAATCTACGGCTAAAGATTTGATCTCTTCTCCATAACCCACAATATAATAAAAACCTCCATTTGAAGTCATTTGAATTCCCATTGCAGTCGATCCTTTTTCACCAACAAAATCTATTACAGCCTCAGAACCTTTTCCCTTGGTTAACTCTTGAACTTTTTCAATTTCGTTTCCATCAATCAAAACTCCGTGATCTCCGCCCAACTCCATTGCATGTTTAAGAGCTTTTTCTGATTTCTCTACAATAATTATATCTGCTGCACACATTGCTTTTAAACATTGAATAGCAATATGTCCTAAACCTCCTGCACCTATGATTGTACAACTTTGACCAGGAAGTAAATGTCTAGTGGCTTTTTTCACAACTCTATAAGCTGTTAAACCAGCATCAGAAAATGGAGCTACATCTTTAGGTGCCAATACTGTTGGCAATTTAATTAAATTTCTCACACTTGTTTTTAAAAGTTCTGAATATCCACCTTCTTTAATACTTAACCCTGGGAAAGCTCCAGCGGCAGCATGCATATCGTTACCTCGTCTACAGTCAAGACACGTCCCATCAGTTCCAGATATAAGTGGGTGCAAAATTACTGGATCTCCCTTTTTAAATTCTGTAACGTCTTTTCCAACATCTTCTATCCAACCAGCATTTTCATGACCCATAACGCAAGGAAGTAGTTTTCCGTCTGGATCTTGAATATGTTTCCAAACTCCTTCAATTATGTGTAGATCAGTTCTACAAACACCAGCTGCACCAATTTTAACTATTACATCAGATGCCTTTTCTATTTTTGGATCAGGCATTTCTTGATTTGTGACCCAAGTTCCCTCTTTCATTTCTGGGTCGTACTTATGTAAAACCTGTGCTTTCATTATTATCCTCTCTAAATTTATTTTTTTATAAATAAATTTTAAATTGAAATAAAAAATATGTCTAGAAAGTTAGAATAATTTTAATTACCAATTACAACTTGAGATTGTTAATTAACTTTGTTTTTGCATCCGCCTGTTTTAAAAAACTCATCAATATTATCTATAGCTAGATTAGCCATTGCGGTTCTAGTTTCTTTAGTTGCGCTACCCAAATGAGGAAGAATAAAAGCACTTTTGTGTTTAAGATATCCTGGATTTAAATTTGGTTCATTTTTGTATACATCTAGCCCAACTGCATAAACTTTTCTTCTTTCCAAAGCATCTATTAAAGCTTCGTCTTCAATAATATCTCCTCTTGCAACATTGGTCACGACTGCACCTTTTGGTAATAGTTCTAGTGTATCTTTATTGATTAAATTTATTGTCTCTTTAGATGCAGGACAACATACCGAAAGGACATCAGAGACTTTCATCAAATCATTTAAGTTATCGTGGTAAGTTGCGCCTTGTTCTTTTTCTTCGCTTAATTTTGAACGATTGTGATAATGAATTATCATACCTAAAGATTTAGCTATTTTAGCTATTTTTTGACCAATTCTACCCATGCCAAGTATTCCAAGTCTAGTGCCTGTTAATTGTTTACCAATCAACATATCTGCTGACCAAACCCAGCCGCCTTCTCTAGCTTTCTCAATTCCTTCAGATGCTCTTCTGCATGCACCTAATATCAACAAAACCCCAATTTCTGCAGTAGCATCAGTTAAAACATCTGGCGTGTTTGTTACTGCAATCCCTCTTTTCTTTGCAGCTTCTAAATCTATATTTCCAAAACCTACAGCAAAATTTGATATAATTTTAACACTATCAGGTAATTGACTAATTGTTTCTGCATCAAGCTTATCTGTTAGAGCAGATAAAATACCATCACAGCCTGCACTCATCTCTATTAGCTTTTTTTGAGAGTAGAGTTCATCATTTAAATTAAAATTAGCATCAAATAATTCTTTAGCTTTATCCTCACAAGATCTTAAAAGCCTTCTCGTGATTAAAATTTTTTTCATTTTGTATTGGATTAATTTAGATCAAAAACCTTACCAGGATTCATGATATTGTTTACATCAATACTTCTTTTAATAGCTTTCATCACTGGCAAATTATCTGGATGCTCTCTTAATAGGTAATGTTTCTTTTGAAGACCAATTCCATGTTCTCCTGTAATTGTTCCCTCTAATTCTAAAGCTTTGTTAATTAGATCATCGCTATACTGTCTAATTTTTTTTTGTTTTTCTTCATCATCAGGATCATACAATATTATGGAGTGAAAATTTCCATCTCCAACATGACCAACCATTGGTGCAGTTAGACCTAATTTTTTTACTTCTTTTTCCGCCCATGAAATGCACTCAACTAACTTGGAAATTGGTACACAAACATCTGTAGAATACACTTTCATATCATGACCTAAAGCTTTTACTGAATAGTAAACATCATGCCTTGCTTTCCATAATATTTTTTGTTCTTCAGGAGAAGATGCCCATTGAAAATCACTTCCACCATTATTTTTTGATAATTCTTCAACAATTTTTATAGACTCATTATTTGATAGTTCACTTCCATGGAATTCAAAGAATAAAGTTGGTGATGCTTTGATGTTTTCTAGCTTTGAATATTTAATGCTAATTTCCATTTGGTCTTTGTTTAACATTTCAATTCTTGCAATTGGAACACCGTACTGAATAACTTCTTGCGCTGTCTTTACTGCTGAATCTAAATCTGGAAAATAGCAAACTGCACTCATTATACTTTCAGGTATTGGTGATAGTCTTAATTGAACTTCTGTAATAATTCCTAATGTTCCCTCAGATCCAATAAACAAATTAGTTAAGTTATATCCCGCAGAAGTTTTTTTAGTTCTTGCACCAGTTTTAATTATGTCTCCATTTGGTAAAACAACTGTTAAGCCAGAAATAACTGTTCTCATTGTTCCATATTTCACTGCCATTGTTCCTGAAGCTGAAGTAGATGCCATCCCACCGAGTGCAGCATCCGCACCAGGATCTATTGGAAAAAATACTCCATCTTCTCTTAAATATTCATTTAATTGCTTTCTTGTTACATTTGCTTGCACTCTGCAGTCAAAATCCTCAGCATTTACACTTAAAACTTTATTCATTTTTTCTAAAGAAATCGTAATACCATTTTGATTTCCAACAACATGGCCTTCAAGAGATGTGCCGGTTCCAAATGGAACCACTGGAATTTTATGCTCGTTACAAATTTTTAGAATTTTTGAAACTTCTTCATTAGTTTCTGGAAATACAACTGCCTTTGATAATATTGGGTTATAGGTATCTTCCCCTCTTGCATAATTTGCACGAGTAGACTCTGAGGTAGAAAATCTTCCGTTAAATATCTTTTTTAATTCTGCTTGGACAGTTTCGTTCATTCTTTAATAATACAAAAATATTAATTAAAAATACAGTTTATTTAGAAAGCATCTTGCCTATATTTTCTAAGGCTTGCATAATATTATCTCTAGATGCGGCAAAACTAAATCTAACGTAATCATTACAAGTTTTACCGAATGCAGTACCAGGAACAATTGCAACACCTGCTTCATGCATAGCTTTTTTGCAAAACTCAGATCCATTCATGCCAGTCCCTTTTATATTTGGAAAAGCATAAAAAGCTCCTCCCGGCAAACTACACTCAACTCCTGGTAAATCATTTAATCCTTTATGAATTAAATTTCTTCTTAATGTAAATTTATCTAACATATCTTTAATTGAGTCTTCAGGACCATCTAATGCGGCTATACCAGCATATTGGGCTGCTGCATTAACACATGATACACTATTAATCAAAAGTTTGTTTACATGTTCAACTAAATGCTCTGGCCAGTAACTCCAACCAAGTCTCCATCCAGTCATAGAATATGCTTTACTCCAACCCTCAAGAACAATTAATCTATCTCTTAGGTTAGGATAATTAAAGAAAGTCGGCATTTCTTTATAATCAAAAATTTGTCTACTATAAATTTCATCACTTAAAATTGTGACCTGCGGATGTTTTTCTAATTCTTTTGCTAAGTAGTCAATTGCAGGTTTTTCAACAAAGCTTCCAGTTGGGTTGTTTGGATTTATTAGAATTAAAAGTCTAGTTTTGTCAGTTATTAAAGACAGAATTTTGTCTGGATCAAATTTTAAATCTTTATCCTCAGTTAAATCATATGGAACAGCTTTTGCTCCAGAATAATTAATCATTGACTCATAAATTGGAAAAGCTGGAGTTGGATGAATTATTTCAACACCTGGTTCACCATAACAAGTAATTGCATAATACATTGTAGGTTTACCACCTGGCATTATTAAAACTCTATTTGGATCAATATCAGCATTGTAAAGTCTCTTGACCCATCTTGCGACAGCTTCTCGACATTCTGGAATTCCATTTGATAAAACATAACCATGATGACCGTCATCTAGAGCTTTTTTTGCAGCTTCAACAACATGTTTTGGAGTTTTAAAGTCAGGTTGTCCTAGACCTAAATGGATCATAGGTTTACCTTGTGCTTCTAATTTTTTTGCTTCTGCTAGAACAGAAAATGCACTTTCAGTTCCTAAACGATCTAATGCTTTTGCTAATTCAATCATAATTTTTCGTCGACAAACTAACTGAAAAGCAACTTCATGTCTATTTATTTAAAGTGAAAATAATAATAAAAATTATTTATAAAAAATATTTAATTTCGGTAAATTATCTTTGATCTATCTAACTCTTTTACACTTTTGCAGCCCATAAGGATCATATTTCTTCTAATTTCATCGTGCATATTTTGAAGCAGCCTCTCTACTCCTTGTTGACCACCTGCTCCTAAACTGAACAAAAAAGCTTTACCAAAACTACAAGCAGTAGCACCTGCAGCTAGAGCCTTTAGAACATGAGTTCCCCTTCTAACACCTCCATCTAAAATTATCTCAAGTTTATCACCCACAGCATCTGAAATAGCCTTTAGTTGATCAAAAGGAGTTCTAGATCCATCAAGTTGTCTTCCTCCATGATTTGATATTATTATTGCTGTACAACCAATATCAACTGCTCTCTTTGCATCCTCTACAGACATTACACCTTTCAAGGCAAAAGGTCCGTCCCACTTTTTTATACAGTATTCTGCATCTTCCCAATTCATTTGTGGATCATACTGTTCATTAACATAATCTATTACGGATTTTGTAATGTTAGTTCCCTTGTCAGTTTTGTGTTTAATATTTGCAAGTTCAAATTTCTTATTCGTAAAATATCTGAATAACCATCCTGGTCTCATCGCGAAATTCATTATACTTTCTAATGTGAATTTAGGAGGAGTTGTAAAACCAGTTCTGTGATCTCTTTCTCTATTTCCTGCAACCAAAGTATCAACAGTTAAGCACAAACCGTCAAAGTTTGCTCTTTTACACCTATCAATCAAATCATCAGTAAATGATTTATCTTTATGGATATAAAGTTGAAATAATTTTGGTCCACTTGATATGTTAGCAATTTCTTCAATCGAAAATGAAGCCATTGTCGACATGCTATACATGGTACCAAATTTTTCTGCAGCTCTAGCTGAAGCTTTATCTCCATCAGGATGATATAAACTTTGCATAGCAGTAGGTGATAAAAAAATTGGCATATCTATTTTTCTACCAAAAACTGTGGTTGATAGATCTGGTTCTCCTACGCTTCTAAGAATATTAGGGATTAAGTCACAATCATCAAATGAATTTGTATTTCTTTTTAAAGTGGTTTCATCATCTGCACCACCATCAATGTAATGAAAAATTGGAGCTGGAAGTTTTTTTTTGGCTAGCTTTCTAAAATCTTCAAAATTATAACAATTCTTTAAGCTCATGCATTTCGGAATCTTAAATTATTTCGATTAAGATCACTAATCTTTGTGCAGCCCATTAATTTCATGTCTCTTACTAATTCAGTTTTATATAAGTTAAGTGCTCTCTCAACACCTTCTTGACCTGCTGCAGCTAAAGCATAAAGATATAATCTTCCACCAGCACAAGCTTTTGCACCCATAGATAAAGCTTTTAACATATGAGTTCCTCTTTGAAATCCACCTTCACAAATAACATCTAACTTATCACCAACTGCATCAACAATTTCAGCTAATTGATCGAAAGGTGATCTAGATCCATCAAGTTGTCTTCCTCCATGATTTGATACCATTATACCAGTACATCCGATATCAACTGCCCTTTTAGCATCTTCAACACTCATAACTCCCTTAAGCGCAAAATGGCCACCCCACTGAGAGCACAATTTTTCAGCGTCGTCCCAGTTCATAGATTGATCCAACATAGTAGAAAAATAATTACCAATTGAAGTATTTGTGTCAGTTCCTTCTTTAACGAAATCTTGAAGATGTGGTAGTTCAAATTTTCCTTTGGTTAAATAATTTATTCCCCACATTGGTTTTGTGGCAAAACTAAACAAACTCGAAAGTGTTAATTTTGGAGGTGATGTAAATCCAGTTCTTAAATCTCTTTCACGATTTCCTCCTGTTATCGTATCAACAGTTAAAGCCATCACATCAAATTTTGCTGCTTTTGCTCGTTCTAAACAAGAGTCATTTAATCCTCTGTCTTTATGGAAATAAAATTGAAACATTTTTGGTGTGTCTATTAAAGATGAAATTTCCTCAACACTAACTGTAGCCAATGCCGAAACACCAAACATCGTATTAAACTTCTTTGCAGCTTTTCCAACCGCTCTTTCTCCTTCGTAATGGAATAACCTTTGCAAAGCTGTTGGAGAACAATAAAAAGGCAAATCTAATTTTTTTCCAAAAATAGTTGTCGACAAATCCACATTTTCAACACCTCTTAAGACATTTGGAACTAAGTCAACATCATTAAATGCACTACTATTTCTTGCATAAGTTATTTCATCATCAGCCGCACCATCAATGTAATGAAAGATTGGGGATGGCAACTTTTGCTTAGCAAGTTTTCTGAAATCGTAAAAATTATGACAATCTTTTAGTCTCATCTTATAATTATATTATTTTTAGTTTTTTTTGTATCTAAATCCAATTAAAATTGAGTCAGATCCTGGATTTGTACTACCTATATCAGCATTTGAAATGTGGTTATAAGTAACACCAAATATAAAATTATTTTTTGTTTCGAAATTAAATTCTATTTCACTCTTAAACTCAATTGGAAAACCCATATCCTTTCCTTTATTAAATTCGTTGTAAAAACCAATGCTAAAACTAGGTACAATATAAAATCTTTCGGATGGACTGAATTTTTTTTGATATCCAGAAGAAAGATATATCGCATATTCTTCACGATTTTTTATGTTTTTATCATTATTGTGTGTGAAAGATTCATTCACATCTCCAAGAATCATTAAATCATATATTTGAGTTAAATCTCCCAAATATTTCGAATTAAAAGTATTATTTGTGACCTTTTTTTTATTAATTGCTAACATATCTGTCTGATGAGAGTAATCAAAAACTCCAATTTTATAATAAGTTTCTTCTTTAATTTCTGCGTTGGCCAATGAGCAGAAAAATATTATTGAAAATATAGCTCTAGATAGAATTTTCATATTAATTCTACTTTATAGATACTTTTCTAATAATTAAAAGACCACCAAAAACGAATAAAATCAAAGGTATTGACCAAAGAAGAAAAGTATTTCGATTTAATTCTGGATCATAAACAATCCACTCGCCATATTTTTTTTTTAAATAATCATATATTTCTTCTTCTTCTTTACCTTCATCAATCTTATTTTTTACAACAAGCTTCATACTTATAGCAAAATCGGACTGGGAGTCGTAAACAGATTGACCTTGGCATATCAAACACCTTAGGTTTTTTGTAATTTTATCTACTTTAGTATTTATTTCATTAGCATAGGAAATATTAAAACCAAAATATAGCAGCAATATTAATTTTATAATTTTATGCATTTTTTTTTAATAAATTTTTTATTTCTATTAAATTTTCGCTGGTCAATGGACCAATATACTTTTTTATTATCTCACTTGTTTTGCCGCTTATAATAAAAGTTTCAGGAACACCAATAGCTCCAAATTCTATTGATTTTGTTCCATCTTTATCGGTAATAACTTCTGAATAAGGATTTCCAAGTAAGCTTAAAAAATTTTTCGCATTTTTTGGACTGTCTTTATAATTAATTCCAATTATATTTATGTTCATATCTTTTAATATCATTAAAAACTGATGCTCTTCCCTACATGGTGCACACCAAGATGCCCAAATATTTACTACTGAAGGACTATTTTTATCAAATAAATCTGAAATATTTATTACTTCATCAGAAAATAATTTTTTTGCATTAAATGAAAAATCTATTTTACTTTTTAATTTCTCGTTAGAGTAATTTTTAGATACGTTCAATCCCTTGATCAAGATTATAAAAATTATTATTAAAGTTAGTAGTAATCCTAAAAATTTAATATTTTTGCTCATTATTTCTAATAACACTTAATAAACCACCAAGACTAATAAATATAGTTGAGATCCATATCCAAATCATTAAGGGTTTATATTGATATCTTACATTATAATAACCATCGTCTTTTAGGATATTAAATACTAAAAAATTATCTGAAAATAATGTTGTCTTAATATCTGCTTCACTCGTAATAGTTAAAGGCTGTTGGTAAATCCTAACTTCTGGGTATAAAGCAAAAGAGGAATTTTTATTTGTAACTTCAAAACTAGCTTTAAGGGATTTATAATTGTCCACATCCGTAACATTAACTTCTTTTAATTTTACAACTTTTTCATCAAATATTCTTTCATCTCCTACTTTCATATTTGAATTGAATTCATTAGAAAAAAGGCCATTCAATAAGATACTTGTAATTAATAAACTAAAACCAAAATGTGAAATTTTTTGGCTAATCGAGGATTTACTAACAAAAAAATCCTTAATTGTTACTAATAAAAGATAGATGCTCAAAACTATCAGAGGAATAGATAACAAAAATGAATTTTCTGTTTTTGTTAAAATGACGTATGAAATAAATAGTGAAACTAAAAAAATAATTAAAATATTATAGTTAAACTTTTTTAATTTATCTTTAATCCATTTCAAACTTGGGCCAAAGCTCATGAATATTAAAAATGGTATTAAAAAAGGTATTAAAAGATTATGATAAAAAGGTGGACCAACAGAAATTTTTGAACCATTTAAAACTTCAAGAAAAATTGGATAAATTGTACCAACAAGAACAACAGATAAAAAAAACATCATAAACCAGTTATTCACTAATATTGCAGTCTCTTTGCTTAAAATAAAATTCTCTTTAGTTACGTTTGATATTTTATTCTGATTAAAAAAAAAAATTAATATAGACATCAATATTAGTATAAAGAGAAAACTTAATATATATAAGCCTCTTGATGGATCATTTGCAAAAGTGTGAATTGAATTTAAAATTCCAGACCTAACAAGAAAAGTACCACTCATACTCAGTGAAAAAGTTGTAATTGACAAAATAATAGTCCATTCTTTAAACGAATTTCTTTTCTGTAATACAATTACTGTATGTAGTAGTGCTGTTAAGCAAAACCATGGCATTAATGAAACATTTTCTACAGGATCCCAAAACCAAAAACCTCCCCAGCCCAGCTCATAATATGCCCATATAGATCCAAGCAAAATACCAATTGTTAAAAATACCCAAGATACCAAAACCCATTTTTTAATATGCCTTGCCCACTTATCTCCAATATTTCCGCTAATCATTGAGGCAAGTGAAGCTGAAAAGATAATAGATGTTCCAACATAACCTAAATATAAAATTGGAGGATGAATAGCTAAAGCAGGGTCTTGTAAAATAGGGTTCAAACCTAATCCCTCGCTAGGAATTGGATATAGCATTTTGAATGGGTTGGAAGTTAATAAAATAAAAATTAGAAAACCTGAAATAATAATTTGTTGAAATAGTATCGTTAAAAGTTTGTATTTAGTATCTTGTGATCTTGAATTTAATAAAAAAATAAATAGAAAAATTGAAAGAACTAATAACCACAATAATAAACTTCCCTCGTGATTTCCCCATGTGCCTGATACTTTATAAAATAAAGGTTTTAAAGTATGAGAATTGTTGAAAACAGTTTCATTACTAAAATCTGAAATTACAAAAGCTGCAACTAGACTAAAAAAACTTACCGTAATCATTATAGTTTGTATTGAAGTAATTAAAATAAAGTTTTTATCTAAATATTTATTTTCCGAATTTGCATCAAAGTATGACTTAAAAATTAAATAAACAGATGCAATTAAAGCAATATACAATGAATAATTTCCTAAATAATTAGACATACAAATTAATTGTTTTTCATTGCTTCGCTGACTTCAGGAGGCATATAATTTTCATCATGTTTTGCTAAAATCTTTTCAGCATTTAGAAAACTTCTATCCTTTAAGAAACCTTCAGCAACTACACCCTTGCCCTCTTCAAACAGATTAGGTACAGATCCATTAAAGTTGACTAATAATTCATTTTTGAAATCCGTAATTACGAAAAAAATTTCTTTATCGTTTATTTTAATAGAATTTTTTTTCACCATTCCACCAACTCTAATTTTTTGAGCATTTTTGATTTCGTTAAGGTTTTTAATATCTGTTGGAGACTTAAAATATACTACGTTTTCCTCAAGAGATTTAACCACCAAAAAAATTGTAAGAACTAATGAAATTAAAATTAAAAAAATAAAAAGGGCTCTAAATTTAACTTTTTTTCCGTACATGTGAATTTTAGTTAAACTTTAGATCTGGAAGTGTTTGCTAATATCTCTCTGTACGTTCTTTGCTTAGCTACTGATGCAAGTTTCTTTTCATCTAGTGATTTATAATTTTCCTCAAATTTCTTTTTCTCTTTAATTAAATTTAAATTTACTACCGCGTACAAGAAGCTAAAAGAAAATAGAGTAAATATAAATGATGACCAAACATATACACCGTATCCATTCATATTTAGTAGTTCACTAATCATAATCTATTAAGACCTTTATTTTTAATCTTTAACAGTTCTGTATTATATTTCATTAAAAATATCAAAAGTGAAAATAGAGCAAATGCCGCAGTCATTATAGCTAATGGTGTCAACATTGAAGAATGAATTGTTGTTTCTTCCAAAATTTTTACTGACGCAGGTTGGTGTAAAGTATTCCACCATTCTACTGAAAATTTTATAACTGGAATGTTTATAAGACCAATAATTGCTATTATTGAGCTAATTTTTTCTGCTTTACTAGTGTCTGTCGTAATCTTCCAAGAAGTAATGAACAATAAATAAAAAATTGAAAGTAAGAGCATTGAAGTTATTCTTGCATCCCAAGCCCACCAAGTTCCCCAGGTTGGTTTTCCCCAAATTGATCCTGTGACCAAAGCTATTATGCTAAAAACAAAACCAGAAGGTGCTAAACTTTTTGTTATTAAAGAGAAATTTTTATTTTTAAAAATAAAAACTCCAAAAGAAAGAATGGAAATAAATGAAAATATTCCGAGTGATATCCAAGCTGATGGAACATGGACATACATAATCCTAACTGAGTCACTCTGCTTATAATCCTCGGGTGAAAGAACTAAAGCTTCAACTATTCCAAGTAACAATACAATTATAAATAGAGCAAATACAAACTTTTGTATTTTATTAATTATCTTTAAAGTATTATTTGGATTGAAATAATTAATCATAATTTTTTATAACACATAAATTTTAGATTAAAATTGTTCAAAATTTTCTGACCAAGAATACAGAGGGAGATAGAGGAAAAACAGTACTCTTGATCAGAATTAAATATTTCATAACAAACAGATATGACAGAGATTTGGGACAATTGTGTTTAAATATTGGCTCTTAGTTAATTTGAAGGCTTGAAGTAGCTTGATCCACGCTTACCTGAAAAAATTTCATTAATTAGAGGGTGTTTTATAGGCTCTTCAGAGTCATCAAATAATAGATTTTGCTCAGACACATAAGCCTCGTAAGTAATTTCGTCATTCTCTGCTAGTAAATGATAAAATGGCTGATCCTTTCTAGGTCTCACATTTTTTGGGATCGATTGATACCACTCCTCTGAGTTATTAAATTCAAAGTCAACATCGTAAATCACACCTCTAAAATCGAAGTGTCTATGTTTTACAACGTCTCCAATTGAAAATTTAGCTTTTTGAGTACTCACGATATTAAATATGGATATTTGATGAAAAAAATCAATAAAAAAAATATAAATGTTTTATTAATCTGTTAATATGTAGCAGTGAATAAATCACTTCTAAAATTCATTACAGACGTTGGGCCTTTAGCTATTTTTTTCTTCTTTTATTATAACAGTGATAAAAATTTAAAAGTTGCAATACCACCTCTAATTGTCGCAACAATAATTTCTGTTCTCTTGGTTTGGATACTGGAAAAAAAAGTTCCAATGGTTCCTTTGTTAGGAGGAATTTTAATTACTCTATTTGGAGGTTTAACAATTTATTTTGATAATCCAATTTTTATTTATATGAAACCCACTATTATAAATATTTTATTTGCCTTAGCTTTATTCTTTGGAAAATACTTCACCAATGAACCAGTTTTAAAATTAATACTTGGAAAAACACTGCCAATGTCTGACGAAGGTTGGAAAATTTTGAATAACAGATGGACTTATTTTTTTATTTTTTTAGCTATATTAAATGAAATTGTTTGGAGAACTCAAACAGAAGAATTTTGGGTTAACTTTAAAGTTTGGGGAATGCTACCAATTACATTCATCTTTACAGCATCACAAGTTGGGTTGATTAATAAACACAAATTAAATGAGTAATTTAAAATTAGTAATAAATAATTCAAATAAAGAACAAAACCAAAGGTATTTTTTTGAAAAAAAAGAACTTAAAATTATATTAGACCTATATGCTAAAATGGTATCTGAAGGATCTTGGAAAGACTATGGCCTTTCAATATCAAGTAAAAGAGTAAGTTTTAGTATTTTTAAAAATGCAGCAGAAAAAGCTATCTACAACATTAGTAAAAATTTTAAACCTTCTAATAAGAATTTGAAATATTTAATAACTGATAGAAATGGTAAAATTTTAAATAATGCTTATGATTTAGAAATACTTCTAAAAAAAACAAATTGGAAAAAGCTATAGTTTTTGATTATCTTCTTTGACCAAACAATCTTAAAAGCATTATAAATAAATTTATAAAATCTAAATATAATGTTAAAGCTCCCATAACAGCTTTCTTGCCAATTACTTCACCTGAATCTGATGCTGCGTACATATTCTTAATTTTTTGTGTATCGTATGCAGTTAATCCAACAAATATAAGAACTCCAATGATTGAAATAGCAAAGTACATCATTGAAGATTTTAAGAAAATATTTACTAAAGAAGCGATTATAATACCGATCAAACCCATCATCAAGAATGATCCAAATTTTGTGAGGTCTCTTTTAGTTGTGTAACCATATATACTCATTGCTCCAAATGTTGCTGAAGATATGAAAAATACTCTCGTCACACTAAGTCCTGTGTAAACTAATAAAATTGATGATAGTGATAAACCCATTAAGGCTGCAAAAATCCAAAAAGTAGTTTGAGCTTTTGAAGAACTCATTTTATTTATCCCAAAACTCATATAAAAAACAATTCCTAGAGGAGCTAACATAACCACCCATTTCAATCCTGATAGATAAATTGCATTTCCGAACTCAGTTAGAGCAACTATTGATCCACTGGCATCTGTAACTACTGACATTTTAAAAGATAGCAATGCAATAATTCCCGTTAGCAAAACTCCAGTTGCCATGTAATTGTAAACTTTAAGCATGTAGGCTCTAAGGCCTTCATCCATCACAACAGCTTTTTTTGCTGTCGTTGATCTATTTAAAATATTGTCTCTATTGAATTCCATGATTAAATATATAGTAATAAATCTTAAATTTTTCAAGCAGTCAAAATATAGGTAATAAATACTTAATATTTAATGAATTATAAAAAATTAGGAACAACTGATATAGATATTAGCACAATTTGTCTCGGCACCATGACTTGGGGTGAACAAAATAGCCAAGAGGAAGCCTTTGAACAAATGGATTTCTCACTAGATAACGGTGTTAATTTTTGGGATACAGCAGAACTTTATGCAGTACCTCCAAAAGCTGAAACATTTGGTCATACAGAGACGATCATTGGAAATTGGTTTGAAAAAACGAAAAAAAGAAAAGATGTTATACTTGCAACTAAAGTATGCGGTCCTGCTAGAGATTATATTAGAGATGGTGAAAATAGTTTTGTTGGGAAAAATCTCGAAACCGCACTTCATGATAGTCTTAAAAGACTTAAAACTGATTATATAGATTTATATCAGCTTCACTGGCCAGAAAGAAACGTAAACAATTTTGGAAGACTGGGTTATGTGCATAAAGAAAATGAATGGAATAAATTCGAAGACGTGTTGGTTGAATTACAAAAATATATTAAGCAAGGTAAAATTAGAAATGTAGGTTTATCTAATGAAACTCCTTGGGGTGTTATGAATTATCTCAAAGTCTCAAAGGATAAAAGCTTGCCAAGAATGATGTCTATACAAAATCCCTACAGTTTATTGAATAGGTCATATGAAGTTGGATTAGCGGAAGTGTCTATAAGAGAAAATATTGGCTGCTTATCTTATTCTCCTTTAGCCAGTGGTTTTTTAAGTGGCAAATATAGAAATAAGCAATTTCCAAAAGGATCTCGGATGGAAAGAGATTGGGATTTTTGGACAAGATATCGAAAACCAAATACTAACGAAGCTGTTGAAGAATATTTTAATATTAGTGAAAAGTACAACATTGATATGAGTCAAATGTGTATAAAATTTTGTGAGATACAGGATTTTATGTCTAGCGTTATTATTGGTGCAACAACAATGGAGCAGTTGAAAACAAACATAGAAAGTGTAAAAGTGAAACTTGATAAAGAAATAATTAATGAAATTAATGAAATTCAAAAAAAGTATCCTAACCCATGTCCATAGTTCTTAGAGCAATTATTTTTGTTATTTTATTAAGCTCAACTTCTTATTCAGATGAATTAAATAAAATTGGGACTTTCAAAGATTGGGATGCAATTACAGTAACTAATAATGGAAACAAGGTATGCTTTGCACAATCTAAACCTGTACTACAATCTCCAAAAAAAAATGATAGAGATGCAAGATTATTTGTAACATTCAGACCATCTGAAAAAATAACTGATGAAGTTAGCACAACATCTGGCTATGAGTATAACTCTCAAAATTCTATCACCGCTACCTCTGGTAAAACAAAATATAAGTTTGATATAGCTCAAGATAACTTTGCATGGATTTCTAACAATAAAATTGAAAAAAAAGTAGTAAAAAAAATGAAGAAAGCTTCAAGATTGATGGTTACTGGATATAATAAATCTGGATCTCAAACAATTGATCACTACTCTTTAATGGGTTTCACAAAAGCATACAACGCTGCAAAAAAAAGTTGTAGTTAAATTTTTAAAAAAATGAATAAGAATCAAATCTATAGTCTTTGGCCAATATATATCGGAGAATTTTATAACGCTGAACATCAGGAAATTAAAGATGACTTAATAAATTTTTTTTCAGAATATGAAAAAAAAAATCCTAAAGGTAGAGAGGGTCTAAATAAAGAAAATATTAATCTTTATGAAAGTAAATACGACTTACATCATGAAAAAAATGAAAGTTTATCAAAATTATTTAGTTTTTTTGCAAAATGTTTTTTGGCGATGTCAAATAGTACCAACAAGAAATTTATTTCCGAAATGAAAGAACCAAAACCGAATTTTGATGTAAAAATTAATAATTCTTGGTTTATAAAATATAATACAAATGGTTCAGTTCTTCCTCATGATCATGGAAGATGTAGTTGGTGTTGTGTTTACTATGTCCAAATAGGCGAGGATGCCACAAACGAAAATGGGTCAACTTATTTTTTACGACCGTATCAAAGGAGATCGCCTGAAGATTTTGGTGGAAAATTTTATTCTTCTGGTGGAAATGCAACATTCAAAGCTGTAGAAGGTAAAATGCTCATATGGCCAAATTTTATATTGCATGGATCCAATCCGTATAAAGGTGAAAAAAATAGAATAATTGTATCAGCAAATGCCTCCGTTGATATGAGAAACTAATCTAAAAATGAAAAAAAAAATTGTTTTAGCTTATTCAGGTGGTTTGGACACATCAATTATATTAAAATGGTTACAAGAAAATTATGAAGCAGAAGTAATTTGTTATACTGCAGACATTGGTCAAGAGATAGATAGAAATAAAATTTTCAGAAACGCAAAAAAACTTGGAGTAAAAAATATAATTATTCAAGATTTAAAAGATATTTTTGTAAAAGATTATGTTTATCCAATGATTAGGGGCCATGCAATATATGAAGGTGTTTATTTGCTTGGAACCTCAATTGCTAGACCTTTAATAGCTAAAGATCAAATTAGAATTGCTAAAAAATTTAAGGCCTATGCTGTGTCTCATGGATCAACAGGAAAAGGAAATGATCAAGTAAGATTTGAGTTAGGTTATCATTATTTTGGTCCTAAAATAAAAGTTATTGCTCCTTGGAGAATTTGGAAGCTGAAATCTAGATCAGATCTAATTAATTATGCAAAAAAAAATAAAATTGAAATACCTAAAGACAAGAAAGGAGCGCCACCTTTTTCAGTAGACGATAATATTTTTCATACATCAACAGAAGGAAAGTTGTTAGAAAATCCAAAAAACTCTGCACCTGACTTTATCTTTCAAAGAACGGTATCTCCAGAAAAAGCTCCTAATAAATCTTCAATTGTAAAAATAGACTTTAAAAGTGGAGATCCGATTTCAGTGAATGGGAAAAATTTATCTCCATCTAAATTGCTTGGAAAATTAAACGACATAGCTGGAAAAAATGCTGTTGGAAGAGTTGATCTAGTAGAAAATAGATTTATCGGTATAAAATCAAGAGGTGTATACGAAACACCAGGCGGAACTTTATTAATGCACGCTCATAGGGCTATAGAGTCTGTTACACTTGATAAAGATACAATGCACAAGAAAGAAAAAATTATGCCTAGATATGCGGAACTGATTTACAATGGATATTGGTTTTCTAAAGAGAGATTTAAATTACAAAGAATTGTAGATCTTAAGAGAAGTAAAGTAAATGGATCAGTTAAATTGAGGTTATATAAAGGGAATGTTATTATTCATTCAAGAATAACTAAAAGTTCAGCTTACTCTATGAAAAAAGTTTCATTTGAGGAAAATAAAACTTTTAATAAATCAAATGTTGAAAGATTTATTAATTTTCACAAGAAAAAATTAAAATAAAATATCATGAATTTTGAACCAAGTCGGGCGCAAGCCACTAATAAACTAGATAATTTTGTTGAAAATAATCTTTCTGAATATTCAAGATTGAGAAATTTTGATTTTGGTCCAGATAAAAGATCAAATATATCTTGTATTTCTCCATATATATCTCATGGAATATTAAATGAGTTAGAAGTTATAGATAAAACCTTAAAGAAATTTTCATTTTCTAAAAATGAAAAATTTATTCAGGAGGTTTTGTGGCGTACTTATTGGAAAGGATGGTTAGAATTAAGACCTAATGTATGGACAGATTACCTAATAGAATTAAAAATTATAAGAGAAGAATACAAAGATAATAAAGATTACTTAAATGCCATTGATGGAAATACAAATATAGAATGTTTTAATGAATGGGTTAAAGAATTAAAAGAATTTAATTACCTTCATAATCATACAAGAATGTGGTTTGCCAGTATCTGGATTTTTACTTTAAATTTACCTTGGCAATTAGGAGCTGAATTTTTTATGAAGCATCTCTATGATGGAGATGCAGCATCTAATACATTAGGATGGAGATGGGTTGCAGGAATACAAACACAAGGTAAGCATTATTTGGCAAGTGAATGGAATATAAAAAAATTTACTAATAACAGATTTAATAACATTAATTTAAACGAAAATGCACCTCCTAAAGTTAGCGAGAAAATATACAAGGCTGTCTTAAAGGATTTTAGTAATCCAGTAAATTTGGATCAGCAAAATTTAATTATTTTTGAAAATAATCTTTCTTTTGAGTTCACTGATTTCAAAGACCATAAATTTAAAAAGATTTATTTAGTAAATAATAAAAACGACAGTAGAAATATTAAACTTAGTGAAAAAACATTGAAATTTAAGACTAATTTAATTCAGGATCAAAAAAGAAGGTTGGATGAAAAATCTTTGGATTGTGAAATTATTGATATTGGTAAGCTTAAAACAATTGAGAATAGTTATTTTTTATATCCTTGTGTTGGAGAAAACTTAGATTTTTTAACTTCTCAAGGAATAAATAATATAAAATTTCTTTATCGTAATTTAGACCGAAGTTCTTGGAAATATTGCAATAAAGGTTTTTTTAATTTCAAAAAGTATATACCAACTATAATTAAAGAATTTTTTTAAAGAACTATTGTAAATTATCAAAATTATGAGATAACAATAATATGAATAACCCTCAAGTTCTTGAATTTATTGAAAATCTTAAAGGCAGAAGGAATTACGAAGAAAAGAAAGCTTCAAAATTGGGTTTCAACTCCCTTTATGAGTACATTGAAAGTAAAATATTAAAAGAGAAAGAAGCTGAAGCAGCAAAAATTCTTGAACAATCAGCTGCTAAGGAAGAAGTGATTGAGGAAAAAAAACCAGAGAAAAAGAAAAGCTGCTCTTGTTGTTAATTAGTTATTTTTTGAACATTTCTTAGAACAATATTTCACTTTATCCCAGCTTAATTTCCATTTTTTTCTCCAAGTAAAAGGTCTCTTACATACAGGGCAAATTTTTGTGGGTAAATTTTCTTTTCTCACTATGCAGTATTTTGTTTAATAAATTTTTCTGCCTCTGCTAAAATTAATTTTTTTCTATCAGGTTTCATTTTATCGAAAATTCTAACCATCATAGAAAGTCTAGGATTTTTTAAAAAGAAGGCTCTATTTCTATTTATGAATCTCCAATAAAGACCATCCATGGTATTACACCATTCTCCTTTTTTAAAATCCATCATTTTCATGAAATAAGCAGAGCCGCAAATATATGGTTTTGTTGCAAATACTCCTCCATCACTGAAAAGCCCCATTCCATAAACATTCGGGACCATTACCCAGTCAGAGGAATCCACAAACATTTCCATAAACCATTTGTAAACATACGTTGGCTTAACTTCACATAAATTCATTATGTTTGATAAAATCATTAACCTTTCAATATGATGTGACCAACCATAATTCACAGCATTTTTTATAGCATAATCTAGAGGTGGTAATCCTGTTGTTCCTTCGTACCATGAGTTTTTCATTTTTCTATTTTGTTTAAAAAAATTTCTAGTTTCCATTTCTTTTGAATAGCTTTGATATATTCCCCTCATAAATTCTCTCCACCCGATTACTTGACGAATATAACCCTCTAAGGAATTTAATCTTATTTTATTTTTTTTGTGAAAATCTAAAACTTTTTTAATTATAAATTCTGGAGTGATAAGACCTGAATTGATGTAAGGACTTAAAGCGCTATGAAATAATATATTATCTTTCTGATCAACTGCATCTTCATAATCCCCAAATAAATTTGATTTCTCTTTAATAAAAAAATTTAATAATTTAATTACATCATCATATTCCGTAGCAAACCAAAAGTCTTTCGTATAACCTGGGTGACTTTTAAAATTTTTATCAATTAAAATTTTTAGTTTTTTCGTATGAACAGTTTCAGTAATTTTAGGAAATTTGGGTATAGATATATTTTTTGGAAGTTTATTTCGATTTTCTTCGTCAAAACTCCATTTGCCTCCTTCTGGATTACCATCTTTTTTCATGAGTATATCCAAATCTCTTCTGGTCTCTTTATAAAAAACTGCCATAAAAGGTTTTTTTGATTTCGATAAATAGTTTTTAAATTTTTCTCTAGAATTTAAAAACATTGGTGTTTGAATAATGTTCCATTTAATTTTTTCCTTTTTTAAAAAATTGGTAATTTTATTTTCAAAAAACTTATCCTCAATTTCGAAACTTGAAATTTCTTTAATTTTTTTTGCTTTTATTATTTTTTTTAATTTTTCTGTGTAATCCAGCTTGAAAGATTTATCCTCGATCGAAGAATATTCTAATTTAAATTTATTTTTTTTTAGTCTGTCTGCGTGAGATCGCATGCAAGATAAGAAAAATAATATCTTTTGTTTATGATGCTTTTCGTACGTACAAAGCTGATAATCTTCAGCCATAAAGAAAAAGTGGTCTTTTCTGTACTTTTCTAGATATTTCTCTGAGAAAAGCTGATTTCCAAGTAGAAAAAATAATTTCATTAACTATATATAACTCTTTAAAAATTTATGTCAGAAAAATATTTAGTAGTAGGTGCGACAGGATCTATCGGATCTAATTTAGCGGAACAGTTATACGCAGCCGGCAAAGAAGTACATTTAATTGGTAGGGATGAAGAGAGAACAAAATCTTTGTCTGAAAAACTAAATTGCAAATATACGGTCTCTAATGTTTTAGAAAATGGTTTTGTTGAAAAGATTAAGTCCGAAATAGATGATATCAAAGGTATAGCTTATTGTGTTGGTTCAATTGATTTAAAACCTTTGAGAATGGTTTCAGAACAAGATTTTACTAAATGCATGAAACTAAATTTATATTCTGCAGTAGATTTAATTAAAGGTTATCAAGAAAGTTTAAAAAAAAATAAAGGATCAATTGTTTTGTTTTCAACTGTAGCTGCTCAAAGAGGTTTTACAAATCATGCAATTATAGCTTCAACTAAAGCAGCTGTTGAAGGATTAACTGTTTCTTTAGCAGCAGAATTTGCTCCTCATATAAGAGTAAATTGCATTGCACCAAGTTTAACTAATTCAAAAATTGCAGAGCCAATGCTTAAAAATAAAGTTTTAGCTGATGGTATCGCAAAAGCTCATCCATTAAAGAGACTTGGAGAAGGAAGAGACTCAGCTTCGCTTGCAAAATTTTTAATAACTGAAGACAGTTCTTGGGTTACAGGACAAATTATTGCTGTCGATGGTGGTAGATCAAAACTTTCATAGAGTGAAGAAATTATTATTTCTTTTATCATTAATACTATTCTCAACTAATTCATTTAGTAAAAATTTTAATTTTAATAAAATTATTGAATTAGAAGCACCTTGGGGTTCATCATTCGTTAATGATAATGAAATGATTGTTACCGAGAAAGGTGGTAAAATAAAATTTGTTAATATTTCAACAAGAGAAGCAAGTGAAATTGGTCATAACTTAAATTTTGTAGAATATGGACAGGGAGGATTATTGGATATTCTGTATCATGAAGATTACATTTACATCTCATACACAGAAAATAGAAATAATTGGAAGACTAGTACTTCAATTGCACGTGCAAAATTTAATAGAAACAAATTAAATTTTAAAAATATTTTTCAAGCTAATCCACCAATTGATTCGCCTTATCATTTTGGTTCAAGACTGGTAATTAAAGACAAATATTTATTTGCTTCTGCGGGTGAAAGAGGTGGGGGAATGATTGCTCAAGATGGAAATAAGCATCCAGGAAGTATAATTAGAATTTATCTAGATGGTGGCATTCCAAAAGACAATCCTCGTTTTGAGGGGAAATCAGACTGGCTACCTGAAATATATCAAATTGGTGTAAGAAATCCTCAAGGTTTAGCTTTATCACCTTTTGATGGAAAAATTTATATGAGCAATCATGGTGCAAAAGGAGGAGATTGGTTTGGTGAAGCAAAGAAAGGTGAAAATTATGGTTGGAAAATTCTCGGATGGGGTGGCACAAATTATTCAGGTATACCAATAGGGCCAAAGTGGAAACCTGGCTTTACAAAAGCCATTCAATATTGGGTTCCATCTATAGCCACAAGTGCAATCACAATTTACAAAGGGAATGAATTTAGAGAATGGAATGGTCATGCATTAATTACTTCTCTTAAAGATAAGTCTTTAAGAAAATTAGAGTTTAATGATTTATCAGAGGTAAAAGAGGAAATAATATTTAAAGATAAAATTGGAAGAATCAGAGACATACAAATTCATCCTATAAATGGTAAACTATATTTTTTAAATCAAGATGGATTGTGGTTGATGGAAAATTCTAGTTAGTATCAAAAAGTTCTTTAAATAATTTAAACTCACCAATTTTAAATATAATTGCATCATCTTTTTTAAATCCAAATTTTTCTGCATTTTGCTTAAACCTTAAAGGGGGCTCTAATATTGGTTCAAGTGATAAAACAAAAGCTCCCCAATGCATTCCAATTACCTTTTTACTTTTTAAATCTTTAGCTAGTCCAAGGGCTTCTTCGGGGTTAGTGTGGTAAGCAGAAGTATCTTTAATTGAAGCCATGGGATAAAAATTATATGCGCCAATGTTAATAAATGTTAAATCAATTGGACCGTACTTATCTCCCAATTCTTTATATATTTTTCCAACACCAGTATCACATGAAAATAATATTTTTTTTCCTTTATATTCAATCAAATAACTACCCCATAAAGTTTTGTTGGTATCCGTTAAGCTCCTTTTTGACCAGTGAACTGATGGCAAAAAAGTAATATTTAAATTCTGATTTATTCTTATTTTATCATACCAATCCATTTCATTTACATCTTTAAATCTATTAATTTTAAAATATTTTCTAAGTCCTAAAGGTATCAAGACTTTAGAATCTTTATAAGGAAATCTCATTATAGTTTTCATGTCTTGATGATCGTAGTGATTGTGAGTCAGTAGAAAAATATCTGTTTTTGGTATCTCATTAAGATTTAATGCTGGTTCTGTAAATCTCTTTGGCCCAAAAAATAAAGGTCCTGCATTTTTTGAAAAAACTGGATCTGTTATTATTGTTATTTCCCCTAATTTTAGTAAAAATGTTGCATGACCTATCCACGCTACATAATCTTCTTTTTGGAAAATATTTAAATCCAATAAAACTTTTTCTTTTTTAATAATATTACTTTCAGGAAAAGTCATATCTAATTTTTTTTTTTCTTGGTTAAAAACCTTAAACGACCAATTGAAATTCATATCAATCACCTTTGATCCTTCAGGATTTCGAAATGTGCCATTTGCTAAATGATGATATTTTTTTTTCATATCCGATTAATAATTTTTTGAAATAATATCTTGAATAGTATTACTTATAACTACTGTTCCAGCTTTGTTAGGATGTATTCCATCTTGTTGATTTAGATTTGGATCAAGAGCAACACCCTCTAACAAAAATGGTATTAGAGGTAAATTATATTTTTTTGATAATTTAGGATAAATAGCATCAAAGTTTTTTTTATATTTAGTTCCATGAGTTGTTGGCGCAACCATCCCGGCTATTATAATTTTTATTTTTTTACTATTAGCAATTTTAATTATTTCTTCTAAATTTCTTTCAGTTTCGTCTGGTTGAATTCCTCTAAGCATATCATTTGCCCCAAGACCAAGGATGATTAAATCAATACCGGGTTCTGATAAACTCCATTCTGCTCTATTCAATCCACCAGAAGAAGTACTACCTGACACACTTCCATTTATTACCTTAATATTTAAACCACTCCTAACGAGATTACTTTCTAAAACCAAAGATAAGTGTTGCTCTTTAGGTAGACCATAACCCGCCATTAAACTATCGCCGAATAATATAACCTTTTCTATTGCACTTGCATTTATGTGCACTAGAAAGAATAACAATATTTTTATAAATAAACTTTTATTCATGAACACACTTCTTAAATTAAAAAAAATAAATCTCAAATACCAAACTGGGAAGGACAATATCAATGTTTTAAAAAATATTGATTTAACTATAAAAAAAAAAGAAACTGTATCTGTGGTTGGAGAAAGTGGGTCAGGAAAAACAAGCTTGATTATGCTTATTGGTGGACTAGAACGTCCAACCTCAGGGAAAATTATATTTCAAGACAGGGAAATAACAAATCTTAATGAAGACGAAGTATCTGAAATTAGAAAGCAAAATATAGGAATTATATTTCAATCTTTCTATTTAATTCCAAATTATACAGCTGTTGAAAATGTAGCTTTAACACTTGAACTTAACGAATTTAAAAATCCTGAGAAAGAAGCAAAAAGTTTATTAGATCGATTTGGTCTAAAACATAGATTCAATAATCTTCCAAGTCAATTATCTGGTGGAGAGCAACAACGTGTAGCGATTGCAAGAGCTATTGCAATGAAACCAGATTTGATTTTAGCTGATGAACCAACTGGTAATCTAGATACCGAAAACTCAATAATGATCTCTGAAATTTTATTTAAATACGTCAAAGAAGAAGGTTCTTCTTTAATAATGGTCACACATGATCTAAAATTAGCAGACAAAGCAAAACGAAAAATTAAAATCAAAGATGGAAAAATTAAATAATTCTTCGGAGTTAAGTTTAATATTCAAGTATGCTTTAAAAGATTTAAGCAGAAATTATAAAAAAATTTCAAGCATTATTGTAACGCTGTTTATCAGTCTTTTTATTTTAAGTGCCATCTTTACAATCGAAGATAGTTTAAAAAAAGAGCTTAATGATAATGCAAAAGTTCTTTTGGGTGGAGATCTCGAAATCGATTATAACCGTAATCAGGGGGATCTTAATTTGGTCAATAAAGTAAAGGAATTTTCAACTGTCTCGCAAATGATAGAGTTCAGTACAATGCTTTCTACGACAGGCAGAGAAAAAAATAAATCATTATTTACAAGGATTAAAACAGTTGATGAAAAATATCCACTTTACGGTGAAGTTGTTTATGAGCCAGAAGATGCTTATGAAAGAATGCAAAAGGAACCAAAGACAATTTTGATTAATGAAAGTTTATCAAAAACTTTAAAGATAAAAATAAATGACAAAGTTAAGGTACAAGATCAAAGTTTCATAGTTGTTGGAATTATAAAATCTGTACCTGATGTCAGTGGGTTTGTAGCTTTTGGAGATTGGGCATTAGCAGGAAAACAAACTTTGGAGATACTAAAACTAAATGGAATAGGTAGTTTTTTAAATTATGAATATAAAGTAAAATTTAAACCAAGTGATGATCCAGAAAAAATAGAAAGTAAGATCAAAGATATTTTTAAAGATGACCAAAAAGTAAAACTTAGATTTCCAGAAAATTCAGCAAGTGGCTTAAAAAGGATTATTAATAATTTTTCCCAATTTCTCTCTTTAGTTTCAATTAGTGCAATGTTAATTGCTGGAATAGGTATCGCTAATACATTGTTGTCATTTATAAACCAGAACAATATGTCTATAGCTGTAAGAAAAGCTGTAGGATTTTATTCAGGGAATATAAAAACACTTTATTATTTTCAATTATTAATATTATTATTTATTATTACTGTAATTTCTTATAGCTCAAGTTTTTTAATTGTACCAATTGCAGATAAATATTTATCTGATGGGTTGGGATTAAATGTTTATCCAAAATTCTCTTTAATTAATTTTATAAAAATATTTATTGTAGGTTTGTTAGTTCTTATAATTTTTTCAATACCAACAATAAGTTCAATTGATCAAGTTAAAGCATCAAATCTATTTAGAAATGTATTCCAAAACCTGCAATTTTATTACTCAAAAAAGTCAGTTATTTTGAGTTTTATCTTGTTATCATTTTTAGTTTTATTGTTTACACTAGGATCTGAAAGGCCTTCTTATAGCTTGGGTTATTTTCTGGCTTTTTTTGTATGTCTAATTGTATTTTTTTTACTTTCTAAAATTATAATTTATTTACTGAAAAAGTTTAATTTTATTTCAAATATCTCTTTAAAAGTATCGATAAAAAATATAACTCAAACAAAAAGTATCACTCCTATCACGATTATGTCTTTAGGCTTAGGTGTAACTTTATTATTAACTTTAGCTTTAGTTGGAACAAATTTTAAAAGAGAAATTGCAAGATCAATTCCAGATATTGCACCTGATTATTTTTTTGTTGGAATTCAAAATGGTGAAAAGAAAAAATTTGAACAAGGTGTTTACAACATGAATCCTGATGCGAACATTGAAATAGTGCCTATGGTTTCTTCTGGAATAGTAAAAATTAATGGTGTGAATCCAAATAGCTATATTAAACCAGATAATGATAGTTATTGGGTAATTGGAAGTGAAAGAAGATCTTCTTGGGTTGAAAATATACCTAAAGATAATCCAATTTTAAAAGGAGAATGGTGGGATTTATCTAAACCTAACCAACTTCAGATATCACTTGATGCAAAAGTGGCTAAAGATTTTAATATTGAGTTGGGAGATATTTTTACTTTAAACATTTATGGTCGAGAAATTGATGGAGAGATAGTTAATTTTAGAGAAGTTGATTATCGTGATCTAAGTATTAATTTTGCCATGTTATTTAATCCACAATTTGCAAAAAAAATTCCTCATGAATATTTAGCAACTGCTAAATTTAAAAATCCAGATAATTTTGATGAAACCAAAATGTTAGAAATATTACCGAGTTTGTCTATGATAAAAATTGCTGATTACTTAAACAAAGTAACATCAGTTTTAAATAAAGTCTTCATAGCTGTAACTATAATTTCTGGTGTAACAATTGTCATTGGATTGATTGTTATCTCAAGTGCTATAATGGTCCAAGGAAAAGTAAAAGAGTACCAAAATCTTGTATTTAAAATTTTAGGTTTTTCAAAAAAAGAAATTATATTTTCGTCTTTGATAGAATTTATAATTATTTTTATTTCAGTAATATTAATTGCAATTTTTTTTGCAGTAATTGGATCAAAATTTATTATGGAGAATATTTTTGAATTAGTTTGGCAATTTGATTTTAAAGTTTTAATTTATCTTGGTGCCTCTATAGGAATTGTGACCTTGATTTTAATTATGCTAACAAATCTTAAATACTTAAGTCCTAAAGTTTATCCATTAATAAGAAATCAATAGTAAATTTCATTTATTCGCTCTTTTAAAACATTCGATTGTATTTTTAAGTAAACATGCAATAGTCATAGGTCCGACTCCACCTGGAACTGGAGTTAAAGCTTTTGCAACTTTCGATACTTCATCAAATGCAACATCGCCAACTAGGCCGTTTTCAGTTTTATTAATACCAACGTCAATCACAATTGCGTCTTTTTTAACCCAATCACCTTTTACAAGCTCAGGGATCCCAACAGCAGCAACTATAATGTCTCCTTTTAAACATTCACCTTTAAGATCATTTGTTTTTGAATGAGTAATTGTAACTGTGCAATTTTCTTTCAATAACAACTGTGTCATTGGCTTACCATTTAAATTTGATCTTCCAACAATTACAGCCCTTTTTCCATTAAGGTTTGGTTCAATTTTTTTTATTAATAAATAACAACCTAAAGGAGTGCATGGAATAGAACTTTCATAACCTGACGACAGATTGCCAACATTCATGGGATGAAATCCATCTACATCCTTCTCTGGCATAATTGCCTCTATAACTTTTTGTTTATCAATATGTTTAGGAAGTGGGAGCTGAACTAAAATTCCTGAAACGGAGTCGTCATTGTTAAGTTCATCAATTTTTTTCAAAACTTCACTTTCTTCAACACTTTCAGGGTATCTAATCACCTCTGATTTAAGACCTACTTCGTTGGCTGATTTTTCTTTATTTCTAACATAAATTTGACTAGGTGCTAAATCACCAATCAATATGACTGTTAAACCTGGTACTTTATTATGCTTATCTTTTAAAGATAAAACTTCTTTCTTGAGCTCTTCTCTTAAATCAGCAGCAGCTTTTTTTCCATCAATTAAAATCATTTATTAAAATATTAGTGGTGCAATGTAGAGTTTCATACACATTTCTATGAACCATATCAACAAAAGAAGTACGATAGGAGAAATATCAAAAGCACCAAGGTTGGGTAAAAATCTTCTTATTCTCATTAAAATCGGTTCTGTCATTTTATAAGTGAAATCTAATATTAAATATACAAATCGATTGCTTGTATTTAGTACATTAAAAGCGACCAACCAACTGATAACGACATTAGCAATTACAACATATGAATATAGTTTTAAAATTTGGAGCGCTAAATAGAAAATAGCAATCATTTTTTTTCAACATAGATGGACTGACTTGGAAATGCAAAAGCTGCTCCTTTGCCCTCGACAA
>CACGWC010000010.1 GCA_902576785.1 uncultured Pelagibacteraceae bacterium | reverse complement strand
TTCCAACCTTTCAATCATTGGCAAATGTCGACGAAAAGATCTTAATGAAACATTGGGAAGGTCTTGGTTATTATTCAAGAGCAAGAAATCTAAAAAAAAGTGCAATTATAATTGTTAGAGATTTCCATGGTAAGTTGCCAAAATCTTATGAAAAGTTAATACAATTACCAGGAGTAGGTGAATATACATCTAAAGCAATAATGTCTATAGCATTTAACGTTAAAACTATTCCTTTAGATGGAAATGTAGAGAGAATTCTTAAAAGAACTTTATATTTAAAAAAGCAGAACGAAATATCTAAAGATTTTTTAAAAACAAAAATTAATTTTTTTGGACTGTCCGATCGTGCCAGCGATTACTCACAAGCAATTATGGAAATAGGCGCTTTAATTTGCAAACCAAAAAATCCAAGTTGTAAAGAATGTCCATTAAATAAAAATTGTATATCTTTTAAAAAAAATGATTTTGAATTGACCAAATTTAATAAAGAAATAAAAACTAAATATTTCGAAGCGACTATTTACAAAAAACATAATAACTACTTATTAGTCAAAAATGATAAATTTAAATTTTTAAAAAATATGCCAATTTTTCCTATGACTGAAGTTCGAGAAAGTAAGTATAATTATTCAAATAATAAAAAAATTAATATAAAATTATCTAATATGGAAATGAAAATTTTGCTAAATAATGCAAAGAGACCTCCAAAGATTAAAAATAAAATATTAATTAAAAAAGACAAATTAAGCTCAGAAATAATTCCATCATTTACCAAAAAAATATTTTATACCATCTCAAAATCTGAATGAAAAAAGTTGCAATTGTTGGAGCTGGCATATCTGGTTTGTATCTTGCAAATGAATTAAACAAAAATACTGAAATAGACTATAAAATCTTTGAAAAAAAAGATTACCTCAATTTAAATGAAGGTTATGGCATTCAACTTTCAGTTAATAGTATTAATTTGTTGAATAAAATAGGATTTAAAAATATTTCAGCATCAGATGTTTATTATCCAACAAAAGTTAATTTTTTCCAGGCTAATAATATTAAAAAGATTTGTGAAATTGATTTAAAGCAATTCAATAATGTAAACGACCGTTACACAACACTTAAAAGATCAACATTAATAAAGTTTTTAATTGGTAATATTCCTGAGGAAAAAATTCAATTTAAAGCTGATATTCAAAATATCGAATATAATGAAAAAATAAAGATTTCTTGGAATAATAAGAATGAAAGTTTCGATTATATAGTAATTGCAGACGGTGTTTTTTCAAAATTAAAATCCCAAATATCTAATAATCATTTAAATCCAATTTTTAATGGCAACATTGCTTTAAGGGCGAATTTAAAACAACATGAAAAAGATAATATTTCTGTTTATATGGGTTCAAATTTTCACTATGTAACTTATCCTGTAAATCAAAAACTCGAATACAATTTCGTTGCTATAATCAAAAAGAAACTAACTACTAAAGAAATTGAAGATAAAAATATTCTTAATTCAGAAACATCTATAAAATCTTTAAAAGACTTTATTTCAAAAAATTCTATTATAAATTTGGAAAATTTAGTAAATTTAAAGTGTTTTCCTGTATTTGTGAGCACTGAATTACCCACACTAAAATATCAAAATACTTATTTGAGTGGTGATGCTTTATTTACTTTTCCACCTTCTTTTGCGCAAGGCGCTTCTCAAAGTATTGAAACAGCAAATGGTATCTTAGAAAATATTACAAATTCAAATAGTATTTATAAAGATAAGATAAGTAAAATATTACTAGTAAATAAAAGATCAAAATTAAACCATTTTGCCTTCCATTTAACTAATCCAATAATAATATTAATTAGAAATATTGTTTTGAAATTTTTATCAAAAAATAAAAAATTTCTAGAGAGTTATCTTGGAAAAATTTATAGAAATTAAGTAGTTGGCCTTAGTCTTTGCCTCAAATCATCAATTGGTTTGAGTGAATTACCTGATTTATAATACCAAAAAGTCCAACCGTTACAGCTC
Organism: uncultured Pelagibacteraceae bacterium; assembly: GCA_902576785.1. GTDB lineage: Bacteria > Pseudomonadota > Alphaproteobacteria > Pelagibacterales > Pelagibacteraceae > Pelagibacter. The sequence continues at coordinate 35,874 of CACGWC010000010.1, read as the reverse complement.
TCAGCACCTAATATTTGTGCAGCAACTTTATGAATTGATCCTTCTGATTTCCGATATTTTATACTACCATCAATCATAATTTTCGCATTGATTTGTTTTTTTTGATCAAAAATTTCAGTACCAGGTTTAATAATTCCTAATTCAACCAAAGATCCAAATGGCACTCTTGGTTTGGATCTATTATTTTTTATAGTATCTAAATATTCATCTTCTATAATTTTTGTATTTTTAATTCTTTTACTTGCAGCTTCAAAATAGTTTTTTTCTTTTTCTATCCCAAAATAATTTCTACCTAACTTTTTTGAAACTACAGCAGTTGTTCCCGTACCGAGAAACGGGTCCAATATTAAATCACCTTTATTAGATGATGCTAATATTATTCTATGCAATAAAGACTCTGGCTTTTGTGTTGAGTGAACTTTATTACCATTATTTTTAAGTCTTTCTTTTCCATTACATATAGGTAAATTCCATGTAGATCTCATCTGTAGATCATCGTTTAAACATTTAAGTGATTGATAATTAAAAGTATATTTTGAACCTTCACTTTTTGATGCCCATATAAGTGTTTCGTGCGCATTTGTAAAACGTGTTCCTCTAAAATTTGGCATAGGGTTATTTTTATTCCAAATCACATCATTTAGTATCCAAAAACCTAAATCTTGCATTTTTGAACCAACTCTAAAAATATTATGATAACTTCCTATGACCCATATAGATCCATTTTTTTTTAAAATTCTTTTACATTCTTTAAGCCATTGAACTGAAAACTCATCATAACTTTTAAAACTTTCAAATTTATCCCACGCATCGTTTACAGCATCGACTTTAGATCTATCAGGTCGACTTAATTCTTTTTTCAGTTGAAGGTTGTAAGGTGGATCTGCAAATATCAGATCAAAACTTTCAGCAGGAATTTTTTTTAATTCTTTAATACTATCTCCATTAATAATTTTATTTTTTATGTCTGAAATGATCATTTTATATTTTTGAATTAGACTCCAGTCAGGAGTCTACGTCAACCTGTGATTGAATTTATTGATTGATAATTGTTATGATTATTATTTAAGACTCAATATCTTGTGTATTGGTTGGAAGGTTTTTCTATGAAATCTAGTCACTCCAAATTTTTTAATAGCTTTAATATGATCCTTAGTTCCATAACCTGCATTATTATCCCAGCCGTATTTTTTAAAAGAAAAAGACATCTTTTTCATTAGCTTATCTCTTTCAACTTTAGCAATAATTGATGCGGCTGAAATTTCAGGAATTTTTTCATCACCTTTTACAATAGTTTTAATTACATAATTTTTTAAGTCTGGTGGTTTATTACCATCTATTAAAACTTTTTTAGGTTTCAATTTGAGTTTCTTAATTGCTCTTTTCATTGAAAGTAGGCTAGCATTTAAAATATTAATTTTTTCAATTTCCTTTATTGATGCAGATCCTAACGCCCAAACTGAATTTTTTTTTATATATTTAGCTAAAGTTTCCCTCTGAATTTTGTTAAGTTTTTTTGAATCTTTAAGAATTTTTCTATTAATTTCTTTATTTAATATAACAGCAGCTGCATAAACTGGTCCTACAAGGCTCCCTCTTCCAACTTCATCAACCCCAGCAATAATTTTTTTCATATAAAATATTATTAAAAATTTAAATCTCTAAACCAGTTTCATCTATTTTTTTTCTAATTTCTTTAAGATCGGCCCAAGAATATTTTTTTTGCTCTGCTTGTCTTAGTAGATATGCTGGGTGAAAAGTTATCATTGTTAAATATGTTTTATTATTAATTATTACTTCCTTCCATTTTCCTCTTTCTTTAGAGATTTTAATTTTATTCCCGAAGAGCGCCTCCATTGCTGTGCTTCCCATTAAAATAAGTATTTTTGGATTTATAATCGAAATATGTTTTCTTAAATATTCAGAGTATCTATTTATTTCTGATATTTCAGGCTTTCTGTTATTTGGAGGTCTATAATTTACAACATTAGTTATATAAACGTTAGTTCTATCTAAATTAATAGCTTTCAACATTTTATTTAAAAGCATTCCCGCATCACCAACAAAAGGTTTTCCTAATTCATCTTCTTTTTGTCCAGGTCCTTCACCTACAATCATTATTTTTGAAGATGAATTTCCATCACTGAAAACAAGATTTTTTGCACTATTTTTTAGTTCACAATCTTCAATCTTTTCTATTTCAACTCTAAGTTTTGCTAATTCTTCAGATTTTTCCTCATTAGAAGCATTATTTTTAAATCTATTTATTGGCTCATCACTAAATTCATATTCAATACCTAGCTCGTTTATTAAATCATTATCAAATATGTCATTTTGATTTTTTTCATTTAAAGTCATAAAGTAAAAAATGTTCTTAAAAATTTTTTGTTTTATAATATTAATTCTATACCAAACAAATCTCTATTCAAAAGCAGCGAATGAAAAAGAATTCAACCAGAAGTATCTATCAAATTATCTTTCAGCATTATTTTCATTTAATAACCAGAGAAATAACGATGCGCTTAAGTTTTTTGAAAATTCAAAAATATTAATTCAATCTCATGATAGTTTTTTGCAAGAATATGTATTTTCTTTACTTTTGGATGGACAGGTTAAAAAAGCAATTAAACAAGTAAAATATTCTAATACCTCAATAGGAGGAGATTTTTTTGAAGGAAATTTATTATTAATTTTAGATAGCATTAACAAGAAAAAGTTTAAACAAGCAGCTTTGAAGTTAAAAAAATTGGAAAAGTTCAAAGAGGACGACTCATACAAATTTATAATTTATTCTAGCTTAAAAAGTTACATTGATCTTTTTATATATAAAAAATCTGACATTGTTGAGCAATTTGGAAAATTAGATTTGATAAACATGGCTTTTCAAAATTGTTATTTGAATTCCAAAAAAACTGAGCCTTATTTTTTAAATTTAATTAACGATCCTCAAAGTGATTACTCTAGATATACTTTTTTTTATTTGAGTAACGAAGTGTCTAATAATGACCTTGTAACAGTTGATAATTTTGCAGATACAATAGATCCTTTAAGAAGTAGTTTGCTTATTTCTCAAGTAAAAAAATGGATAGATGAAAAAAAATATACAAAATTAACACAGCATTTTTCATGTCAAAATGAGAATGATATTTTGGCAGAATTCTTTTTCCTTATATCTAATTTTTATTCATCTCAAAGTAGATTTGATTACTCAAACATATATTTAAATATTTCAAATTATTTAAATCCAAAATTTTATTTTAATTTATCATTAATAGCTGAAAACTATCAGTCTAATAATAATTATGATCTAGCAAAAAAAACTTTCGAAAAATTTGATGATAAGGATGAAATATTTTTTTGGTACAAAACAAAGAAGATTGCAAGAATTATAGCAGAGGAAGAAAATTATGATGCAAGTTTGAACTATATATTAAAAAATCTTGAAAAATTTAATAATAAATCGACAAAGATGATTTATGATTTGGCAAATATTTACAAAAACTTCAAAAAATATGATGAGGCTATAAATTATTATACTTTGGCTTTAAAAAATTTGGATAAAAATTCTATGGCTTATGCAGATGTTCTTTATCGCAGAGGTGGAGCGTATGAAAGATTAAAAAATTATGATTTGGCGGATAAGGATTTGCTAAATTCAATTAAAATTAGACCTGACGAACCCTATACACTTAACTATCTCGCTTATAGTTGGTTAGAAAGAGGATATAAAATTGAAGAAGCAATAGAAATGTTAAATCAAGCTTATAAAGGGAAAGAAGAAGACCCTTACATAACAGACTCAGTTGGTTGGGGTTATTATTTGACAGGAAATTATATTGAAGCAGAAAAATATTTAAGAAAAGCTGTTGAATTGTTACCAAGTGATCCTGTTGCAAGTGATCATTATGGTGATGTTCTTTGGCAATTAAATAGAAAAATCCAAGCTAATTATTTTTGGAAAAGTGCTTTAAATAGCGATGAAGCAGACGAAGAATTAAAAATTAAAGTTAAGGAAAAATTATATAATGGCTTAAATAATAATTCTTAAATGAAGTTTCATAAAATAAAATCTTTTGCAAAAGTTAATTTAACTTTAAAAATTCTAAATAAATACTCAAATGGTTATCATAAAATTGAAAGTTTAATATCTAAGATCAATTTGGCTGATGAGATTTTAATAAAAGAGATACAAGGTTCAAAAAATAGAATATCGTTTAGTGGGAAATTTTCCTCAAATATTTCAAATACAAATACAATTTCAAAACTACTAAAAATATTAAATAATCATAATTATATTAAAAATAAAAAATTCAATATTATAGTAAAAAAAAATATACCCCAATCCTCTGGTATGGGAGGCGGATCAATGAATGCGGCATCCATTTTGAACTATTTATTTAAAAGAAGAATAATCAAAACTACAAAAAATAATTTAATAAAAATTGCAAATAAAGTTGGTTCAGATGTAATTTTGGGTCTTTATGAGAGTCCAATGATTCTACATGGGCAAAATATAAGTAAAATTAATAAAAAATTAAATTTTCATTTGTTAATAATAAAGCCTAATTTTGGATGTTCTACTAAGAAGATTTATGCAAAACACAAAGGATTTTCAAAGAGCCTATTCAATAAATCGAACAAGATTGACAGACAAGATCTATTAAAAGTTTCAAATAACGATTTAGAGGGAGCAGCTTTTAATAAATATCCAATTTTAAGAAAGATCAAAAGTTACTTGCAAAATTTAGATAATATTTACTTTGCAAATATGACTGGGTCGGGTTCTACTATAATTGGTTATTTTTTAACCAAAAATGCGGCAATAAAAGCTCAAAAAAAATTAAAAAATAAATATAAAAACTATTGGTGTATTTACTCTAAAACTATATAAAGCTTTTTTTTTGTGATATATGAAAAACATCTTGGGGTGTAGCCAAGTGGTAAGGCAGCGGTTTTTGGTACCGCCATTCCTAGGTTCGAATCCTAGCACCCCAGCCATTTATGAAAGCTTTACTTAAAAAAATTCTTCAAAACAAAAAAATTTCAAGCGATAAAGATCTCAAATTTCTAGATTTAAAAAATAATAAGGGAGTAAATAAAATATTTGGTGCAATAAATAAATACAATGAAACTAGCGAGATTAGATATGTTGGTGGTTGCGTAAGAAAAATATTAAATGATGAAAAAACAGATGATATCGATCTTGCAACTAATTTAACTCCTGATCAGGTTAAGCAATGTTTAGATAAAAACCAAATAAAGTTTTTCGAAACAGGAATTGAACATGGCACAATCACAGCAGTGATTGATGATCAAAATTTTGAAATTACAACATTAAGAAAAGATGTAAAAACAGATGGAAGGCATGCTGTCGTAGAATATACAACTAATTGGAAGGAAGACTCATTAAGGAGAGATTTTTCAATAAATTCAATATATTCAGATTTAGATGGGAATTTATATGATCCAAATTCTGGTCATAAAGATTTAAATGTTGGAATAATTAAATTTATAGGTGATCCAGAAACTAGAATAAAAGAAGATTATTTAAGAATTATTAGATATTTAAGATTTTATACTGAATATAGCAAAATCGATCATGAAATTAATATAATAAAAATCATTAAAAAAAATATAGAGGGTTTGGGAAAAATATCAAAAGAAAGACAATTCAATGAATTAAAAAAAATTCTCAAATTGGATAACTTTTTTAAGTTATTTAAAAATAAAACCTCTTGTGAATTATTTTCATTAATTTTCCCTCAACTAAAAAATTTTAAAAAATTGAGCAAGTTATCAAAACCACAAGAAAAGATATTAAAAAATAAAAGTTTAAATTTCGTTATTTCTTTTCTTGTAATCGATGAAACTGACAATTCTGACTATTTTGTATATAAATATAATTTACCCAATGAGTTAAAAGATAAAATTAATTTTCTAAAAAATAATTCGCTAAATAAAGATAGTACTAAAATTTTTAACAAGAAAGATTTACAAAAAATATTTTATTATGAGGGTAAATCTAGCACAATCGATTTAATTGATTTCAATTTGTTATATTTTAAACAAAGTAAAAAACTTTCAGAATTAAAAACTTACTTTGAAAAATTAGATAAACCAGAATTTCCAATAAAAGCTCAGTTATTAATAAATGATTATGGATTGAAGGAGGGAAGGGAATTGGGTCAAAAATTAAAAAATTTAGAAATGAAATGGATTGAAAATAATTTCAATTTATCAAAAAAAGATATGGAAAAAGTTTTATCAAATTAAACGTATTTTACGTCTACAATTTCAAAATTTTTTGTACCTGCTGGTGTATTTATCTCTACAAGATCCCCTTTATTTTTACCTATGAGACCTTTTCCTATTGGTGATTGAAAATAAAGAAGCTTTTGTTTTAGATCTGCCTCGTCTTTACCAACAATTTTGTAATTTATTTTTTCATTTGTATCTAAATTTTGAAGGTAGACTGTTGATCCAAATATCACTTTTCCGTCATTACTAATCTTGGTGATATCAATTACATTTGCTCTCGCAATTAAATCCTCAACTTCTTGAATTCTTCCTTCGTTATGTGATTGCTGTTCTTTTGCAGCATGATATTCAGCATTTTCTTTTAAATCTCCATGTGATCTTGCTTCAGCAATGGCTGCAACAATTTCGGGTCTCTTTTTTTCTTTTAAAAAAATTAATTCACTTTTTAATTTTTCTAATCCTTCAGTAGTAATTGGTTCTTTATCCATAATTTACCATTTTGCTGTTGGTGGTAATGACATAAGTATAGCTTCAACATTTCCGCCAGTTTGTAAACCAAATTTTGTCCCCCTATCGTGTAATAAATTAAACTCAACATATCTACCTCTTTTTTTGTATTGAATTTCTTTATCTTTAATTGTCCATTTTAATTTATTTTTTTTCTCGATTATTCCGTTAGAAATATTTTTAAAACTTATTCCCACTTCTCTTACAAAAGAAAAATCTTTTTCCCAATTATTTTTTTTATAATCAAAAAATATTCCGCCAATACCTCTTGGCTCTTTCCTATGTGGTAAATAAAAATATTCATCACACCACTTTTTATATTTTTTGTAATAATTTTTGTTGTGTTTATCACATGATTTTTTTAGTTCTGAATGAAACCAATTTTCTAATTTCTTATCTTTCATACAAGGTGTAACATCCATTCCACCTCCAAACCAACCAAATGAAGTAACTATATACCTCGTGTTAAAATGCATCGCAGGCACATGAGGATTTTTCATATGCATAACAACAGATATTCCAGATGCCCAAAATTTAGAACTCTTTTTAGTGCCTGGAACTTTATTTTTAAATTCATTTGAAAATTTTCCATAAACTTCTGAAAAATTTACTCCAACTTTATCAAAAATTTTACCATTTTCTAAAATTCTGTATTGTCCGCCACCTTCATCATTACTTTTACTTCTATTCCAATTTGTAATTTTAAATTTGGTTTTATTACCTTCTTTTTCCTCAATTTCTCTACAAAGCACTTCTTGTAAAGTTTTGAACCAATTTTTTGCTAATTTCTTTTTTATGTATTGATCCATTTATCCTAACTGTCTTATAAATTCTGAAGCTCCTATGGCTACTGATATTGCAATGTTTAACGATCTTTTGTTTTTTAGCATTGGAATCTTAATTCTTTCATTAACCTTAGAATGTATATCTTCTGGAACACCTGCACTTTCTCTGCCAAAGAGCAATATATCATTACGCCTAAATTTAAACTTTGTATAAACTTTGCTAGCTTTTGTCGTCATTAAGACTACTCTATTTTTACTATTTTCATCAAAGAATTCTTTAGGGCTCTTGTAAAATTTAATTTCACTGTAATCTAAATAATCCATAACAACTCTCTTGAACCTTTTATCGCTAAATAAAAACCCACAAGGTTCAATGATTTCTAAACTAGCCCCTAAGCAAGAACAAGTTCGAATAATTGAAGCTGTATTTTGAGGAATATCCGGCTGATATAGAGCTACTTTTAGACCGTGTTTTAAAGGTTTCTGTGTCATTGTTACCATAGAAATATCTCTTTTTTATTATATGAAATCATATATTACCAAAGTTATAAATTATTAAAGATGTCAGATCAAAAAGACGAAAAAAAGACCAACAGAAGAGATTTCTTGTTTACTGCTACTGCCGCCGCAGGAGTAGTTGGGGTAGGTGCAGCTGTTTGGCCATTAGTTGATCAAATGAACCCAGATGCCTCTGTAAAAGCATTGGCAAGCACAGAAGTAGATGTGAGTTCAATGCAACCCGGACAATCTTTAACAGTTCTTTGGAGAGGTAAACCTGTTTTTATAAAGAGAAGAACGGATGATGAAATTAAAAAAGCGAGAGCAGTTGACATCAATGATCTTAAGCATCCTGAAAAAGATGAAGATAGAGCAAAAAATCCTGAATGGTTAGTGATGCTTGGGATTTGTACTCATCTAGGATGTGTTCCATTAACAGATAAAGGTGATTATGATGGTTGGTTTTGTCCTTGCCATGGTTCTCATTATGATACATCTGGTAGAATTAGAAAAGGACCAGCTCCAACTAATATGGAGATACCTAAATACGAATTTGTAAATACTAACACGATTAAGATTGGATAAATATGAGTGATCACGAATACACACCTAGTTCAAAATTTGGTAAATGGTTTAATGATAGACTGCCTTTGCTTACATTGGCAAATCACTTAACAGATTACCCTACACCAAAAAATTTAAATTACTGGTGGACTTTTGGTGGAATATTAACTTTTTGTTTAATTACCCAAATAGTTACAGGATTAGTTTTGGCTATGCACTACATTGCTCATGCAGATATGGCATTCAGCAGTGTTGAACATATAATGAGAGATGTGAATTATGGATGGTTGTTAAGATATGTTCATGCAAATGGTGCTTCCATGTTTTTCCTAGCAGTTTATATTCATATTTTTAGATCTTTATTTTATGGATCATATAAATCTCCTAGAGAAATAATTTGGATACTTGGAATTATAATTTATCTTCTGATGATGGCAGCTGCTTTTATGGGATATGTTCTTCCTTGGGGACAAATGAGTTTTTGGGGAGCAACAGTAATAACGAATTTATTTAGTGCAATTCCACTTGTGGGAGAGAGTATAACAACTTGGTTATGGGGTGGTTACTCAGTTGATAATCCAACTCTAACAAGATTTTTTACTCTTCATTACTTGATACCATTTTTAATATTAGGGCTTGTAGTACTTCACATATGGGCATTACATGTTCCTGGAAATAACAATCCAGTTGGTATTGATATTAAAAAACCTTCTAAAGATACAGTTCCGTTTCATCCATACATCGTAATTAAAGATGCTTTTGCGTTATTAATGTTTTGTATTGTTTTTGCGTTGTTTGTATTTTATCAGCCAAATATTTTAGGACATGCTGATAATTATATCGAGGCGGATCCACTTGTTACTCCCGCTCATATAGTTCCTGAGTGGTACTTATTACCTTTCTATGCTATCTTAAGATCTGTTCCTGATAAACTTATGGGTGTTGTTGCAATGTTATCAGCTATTTTAATTTTAGCTGCTTTACCATGGTTGGATACGTCAAAAGTTAGATCAGCGGTTTTCAGACCGTTATTTAGACAGTTCTACTGGATCTTGGTAGCTGATGTTTTAATTCTAGGATATGTCGGGGCGATGCCAGCCGAAGGATTGTACTTGTTAATAGCAAGAGTTGCTACAGCGTATTACTTTGCGCATTTTTTAATTATTCTTCCAGTTTTAGGATGGAAAGAAAAAACTACCCCGCTGCCTTTGAGTATTACAGAGCCAGTTTTAGGAGGCTCGCCAAATTTAGCTGCAGCAAGGAGTGATGAAAAAATAGAAAAATCAATAAAGTGAGAAAGTTAAAAAATATTTTTTTTGTATTAATATTCTCAGTTATAGTAATAAATTCATCTAACTCTGCTGAAAAATCACCTCCCTTTTTAGAGACTAAATGGACTTTCAAAGGTCTATTTGGAAAATTTGATAGATCATCATTACAAAGGGGATATCAAGTATATACAGAAGTATGTGCATCTTGCCATTCTATGAAATATTTAACCTATAGAAATTTAGCAGAAAAGGGTGGACCAGAATTTTCTGAAGCAGAGGCCAAAGCAATAGCTGCAAGTTTTGAAGTAACAGATGGTCCGGACAGCACTGGAGAAATGTTTGTAAGACCAGCCAAATTATCTGATAAATTTGTGATGCCATATGCTAATGAGCAAGAAGCTAAAGCTGCTAATGGGGGTGCTTATCCACCAGATATGTCTGTACTAGTTAAGGCAAGAAAAGGCGGTGCAGATTATATTTATTCCTTATTGTTAGGATATTCTGAACCACCAGAGGGTGTAGAACTTGATGATGGTGTTTATTATAATAAGTATATGTATGGTAATAAAATTAAAATGCCAGCTCCTTTATCCGATGATTTAATTGAATATACAGATGGAACAAAAGCTACAGCTGAGCAAATGTCTAAAGATGTTACAAATTTTCTGATGTGGTCAGCAGAACCACATTTAGAGCAAAGACATAAAACAGGATTTAGAGTTATAGCTTATTTGATAATATTGACTGTATTAGTTTATTTTACAATGAAAAAGATATGGTCACGTGTTGAACCTAAAGTTTAGAACATCCCCATCTTTAACGATATAATCTTTACCTTCTAATCTCATTTTGCCGTTTTCTCTTGATTTTAACCAACCGCCACTACCAACGAAATCTTGATAAGACACAGTTTCTGCTCTTATAAAACCTTTTTCAAAATCTGTATGAATTATACCTGCTGCTTGAGGCGCCATGCAATTTTTGTTAATTGTCCAAGCCCTTGTCTCCTCAACTCCTGAAGTAAAAAAAGTCTCTAAAGACAAAAGGTCATATCCTTTTTTGATCAATAAATTTAATCCAGTATCATCTACGTTGATCATTTTCATATAGTTTTTTCTTTCTTCATTTTCTAGTTCATTTAATTGATTTTCTATTTCAGCTGAAATAGTTAGAGTGTTTTTAGAACCATATTTTTCAATAAAACTTTTTGTATAATCGTTGCCTTTATCAATGCTATTTTCATCAACATTACAAACATACAATTTAGGCTTTATTGACAATAATCCTGACAATTTAACATCCTTTTTATCAAATTCTTCGTATAATTTATTTATATCATCGTTATCATTAATTAAATTCTGAGCCCTTTCTAGAATTTGGTTTTGATTTTCGTCATTATTTTTTTTATTTTTCTTATCTAGTCTTTTTTGAATAGATTCCAAATCCGCTAAAGACATTTCCGTTTCAATTATTTCTAAATCTCTAATAGGATCAACTGATGGATTTACATTTTGAATATCATCAGAATCAAAACATCTAATTAAATGAATAACAGCATCTACTTCTCTTATATGGGATAAGAATTTATTACCCAATCCTTCACCTTTAGAGGCTCCTTCGACTAATCCTGCTATATCAACAAAAGATATTGTAGTATTTATTTTTTTTTTAGAATTTGAAATTTTAACCAATTCATCTAACCTATAATCTGGTACAGGAACTACGCCTATATTTGGATCTATCGTACAGAAAGGAAAATTTGCTGCTTGGGCTTTACTTGAATTTGTAAGTGCATTAAATAAAGTAGATTTACCAACATTTGGCAAACCAACTATACCACACTTAAAACCCATTTAATTATTGTTAACTTTACTTGAGAATAAATCTAATTTTTTATCTATCAAAATAGCAATAGAGTCTATTATATTGTGAGTAATTTTTTCTAAGTGTTCTTGTTCATCATCTGAAAAATCATTTAAAACAAAGTCTGATACAGACATTTTATTCTCTGGCTTTCCAATCCCAATCCTCACTCTTGAATAGTCTTTTCCAATAAATTTATCTATTGAAGCAACTCCATTGTGACCTGCACTTGATCCACCAAATTTTGCCTTTATTTTTCCAAATTCTACATCTAGATCATCATGAAAAACAATTACATCCTCTGCATCTATTTTGAAATATTCAAGCAATTCTCTGATACATATTCCTGAGTTGTTCATGAAAGTCAGAGGTTTGATAGCATAAATTTTCTTTTCCCCGATATTACCTGTTGTAAGTAAACCCTTAAATTTTGGCTTTTGCTTTGAAAGGCCAAATTTTTGATTTATCGCATCTACAACTTTAAAACCTATATTATGTCTATTATTATGACTGTTTGGGGTTGGATTGCCCAAACCTACGAGTAACAACATTTTATTTTATTATTATTTTCACAGATTATTATTTTTTCTCTGCTGAAGCTTTTCCTTCTTCTTTTCCTTTATCGCCATCTGCAGCTTTTTCTGCACCTTCTTCAGGTTTAGCATCTCCATCCGCAGCTGCCTCTGCAGCTTCTCCACCTTCTCCCTCAGCTTCTGCTGGTTTTTCAGGCTCTTTAACAACTGTTGGTGCTGCGACGGTTGCTATTACAAAGTCTCTTCCTTGAATTGTAGGTGTTACATTTTCAGGTAAATTTATAAAAGATATTTTAATACTTGCTCCAATATCTAAGTTATTTAAATCTACAACTAACTCTGTTGGTATGTTTTCTGTAGGACATCTTAATTCAACTTTTCGTCTTACTATATTCAAAACTCCACCTCTTTTTAATCCTGGTGATAATTCATGGTTTATAAACTTAACTGGGATTTCTAAAATTACTTTTGCACCTTTAACAATTCTTAAAAAATCTAAATGTATAGGCTCATCTGTAACTGTATCAAAATCAATAACTCTTGGTAAAACTTTTTGTTCTTTCCCATCAATATTAATTGAAATTATATTTGATAAAATATTTTCTTTATTTAATAAATTTTTTACTTCTTTAACAGAGACAGAGATTTTTTGATTTGGCTCCTCTCCTCCATAAATTATTCCTGGAACCATACCTTTATTTCTAAGAGATTTTACTTCACCCTTAGTTTTTGTTTCTCTTATTGTGGCTGCTAATAAACTCATAAAGTGTCGGGTTTTTAACTTATGAAACTAAATTTTACAAGTAAATTATTTAAATAGATCTGAAACTGAGGTAGAATTTGATATTCTTTTAATAGCTTCTCCAACCAAATTAGAGATTGTTAATACCTCAATATTCTTAGCTTTTTTAACTTTCATTGAATTATCTATTGTATCAGTAACAACTAAATTTTTTATCGAAGATTTCTTAATTTTTTCAACAGCATTACCACTTAATACACCATGTGTTACATACACATGAACATCTTTAGCTCCTCTTTTTTTTAATTCAGAAGCTGCATTTACAATTGTTCCACCAGAGTCGATTATATCATCAACTAATATGCAAGTTTTATTTTTCACATTTCCAATTACATTCATTACTTCTGACTTTCCAGGAGCAGGTCTTCTTTTGTCTACTATTGCTAAATCCACATTTAACAATTTTCCTAAAGCCCTTGCTCTTGCGGTGCCACCGACATCTGGAGCAACACAGATTATATTATTTTTTTTTAATTTCTTTTTTATATGTCTAGCAAATATTGGAGTTGCAAATAAGTTATCTACAGGAATATCAAAAAATCCTTGAATTTGTCCAGAATGTAAATCAACTGTAACGACTCTATCTGCACCTGCCTTTGCAATAAGATTAGATACAAGTTTTGCAGATATAGATGTTCTAGGAACCACCTTTCTATCTTGTCTTGCATATCCAAAATATGGGATCACTGCAGTTATGTTTTTGGCCGATGATCTTTTTAAAGCATCAATCGATAGTAGTAATTCCATTAAATTGTCATTTGCAGGAGATGAAACGGATTGAATTAAAAAAATACTATTGCCTCTAATATTCTCATTTATTTCGATATAGATTTCTCCGTCTGCAAATTTTCTTATATTTGAATTTACTAGTCTATTTTTTAAAAATTTAGATATTTTTTGACTAAGATGTTTATTACTGTTTCCTGTGAGAATTTTCATCCGAGATAACCTATTTAATCATAATTGCAGATATATTTCTACCATAATCGTTATGCTTATTTTTTTTTGATCTCCTAGAACTAAAAAAGTTATTTTCTAGAGCGTAGGTATCTTTCCTTATTATATCTATTTTTTTAACTCCATTTTCATAAAATTGAGATTTTATATATTCGCTTAAATCAAAATAAATTTTTTTCTTTTTAAATGTGAAGAAATTCATATTTTTTTTATTCTTATCATTAAACAATTTAAAAAAATCATTTTTTACTTCGTAGTTATTTTTTTTTATACATGGCCCAATGCAAGCAATCATATCTTTCTCTGAGCATCCATTTTTTTTTAAAAGTTGGATTGTTTTTTTTACTATTCCTTTAAAAGCACCTTTCCACCCAGCATGTATTGCACCAACAAATTTTTGCTTTTTTTCTATAATTAGAATTGGTGCACAATCTGCAGTGAGTATACTAATCGCAATATTTCGCTTATTTGTAATCATCGCGTCTCCAGTCAATCTTTTTTTTGGAATACCACTTATTTTGTAAACTTTGTTACTGTGAATTTGATTAAGAGAAACTAGATTTCTACTTGTGCAGCCTATTTTTTTTGAAACTATTTTTAAATTTTTACTTATATTAGAAATTTTATCTTTTGAACCTTTTCCACAATTTAAACTTTTGTAGATTCCTTTTGAGGTGCCACCCAATCTATTAAAAAAATAATGTGAAATGGATTTTTGATCTCTAAAAATCTTTGACTTAATCACTTAAAACCCAAATTAAAATTATTTTTGGATTTGCTTACAAATAATACTTTAAACAAAGAGCCCATATATTTTGCATCAATTAATCTTTTTATTCTATAAAATATGTCAGCTTTCTTACTAAATTGTAAATTTTTACTTATAATCTCAGCTCTTTTTAATATTCCTAATTTCATTAAGAAATTACCTTGGGTTGTTACTAAAGATTTCAAATTAGAATTTGCAAACTCTTTCTCGTACATTTTAAAATTTATTAAATGAGTAATATCTGAATTATAGGGATTTTCTAAAAAACTAATTTTTCTATGCTTCTCAACACTTTGCAAAGTATTTTTCATTTTTCCACTGGTAAAGCCATAGTCTATCATTAATAAACCACCATTATTTTTAAAAATAAAATTCCCTATTTCGTTAACAAATTTCATTGCTGAAGGTGAATATTCAACAAATTTTTCTTTTTTTATATCCTTACCTAAATATTTCTCAATTATTTTTGACGACACTTTTTGATCACAAACTTCAAACTTATTTTTTTTGTATGCTACATATTTTTCATACCAATTATTGCTTTTCTTTAAAAACTGCTTGATAGGAAATGCATCAAAAAATTCATTAGCCAAGAATATAGTTGGAGCCTTTGGAATTTCTTTTAAATTTCTAATCCAACTTGCTTTTTTCTTATCTACTTTACTTTTCTGAATTTTTATCAGTATTGGACTTTTTTCTAAAATTAAGAAATTAGCAGATAAACTAATTTCACTAAAATTATTTAAAGTTTTTATAATTTGTGACATCATCTCACCATTACCTGCACCCAGCTCTACAATATTTATTTTTTTTGGTTTTTTTAAATTCTCCCAAAATGAAATTAACCAAATAGATATCATTTCCGAAAAAAGAACAGAGATATTAGGAGATGTTATGAAGTCACCTTTTTTTCCGAAAGGATTTTTTTTAATATAATAACCATTATCTTTGTCATACAAAGATTTGTAAATAAATCTATCCAATGAGATTTTTTTATTGTGTCCTATTAGCATTTTTATAATAGACGATAATTAATCCACAGGTTAGTGCTATACAACTTATTATTTGCCCCATACTCAAGTTGAAAAATAAATAACCTAGCTGTTGATCTGGTTCTCTAAAAAACTCGATTACAAATCTAAAAAATGAGTATAAAATTAAAAAATATCCCGAAATAATCCCAGGTATGTTCCTAAATCTATTAAACAACATACTTAAAATAATAAATAGAACAACTCCCTCAAATATTGCCTCATAAATTTGCGATGGATGTCGATTTAAATCATCAATTTTTATAAACTTTACTGACCATGGCACATTTGTTTCTATGCCATAAAGTTCTGAGTTTATAAAATTTGAAATTCTTCCTAAAAAAATTCCTATAGGAGAACAAACAGCAACCACATCTAAATAATTAAAAATATTTTGATTTTTATTTTTGCAGAAAAAATAAGTTCCAATAATAATTCCAACTAGTGCACCGTGAAAAGACATGCCACCTTGCCAAATTTTAATAATCTCAATTGGATTACTAATAAAATAAATTGGATCATAAATAATTACATATCCAAGTCTTCCACCAATAATGATACTTATGATCAAATAAGTTATATAATCGTCGAAATATTCCTTTTGAGTACTATCTTTAATTAGTTTGTTCTTTGCATAATACCAACCAAATACTAAGCCAATTATATAAGACAAAGAATACCATCTAATTTCTAATGAAAAGATCTCAAAAGCGACTGGGTCAAAATTATTAATAAACATTTAATTGTAATATTATAAATATTACTTAAACTTTGATAAGAAATTATTATGTCAAAATCAAGATTCGTATTTGATAAATTTGCAAAGTTCCTGGAAGAAGGACTCGTAAATTACAAAGATTTTAGTGACGAGGTTGTGAATATTTTACGATCAAAAAAAGAAGAAATTATCCTTAAAATGAATTTAGTAAGTAAAGATGAAATCGATATATTAAATAAAAGAATTGAAAAATTAGAAAAAAAAATTGCTGAAAAAAAAATAAAAAAAAAAACTAAACGGGCAAAGAAATAATAACTTTTAATCCACCTAAACTAGACTTATCAAATTTAAGATCTCCCCCATGTGATTTTACGACATCTGATGATATAGCTAAGCCAAGACCAACACTTGATTTTGTTTCTGATCTACTTTTGTCAATTTTATAAAATGGCTTCAAAACATTTTGATGTTCTTTCTGTGGTATTCCTGGACCATCATCCTCAATTGAAATATTGATAGTTGATCTTCCTTTTTTTAGATACAATTCAACATTGTCGGCAAATTTTAGAGAATTATCTATAAGGTTATTAATACACCTACTAATTAAATTCTTTCTTCCATCAAAATAAATTCTCTCTTTTAAGAAATATTTTATATTTGGTTTCTCATATTTTTTACAAATATCTTCAAGAAGAACAGAAATATCAAATGTTTCAGTTTTATCTTTTGCCCCAGATCTTGCGAATTGAAGATATTCATTTAACATTTTTTCCATTTCATCAACATCTCTTGAGAGTTTCTCTACAACACTCTTATCTTTAATCATTGCTATTTGAAGTTTTATCCTTGTCAAAGGTGTTCTCAAATCATGACTGATACCTGACAACATTTCAGATCTTTGATTTAGATGTCTGAGTATTCTCTTTCTCATTTTATCAAACTCTAAACCAGCTTTTCGAATTTCAAGTGCTCCAGAAGGTCTAAATTCGTCTATATCTTCTCCTCTACCAAATCTTTCAGATGCTTCTGCAAGTTTTGTTATAGGTCTAGTTTGATTCTTTAGAAAAATTATTGCTACTGCTATCATTAATAATGCTGGTAATGTTATCCAAAGTCCAAATAATCTAGCTGAACTTGTAGTTAGTCTGTCTCTTGGAATATAAAATTGAAAATAGCCTTTTGAATACCCTATTTTTAAATCAACAACTTCTTTAAAGTTAGTTGTATCAAACCAATAAGTTAAATTTTTATTCTTTAATTCTCTCCTAAGTGATCGATCTACTGGGCTGAACCATCTTTCTGGAACTTTATTTGGCAAGATTTTGTCTTTTTCATATTTAATATTAAAACCCAAATGTTCTTTGAATAAAATTATTATAAAATCTTTATTTGTTTCATCGTTATCATAAGCGTCAACAAAAGTTTTGACTTCAGAAACCAATGCTCTTGTCATTCCGGAATTAGTTTTGATCCATAGACTGTCAAAAAAAACTAAAGAGATAGTTATTTGCATAACTACTATTGGAACAGCAACTATGAGTAGACCTCTATAAAAAAGTCTTTTAGGCAAGATGTTTTTTATATATTTACTCAATCCATAAAACATAACCTTCACCTCTTATTGTTTGTAAATAATTTGGGCTTTTTGGATTTTCTTCAATTTTCTTCCTAAGTCTTGTAATTATTACATCTACTGATCTTTCTTTATCAATTTTTATAAGATTTCCAATTTCCTCTCTTTTAAATATTTTTCCAGGGGAATTAACCATTTTATCTAAAATTATTTTTTCTGTATTATTGATTTTTATAGATTTGTCATTTTTCAAAATAAATTGCTTATTAAGATCAATTTCAATTTTACCAAATTTAAATTTTCTTTTTGTATTTCTATATTTTGTTTTTTTTAAGATGTTATTAATTCTAAGTATTAACTCTTTTGGCTCAAAAGGTTTTGGAAGGTAATCGTCTGCACCAATATCTAAACCCTCTATTCTTTCCGAGGCTTCACCTTTCGCTGTTAAAAGAATTATTGGGGTTGAAATTTTGTCTTTATTTTCTTTTGTAAATTCTAAACCACTTTTGCCTGGCATCATTATATCAAGCACTATTAAATCAAATTTTATAACTTTAACTTTTTCAAGAGCATCTTCGGCGCTATTTGAGCTAGTTACGAGATAATTATTTTGAGAAAGATATTCCTTAACTAATTCTCTTATACCATCATCGTCATCTACAACTAAAATATGTGCTTTAAATTTTTCCATTAATTATTTTTTTTAAAACATTATCAAAACTAACAACCTCATTTGCCTTTGATGCAGAGAATGCTTGGTAAATTCTTTTCTTTTGAGCTGAGAAAATTTCGTTAAATAATTTTTCTCCTTCCTCCGTTAAGAAGACATGTTTTATTCTGGTATCTACTTGGTCTTTTTCATATTTTATAGCTTTTAAATTTATTAAATCTTTCAAAACTCTATTCAAACTTTGCTTTGTAACTTTCAATTTTCTTAAAAGTTCTGATATCGTAATACCCTCATATAATGAAATTAGATGAATAACCTTGTTATGTGCGACACCTATGGAGTATTTATTCAACACATTTCTAGCATCTGAGACTGTCTCTCTGTAGCCAAGAAATATTTTTTCAATATATTGTTTGAGATCATCATCTTTTAAATATAAAAGTTTTTTCATATTGGTAAGTTATATTGACATATTATATATACAATTATATTTTTTTATAAATTTAAATAATGATACCTTTCGATAAACGATCAGGAAAAATTTGGTATAATAATGAGCTTGTTGAATGGCAAGATGCAAAATGCCATGTAATCAGTCATGGACTTCATTATGCAAGTTTAGTTTTTGAAGGTGAAAGAGTATATGACGGAGAAATATTTAAGTTAGAAGAGCACACAGATAGATTATTTTATTCTGCAAAAAGATTAGACATTAATATTCCTTATACAAAAGATGAAATAAATGAAGCTTCTAAAAAAATAGTGGCGGTTCAAAATATTCAAAATGGATATGTAAGACCATTTGCTTGGAGAGGAAGTGAGATGATGGGTGTGTCTGCACAGAAAAATACAATTAATGTAGCAATAGCTACGTGGGAATGGCCTGCATATTTTGATCCAAAATTAAAAGCTGAAGGAATAAGATTAAATATTTCTAAATGGCGAAGACCGGCTCCAAATACTATTCCTTGGGATGCAAAAGCAGCTGGATTATATATGATTTGTACTCTTTCAAAACACGAAGCTGAACAACAAGGGTATTCTGAATCATTAATGTTAGATTTTGAAGGTAATGTTGCAGAAGGAACAAGTGCAAACATTTTTTTTAAAGATAAAAATAATGAATTACATACACCAACACCAGATTCTTTTTTAAATGGTATTACAAGACAAGCTGTAATTGAATTAGCCAAATCAAAAAATATTAAAGTTCATGAAAGAAAAATTTCTCCAGATGAACTAGGTAATTTTGAAGGATGTTTCTTAACCGGTACTGCAGCTGAAATAACACCTGTTGCAAGCATAGCAGATCATAAATACAAAATTTGTGATGTTATATTAGGATTATCAAAAAGCTTTGATCAGTTAGTTAGACAAAAAAAAGCTGCCTAATCCTTATTATCTTCAGATATTGCATGGTCTATTCCTTTTCTAAGATAATCATATCCAGTATAAAGTGTTAAAAACGCAGATAGCCACAAAATAATAATACCAATTGTTTGAGCATTATAATCTTGAAAATTTATTAATTTATTTCCTGTTTCCCCAGTCAAAAGTATTGCTATCGAAAACATCTGCAAGAATGTTTTAAGTTTTGCTAAATTAGAAACTGGAAGCTTTATCTTTCCTTTTGCTAGAAATTCTCTTAAACCTGAAATTAATATTTCCCTTGTAAGAATTATAATAGCTGCAATAACTTCGTAATTTTTAATTGTTTGGTCCATAACTAATAAAATTAACGCAGTCGCTACAATAATTTTATCTGCAATAGGATCTAAAAGTTCACCAAGTTTAGACTCTTCTTTAAACATCCTCGCTAAAAGGCCATCTAAAAAATCTGTAAATGAGGCAATTAAAAAAAGAGCAAATGGTATAACGTCTCCATAAAATCCAGGAAGGTAGAATGTAAAAACAAATATTGGAACAATTATTATTCGTCCAATTGTTAAATAATTAGGTATTTTAAATTTCATTCGTGAAAGAAGTTATATATTTTTTTTGCAACTTTTTCCTCAACTCCATCAACTGATTTTATTTCATCTAAACTAGCTGATTCTACAGCTCTGGCTGAACCAAAATGATTTAATAATGCCCTTTTTCTGATAGATCCAATACCATCAATTTGATCTAATAATGATTTGCTTATGCCCTTTTTTCTTTTTGCTCTATGAGCACTAATTGCAAATCGATGGGATTCATCTCTCAGTCTTTGTAAAAAGAATAAGGTTGGATCATTTTTCTCAAACTTGAACTCTCTTCCATTATGAAAAAATGTTTCATTTCCACTATTTCTCATTTTACCCTTTGCTATTGCTACAATCGGAATTTCATGTAAACCAAGCTCATTCATCGCTTCTCTGGCAACAGAATATTGACCTTTCCCTCCATCAATTAAAACTAAATCAGGGAAAGTTAAATAATTATCTTTCTCTTGAACTGCTCTTTTGAATCTTCTGTTAAGAACTTCTTTCATCATTCCATAATCATCTTGGGCATTTTTTTGAATTTTTATATTAAATTTTCTATACCTTTTTTTAACGAACCCTTCATCACCATAAGTAATTAAAGCGCCTACACTATTTGTGCCTTGAATATGGCTATTATCATAAACCTCAACTAAATTAATATTAGTTTCAAGATTGAATTTTTTTGATACTGCATCGAAAAGATCTCTATTATTCTGACTCTCGTAAAGTTTTCTATTCAAACTATCTTTTGCATTACTTATTGCTTGATTTATAACTTTTAGTTTCATCCCTTTTTTTGCAACAGTAATTGTGATTTGTTTACCTTCTTTTTGTGTAAGAGTTTTTTCAATTAATTCCTTCTCTTTAATTTCATTTGATAAAATTATTGAAGATGGCACACTTTTATTTTCATAAAATTGAGAGACAAAAGAATTAATGATATCACTTAGATTTTCTTCTGGATCATGCTTTGGAAAAAAAGCTTGATTACCCCAATTTTGTTTTGATCTATAAAAAAAAACTTGAATACAAGTTTTTCCAGACTCTTTATATCCTGCAATAACATCTGCTTCGACTAAATTTGCTTCATTAATTCTTTGAGAAGATTGGATAATATTTAATGATTTAATTCGATCTCTTAATATTGCTGCTTTTTCAAAGTCTAAATCCTCACTAGCCTTTTCCATTTGATTAGATAAGCTTTTCTGAATTTTTCTAGATTTGCCTGACACAAACTCAATTGCATCATCAACAGTTTGTTTATAATCACTCTCAGTTACGTAACCAACGCAAGGTCCTGAGCATCTTTTAATTTGATAAAGTATGCAGGGTCTCTCTCTGTTTTTGAAAACAGTATCATCGCAAATTCTGAGATGAAATATTTTTTGGATCATTTTTATAGTCCAATTTGCAGATCCAGCTGATGCAAATGGTCCAAAATAAAATCCTTCTTTGCCTTTTTTTCCTCTGTGCCTTTTGATTTGTGGCCATTTATCTTTGTTGCCTATAAAAATAAAAGGAAAGGATTTGTCATCTCTTAGTAAAATATTAAATTTTGGTTTAAACTTTTTAATTAAATTTGCCTCTAAAAGTAAAGCCTCACTTTCATTTGAAGTAGTAGTAATTTCGAGTCTTTTTGTTTGAGAGAGCATTCTCTCAGTCCTAATGATATGACTTTTCTCTGATACATAACTTTTAAGTCTGTTTGGAAGGTTTTTTGCTTTACCTACATAAAGAATTTCTCCTTTTGAATTTAGCATCCTATAAACACCTGGCAACTTAGGAACCAAGGGCAATTCTTTTTTAATTACTTCTTTACCTATATCAGAGCTGATCATGGCTTCTTTTTTTAGAAATTTGGATCCCAACTGAGCTGCAATCTTTCATTATTTCTAATTTTTCGATTTGAAGAGTAATTTTATCTATTCTTTTATCTTTGAATAGCTCATCAAAAACATCTTCTGCCAATGTTTCAAGAAAATTGTAATGTTTGTTTTTTACTAGTTTTTTAATTAATTTTACTATTTTAGCATAATTCACTATCGATTTAATATCTTTATCATTCGATGGCTGTTTATCTTGATAATTTACTTCTAAATTAAATTTTACTTTTTGAGGCTTTTCTTTTTCAAAATCAAAATAACCAAGTTTTAATCCCAGTATTAATTCTTTTATTAAAACTTTTTTTTCGTAATTAAATAAGCTCTTTGTTTTATCTATTTTAACGATTTTAAGATTATTTTTTTTCATCTTTAAATCCGGGATTCTATAAAATTAATAATTTTTGGGTGGTAATATTTAAAACAAGGATATGAAACCATATAATGACCAGCTGCTTTCTTTTTCATTTCTTTCTTCAACTTTTTGTCAAGAGCTATAAATTTTTTTTCACTTGTAAGTTTTTCTTTACCTTCCGGCCACGCCTCTTCCCATCCACCTTTCATTTTTTCTTTAATTTTGCATTTCATACCATTAACTTCAATATCTTTTCCTGTATGACCAGGGGTATCAATCCAATTAATACCAGGAATATTTCCTAAATCTTTCTTCATCCATTCGCTGTTGCTTCGCCAATCTCCCTCACCATCCACAGGACTGTGAAAAACTAATGCATCTATTCTCTCAAAACTTTTAATCTCGTCTATTACCATTTTTCTTAGAGGTGTATTAGGTCTTCTATCCCAACAATTAGGCATAAAAGAAATCGTGGCATTAAAATCTTTTGGGTGTAAACCTTTGTGTCGAAGAGTGTCAATACCTCCACATGATAGACCTGACATAAAAATTTGATTTCGTGGTGTTCCTTTAGAGACTAGTTTATCAATAAGATCTTTATTTACCTTTACCCTCTTTGGAATAGCCCATTCGGCAATTACACAGTCATACCAAGGTTTGTGCCAAGCCCCTTTAAATTTCCAGCCACATTTATATCCATCATCTCCACCTGCCTTATGGAGATTACCATTGAGCAATAGAACTAATTCTTTACCTTTAATTTTAGTTCCAGATATTTGACCTAATTGTTTAGGAAGAAAATCTTTACACACTCCCCATTTCTTTTCAACTTTCCACCCTCCTGTATTATAGATCATTATGATTTTATTTTCTGGATTTGGAATATCAGTTCCTTTTATTACAGTTACTTTTTTTCCATCACTATAAATAAATGCATCTCCCGTTATATCTCCAGATTTACATTCTCTAGCTTCTGCTAAAGAAATTAATGTAAAAAATATTGAAATTGTAATTATTAATTTTTTCATTCCTTACCACCCATTATGTCTGGAGTTTGCCAGTTTAAGTTTTGGCCACTATCAATTGCTAAAACTTGACCAGTAATAGATTTATTTTTGATAAAAAAGTCAACTGCATTGCAGATTTCTTGAACATCCGTCTGTTTTTTAAGAGGTGTTGCCATGTATTGTTTTTTAAAATGTTTATCAGACTGTCTTTTATTTTTAATAGTTGGACCTGGAGCAATTCCATTCACTCTAATATTTGGGGCAAGACTCATGGCGCTAGTCTTGGTTAAGGTGTAAAGACCAGTTTTGCTCAATGTATATGAAAAAAAATATGGTGTTAATTTGAATACTCTTTGATCAATTATATTAATAATATTATTGTTTTTGCCTCTAATATTTTTCGCAAATCCTTGTGATAATAAAGCTGGCGCTTTAAGATTTGCTTTTAAATGGCTATCCCAACTTTTTGATGTAAAATTTCCAAGCTTGTCATTTTCAAATAACGAAGCATTATTTATTAAACAATCAAAATATTTCAATTTTGTTTTTGAAAACATTAACATTTTCTCAATCTCGTTTTCTTTAGTCAAATCTGCTTTTACCAAATAAATTTTTGTACCACTTTTATTTAAATCTTTTTTAAGATTTTCTGCTTTTGATCTAGATTTGTTATAATGGATAACAATTTCAATATTAGGCCCAGATAATTTTTTAGCTATCGCAGCTCCCATTCGAGTTGCTGCTCCAGTAATTATTATCTTCCGTGCTTCCATTTTTTATCTCTTTTTTTTGTAACTCTTGTTCCTGGCATACCTAGTGTTGATCTACCTTTAGGATAAATTTTATTTTTAACATCGTACTGTCTAATTTTGGGGTTTAAAGTAATTTCTAATTCAGTACTTTGAAGTTTTCTCATTTCATCTCTAATTTTAGCAGCTTCTTCAAATTCTAGATTAGATGCAGCTTCCTTCATCTTTTTGTCTAATCCTTTTAAATGTTTTTTAAGGTTACCGCCAATATTGGAACCTTCGCTTATTTTGACGTAATCTTTCTCGTAAACACTTTCTAAAATATCACTTATTTCTTTTTTTACAGATTTAGCATCGATTTTATTTTTCTTATTGTACTCTAATTGAATCTTTCTTCTTCTCTCAGTTTCTTTAATTGCTTTCTTTATACTTTTTGTTTCCTTATCGGCATAGAGAATAACTTTTCCATCTACATTTCTTGCGGCTCTTCCTATTGTTTGAATTAGTGAAGTTTCTGATCGCAAAAATCCTTCTTTATCAGCATCTAGTATTCCAACTAATGCACATTCTGGAATGTCTAAACCTTCTCTTAATAGATTTATTCCAACTAGAACATCAAATACACCCATTCTAAGATCTCTCATAATCTCTATTCTCTCAAGTGTATCTATGTCAGAATGAAGGTATCTTACTTTTATTCCATTTTCATGAAGATACTCGGTTAAATCCTCTGCCATTTTTTTTGTAAGTGTTGTGACTAAAACTCTATAATTATTTTCAACTACTTTTTTACATTCATGCATAAGGTCGTCTACTTGATTTTTTGCTGGTCTAATCTCAACTGGTGGATCTATTAATCCTGTAGGTCTTATTACCTGATCAATAAACTTGCCTTTAGTTTGTTCTAACTCCCACGGGCCAGGAGTTGCTGAAACAAATACAGTTTGAGTTCTCATCAAATCCCACTCTTCAAATTTTAAAGGTCTATTGTCCATGCAAGAAGGCAATCTAAAACCGTATTCAGCCAATGTGCTTTTTCGAGATCTATCTCCCTTAAACATCCCATTAAGTTGAGGAACTGTAACATGAGATTCATCAACAAAAACTAATGTGTTATCAGGAAAATATTCAAAAAGGGTAGGAGGTGGCTCTCCTGGTTTTCTACCAGATAAAAATCTTGAGTAATTCTCAATTCCTGCACAAGATCCGGTTGCCTCAATCATTTCTAAATCAAATTTAGTTCTCTCTTCTAATCTTTGCGCCTCTAATAACTTGTTTTCTGCTTTATGTTTTTTTAAAGTCTCCTCTAATTCTTTTCTTATTTTTATGATTGCTTGTTCTACAGTTGGTTTAGGAGTGATGTAATGAGAATTAGCATAAACTTTTACTAGACTAAGATCTCTAACCTGATCTCCTGTCAAAGGATCAAATTCTTCAATCTTCTCGAGTTTATCACCAAATAAACTTAGTCTCCATGCTCTATCTTCTAAATGAGATGGAAATATTTCTAAATATTCTCCCCTTGCCCTAAATGTTCCTCTAAAAAAATTTTGATCATTTCTCTTGTACTGAAGAGCAACAAGAGATTTTATTATTTGTTCTCTATTATATTCATAGTTTTTCTGTAGAGTTAAAGTCATTTTGCTGTAAGCTTCAACTGATCCCAAACCATAAATACAAGAAACACTTGCAACTATTAAAACATCGTCTCTTTCAAGAAGAGATCTTGTTGCCGAGTGTCTCATTCTATCAATCTGCTCGTTTATAGAAGCTTCTTTTTCGATGTAAGTATCTGATCTTGGTACGTAAGCTTCTGGAGTGTAATAATCGTAGTAAGATACAAAATATTCAACAGCATTATCAGGAAAAAAAGTTTTCATCTCACCGTAAAGTTGAGCTGCCAAAGTTTTATTTGGTGCCAATATTAACGCTGGTCTATTCGTAGCTTCTATAACTTTTGCCATTGTAAAAGTTTTTCCAGATCCAGTTACTCCTAATAATACTTGATTAAACTCATTTTTTTTAGCTCCTTGGACAAGCTTTTTAATTGCATCTGGCTGGTCACCAGCTGGGGTAAAATCTGACTTTATTTTGAATTTTTTTCCACCTTCGAGTTTTCCACCGATTTTTGGGTTTTTACTCTGAATGTCTGTAATTAGGTCTTGATATGTATTCTCCATATATTAAACAACGTAATTGAATAATTTCATAATTCAATGAGCATAATATCTAATAATTTAAAAAGAATTAAACCATCTCCAACTATTGCAGTTACTCAAAAGGCAAGAGAATTAAGAGCTGCAGGAAAAGATGTAGTTGGACTTGGGGCAGGGGAACCAGATTTTGATACTCCTATCAATGTTAAAAATGCAGCCATTAAAGCAATAAGAGACGGAGATACAAAGTATACAGCAGTTGATGGAACTCCAGCATTAAAAAAAGCAATTTTAAAAAAATTTAAAAGAGAAAATAAACTAAATTATAAACTAGATGAAATCACAGTTGGAACTGGAGGGAAACAAGTTCTCTATAATACCTTTATGGCAACTTTAAATAAAGGAGATGAAGTTATTATTCCTGCTCCATTCTGGGTTTCATATCCAGATATGGTTCTCCTAGCAGGAGGAAAACCAAAAATAGTAAAATGTGATGAAAAAGATGGATTTAAAATTACACCTGCAAAATTAAAAGCCGCAATTACAAAAAGAACGAAATGGATAATCCTTAATTCTCCATCTAATCCAACTGGATCTGGATACAGCAAATCAGAAATTCAAAAATTAGCAAAGGTTTTAATAAAAAACAAAAAAGTCCACATTTTGAGCGATGATATTTATGAGCATGTTAAATATGATAATTTTAAATTTTTTACTATTGCTCAAATTTCAAAATTAAAATCTCGAACATTAACAATGAATGGAGTGAGCAAATCTTATGCAATGACTGGTTGGAGAATTGGTTATGCGGCTGGACCAAAAGAAATAATTTCTGCAATTAGAAAAATTCAGTCTCAGTCTACTTCGAATCCATCATCAATTAGTCAAGCAGCAGCTGTTGAAGCTTTAAATGGAAAACAAGACTTTATTAAGAAAAGAGCAAAATCATTTAAAGAAAGAAGAGATTTTGTTGTAAAAAGTTTAAATAACATTGATGGTATTAGCTGTTTAAAACCTAATGGTGCATTTTACGTATTTCCGAATTGTAAAAAACTTTTAAATAAAAGAACTAAACTTAAAAAAGATACTGATTTTGTCCAAAAGCTTTTAGAAAAACAAAATGTTGCAGCTGTTCAGGGCTCAGCGTTTGGTTTAGATGGATATTTTAGAATTTCATATGCGACTTCAATGGCAAAACTTAAAATAGCAATGTCTAGAATTAAAAAGTTTTGTGAGGATTTAGGATAAACCTATTTTTTTTTATTTAGTCCAATTAGTGAAGAATTTCTAAATCTTAAAATTACAATTGCTAAAGCAATTAAAACAATCGCACCTGCTTCATATAGTAATATCTCTGGATTTAGAGATTTTCCTTGTAAAATAATAAATCTAGCAAGTGCAGTAATAGCAATAAATAACGGCAGTGTAATTTGAATTGATTGGCTTTCCCAAAATACTCTAACCATTGCAAGCACTTCAAGATATAAAAAAAGTAAAAGCAGATCGGCTAAAGTAACTCTTTGCACGAGTATCATCTGGTACATTTCTTGCCCAAAAGCAATAACTGTACTAACTAAAATGATTACTAATGCTACAAGCTGGATTTGCTTTACAATGTTTTCCATTTACATTCTTTTATAATTTAAAATAACTTTTTATTCTATACTGAAATAGCTTGTAAATTATTGATATTATACTAATCCAAGTCTAACTACTGATTTTGCTGCATCCTCAATACATCCTCTAGCCGGCTGAAATTTAAATCCCAATAAATCTTCAGCATACGAAGCGTCAGTTTGCATTTGTATCCCTAAATCTGGAACCATCATTTTTGCACTCGTATCCAGATGACTAATTATTCTCACTAAAAAGTTTGGCAACACTCTTTTTGGAAGTTTTTTTGAATATTTAGGTAATGCTTCAGCCATAATATTAGAAAAATCTATCATTCTTTTGACCTCAGAGCCAATTATTAGTCGTCTTCCACCAACATCTGGTCTTGTTAAAGAATTGATGTGAGCTTTCACTACATCTTTCATATCTGAGACTAAAATACTAAAATCTGGAGCACCTGGATATTTACCTTTTAGAAATAATTTAACATAACTTATCGAAGTTTTTTCTTTAGCATCTAAAGCGTCTCCAAATACACCTCCAGGACATATACATACCAACTTATTCTTTAAACCTTTATCCTCCATAAATTCCCAAGCAGCTTTTTCAGCCTTGATTTTTGAAACAAAGTAATCATTACAACCTTTCCAATTAGCATCACTCCAATCATTTTCACCAAATGTATATGGATTTGTCCTATTAGGTTTTCTAAACATTGTTGCAATTGAAGAAGTTTTAATAATACGTTCAACTCCCGCATTAACAGCAGCTTTTAAAACTCTTATAGTTCCATCTTTAGCTGTTGGAACAAGACTTTCACGATCTCTAGAGGTCTTTAAAGGAAAAGGAGAAGCCACATGCATTACATACTTACAGCCTTTTAATGCCTCATCCCAACCTTCGTCTTTTAAAAGATCTAATTCGACAAATGATAATTTATCAATTGATGCATATTCATTTATGGTTTTTTTTGTTTGCTCTATTAAACCGGAATTTCTAACAGTGCCTAAAACTTTATATCCCGATTTTAATAATTCAATTGCAGTGTGTTTAGCGATCCATCCACTTATACCCGTTAACAATACTGTTTCATTCATCTATTCGGATAAATGTTTTTCAGCTTCTAATGCCGCCATACATCCCATACCAGCTGCTGTAACGGCCTGTCTAAATATTTTATCTTTTACATCACCAGCAGCAAAAACTCCCGGTATATTTGTTTCCGTAGACTCTGGTTTTGTTATTAAATAACCCTCATTATCCATTTCTAGTTGGTCTTTAAATAATGACGTTGCTGGATCATGTCCTATAGCTATAAATAATCCATCGATTTTTAGTTCATCTACTTTATTTGTTTTAACATTTTTAATTTTTAATCCAGTTACATTTTTAGGATCATTATCCCCAATAACTTCATCAACAACAGAGTCCCAAATTATTTCAATTTTTTTATTTTCCATTAATTTCTTTTGAAGTAATTTTTCTGCTCTCAAACTATCTCTTCTGTGTATAAGCTGAACCTTTGAGGCAAATTTTGTTAAAAACATAGCTTCTTCGACCGCAGCATTTCCACCTCCAACAACTGCTACAGTTTTGTCTTTAAAGAAAAATCCATCACATGTTGCACATGCAGATACACCAAAACCTCTAAAATTTTGTTCTGAGTCAATATTTAACCATCTAGCTTGAGCTCCTGTTGAAATAATTATTGAGTCTGCTTCATAAATTTGGCCACTATCTCCAACAGCTTTAAATGGCTTAGATTTTAAGTCCACTGATGCAATATGATCTTGTATCATTTCAGTTCCAACTACTTCTGCCTGACCTTTCATTTGATCCATAAGCCACGGCCCTTGTATTACATCTTTAAATCCAGGAAAATTTTCAACATCAGTTGTTGTTGTTAATTGGCCACCAGGTTCCATACCATGAACTAATATTGGTTTTAACATTGCTCTTGCAGCATAAATTGCTGCTGTATATCCAGCTGGACCCGACCCAATTATTAACACTTTTGTGTGTTTAGTTGGATTTTCACTCATATGAAAGCTATATAATGATTAATGACTAAATTGAAAGGTATATTATTAACAGAAGGTATGCATGGGATGATTAGCCAAGTAGAAGGTTTGGCTAAAGCTTTAGATATAAATTATTCTCACCACACAGTTGAAACAAAAGGTTTCTGGAAAGTTATACCGCCGAAATTCACTCCAATATCCGACTCAGTTTTTAAAAAAATTGAATGTGAAGATGTTGATTTAATAATTTCATGTGGAAGAAAAAGTATTATTCCATCATTATTCTTAAAAAAAAATTCAAAGAAAAAAGTATTTAACATTCATATTCAAAACCCAAAGATAAAACTTGATAATTTTGATCTAGTTGTAGTGCCAGAGCACGATAATCTTGATGGAGATAATGTATTAAAAACAAAAGGAGCTATTCATTATTTAACAAGTGAAGAAATTGAAAAAGACAAAGAATATTTGTTTAGTATTTCAAGCAAATTGAGGGATAAAAATATAATTTCTTTAATAATTGGTGGTCCTACCCAGTATTATGATTATTCAGATAGAAATATCCAAGAAATTTTTTCAAAAGTAAATTATTTAGTTAAAGAAAATAATCTTAATTTAGTAGTCATCCCTTCTATGAGAACGCCAAAGGGAACTATAGAACATGCAAAAATATATTTTGGAAACGATCATTTAGTATTAGATGGTGTTGATAAAAAGGCCTATTTAAGTGCGCTTGCAATATCAAAACATATAGTTATTACGTGCGATTCAAGCTCTATGATTTCAGAGGCAGCTTTAACAGGCAAGCCAATTTATATTGCCACTATTCCACCTAAAAAAAGCGATAAAAGATTTAAAAATTTTAGAAAATTATTTCAAGAAATGAAAATTGTTAGAGAATTAGGAGAAAAATTAGAAAATTGGAACTATGAAAAATTAGATGAAACGAATAGAGTAGCAAATATCATTAAAGATAAAATTCAATTATAATGGCATTTTTAAATTCAATATTAAAAAATTCGTCAAATCACAAAATTCCTTTTGAACATTGGGAATTAAATCAACCACTAACTGATGGCCAAGTTCAGGAAATTATAAACGCTGATATAGCTAATCCGATAGAACATAATTTAAACTACGATGGTACTAGAGCAATTGATGGAGGTGAAGGTAAGTTTAGAGAAGGTATATCAGACGGAGGCAAGGCACTAAAATTTAGATGTTTTGTGACCAAAGAAAACTCAAATCAATTTCCTAATCTTGTTGAATTTATTAAAGAACTTCAAAATCCATCAACTTATAAAAAAATTTCTGAAATGATAAATAAAGATCTTTCAAATTCATATGTAAGAGTCGAGGTTATCTGTGATAGAAAAGGATTCTGGTTAAAACCACATTGCGATATTAAAGAGAAACTGATGTCATGTTTATTATTCGTAAATAAGCATAATGAAAAAGAAGATTTAGGTACAGATTTTTATGATGAAAATCTAAAATTAGCAAAAACTGTTCCTTATAAGGATAATTATGGATATTTCTTTTCAAGTGGCCCTAACACTTGGCACGGTATGGAAAAAAAAGAAATAGTAAAAGAGAGAAGATGTCTTCAAGTAAATTATGTTACATTTGAGACAGATTGGAAAGTCAATTAAAATTAATTATCTTGCAGAGATTTTACTCTTAACTTGGTTGTTTTTAATGATTTTATTGCTTCTAAGAATGAATAGGCTGTAGACATATTCGTACAATAAGGAATTTTGTTTGCAAGAGTTCCTCTTCTTAATGCTCTAGCATCACTAATCCTGTGTTCAGAATTTCCACCTCCAGTATTTATTACCAAAGATATTTTTTTAGAATTTAAAACATCTACTATATGTGGTCTACCACTACTCACTTTATTAATTTTTTTACATTTCATTCCATTTTGATTTAGAATCTCTGACGTTCCTTTGGTCGCAGAAAGTGTGAATCCAAGTTTTATTAATCTTTGTGCAACACCTATTATTTCTTGCTTGTGAGAGTCTTTTACTGATAAGAATGCCATTCCTTTAGTTGGCAATGAATTAGACGCAGCAATTTGACTTTTTGCAACAGCCATTCCAAAATCATCATCAAAACCCATTACCTCACCAGTAGACTTCATCTCAGGGCCAAGTAATAAATCACTATCTGGAAATTTATTGAATGGAAATACTGCTTCCTTAACAGCAAATTTTTTATTGGTTTTGTATTTTAATTTATAC
The DNA here is from genome assembly GCA_902576785.1 of uncultured Pelagibacteraceae bacterium. Lineage (GTDB taxonomy): Bacteria > Pseudomonadota > Alphaproteobacteria > Pelagibacterales > Pelagibacteraceae > Pelagibacter. Next base: position 3,083 of record CACGWC010000010.1, on the reverse strand, counting down.
TTACTTAATTTTTCCCCCGACATTATTCTTGATGCAATTTTTGCAAGTGGAACACCGTTTGCTTTTGAAACAAAGGGTACAGTTCTGCTTGCTCTAGGATTAACTTCAATGACAAAAATTTCATCATTTTTAATTGCAAATTGAATATTTAAAAATCCTTTAACTTTTAACGCCAGAGCTAATTTTCTTGTTTGTATTTTAAGTTCTCTTAAAAGATTTGCCTTTATTGATACCGGCGGCAAGCAACAAGCAGAGTCTCCAGAATGAATCCCGGCTTCTTCAATATGTTGCATTATTCCAGCAACATAAACGTCTTTTCCGTCAGAAATTGCATCTACATCTACTTCCATTGCATTGTCGATAAATTTATCAATTAAGATTGGATTTTGTTCTGATGCTTTGAAGGCTTCATTTATAAATTGTTTCAATTGACTTTTGTCATGAACAATTTCCATAGCTCTTCCACCTAAAACATAAGAAGGTCTAACAACCACAGGTAATCCAATTTGTTCAGCAACATTAACAGCTTGATCGAATTTGTAGGCTATTCCACTTTCAGCTTGTTTTAATTTAAGCTTTATAAGCAACTCTCTAAATCTGTCTCTATCTTCTGCAAGATCAATCGATTTATATTGTGTCCCTAAAATAGGTAATTTATTTTCATCTAAAAATTTAGCTAATTTGATAGGGGTTTGGCCTCCAAATTGTGCAATAATCCCAATTAGATTTCCTTTTGATTTTTCTTTTAAAATTATATTCTCAACATACTCTTCAATTAAAGGCTCAAAATATAATCTATCGCTTGTATCATAATCTGTAGAAACTGTTTCCGGGTTACAATTTATCATTATTGTTTCAAAACCTGCTTCTTTTAAAGAAAAACTAGCCTGACAACAGCAATAATCAAACTCTATACCTTGGCCAATTCTATTTGGTCCTCCACCTAAAATTATTATTTTCTTTTTATTGCTTGGCTCAGCTTCACATTCTGTTTTAATAGAAAAATTTCTTTGATACGTAGAATACATGTAAGGTGTGAAAGATTTGAATTCAGCAGCACAGGTATCAACTTTTTTAAAAACAGGCATAACTTTTAGCGCTTTTCTTCTTGATTTGACGATTGTTTCTTTTTGACCAGTCAATTGTGAGATCTTTTTGTCAGAAAAGCCTATTGATTTTATTCTATTAAATTCCTCAAAAGTTTTGGGCAGTCCTTTTGAATTAAGTATTTTTTCTTCATCAACTATTTCCTTAATTTGATTTAAAAACCAAGGGTCTACTTTTGATAATTTATAAATAACATCTAAAGATATTTTTTTTCTAAAAGCCTCAGCAATCAGAAGTAATTTGTTTGGAATATTGATTTTTAATTTTTTTAGGATTTCTTTTTTTGAATATTTAAAAATATTATCTAATCCTGATAAACCAGTTTCAAGTGAAACCAGAGCCTTTTGAAAAGATTCTTTGAAGTTTCTTCCAATTGCCATAGCTTCACCAACTGATCTCATGGATGTCCCTAAAATTGCTTCTGTGTCAGAAAATTTTTCAAACGTGAACCTTGGAATTTTTGTTACAACATAATCGATTGTTGGTTCAAAAGAAGCTGGTGTTACTTTAGTTATTTCATTTTGTAGTTCATCAAGAGTATAACCAACTGCTAATTTTGCAGCTACTTTTGCTATTGGAAAACCTGTTGCTTTTGAAGCTAATGCAGATGATCTTGAAACTCTTGGGTTCATTTCAATAATTACCATTCTCCCATTTTTTGGATTTATGGCGAATTGAACATTTGAACCTCCTGTTTCAACACCTATTTTTCTTAAGCATGCAATAGATGCATTTCTCATTATTTGATACTCTTTATCTGTAAGTGTTAATGCTGGAGCTATTGTAACAGAATCACCGGTATGAGTTCCCATTGGATCAACATTTTCTATTGAACATATAATTATACAATTATCATTTCTATCTCTGACAACCTCCATCTCAAATTCTTTCCATCCATCTAAACATTCTTCAACCAAAACCTGATTTTGAGGAGACTCGTTCATTCCTTCTTTAACAATTTTAAAAAAATCTTTTGATGTTCTGGCTATTCCTCCACCTAATCCCCCCAAAGTAAATGAAGGTCTTATGATTGCAGGAAGACCAATTTTGTTTAAACATTTTTTCGCGTTTGAAAATTTATTAAGTACTTCTGATTTTGGTAAATCAATACCAATATCAGACATATTCTTTCTGAATTTTTTTCTATCCTCAGCATTTGCTATAGCCTTGGAGTTTGCTCCGATAAGTTCAATTTTATACTTTCTTAGCAAACCAATTTTCTCTGCATTAATTGCAAGATTTAATGCTGTCTGTCCACCCATTGTAGGCAGAATGGCATCAGGCCTCTCTTTTTTGATAACCTCCTCTAGTACTTCCAGCGATATTGGTTCGATATAAGTTTTATCAGCAACACCAGGATCAGTCATTATAGTAGCTGGATTTGAATTGATTAATATTACTTTATAACCTTCATCTTTTAATGCTTTGCATGCTTGTGTTCCTGAATAATCAAATTCACAAGCTTGACCAATAATAATTGGACCAGCTCCAATAACCAAAATTTTTTTAATGTCTTTTCTTTTTGGCATATTTTTTTATTTCTCTAATAAAGTTACTAAATAAATATTTACTATCTTGTGGTCCAGGATTAGCTTCAGGATGATACTGGACTGAGAAAACTGGTTTATTTTTTAATCTTATTCCCTCTATTGAATTATCGAACAATGATAGGTGAGTTATTTCTGTATTTTTTTTTAAGCTTTGTTTAATAACTTCAAATCCATGATTTTGACTTGTAATTTCAACTTTTTTTGTAATTAAATTTTTTACTGGATGATTAGCACCTCTATGTCCTAATTTCATCTTTTTGGTTTTTGCATCTAAAGCTAAAGCTAATATTTGATGACCCAAACATATCCCAAATAATGGAATATTTTCTTTTATTAAATTTTTTACAACTTTAATTGCATACTTACCAGTTGCGGCAGGATCTCCAGGACCGTTTGACAAAAAAATTCCATGAGGTTTTAGATTAA
>CACGWC010000009.1 GCA_902576785.1 uncultured Pelagibacteraceae bacterium | reverse complement strand
AGAATTTGTGATTAACGAGAATATAAAGAACAAAAATACTAATGAAATAAAACCAGATAATTCATCTGATAATGAAAAGGTTTCATTCATTAAAGACTCATATCTTCAATATAATCGAATTGATCCAAATAAAAACTTTGAGAATTTCTTGCTAGGGAAAAGTAACAAACTAGCTTTTGAAGCCGCAAAAAAAGTCTCTGAGCAAATAGCCCACTATAACCCTCTGTATATTTATGGTGGAGTTGGAATGGGTAAGACACATTTGTTAAACGCAATTGGTTTAAGTTTGAAAGAAAAAAATAAAGTAATGTTTATTTCAGCTGAAAGATTTATGTATCAATTTGTAAAATCGATAAAATCCAATGACATGGTAAAGTTTAAAGAGTATTTTAGAAATACCGATATATTTTTGATTGATGATATTCAATTTATGAATGGAAAAGAAGCTATGCAAGAAGAGTTTTTTCATACATTCAATGTTTTGCTAGAGAAAGGATCTCAAATTATTGTATCAGCAGATAGACCACCAAACAAATTAACTAGAATACAAGAAAGAATTAAATCCAGATTCTCAGGAGGACTAGTAGTTGATATCCAAAATGCAGATTTTGAATTAAGATACAATATAATAAAATCTAAAAATGATGATCTCAAAATTCATGATCCAAATAATATTAAAATTAGTGACGAAATCATAAAATTTATCAGTACAGAAGTTAATACTAGTATCAGAGAACTTGTAGGAGCATTTAATAGAATAGTATCTTTCTCAAGAATTTATGGAAAAACTCCTTCGATGTCAGAGGTAAAAGTAATATTAAAAGATCTCTTAAATTTAACTGAAAATAAAGTCGATATAGATAATATTCAAACAATAGTCTGTAAATATTTTAAAATAAGTAAAAACGAAATGTTGTCACCAAGAAGGTCAAGATATCTTGTAAGACCAAGACAAACTGCTATTTATTTGGCAAAAATGCTGACATCTAAATCTTTGCCAGAGATAGGTCGATCATTTGCCAATAGAGACCACACAACTGTTATTCATTCAGTCAAAACAATAGAAAAATTAAGAAAAGATGATAATGAATTGAATTTAAGCATTGATAGCCTAAAGAATAAAATATTATACAAACAAGAAAATGAAATTTAGTGTTAATCAACAAGATTTGCAAAAATCTTTAGGTTACTGTCAGGGTGTAATAGAAAAAAGAAGCACTTTACCTATTCTCTCAAATATTTTGATAGAAGCAGCAAATTCAAAATTAAAAATTACAGCTACAGATTTAGATTTAATATTTGTAAATGAAATTTCAAATATTAAAATTTTTGATGAAGGCAAAACAACTACTTCTTCATCAATTATGTTTGATATTGTAAGAAAAATACCTTCTGGTAGTCAGATAAATTTTGAAAACTCTGGAGAAAGTAAATTGCAATTAGAATCAAATAAATCTCTATTCAATTTAAATTCTATAAATGCTTCTGAATTTCCAATTACAGATGAAAATTTCAATGAAAATGAATTTACTATAAATTCAAAAGATTTATTAAAACTTTTAAACAAATGTAAATTTTCGATTTCAAATGATGAAACAAGGCATTATCTTAGTGGTATTTTTTTACATCAGACCCAAACAGATGATAAGAATTTTTTAACTGCAGCCGCAACAGATAGCCATAGAATGTCTATCTCAAAAATAAGACTAAAAAATAAAATTGAATTTGAACCAATAATACTTCCAAAAAAAACTATATTTCAATTATGCTCTCTTCTAGAAGATTATGATGGTGATGTTAAAGTCTCAAATATTAAATCCAAAATTAAATTTGAACTTAATAATAGTATTTTGATATCAAAGTTAATCGATGGAAAATTCCCTAATTATATTCAAGTTATCCCTAGAGAGAATCAAAAAAAACTTGAAATAGATTTAAAATCTTTTCTAAATTCCGTCGACAGAGTAGCATCAGTTTCTCTAGATAAAAAAGATGGTGTAAAATTTAATTTGACTAAAGATAATTTAGATTTATCTGTCAATAACACTAACAGTGGTGACGGTAAAGAAAGCCTATCTGTAAAATTTGAGACAGATTTAGATATAAGTTTTAACTCTAGATATTTGCTTGATATAGCATCCCAACTAAATGGTGATAATATTGAAATATATTTGAAAGATACTGGATCTCCTGCGTTAATAAAAGATCCTGCAGACTTTGACAGTATTTATGTTGTAATGCCCATGAAAGGTTAGTTAGCAAGACCAAGCTCGGAATAAATTTCTTTTTGCAATAATTTTACAAATTCTGTTTCTTCGATACCTGTATTAATTGGTTTTAAAATAGAAATAGTAATCGTTTTATTGGGTATCATCTTTCCAGATTTTGGCCATACTCTTCCAGAGTCAATAGCGACGGGTTGACATTTTACATTTAATTCTCTGTAAATTCTTCCAACTCCCTTTTTAAAAGGAATAATTTCATCTGGTAGAACTCGAGTAGCTTGTGGAAAAATTATTACAGGTCTTTTTGTTTTTTCCATAACTTCTTTAATTTTTTCAGTAAAATTAAGGTTTTCTTTAGAAACTTTATTTCTATTGACAGAAATAGAATCTATCTTTCTTAAATACCAACCAAATATCGGAATATTCAATAGTTCTTTTTTAAGAATAAAAATTGGTGAATTAAATATCGTTTGTAAAAAAAAAGTTTCAAACATCGATTGATGAGAGCATGCGATGAAGAAATTTTCGTTATTAATTATGTTTTCTTGACCTTTTATTACTATGCTGGTTGAGTAAAAAATTTTTAAACAGAATGAGGACCAGTATCCAAAAAGTTTACCTCCAAAAAGAGTGATTTTCTTTGGTAGTAATAAAGATGGAAGAAAAATAATACATATTAAAATTAATCCAGAAAAAAATATACTTTTAAAGAAGATATTTCTCATTATAAGTTTTAAGTTAGATAATATCTGTTATTTTTTGTCTTTTTCTTATAATCTTTACTTTATTTCCTTTAATTAAAATTTCAGCAGGCCTTAATCTAAGATTATAATTAGATGATAATGAATAACCATAGGCACCTGTATCGCAAATAATCATAATATCATTTTCTTTTATATTCTGAAATTTCCTTTCTGTTAAAAATTTATCAGTTGTTTCACATACTGGGCCTACAAATTCTAATATTTTCTTTGATCGTGACATATTTCTTAGGGATGGAATTATCCTATGTTTTGCATTATACAAAGCTGGTCTTATCAAATCATTCATTGCTGCATCTAATATTACAAATGTTTTTGTTTTGTTATGTTTTAAATAAATTACTTTAGATGCAAGTATACCAACATTTCCAATTATAGATCTTCCAGGTTCAAAAATTATTTTACAATTGTATTTATTTTTAAATTTAATTATTGATTTTTTATATTTTGTATAATTAAGTTTTTTCGTTTTATTATCATAGTTTATCCCCATTCCTCCACCTAAATCAATGATCTCAAATTTATAATCTAAATTTTTTAAAAGTTTATCAAGAACATTTAGCATTTTTTCGTAGGGTTTGTGGTTTAAGATTTGACTACCGATATGAACGCTTAAGCATTTAATATTTATAAATTTTGATTGTTTCATCAAATTAATAATTTTTACAAAAGTCTTTTTATCTACACCAAATTTATTTTCACTTTTACCAGTTGAAATTTGTTTCAATGTTTCAGCATCTGTATCTGGATTTAATCTTAGTCCTATATCAACAACTTTATTTAGTTTTTTTGCAGCCGCTTCAATCGCCAAAACTTCACTCAATGACTCAGAATTTATTAATAATATTTTTTGCTTAATTGCGTACTCAATTTCATCTTTTGTTTTACCAACTCCAGAGAAAACTATTTTGTTTTTGTTAATACCAGCCTTAAGTGATGCATATAATTCACCTTTTGAAACCACATCTGCTCCAAGGCCAAGTTTTTTTATTTCTTTTAATAGTGAAATATTAGAATTAGATTTTACAGAAAAACAAATTAAAGGTCTTATTTCCTTAAAAGCTTTTTTAAAATTCTCTACATTTTCTCTTAAATTTTTGTAAGAGTAGCAGTATAGAGGTGTATTAAATTTTTTTGTCAGACTCTCAACGTTTTTTCCTTCAATAAAAAATTTATTGTTTAAATATCTCATAATACTTTTTGAATATTCTTACTTAATTCAGATTTATACTCTGGATCGCCTTTACGCCCACAAGCAACTACAAAATATAAACAAAGTATAATAATTAAAATTTTTTTACTCATTTTTTGCTTTTTTTATCATTTTCTTAACGTTCTCAAAAGAAGTTCCGCCATAAGATTTTTTTGAAATAATTGAATTTTCTAGATTTAGTATTTTATAAACATTTAATGTAAGTTTTGGCTCAATTTGATTTATTTCTTTCAATTCTAGTTCGTGAAGTTTTTTGTTTTTTTTTTCAGCTAAATTAATTATTTTCGCTGTTTGTATGTATGCCTTTCTAAATGGATATCCAAGTTCTCTTACAATGTAATCAGATAAATCTGTAGCTGTAGTGAATCCTTTTTCCGCAAGGGATAGCATACTTTTTTTATTTATTATTAAATTTTTTAATACATCATTCAATAAAGATAGCGATATTTTTAATTGATCATTTGTTTTAAAAACAATTTCTTTGTCATCCTGTAAATCTTTAAAATATGACAAGGGTAAGCCCTTTAATATTGAAATCATAGAATTGATATTTCCAATAAATATTCCAGTTTTACCTCTCAAGTATTCCAATGGATCAGGATTCTTTTTTTGTGGCATTATAGAAGAACCGGTTACTAATTTATCATTTAAAGTTATCAAGTTAAATGCATCAGAATTCCAAATTATTAGTTCTTCAGCAATTCTAGAAATGTGTAAAGAGCAAGCCAGAGAAGAATACAAAAAATCTAAAACAAAATCTCTATCAGATACAGTATCTACAGAATTGTTTGTTGGTTTTTTAAATTTAAGTTTTTTTGTGGTGTAATTTCTGTCAATTTTAAAAGAGGTGCCAGATAAAGCCCCTACTCCTAAAGGATTTTCATCTAAAAATTCTAAATTATTGTTAAATTTTTTCTTATCTCTCCTAAACATTTCAACATATGCTAGTAGATAATGTGCTAAAGATAGTGGTTGTGCATTTTTTAAATGTGTAAATCCTGGCATAATTGTTCTGATATTTTTTTGTGCAAGATTTAGAATATTTGAATTTGTATTATCTAATAAAATTATTATTTTTTTTGTTGCTTCTTTTAACCATAATTTAAGGTCGGTAATTACCTGATCATTTCTAGATCTAGCAGTATGAACATATCCAGCATCGTCACCAATAAGTTCAAATAATCTGTTTTCTATATTCATATGAATATCCTCTAAATCATAATTAAAATTGAATTTCTTTTTTACAATTTCATTTTTAATTCTTTTTAATCCCCAAATTATTTTATTTTTTATCCTGAAATTTATAATTTTCTGTTTGTGAAGCATCTCGACATGAGCAATCGATCCTTCGATATCTTCTTTGAATAGTCTTTTGTCTACTGGTAATGAACCACCAACTTTTTTAAATAAAGTTGAGGCATTTTTCTTAATTCTTGTGCCCCAAATTGGTTTATTGTTTTTATTTTTACTCATGTTATTCAATTACAAATCTATGAAATTTATATTTATATCCATTAAAATAATATTTCTTTACTTCATATCATTTAGCTCTTCATATTCAATAGAAGCACCAAATATAAAAAATCTAATAATTTATGAGGAAAAACAAAAAATTAAGTTTTTTGACTTTTTAAATGAGGCTGGAAATAAAGTTAATTTGAAAGATTTTAAATCTGAATTAATTATTTTGAATTTTTGGGCAACATGGTGTGCTCCTTGTAGAGAGGAAATGCCATCATTAAACAACCTTCAAAAACTTAAGGGTGAAAAAAAAATAATGATTATCCCAATAAATATAGGTGGAGAAAATATTAGTACATCTAAGAAGTTTTTTGATGACCTGCTCATAGAAGAATTACAAGTTTTTATTGGTGACGGTGCTGTAATTGCAAAAAATTTAAAATTAAGAGGACTACCCACAACACTATTCATTGACAAAGATGGTTATGAGTTTGCAAGAATTGTTGGCTCAATAGATTTTAACAGTGATGAATTTTTAAATTGGTTAAATGAATTAAATTAATTCTTATAAAAGTAAGCTAATGCTACAAGCACAATTACAGCAACAAATTGTAGCAAAACTCTAAGCTGCATTAATTTGTTAGATGTTTTTTTATCTCCGTCTCCTTTAAAAAGAGTTCTAATTCCAAGAATTAAGACCACAGCTACAGCTGCAAGCAAAACAATTGCTGCTATTTTAACGAATATTTCAGAAATCATACTTTGATTTTAGTTTCTTTTTAAAATAAAAAAACATAATTACTTATCTATGACATTTTGCCTTGAATCAACAATTATAAAACCTGAAAATGGGTTTGACATCAAAAATGCGGTAATTTTACTTCATGGATATGGTGGAGATGGAAAAGATATAAGTATGTTAACTTTGAATTGGAAAAGGTTTTTAACCAATACAGTATTCTTATGTCCAAATGGACATGAACCATGTAAAATTAATCCAATTGGTTATCAATGGTTTGATTTAGAAACAAATGATAAAAATTATATTTTAAATGAAGTAAAAAAAGCTGAAAATAAATTAAGAAAATACATTGAAGAAGTTAAAGCAGAATATAATTTGGAAAATTCAAAGATATGTTTATCTGGATTTAGTCAGGGTTGCATGATGTCAATAAACTTGGGCTTAACTTCTAAAGATCCCTTTAATTGTATTGTTGGATTTTCTGGAAAGATTATAAATAAAGAAGATCTTAGTTTAAGATTAATTTCTAAAACAAAAACTTTATTAATTCATGGTGAAAAAGATGAAATAGTTCCACCCTATAATTTATTGGAAGCAAAAGATTTTTTTACACGCCATAATATTAGTGTAGAAACTTTAATGATCAAAGAGTGCGACCATCATATACCAATAGAAGCTTCAAGTAATGCATTAAAATTTATCAAAAATAATTTTGATATTTAAAGAGAATCAACTTTTTTGTTACATTGATTAATAATAATATATAATATATTAAATAATTATGACTTTGATGATCAATGAAAACCTTTCACTCGAAAAATGTCCAGCTCTAGTTCTTAACGCAGATTATAGACCATTAAGTTATTATCCTTTATCATTATGGTCATGGCAAGACGCTATTAAATCTGTATTTTTAGATAGAGTCTCAATTGTAAGTCATTATGATAGAATGATAAGAAGTCCATCATTCTCTATGCAGTTACCGAGTGTTATTGCATTAAAATCTTTTATTAAGCCTCGTTCAAATCCAAATTTCACAAGATTTAACGTTTTCTTAAGGGATAAGTTCAGTTGTCAATATTGTGGAAGTAATGATGAACTAACTTTTGACCATCTTCTTCCAAGATCAAAAGGTGGGAAAACTGATTGGGAAAATGTTGTTACTGCTTGCTCAGCATGTAATGTAAAAAAAGGTGGAAGATTGTTAAAAAATTCTGGAATGAAGTTAAATCAATGGCCTTTTCAACCAACAACAGAAGATCTTCATAGAAATGGGAAGAATTTTCCTCCTAATTTTCTACACAGCAGTTGGATGGATTATTTATATTGGGATGTGGAATTAGATCCTAGTTAAATTTTTTCAGAGATATTTATAGCAATTTTCGAGCCAGTTTTAATAATTTTATCCATTACTGAATACAATCCTTTTTTTGTTGCGCCGTGCTCATATGCAATATCTTTATGTTCCAATTCATCAGCTCTAAATTTTTTAATTTTTTCTCTAAGTTTTTTCTCATCATCTTGTAATTGATCTATTTGACTTTGGTAATGTTTATCAATTACTTCCTCAACAGAGGCTGTGCACAGCATGGCTGCTTTTTTTCCTAATATTGTTGAGCCGAAACCCAAACCTACTCCCAATAGATCCCATAGTGGTAAAAATTTAGTCGGTTTTATATTTCTTTCTATGATTTCATTTTCAAAAAAATCACTATGTTCTTGCTCATGTTCTCTCATTTCTTCTACTAATTTTAGTAGTTCAGGATCTTTTTTGAATGTTTTAAGTGCTAAAAGTTGACCTTCATATATTTTAATTGCACCCCTTTCTCCGGCGTGATCAACTCTAATAAATTCTTCTAATTTTCTCTTGTTAGTTTTTTTCATAAACAAGAGCTCTTAACGAAAATAATACGATTAGTAAAGATGTTAAAAAATTCAATCCAGATAAAGAGATACCTAAAATAGTGAACTCTACATCTTTACAATTTTTAACCATTCCAAGACTTTCGATTATTTTTTCTTTATTTGTTATATCTGTGTTTGTGTTTGTACAACCAGCATATTCATCAAAAATGCCATTTTCTATACCAAAATGATATCCTGCAAGAGCAGCACTAAGTGTAAATGTAATGATTAAAGCAATTAATATTCTATCAGATTTAAAATAGTTATATCCCAAAAAACAAATAAAGATCGCTACTAAAAAAGGAATTCTTTGATAAATACATAATTTACATGGCAAATACCCCAAAACTTTTTCAATATAAATCGCAGATGATATGGCAATAATTGAGTATATAAAAATTAGTAAATAAATATTTTTTCTTTTTAAAATAATATTCATTTTAGTTCATAAAGTTTTGTAAAAATTTATAAATTAAAATAGCAAAAACTATTAATGCAATTGAGATTATAATTGAAACTTTAAGCAGTTTTTTTTCAATTATTGCTTTCATAGCTGGACCAAAATTTCCAACCAAAAAAGCTATTATAAAAAATCTAGATCCTCTTGTTAGCAAGGATACAATTATAAAATAAATTATATTAAATTGAACGAACCCACTAGTTATTGTGAGTAATTTAAATGGGATGGGTGTAAAGCCTGCTATAGCTAACAACGTTGCCCATGCAAGAACACCTCCATCTGATGAAATTTTATCTTTTAAAAATGAGGCATTATCTACACCGTAAAGCTCAAAAATCTTAATGCCGATTTCATTGAAAAAAACATATCCTATGAAATATCCTAAACATGCACCTAGAACTGATCCTAGCGTGGCAATGGTTGCTATTTTTATCCATCTTTGTCTATCGGCAATAGTCATTGGAATAATCAGAACATCTGGCGGAATAGGAAATATAAAACTCTCAATAAAAGATATAAATCCTAAAATTTTTTTAGAGCTTTTATGCCCTGCAAGTTTAATTGTTTTATTAAATAGATCCCTAAACATATTTTCTTTTAATATAAATAGTGTTTTAATACTATTATTTATATTCTATGAAACTAAAAATAAATGGGCGAATGGCGGAACTGGTAGACGCGTTGGACTCAAAATCCAATAGTAGCAATACTGTGAGAGTTCGATTCTCTCTTTGCCCACCAAAAAAAACATGAATTTAAAACAAATTAATAATTTAACAGAACTTTTTTTTGATCAATATAATAAACAAATTCATAAAAACAAAATTTTATTATCAACTTTAGGCGATAAAAGAAAAAACTATTCCTGGCAGGAAACATACGATTTTATTAATTTGGTTTCTAATGAATTAAAAAAAGTAATATCAAAAGGCGATAGATGTTTGTTAATTTCTGAAAATAGACCTGAATGGTTTATCGCAGATTTATCAATTATGTTATCTGATGGTATAACGGTCCCAGCTTACACAACTTATGCAGAAAATGATTACAATTATATTCTAAATGACTGTACTCCAAGTATAATTTTTGTCTCAAATATTGAACAATACAATAAATTGAAAAACATTATTAAGGGCAAAACATTTATAAAAAAAATATTTTCTTTTGAAAAATTACCAAATGTTGAAATTGAATATATTAATTTAGAAGACTTAATTCAAAATAATTATAAAAAAAATTTACCAATTCATAAATCCAAAGCCTCAAGAAAAGACCCATCTTGTATAATTTATACATCAGGTACTCAAGGAAATCCTAAAGGAGTGATTTTAAGTCATGGAGGCATCTTAAATAATTGTGAGGGTGCAATAGATATTCTAAAACCATTGTTATCAGAAGAACAGCCCAGGTTCCTAACATGGCTGCCGCTTTCACATTCTTATGAGCACACTGTTCAATTTGTCCAAATTACTGTAGCGGCTAGAATCTTTTATGCCGAGAGCATTGATAAACTAGTTAAGAATATGTGTGATTGTTCTCCAGAAATTATGACAGCTGTGCCAAGATTTTATCAAAATCTTTATCAAAAAATTAATGCTAGTTTTAAAAAAGCCAAGGGAATAAAAAAAAAATTAATATTTAAAATGTTAGAAATAGGTCTAAAAAAAGTAAAAAAAGAAAAACTAACTTTCTTTGAAAAGATACAAGACAGCATCCTAGAGAGATTGGTTAGAAAAAAAATTAAATCACAATTTGGTGGATCTCTTAAAACATTTGTTTCTGGAGGTGGGGCCCTAGATAAAGAAGTTGGATATTTCCTAAATGCAATTGGTTTACCAACCTTGCAAGGCTACGGCTTGACTGAAACCTCTCCAGTAGTGAGCTGCAATCCAATAGATGATATTAGAATAGATACAGTTGGACCACCATTTAAAGGAAATGAAGTAAAAATAGCTGAAGATGGTGAAATTTTAGTAAAAGGTGAAAATGTAATGTTGGGGTATTGGAATAACAAAGAAGAAACTAAAAAAGTTTTGAAAGATGGATGGTTGCACACGGGGGATATAGGGGTATTCGAAAATGATTTTTTAAAAATTACAGATAGAAAGAAGGATATTCTTATTACCCCTGGAGGAGATAATATTTCTCCATTAAAAATTGAAAATGAATTAGTAAATCTCGAATTTATAGATCAAGCAATTGTTTATGGTGATAATAAACCTTACTTAGTTGCTTTATTAGTGCTCAACGATGACTATTTGGATATTAAAAATGAAAAAATAGATAGCGAAATTAAAAAGTTAAATCAAAATCTTTCGAAAATAGAAAATGTAAAAAAATATTTTCTAATTCAAGAAAAATTTTCAATTGAAAATGGAATGTTAACTCCAACATTAAAGTTGAAAAGATATAAAATAATAAATAAATACAAAAATAATTTTGAAAATCTATATAATAATTAAAAAAAATTGTTTAATAATCCCTGTTTTACTTAACTTTTTTTAGTATCATTTTTTTTTATTTTTTTTAAAAAATAATTAAAAATTTATAAAAAATTATGTAATTGACATAACTATTCAAAAAAATTACAAAAAGGTAATTAAACGAATCAAAAAGATTCGTAATAAAAAAAGGGAGCTAAAGATGGCTAAAAGAAGAAAAAAAGCTGCTAAAAAGAAAACTAAGAAAAAAGCTAAGAAAAAAGCTAAGAAAAGAAGAAGAAAATAATTTAGTATTCTTTTTATTAAATAACGCTTCTCATGGCGCTTGCGTGAGGAGCGTTTTTTTTTACTTTGCTACTTCCTCTGAAATTTCTTCTTCAGGTGGCTTATTTTCTATTTTCTGAACTTGTTTTTCAATGTTTCTTTTTAAAGCTTTATCTAATTTCTTTTGAGTATCTTCTAAATTTGCGTTTAGAACAATTTGGAATTCAGTGAGAATTCTGTCATATGCTTTTTCAAAAAGTTGTCTTTCACTATATGATTGATCTACCATAAGATCATCTCCCTTATTAAGGTCTCTGACTACTTCGGCAAGCTCGTAAATTTTACCAGATGATATTTTTGCTTCATATTCTTGTGCTCTTCTACTCCACATGCTTCTTTTGATCTTTGGTTTACTTTTTAAAATACTAATACATTTATTCAACTGATTGATTGTAGCTAATGGTCTAAGGTGAGATTGCTTATTCACTGGTACCATTCCATTCGCTTTATCTTTTTCAAATTTTAAGATATATGCCTCTATGTCTATCCCACCAATGTTCATTTTTTTAAATTCTGTAATTTGACCAACCCCATGCTTTGGATAGACCACGTAATCTTTCACCTTATACTCTTTTTTCTCAGTATCTTGTTTTTTAACCTTCTTTATTTCTGGTTTTTGCTCATTATTTTTTGGAATACGAAGTAAATTGGAGCTGGTTTCTGAGTTCTCTTTTTTTTCGACTTTAGATAATTTTCCTTTAATGTTCGGTTTGGAAGTTTTTTTTATACTTTTAACTTTTTTTACTTTAATACTAGTTTTGCTTTTTTTTGGTTTTATTGCACTTTTATTTTTTTTTGTAACTAAAGACTTTTTTTTAAATTTTTTTTTTTTTTCTGTTTTTTTTGTTTTAAATGTTTTCTTCAAAGTATTTATCAAATTTATTTTCTTCATTTTTATATTTCTCATGATCTGCAAGAGGATCTTTAGCTTCAGAAATATTTGGCCATATTTCTGAATATTTTTTATTTACCTCAAGCCATTTTTCGCTTCCTGTTTCTGTGTCTGAAATTATAGCATCTATTGGACACTCAGGTTCACAAACGCCACAATCTATACACTCATCGGGTTTAATTACAAGCATATTTTTGCCCTCATAAAAACAATCAACTGGACAAACATCGACACAGGTTGTGTGTTTACACTTTATACATTTATCATTAACTAAATATGTCATTGTTTAGATTTAATTTTTTCTTTTATATCTCCAACTACTTTTGAATCAAGATAGAGAAGTCCGGATAACCTTCTCATTAGGTTGCTTTCATACATATCTGCTTGATCATCTGAATAAATAATTGTCCATAACGCCTCAATAATAATTTTTTTTTCATCTAAACTTCTATTTTTTACTTCTTTAGTAAACTCTAAAATCTGATTTGAATCTTTTTCTCTAGATTCAGCATCAATTATTATTTCATCTAAATTATTCTCATCAGCACCCATTTCAATTAAGGCATTTTTAATTATGGTTTTCTCTTTTTCTGTAAAATTTTCGTCTATTTTCGCAGAATGGATTAAGAGAGCAGCGACGCTAATTAAAGATAAATGATTTCCATCATTCTTATTCTCTTTTTCTTTTTTAAATAAATTAAACATTATTTTAAGTTTAATTGGTTTAATACACCGAATGGATTATTAGAATAGTCCTTTTTGTCATATTTTTTAAAAATTTTCTTTTTTGTTGGAACATATTTTATAAAAAATTCTTTTTCTTTCTCAAATATTTTATAATTCATCTTTTTTAAAAGCTTTTTAAAATTTTCTTTTGAACAACCAAGTAGGTTTAACATTTCAGGTATAACCTTTACTTCTTCTTTTTCATCTTTTTTTGAATTAAATATTAATAAGAATAATCTTTCAAGAATATCAATTCTTACATAAATATCATCAAATTTTTCAAAACCACAAAGTAACATAAAGTCTTTATTTGCAGTTTTCATATTATTTAAAAAATTTAGTCCAAATGTTGGAGGTGATAAATTCAAAAATTTGTTATTATAACTTTTCCATAATAATATTCGCAAAGATACTGAACTTGGTTTGAATAACTTAAATAAAAATACATGATATCTTCCAAACTTCACACCTAGTTTTCTTAATTTTTTCCTATCATCTTGATTTATTTTTTTTAAGTATTCAGAGATATTTGATCTTTTTATAACACCATTATTTTCATAAAGTCTGTAAGCTAAAGCTCTAAGTTCTGAGTTATCTTCTTTAATGTTTTTCAACTCAATTAAACTATTAAGTTCAGTTTTAATTTTTTTTATTATCCATTTATTTAGGTATTCGTTTAAATTATTCCTTTCATTATTCTCAATCATTTCATCTATGATCAAATCAATTTTTGGATTCAGATAATCATATCCAGCTGTCAATTTTGCTATTGGATCATTTCTCCAATATATCTTAAAGTCATCTTTCAATTCTATAAGTCCAGTATCAATTATTTGTTGTATTCTATTGATTATTTCTGGACCTACATTTTGTCTTGCAGCTTTTTTTAATGATTTAATATCTGCATCTAGAGCATCCACTTTTAAATCTAATTGAAGTTTTAAACCTTTTAAAATTCCAATATATTGATCATTAATCAATACCTTTTTTTCATCAATAATTTCAGTTTTTAGCTCAATATCTTGTTTTAATCCTTTGGCTAAGACGCTAGCTCTCTTATCTATAAAAGTTTTGGTTAATTCATCATGAAGTCTATCCGATAATTTATCCTCTAAAATTTTAGTCCGTTCGACCCAATAATCTTGATTTTCAACCCAATTAGATTTGTTTGCAACATATGACCAAGTTCTCACATTCGATATTCTATTTGAAATTGAGTCTACATTTCCATCTAGCTTATCAAGCATAGAAAGTTGTTTTTTCATATAATAATTGGGTATTTTGTTTTCTTCACTTGTCAAAAAATTGAATACTTTATCTACAACTTCCAAGTGGTGACCGTAAGTTTTTTTGACAAAATCAGGTATTTGACAACATTCCCACAGAATTTTCAAAATGTTTGAATTATTTTCTATAATGTTGTTATTTTCTTTTAAAAAATATTTTAAAACTTTTTCATCTTCACATTCTCCTACTCTTCTCAACCAATCTTTTTTGGGTTTTTCATCGAAAGATTTTAAAAGAGTTTCTTTACTTTTAAAATCTAGATTAGAATTTCTCCAGAATATATTTTGTATTTCTGGAAAATTATGATTTTCTAAAAACTCTATTTCTTCTGGATTAATTTCATCGCAATCCCCAGTAATACCAAAACTTCCATCATTTAAATATCGACCAGCTCTCCCTGAAATTTGCCCGATTTCTGAGATTTTTAACCGTCTAATTTTTTTTCCATCAAATTTTTTTATGTTTGAGAAATACACATTATCTAGATCCATATTTATTCCCATTCCAATAGCATCAGTAGCAACAAGATAATCAACATCGCCAGATTGATATAAACTCACTTGAGCATTTCTAGTTTTAGGGCTGAGAGATCCCATAACTATTGCTGCACCACCTTTCTGTCTTCTTATGAGTTCAGCAATTGCATAAACTTCCTCAGTAGAAAAAGCGATAACAGCACTTTTTCTCTCAATTCTTGAAATTTTTTTGTGTCCACCAAATGAGAGTTTTGATAGTCTTTGTTTATTTATAAACTCAATATCATCATCAAGTTTTTGAATAATACTTTTTATTGTATTGGAACCCATTAGCATTGTTAATTTCTCACCTCTGAGATTTAATAATCTATCGGTAAAAATATGACCTCTCTCATGATCTGAGCACATTTGAATTTCATCTATTCCCACAAAATCTAAAACTTTATCTACAGGCATTGACTCGACAGTGCATAAAAAATACTTTGCATTAATTGGTATAATTTTCTCTTCCCCAGTAATAAGAGCAACTTGAGATACATCTACCTTCTGTATAATCTTGTCATATACTTCTCTTGCTAAAAGTCTTAAAGGAAATCCTATCATTCCGGAGTCAAATGAAAGCATCGTTTCTATAGCTAAAAAAGTTTTACCAGTATTTGTAGGTCCAAGAACTGCGGTGATCTTATTTTTTGACATATCAACTTTTAGTATGATCTTTTTTAAGCCTACTATATTTTGTTACTCAAAAAGAACAAAAATAGACTAAAACTAGTCCGAATCAGATAGGAAAAAGTTCTCATTTTCAATTTATATCATCTAAGGTTAGCATAAATTTTACAATTTAAATATAAATATTTAATGCCAAAAAAACTTTGGGAACCGTCTAAAGGACTTATAAAAAATTCGAATTTATTTGCTTATGAGAAATTTATTTCAAAATATTATAAATATAATCTTTCCAGAAATTATACAAAGTTATTAAAATGGAGTGTAAACAATCCCAAAGATTTTTGGAACTCCATCTGGAAATATTTTGAAGTAATAGGAATTAAAACTAACAAATTTAAACTAACCAAGGATCTTATTAATAGTAAGTTTTTTGTAAATTCAAAATTAAGTTTTACAGAAAATCTTTTAGTTAAAAATTCTAATCAAAAAGCTATAACATTTGTTAGTGAAAATGGTTACAGAGAACAAAAGTCCTGGAAAGAACTTAATATTGACGTAAAAAAAATAATTACATTTTATAAAAAAATAAATATTTCTGAAAAAGATAGGATAGCGGCATATACTCCAAATCAGATAGAAACAGTTGAGTGTTTTTTAAGTGCGAGCGCTATAGGATCAATCTGGAGCTCGTGCTCACCTGATTTTGGCGTACCTGGAGTTATAGAACGTTTTTCCCAAATTAAACCTAAATTATTAATTATTACTGACAAATACTATTATAACGGAAAAGAAATAAATATTATTGAAAGATTGCCTAAAATTTTAAAAAACATAAAAAGCATAAAATCAGTATTAATTTTAAATTATCCTGGAAAAAAATTAAGAAAATTAAAAAAAATTAAAAATATAAGAATTTATTATTTTAATGAGATTAAAAAATATGAAATAAGCAGAAATAAATTAATAAAATTTGATTTTGACCATGAATTAGCAATTTTATACTCAAGTGGCACAACAGGTAAGCCAAAATGTATTTGCCATAGATCTGGTGGAGTTTTATTGCAACATTTGAAAGAACATCAATTACATTGCAATATAAAACCAAATGATAATGTATTTTACTTTACAACTTGCGGATGGATGATGTGGAATTGGCTTGTCACAGCCTTAGCATCTAAAGCATCAATATTGTTATTTGATGGCTTTCCTATGTATAAATCTCCAGAGCTATTGTTAAAAATTGCAAATAAAGAGAAAGTTACTCTATTTGGCATAAGTGCAAAGTATATTGATCAACTTATAAAGCACAACGTTAAGGTAAAAGAAAAAATTAAACTTGAATCTTTAAAAACAATCTGCTCTACAGGATCTCCGCTATCAAAAGATGGTTTTGAATTTGTTTATAAAAATATAAAAAAAAATGTTCATTTAGCATCTATTTCTGGAGGAACAGATATTGTTTCCTGTTTTGTAAATGGAAACATTTATTCAACTGTAAATAGCGGTGAAATACAAAACAATGGTCTTGGCATGGACACAGCAGTATTTTCTGAAAAAGGAAAATCAATTTTAAATAAAAAAGGAGAATTAGTGTGCAGAAACCCTTTTCCATCTATGCCTTTAAAATTTTGGAATGATCCAGGAAAAGTTAAATATAAAAAAGCTTATTTTTCAAAATTTAAAAATATTTGGCATCATGGAGATTATGCTGAGCGAAAAAATAATGGGTCTTATATTATCTATGGGAGATCAGATGCAACTTTAAACCCAGGTGGTGTTCGACTTGGTACAGCTGAAATTTATTCTGTTGTAGAAAAATTTAAAGAGGTAAAAGAGTCTATAGTAGTTGGTCAATCTTGGGATAACGATGTAAGAATTATACTTTTTACAGTCTTATCAAAAAACAATAAATTAGATGAAAAATTAATTTCTAAACTAAAAACAACCATTAGATATGAGGCTTCTCCCAGGCATGTGCCTGCTAAAATCATTGCTGTAAATGACATTCCTAGAACTAAGAATGGTAAAATTGTAGAGGTAGCTGTAAAAAATATAATAGACGGCAACAAAATAAATAATATTGAAGCATTATCCAATCCATCTGCTTTAGATGAATATAAAAATTTAATTGAATTAAAATCGTAATGATCAAAGATACAATCAAAAACTTAAGTTTATCTGCAACGCTAAAAATAAATGAAAAATCAAAAGTTATTGAAAATGAAGGAAAAAATATTATTAAGTTTGGATTTGGACAATCACCATTCCCAGTTCCAATTACTATTGTTGAAGAATTAAAAAAAAATGCACATCAGAAAAGTTATTTACCTATCCAAGGATTAGATAAATTAAGAGATTCAATCGCAAAATATGAGTCAAAAAAGAAAAATTATAATTTTGACTCAGATCAAGTCATAATAGGTCCTGGTACCAAAGAGCTTATGTTCTTGATGCATTTAGCATTTGAAGGTGAAGTTTTATTACCAGCTCCAAGTTGGGTATCTTACAAGCCTCAATCAATAATAGCTAAAAATAAATATTATTGGATACAAACATCTGCCGAAAATAATTGGTTCCCTAAAGCTCAAGAAATAGAAAAAATTATTTTGAAAAAACCACATAAAAAATATTTTTTATTTCTTAATTCTCCAAACAATCCATCAGGACAAGTATGCGAAAATTTAAAAGAAATTTCCTTAATAGTAAAAAAATATAATATTTTAGTTTTATCAGATGAAATTTATTCTGAATTAACATTTGATGAAAATTATATTTCTATTTTCGAACACTGCCCTGATAATGTCATAATAAGTAACGGACTTAGTAAATGGTGTGGCGCTGGAGGATGGAGACTTGGGTACTTTATAATTCCAAAGAAAAAAATTGAATTACTTAAATCTATGAAAGTTTTAGCAAGTGAAACATTTTCCGCCGTAAGTTCACCAATACAGTTTGCTGCAATATCTGCTTTTAATGCTAACCATGATGAATATATCTTAAAATCAAAAAAAATTCTTAAAGCTGTTGGAGAATATGTATATAGAAATTTAAAATCTAATAATATTATTATGAACAAACCCATGGGTGGCTTTTATTTGATGCCTGAATTTTTGAACAAGAAATTTAATAATTCTTCAATCATGTGTGATGAAATTTTAACTAATTTAAATATTGCTTTACTTCCAGGAAGTGACTTTGGATTTGATGAAAAAAGGATGATTGTTCGTCTAAGTTTTACAGATTTTGACGGCAATATATTTATGAAAAATATTAATGAAAAAACTGATATTAATGATGAGTTAATAAAATTGTACGCCCCTAAGGTTGTAGAAGGAGTGAATAAATTAAAATCTTGGGTTGAAAAATAATAATCAGTTAAAAAATTCCTTAATTAACAATACTTATATTAACTGAATTTACTAGACACTCGTAGCAATAAATAGTTAGATTCGATTTTAAAACTTTAGAGAGGGTATATGAAAAAAATATTATCAACAATATCAAGCTCTCTGATTATTTTTGCTGCTATATTTTCATTCGGATCAATAGCAAAATCAGCAGAGTTTTTTACAATAGGCACAGGAGGACCAACTGGAGTTTATTTTCAGACAGGAAACGCTATTTGTAAAATGTTACACAAATCAGCAATTAGTGCTGAACATGGTAGAAAAAAAGGTATGAAAGATAAAGCTTACAGATGTACCGCTCCTTCAACTGGAGGCTCAAATTATAACATCGGACAAATAAAAGATGGCGAGTTTCAATTTGGTGTAGCACAATCTGACTGGCAATATCATGCTTACAATGGATCAAGCAAATGGGAAGGGAAACAATTCAAAAATTTAAGAGCTGTTTTCTCAGTACATAATGAGCCATTTCAAATCTGGGCTAGAAAAAAAGCAAAAGTCAAAGATTTTATGGGTCTCAAAGGAAAAGTAGTAAACATTGGAAATCCAGGTTCTGGTCAAAGAGGAACTATGGAAGAATTAATGAAAGCTATGGGCGTTGACAACAGCTTCTTTAAATCAGTTACTGAGCTAACATCTTCAGAGCAAGTAAAGGCTCTATGCGATGGTAAAATTGATGCGTTTGGATATTCAGTAGGTTTTCCAAATGGAGCAATGGAACAAGCAGCAACATGTGCAGCTAAAGCTATGCCAATCAATTTAACAGGAGATGTAATTGACGGAATTATTAGTGGAGCTGATTATTATGCATCTGCAACAATTCCAAAAGGCACTTATACTAAACAGAAAAAAGATGTAACTACATTTGGTGTAAAAGCCACTGTAGTAACAAGCATGGATGTTTCTGAAGATTTAGTTTATCAAGTTACAAAAGCTGTTTTTGAAAATTTTGATGATTTTAGAAAACAACATCCAGCTTTCGCTCCTTTAGAGAAAAAAAATATGATAGCTGATGGTTTATCAGCACCACTTCATCCTGGAGCTGTTAAATATTATAAAGAAGCTGGTTTAATGTAATTTAATCTATATAAATAATTGAGGCCCAATATATCTATTGGGCCTTTTTTTTTATATATTAAGCTGAATGTCAGCGGACATAGAAAAAAAAATTGAAAATAAGATTAAAGAAGATCTTTCTCCTACAAGAAATCTAACAGGTATTCATTTAAAGTTAGTTGCAGTTATTGCAATAACATGGTCTTTATTTCAGCTTTGGTATGCTTCTCCATTTCCATTTTGGTTAAATTTTGGAATGTTCAAAGGTTTGCCAGCTAGAGCAATTCATCTTGGTTTTGCTCTTTTGCTGGCTTTTTTAATATTTCCATATGCAAGGGGTAAAAAAGTAAATTTTATAGATATATTAATTGCAATAACAGGCGCAGTTTGTTGTTTATATATTTATGTTTTTTATGATCAATTAGTAGATAGGGGTGGAATATTACTTAAAATAAATTTTATCAATGATTTTACTATTCCAGTAGAACTTATGCTTGGAGTAATTGGAATATTAATTCTTCTTGAAGCCACTCGTAGAGTAATTGGTGTTCCATTAGTTGTTATTGCAGTTTGTTTTTTGTTATTTTCTTACTTTGGGCAATATGCACCAGATATAATTTCTCATGGTGGATTATCATTAAAAAGGTTAGTTGGTTTTCAATGGTTTGATCAAGAAGCAATATTTGGGATCCCAATAGGTGTTTCTGTAGATTTCATATTTCTCTTTGTACTTTTTGGAGCACTTTTAGAAACTGCTGGAGGGGGTAAATATTTTTTAGATTTAGCTTTTGCAATGGTTGGAAAAATGCGAGGTGGTCCTGCTAAGGCAGCCATTCTTGGATCTGGTATGACAGGATTAATATCAGGATCATCAATTGCTAATACAGTTACAACTGGAACATTTACAATTCCAATTATGAAAAAGACAGGCTTTTCAAAAGAAAAAGCGGGTGCAATCGAAGTATCTTCATCAGTTAATGGTCAAATAATGCCTCCAGTTATGGGAGCAGCAGCTTTTGTGATGGCAAGTTTTATTGGTGTTACATATTTTGAAGTTGTCAAACATGCTTTTTTACCAGCTATAATTTCTTACATTGCACTATTTTATATATCTCACCTTGAAGCGCTTAAATTAAATTTGAAAGGTATGGATGAAAACGATATTCCAAAATTGAAAAAAACATTTTTAGAAGGAATACATTTTTTAGTTCCAATATTCGTTCTCATATATCTACTAGTTTATATGAGGCTTACAGCTTCTTACTCTATTTTTTTTGCTACAATAACTCTAATTATAGTCAATCTTTTTAATAAAATTTTTAAAGAAAAGAACTTTAAGAATGCTTTAATATATTGGTACAACCAAACTGTTGTTGGTTTCGAAAAGGGTGCCTTGAATATGGTTAGTGTCGGAATAGCAATTGCAACAGCAGGTATTATAGTTGGTGCAGTTGGATCTACAGGTTTGAGTACTAATTTAATAATTGTAATCGAGTCGATTGCAAAAGATAATGTTATTATTCTTTTATTTTTAACTATTATTTTGTGTTTACTATTGGGTATGGGTTTACCAACTACTGCAAACTATGTAGTTGTAGCGTCTCTGATGGCAACCGTTCTTGTGGATGTTGGAAATGCATCAGGATTTATCTTTCCTTTAATTGCGGTTCATTTATTCGTATTCTATTTTGGTCTAATGGCAGACGTAACACCTCCAGTTGGCTTAGCATCTTACGCAGCTGCTGCTATTTCTGGTGGAGACCCATTAAGAACAGGAGCCCAGGCATTTTGGTATAGTCTGAGAACAGGAATACTTCCTATTGTATTCTTATTTAACAGCGAGTTATTATTAATTGGTATTGAAAGTATATGGCATGGCTTAATGGTCATAGCAACCTCATTGATTGGGATTTTAGTATTTACTTCTGCTACTCAGGGATGGTTTATAAATAAACTGAGATGGTATGAGATTATTATTTTTTTAATAATTTCAATATCATTATTATCTCCAGAATTTATTCTAAATAAATTTTACCCAAAATATAATTATTTAAGTATTGAAGAAATAAGAAAAAAACAGTTTGATTATAATAAAGAGATAAGAATTAAAATTACTAGACTTACAGAGTACGGCGAAAGATACAAATTATTTGTAATTGAAAAAAATAGTTTTGATGAAAATTTCAGTTTAGATGATTATGGAATGAGCTTAGTTGTAGAAGATAAAAAAACCATAATTGATACTTTAAAATGGAATGGAATTGCAAAAAAATCTGGTTTAGATATGGGAGATATTATTAATGAATTTAAAATTGAAAATCAGAATAGACCAAAAAAAGAAATAATTTATCCTATCGCTCTTATTCTTTTATCAATCTTTGGTTATTTAAATATAAGAAGAAGAATTTAGCTTAGACCTGCATGGGGTAACTTACGTTGAAGTATTTTCCAAATACCTGTAGCAGATGCAATTATTTTACCTTTACATTCTAAATAGCACTCTAAAAAAACCATGCTTTTTGTTTTTTTTTTAATTTTTACATATCCAAAAATTTCATCACCAATAGTTGAAGGTCCGATAAAGTTAATATTAAGTGTTATAGTTACACAAGGCTGATTACCCGAAATTCTATGGGCCCCAGATCCACACCCAGTATCTATGATCGATGCTATATACCCACCATGAGTTATGCCAGCTCTGTTAAGATGGTTTTTTTTTATTTTAGTTTTAAATTCATATTTAGTTTTTGATATATCTCTTAGTAGCAAACCACCATTGTGTCTCATGAAACCTTTTTTAACGCTAATTTGTTTAAATTTTTTCATTAAATTATTAAAGTTATTAAAAATAATATTATTAACACTATTACAAAAAAATAAATTACAGATTTTTGCAAAGATATTTTCATTTTTCCTTCTTTTTGGTGCGCCTGCTAGGAGTCGAACCCAGAACCTCCTGGTCCGTAGCCAAGCGCTCTATCCAATTGAGCTACAGGCGCTAAATATAATCTATTCTTTTAACATTTATTATTAATTTTACTAAATTTTAATAATGGTCAAAAATATACATCTATTAAAAGTAAATAATATATATATATACAAATAGCGAAATGAGTGAAAAATTACTAGTTCCAGATATTGGAGATTTTGAAGAAGTAGAAATCATAGAAATTCTTGTAAAAGAAGGAGATAAGATCTCTAAAAATGACCCTGTAATAACTTTAGAAAGTGATAAATCAAGTGTTGAAGTACCATCTGCTTTTGAAGGTGTTGTAGATAGCATTAACATAAAGATTGGTGATAAAGTTTCTAAAGGAGATTTGATACTAACATTATCCTCTGAGAATGGTACTCAGCAAAAACAAGAAACTATTGAAAAGATACCACCTGCAACAGAAAAAATAATTGCCGAAGCGGAAAATTCTAATGGATATAATAATTCTGAATTAGATACGAGTGCACATAAAGAGATCAAAGTAGAAAACACACAATTAGAAGAACATAATGAAAGATTAGAAATAGTTGAAAATAATAATGATATTGATCCTCAAGAGACAAAAGAATGGTTAGAATCTTTGTCTGCTGTAGTACATTCCGAAGGACCTGAGAGAGCTCATTTTTTAATTAAACAATTAATTGATCAGGCATATAAAGAGGGATCAAATATACCCTACACCCAAAATACACCATACATAAACACTATACCAGCAGATGAAGAGATAAAATCTCCAGGCGATCAAAATATCGAAAGAAAAATCAGAGCACTAATTCGATGGAATTCAGCAGTGATGGTTGTCAGAGCAAACATGAGAGATCCTTCATTAGGAGGTCACATTGGGACATTTGCTTCAGCAGCAACTCTTTATGATATAGGAATGAATCATTTTTGGAGAGCTAAAAGCAATAAATTTGGTGGAGATTTAATTTATTTCCAAGGACATTCAGCGCCAGGTATTTATGCTAGAGCTTTTTTGGAAGGAAGACTTGACGAGAAGCAATTAGATAGATTCAGACAGGAAGTTTACCCAGGAGGTTTGTCATCTTATCCTCATCCATGGCTGATGCCTAAGTTTTGGCAGTTTCCAACTGTTTCCATGGGTCTTGGACCAATGATGGCAACCTATCAGGCAAGATTTATGAAATATCTTATTAATAGAAAATTAATAAAAGATGAGAATAGAAAAGTTTGGTCTTTCTTAGGAGATGGTGAAATAGACGAGCCTGAAGCTCTAGGATCTATTGGTTTAGCAGCAAGAGAAAAGTTAGATAACTTGATTTATGTTGTAAACTGCAACCTACAAAGATTAGATGGTCCAGTAAGAGGCAATGGTAAAATTATTCAAGAATTAGAAGGAATTTTTAGAGGAGCAGGATGGAATGTAATAAAAGTCATTTGGGGATCATATTGGGATCCTCTACTCGCAAATGATAAATCAGGTTTACTTGTAAAAAGAATGAACGAAGCAGTTGATGGAGAATACCAAGCTTTTAAAGCAAAAGGCGGTTTATATGTTAGAGATAACTTCTTTGGGAAATACCCTGAACTTAAAAATCTAGTTGCAAGTTATACGGATAGCGATATTTGGAAATTAAATAGAGGCGGTCACGACCCACATAAAGTTTATGCTGCTTATCATAAAGCTATTAATACAAAAGGCAGACCAACAGTCATATTAGCTAAAACAATTAAAGGATACGGTATGGGAAAATCTGGTGAAAGTATAAATACAACCCATCAGCAAAAAAAATTAGGTGTAGATGATTTGCTATATTATAGAGATAGATTTGATGTTCCATTAACAGATGAACAAGTCAAAAATATAGAATACTTTAGACCTGATGAAAATTCAGAGGAAATAAAATACTTAAAAAAAAGAAGATTGGCTTTAGGAGGATATATTCCTGAGAGATCGTCTTTTTCGAAACCAATCAAAACACCAAGTAATGATATTTTTGACTTTATGAAAAAATCAACCGGTGAAAAAGAAATGTCAACTACTATGGCACTTGTTAGGATGTTGACGAATTTGCTAAGAGATAAAAATGTTGCTCCAAGACTTGTTCCAATAATCCCAGATGAAGCAAGAACATTTGGTATGGAAGGTTTTTTCCAAAAAATAGGTATATATGCGCATGAAGGTCAAAAATATGAGCCAGAGGACTCAGCTCAATTAAGCTCTTACAAGGAAGAGAAAAGTGGTCAAGTTTTAGAAGAAGGAATAAATGAGGCTGGATCCATGGCATCATGGATAGCTGCAGGAACATCGTATTCAAATCATGATATAGAAATGATACCAATTTATCTTTTTTATTCTATGTTTGGTTTTCAAAGAACCGGCGATTTTGCATGGGCAGCTGGAGACAGTCAAACAAGAGGATTTCTAATTGGAGCTACAGCTGGAAGAACAACTTTGGCTGGAGAAGGCCTTCAACACCAAGATGGTCACAGTCATTTATTAGCATCAACAATTCCAAATTGTGTATCTTATGATCCAACCTTTCATTATGAATTAGCTACAATTTTTAAAGAGGGTTTAAGAAGAATGCATGAAAAACATGAAAATATTTTTTACTATATTACAACAATGAATGAAAATTATTCTCATCCAGAGATGCCCAAAGATTGTGAAGAAGGCATATTAAAAGGGATGTATAAAATAAAAGATTTCAGCAAGAATAAAAAAAATAAGATTCAATTATTGGGCTCAGGAACAATTTTAAGAGAGATGATTGAAGCAGCAGAAATTTTACAAAATGAATATCAAGTTGATAGTGAAGTATGGAGTGTTACCAGTTTTAATGAATTAAGAAGAGATGGACTTGAAACAGAAAGGTATAATTTGCTTAATCCAGGAGGAGAGAAAAAAATCTCTTACGTTGAAAAATGCCTTGGAAAAACTGAAGGTCCTATTTTAGCAGCTTCAGATTACATGAGAATGAATTCTGACCAAATTAGACCTTACATAAATAAAAGTTTTTATTCATTGGGTACAGATGGATTTGGTAGAAGTGATACAAGAAAAAATCTAAGAAAATTTTTTGAAGTCGATAAAGAGCATATAGTTGCATATGGCTTAAGTATTTTATCTAATGAACAATTAATTGCTTCTAAACATGCGGTAGATGCAATTAAAAAATATAAAATTGATAAAGATAAGCCTATGCCCACAAAATTATAATGAGTGAGAAAGAAGTATTAGTTCCTAACATTGGTGATTTTAAAGATGTTGAAGTAATTGAGGTATTAATAGAGGCAGGATCAAATATTAATAAAGATGATCCGATAATTACAATAGAAAGCGATAAATCAAGTGTTGAGATACCAAGCCCATACTCAGGTAGAGTTAAAAAAGTTAATTTAAAAGTTGGTGATAAGGTTTCAGAGGGTTCATCAATACTAATAATTGGTTCAGAAGAAGAAAAACCAGATGAGCAAATTGAAGAAGAGGTCAAAGAGATTAAAGAAGAAACTATTATACAAAAACCTCTTGAAACAGTAACTTCAAAACCAAAAGAAATATTAAAAAATAGTAGAGTTAGTGTATTCAAATCAAGCAAAGCACTTGCTAGCCCAAAAACTAGAAAATTTGCAAGAGAACTTGGTGTTGATATTAATAGTATTACTGGATCACAAAGATCAGGGAGAATTATAGAAGAAGATATAAAAAAATTCGTATCTTCTAATTTTAATAAACCTCAAGAAGAAAAGAAGGCTCCATCTATAAAGCCCTCAGAATATGATCACGCTGATTTTGGAGATGTAGAAATTCAAGATATACCAAGAATTAAAAGAATTGCTGCTCCACATTTATCAAATTCTTGGCAAACAATACCGCATGTTACTAGTTGTGATGAAGCAGATATTACTGAGCTAGAAGAATTTAGACAAAATTTGACCGATACTTTTACTGGAGAAAAAAAGAAAATTACTCCATTGGCATTTATTATAAAGGCAGTTGTGGAAGCTTTGAAAGTTTTTCCAAGATTTAATAGTTCTATTGACAATATTGAAAATGGAAAAATAACATTAAAAAAATACTTCCATGTAGGAATTGCAGTTGATACTCCAAATGGTTTAATGGTACCAAAAATAAGAAATGCTAATCAAAAGAATATAGATCAAATAAGTAAGGACCTAAAAAAAGTTAGTGATGATTGCCGAAATTTGAAGATAGATAAAAAAGAGTTTTATGGAGGATCCATAACTATAACAAGCCTAGGCGGCATTGGAGGAACTTATTTTACTCCTATAATAAATTATCCTGAGGTTGCTATTTTAGGAATTGGAAGGACTTATATTAAACCTGTTTATATTGATGGACAATTTAAACCTAGAACAATGTTGCCTTTATCTCTCTCTTACGATCATAGAATTATTGACGGTGCTGAGGGTTCAAGATTTAATAATGAATTAAAAAATAACCTTGGTAAAAACTTTGCCTACAAATTAGCTAAGTAATGATTAAAAATTTTAAACTTTTAAATAATAAAACTGTATTTTACTTTAATGACAATAAGTTTGAAACATTTCCTAATATTTGGTTAAGAGATCATATTAAAAATAAAGAAAACTGGGATTTTAAAACCAATCAAAGAATAACTTATACCGCAAATTTAGATATTAATATTAAAGTTAAAAAAGCAAAATTATTAAAAAAAGGGAAATTCGTTGAAATATTATGGTCTGATGAAAATAAACCAACCAAATATTCATTTGAATTTTTAAAAAAAAATTCTTTAAAAAAAGAAGAAGCTAAAAGTGATACTCAATTTTGGAAAGATAAAGACATAAAAAATCAAATTTTCATTAACTATAAGCAATTACAAACTAAAGTTGGATTTAAAAGTTTATTAAAAAAAATTCACATATATGGTTTTGCAGTCGTAAGAAATTGTTCAAAGAATTTAAACTCTGTCGAATATATAGCTAAAAAAATAGGTTATGTCAGAAATTCAATTTTTGGAGGATTGTGGACTTTTGAATCAAATAATAAAAAAGCAGACAGTGCGTATTCAAACCAAGAACTGAGACCACATACAGACTCTACATATAGTAATGATGCTCCGGGTTTACAATTACTGCTTTGTTGTAAGTATGATGCTAAAGGTGGAGATTCTATAATGGTAGATGGATTTAAATTGGCAAATGAAATCAAACAAAAATATAAAAAACATTTTAAAACTTTAACAAATACAAAAGTTAAAGGTTCATATATCGGAGACGGTGTTCGCCTTGAAGCAAAAAGACCAATAATAAAATTAAATGAAAAAAATAATTTTGATCAAATTAGTTTTAACAATTACGATAGAGCGCCTTTTAGAGAAACTAATCAGAAAACAATAAATTTTTATAAAGCAATTAAAGTATTTGATACGATGGCAAACCAAAAGCAATATCAGTGGAGGCATATTTTAAAACCTGGTGAATTACTAATTTTTAATAATTGGAGAGTAATGCATGGTAGAGGTGCATTTTCAGGTATAAGAAAAATGGCCGGTTGCTATATCAATAAAGAAGATTTTGATAGCTGTTGTAGAATGAATAATATTATCTAAATTTAATTAAATTAATGTCCAAAACTACATCGCTTATATGCGCTTTGATAACAACATTTATTTGGGGCACTGCTTTCATTGCTCAAGACACAGGCATGGACAATATTGGTCCATTAACATTCAATGCATCAAGATTTTTTGTTGGTTTTCTTACAGTCCTACCCATTGCTTTAATTTTAGAAAGAAAAAAAATTAATTATGAAATCAATTCTAATAAAAAATTATTTTTAAAATATTTATTTTTAATGGGTATATCATTATTTTTGGGTACCTACTTGCAGCAAGCCGCATTACAATACACCAATATAGCTAATGCAGCTTTTTTTACGGTTTTTTACGTTCCATTAGTTCCAATTTTATTATTTTTTATTTATTCTATTAAAGTCCATTGGAGTCTTTGGCCTTCAATAGGTTTGTGTATAATAGGTGTTTACCTATTAAGTGATTTTTCAAACTCAGAAATTATGATAGGTGATGCTTTAGTTATTCTATGCTCACTATTTTGGGCTTTACATATAATTTTCGCTGGAAAATTTATGGAGAAATTTAATATACCAATTTTTTATGCAGCATTACAAGCAGCTCTTGTTTTTGGTTTATCTCTTATATTTGCTTTTATTTTAGAGGAAGTAGTTATTACAAAAATTTTAACTGAGTATAGTTCAATATTATATGCAGGCGTCTTATCTGGAGGAATTGCTTTTACTTTACAAATGTTTGCACAAAAAAATATTGAAGAAGCTCCAGCAGCAATAATTTACTCTCTTGAAGGTGTCTTTGCAACAATTGCTGGATGGATTATTTTAAGTCAAGTTCTTAATATAAATAATATTATAGGATGTGTGTTAATTCTTATTGCCGTAATATTTTCTCAAATTGCTCCAACGACCAAAAAATCATAAATAAATAATTGAAAAAAGAATAATACTTAAAACTATTCTATAAATAACAAAAAAACTCAAACTAAACATTTTAACATAAATAAGAAAATATTTAATTGTAAAATAAGAAAATAAAAATGAAGCTGAAGTAGAAAAAATAAATATAGCATCAAAATTTATTTGATCATCAATAACATCTTTAAATCCCAAAACACTTGCACCTGCTAAAGCTGGAATAGACAAATAAAAAGCTATCTTTGATGATTCAACTCTGTCAAATTTTAAAAATCTTGAAGCTGTAATTACTATACCTGATCTACTGACTCCTGGAATAATAGCTAAAATCTGAAATAACCCTATTATAATAATACTTTTAATATTTAATTCTGAAGAAATTTTATTTTTCAATTCAAACTTATCTGAAAAGTATAATAAAATTCCAAAAATCAAAGTTGTCCAAGCGACAACTTTTAAGTTTCTAAATTGATCAATTAAATTTGTGGAGTAAAAAATATAACCAACAATAACTAATGGTATAGACCCAAGAATTATTAGTAGAAATATAATTTTATTATTAATGATATTTATTAACTCTTTTCTAAAAAATAAAATAATTGCTAACAAAGAACCTAAATGCAGACTAATATCTAATTGTAGGTTGCTAACATTGAAATCACTCAATCTTGATATAATTAAAAGATGTGCAGACGAGCTAACTGGAATAAACTCAGATATTCCTTGAATAATTGATAAAATTAGCGTCTCCACATATTTTGAAATCATTAGATCCAATACTTCATAATGAAATTGTAACCAAATTAAAGCAATTACATATTTGCATATCATCTATGCATAATAAGAAAAAACATCTGATTTACTTAAGTTTTGTGGAATATTAGTCAATATTTATGACCTTGTAATTGTTTATTATTAAATTTTTATCGTATATACAGCGTCCACCATGTCAGAAAAAATGCTTAAGTTTGTTAATATAGGTCAACAAAATCCACCTAAAAGAGATATTTCAGACCGAAAAGAGGATTTTGATGAAATATATCAAGAATTTCTAAAAGATAGAGCTGTTCAGCAGTCAAGCAGATGTTCCCAATGTGGAGTACCATTTTGCCAAGTTCATTGTCCATTAAGTAACAATATACCAGATTGGCTTAAACTAACTGCTGAGGGAAGATATGAGGAAGCTTATCAATTATCACAAAGCACAAACAACATGCCTGAAGTTTGTGGAAGAATTTGCCCCCAGGATAGGCTGTGTGAAGGAAATTGTGTAATAGAGCAATCGGGTCATGGAACAGTAACTATTGGATCAATAGAAAAATATATCACAGAGAAAGCTTGGGAAAATGGTTGGGTTAAACCAATAGAAATAAATAGTGAAAAAAATGAGAGTGTAGGAATTATAGGTTCTGGTCCTGCTGGACTTGCTTGTGGAGAACAACTCAGAAAAAAAGGATACAAGGTAACTATATATGATCGTTATGACAGAGCTGGAGGGTTACTAATATATGGTATCCCAGGATTTAAATTAGAAAAGCATGTTGTTCAAAGAAGAATAAAACTTTTAGAAGAAAGTGGAATTAAATTTGTCTTAAACTTTGAAGTTGGAAAAGATTCCAGCTTGACGGAGTTAAGAGATAAACATGATGCAATTTTAATAGCTACAGGAGTTTATAAAGCTAGAGAAGTTAATCTACCTGGTAACGATTTGAGTAATATTTTCCCTGCAATGGAATTTTTGACAGCATCAAATAAAAAAGGACTAGGTGATAAAGTTGAGTTGTTTGATAACGGAACTTTAAATGCTGAAGGAAAAGATGTTGTAGTAATTGGAGGTGGCGATACAGCAATGGACTGCTTAAGGACTTCAGTGAGACAGAATGCTAAATCTGTAAAATGTTTGTATAGAAGAGATAGAGAAAATATGCCAGGATCAGCAAGAGAAGTTGGCAATGCAGAAGAAGAAGGTGTTGAATTCATTTGGTTAACAAGCCCTAAAGAGTTTAAGGGAACAAATAAAATTGAAAGTGTAGTTGTTAATAAAATGAAATTGGGTGAGCCAGATGATAGCGGTAGAAGAAAACCAGTTGTTGAAGAAAATTCAGATTTTGAAATTAAAGCTGATCTTGTAATCAAAGCACTTGGATTTGATCCAGAAGATCTTCCAAAATTATTTAATGAAGAAAAATTACAAGTATCAAGATGGGGAACAATAAAAGCGGATTTTGATACAATGGAAACTAGTATAGAGGGAGTTTTTGCAGCTGGAGATATAGTTCGTGGAGCATCTTTAGTGGTTTGGGGTATCAAAGACGGAAGAGATGCCGCAACATCAATTGATAATTATTTACAAAGTAAACAAAAACTTAGAGTTGCTTAATGAAGTTAAGAAATAAAAATTTAAAAATTTTAAAAAGTAATCATGTTTACTCAGAAGAAATGGAACATGATGCATGTGGTGTAGGTTTAGTAGCATCTACCGAAGGTCTAAAATCAAGAAAAGTCGTAGAATATGGAATCGATGCCTTAAAAGCTGTTTGGCATAGAGGTGCAATCGATGCAGATGGAAAAACAGGAGATGGTGCTGGAATCCATATTGAAATTCCTAAAGATTTCTTTGAGGAAAAAATTGAAGTCACTGGTCATAAACATGATAATTCTGAACTATGCGTGGGTATGATTTTCTTACCAAGAAATGATTATAGCGCTCAAGAGCAATGTAGAACTATTGTTGAAAGTGAACTAACAAAGAGAAATTTTAGTATCTATGGCTGGAGACAAGTTCCTGTTGATCCCTCTGTCTTAGGAGAAAAAGCTGAACAAACAAGACCTGAAATTACTCAAGTATTGTTCACATACAATGACAAAAAAGTTGTCAATAAATCTCTGGAACAAAAATTGTATGAAACAAGAAGAGTAATTGAAAAAGAAGCTCTCAATAATCAATTAAATAATTTTTATATATGTTCATTTAGTTCTAAATCTATCATTTATAAAGGAATGTTTTTAGCAGAAGCTTTGTCAGATTTTTATACTGACCTAAAAGATGAAAGATTTATATCTAGGTATGCAATATTTCACCAAAGATTTTCAACCAATACTGCGCCTAGTTGGGACTTAGCTCAACCGTTTAGATCTATAGCGCATAATGGTGAAATAAATACCCTTAAAGGAAATGTTAATTGGATGAAGGTTCACGAGGAAGAGATGTTTAGTCCAGTTTTCCAAGACATAGAGAATCTTAAGCCTGTAATACCAGCTGGAAATTCTGACTCTGCATCATTAGATAATGTTTTTGAGTTATTAAATATTTCTGGACAGCCTGCTCCTCTAGCAAAATTAATGTTAATACCAGACGCCTGGTCAAAAAAAAATAAGGTATTAAAAAAAGATCATCAACAACTATTCAATTTTTTAAATAGTACCATGGAGCCTTGGGATGGTCCAGCTGCTATAGCTGCAACAGATAATGAATGGGTAATTGTTGCAACCGACAGAAATGGATTAAGACCACTTAGATATACAGTGACAAGAGACAAACTTCTTTTTGCAGGAAGTGAAACAGGAATGATAGATTTAAATGAGAAAAAAATTGTATCTAAAGGAAGATTAGGACCTGGAGAAATATTAGGAGTAAGAATAGAAAAAGGAAAAGTATACTCAAACGACGAAATAAAAAACTACCTTTCAAAAGAATATAAACATTACAACAATCAGATTATTGATCTTGATAAAAAATTAGAGGCAGAAACTGAAAAAGTAGAGCTAGAAGGTCAAAGTTTGAGGAATTTTCAACATTGTTTTGGATATAGCATAGAAGATTTAGAATTAATTCTTCATCCAATGGCAGAAGATGCTAAAGAAGCAACAGGCTCAATGGGTGATGACACGCCTTTAGCAGTTTTATCTGACAAATATAGACCACTATATCATTACTTTAGACAAAACTTTAGTCAGGTTACAAATCCACCAATTGACTCTCTAAGAGAAAATAAAGTTATGAGTCTAAAGACAAGATTTGGAAATCTTGGTAATATTTTAGATTTTAGTAAATTAACTAAAGACAATATTTATGTCTTAAATAGTCCGATATTATCAAATGCACAATTTGAAAAATTTTTGAAATTCTTTGGAAATAATAATAAAGTTTTAGATTGTACATTCAGCAAAGATGATGATTTAGAGACATCAATAAATTTACTCAAAGTTAAATCCGAACAAGCTGTTAGAGAGGGAATTAAACAAATAATATTATCAGATAAAAATATTTCAGAAAATAGAATGCCAATGCCGATGCTTTTATGTATAGGGGCAATAAATACACATTTAGTTAAATTAGGTTTAAGAGGTTATGTTTCTATTAATGTTCAAACTGGAGATGCTTTAGATACCCACTCTTTTGCAACATTAATTGGTGTTGGTGCTACTACAGTGAACCCTTATTTAGCTTTTGATAGCTTATATCAAAGATATTCTAAGAAATTATTTGGAAATTTCACTTTTGATGAATGTGTTTCAAGATATATTAAATCAGTCAATCTCGGTCTTCTTAAAATAATGTCTAAAATGGGAATTTCTGTTTTAAGTTCTTATAGAGGCGGATGTAATTTTGAAACTGTTGGACTAAGCAGAACAATTGTGAAAGATTACTTTCCTGGGATGTTATCAAAGATTTCTGGAATTGGTTTAAAAGGAATAGAAAAGAAAATCAGAACTATACACAAAGAAGCATTTTTCAATAATTCAAATATTTTACCTATTGGAGGTATTTACAGATATAGAAAAAATGGTGAAACACATCAGTATCAAGGCAAACTAATTCATTTACTGCAAACTGCGGTTGGACAAGGATCTTATGAAATATATAAAAAATACACAAAAGGTATTTATAATCTAAATCCAATAAGTTTAAGAGATTTAGTAGATTTTAAATCTAAAAATCCCATCGATATATCCAATGTTGAGCCTGCATCTAATATATTAAAAAGATTTGGAAGTGGAAGTATGTCTCATGGAGCTTTATCTAAAGAAGCACATGAAACTCTTGCTGTCGGTATGAACAGAATTAAAGGCGCATCTTGTAGTGGCGAAGGTGGAGAAGATGAAAAAAGATTTAAGATTATGGAGAATGGAGATAGTGCAAATTCAAGGGTTAAACAAATTGCATCAGCTAGATTTGGAGTAACCATTAATTACTTAAATAATTGTAATGAGATTGAAATCAAAATTGCACAGGGCGCTAAACCAGGTGAAGGTGGACAATTACCAGGTTTTAAAGTTACTGATGAAATTGCGAGATTGAGACACTCAACGCCAGGAGTTACTTTAATATCACCTCCACCACATCATGATATTTACTCAATAGAAGATCTAGCTCAATTAATTTATGATTTAAAACAAATAAATCCTAAGGCTAGAGTTGGAGTTAAATTAGTTGCTTCATCAGGAATTGGAACTATAGCTGCTGGAGTTGCAAAAGCTAAAGCAGACATAATTTTAATCTCAGGGCACTCAGGAGGTACAGGAGCCACTCCACAGACAAGCGTTAAATATGTTGGAGTTCCTTGGGAGATGGGATTAACAGAAGCAAATCAGGTATTGACTTTAAATAACTTGAGACATCAAGTGACGCTTAGAACTGACGGTGGAATAAAAACAGGAAGAGATGTTGTAATTGCAGCCATGATGGGAGCAGAAGAATTTGGCGTAGCAACAACTGCTTTAGTCGCAATGGGATGTATAATGGTCAGACAATGTCATTCAAATACATGTCCAGTGGGTGTTTGCACACAAGATGATAAATTAAGAGAGAAATTTACAGGAACTCCTGAAAAAGTAGTAAACCTTTTTACATTTATAGCAGAAGAAGTAAGAGAAATACTTGCTTATCTTGGTTTCAAATCTTTAAATGAAGTAATTGGAAGAACTGACTTACTAAGGCAAGTAAGCAAAGGATCACCAAACTTGGATGATCTAGACTTAAATCCTCTTTTTGTTCAGGCAGATCCTGGAAAAAATAAAAGATATTGTGAGAAACCTGAAATTAATGCTGTTCCAGATACTTTAGATCAAAAATTATGGCCAGAAATAGAAGACAAAATAGATAAAAAAGAAAAAATAAATCAAGAGTTTGAAATTCAAAATACTGATAGAGCAGTTGGTACTAGAATTTCTTATCATTTGTACAAAAAATTTGGAAATAACAATCTTGATGAAAATTCGATCGAATTAAATTTTAAAGGTTCAGCAGGCCAATCCTTTGGTGCTTTTGCTATTAAAGGATTAAAACTAATTTTAAAAGGGGATGCAAATGATTATGTTGCAAAAGGATTATCAGGTGGAACTATTGTGATTAAATTACAAGATGAAAGCAACCTTGTTTCAAATGAGAATACTATTATTGGAAACACTGTTTTGTATGGAGCTACTTCAGGAAAATTATTAGCTGCAGGACAAGCAGGAGAGAGATTTGCTGTTAGAAATTCAGGTGCAACTGCAGTAGTAGAAGGTTGTGATTCAAATGGTTGTGAATACATGACAGGCGGAAACATTATTATATTAGGAGATATTGGCGATAATTTTGGAGCTGGCATGACAGGAGGTATGGCATTTATTTATGACCCTGAAAATCAATTTGATAAAAAAGTAAATCCTGAAAGTGTAGTTTGGCAAACTCCAGAAACTAAATTTTGGATTGAGCATCTAAGGAAATTAATTCAAGAGCATGCGATAGAAACAAATTCAATAATCTCAAAAAAAATTGTTGAGAATTTTGAAAATGAAATAAATAATTTCGTCCAAGTTTGTCCAAAAGAAATGTTAGATAAGTTAGAAAATCCTATATCAAATAAAAAATTAGTCGGTCAAGCTAGTTAGTATTTTTAATAATATTATCTAACTCTTTACAAATAATATTTAGATTTTTTTTTGACGAGAGACTATGGTCACCCTTCTTAATTATATATAATTTTTTTTTTGCTTTGCTGAAGATTTTTAAAACTTCTCTTGAGTATTTAATTGGTACAACCTCATCTTTTTGACCATGGATCATAGTAACAAGTATTTTCATTGGAATTTTAACATTCAAAACTTTATTTTGTTTTTTTCTTCCATCTTTAATTAATTGATTAGTTATGAGATACTCATACCCACCATTTTTAATTTTGCTAATACCTTTTTTGATAATTTCACTCTTTGTCTTTTTTGAAAATTTTTTCCACATTATCCTTGTTAAAAATTCTGGAGCAGAGCCAATTCCCATAAAGCCTTTAATCTGTTTCTTAATTGATTTAAATAATAATAAAGAAATCCAAGCACCCATACTAGAACCTATTAAAATTATATCATTTTTTTTAACTATATTTTTAATAGTCTGTTTTGCATCATTTGCCCAAGTGGAAATATTCCCTTTTGTAAATTCACCTGAAGATTTTCCGTATCCAGAATATTCTAGTGCCAAAAAACCCAATTTATTTTTTTTAGCATAGTTTAAAAATCTTTT
This sequence comes from uncultured Pelagibacteraceae bacterium, assembly GCA_902576785.1. GTDB lineage: Bacteria > Pseudomonadota > Alphaproteobacteria > Pelagibacterales > Pelagibacteraceae > Pelagibacter. The sequence continues at coordinate 17,666 of CACGWC010000009.1, read as the reverse complement.
AGGTTTATCTCCTTCTATATCGGATGCAAAACCTGGTAAAAATATAATATAAAGATTTTTCTTATAATAATTGCTTATATATCTTAGTTTTTTTGTTTTAGAAATTTTTAGAAATTTAAATTTTTTCATATAAAGTACTAAAATTGATTTGAAATATTATAACTCTACCATATGCATCCAAAATTGAAAGTTCTGCAAGTTATACCAAAACTTGGATACGGTGGCGCAGAAACAGGTTGTTATGATATCGCACACTATCTACATGAAAATGATTGTAAATCTTTTTTAATTTGCAACGGTGGTGAATTAACAAAGTTTATAGATAAAAAAAAAGTTAAATATATAAGGTTACCTGTTAATTCCAAAAATCCCATTTTGGTTTTTTTTAATTCAATAATTATTTCTTTAATAATTTTATTTTATGGAATTAATATTGTCCACGCGAGAAGTAGAGCACCTGCATGGTCTTGTTTGCTAGCTACCAAAATCACACGACGTAAATTTGTAACTACATTCCATGGAACATATAATTTTAAAAGTAAATTAAAAAAATTATATAATTCTGTAATGTTGAGATCAGATTTAATTATTGCTGGGTCTAATTTTATATTTTCACATATTAAAGAAAATTACTTTCAATACCTCAATGATAAAAAAAAATTCTTGGTGATATTTAGAGGCATTAATACTGACTATTTTGATCCATCAACTACTATAGAAACAGAGGAAGATGAATTATTTAAATCATGGGGACTTAAAATTGAGAGAAAAACTGTTCTATTGCCCGGAAGATTAACAGAATGGAAAGGTCAAGAAATGTTTTTAGATGCTATTAATAAAGTAAATATTAATTTAGGACATGAGGTATTTAATGTAATTATTCTTGGGAGCGATCAAGGAAGAGAACTTTACAAAAAGAAACTTATTAGGTTAGTTGAGCAGTATAGATTAACTAACCAAGTAAAATTTATAGATCATTGTAAAAATATGCCTCTAGCTTACAAAGTTTCAGACATCATAGTTTCTTCATCTATAGAACCAGAAGCCTTTGGAAGAATATCTGTTGAGGCTCAGGCAATGAAAAAACCAATTGTTGCAAGTAATATTGGGGGATCAAAAGAGACTATAAATGAAAATAAAACAGGATTTTTATTTGAAGCAAATAACTCTGACGATCTTTCAAAAAAATTAATAGAAATTATGAATTTAGATGAACAGACTATCAATCAAATGGGCATAGAAGGTAGAAAAAATGTCGTTTCAAAATTTAATGTTGAAAAAATGTGTTTTTCTACTTATTCAGAGTATAAAAAATTAATAAACTAATGCCAAATATTACATTACCTGATGGAAAAAAATTAAACTTTGAAAAAAGTGTAACAGGCACAGAGGTTGCTGAAAAAATTAGCAAGTCTTTAGGTAAGCAAGCTTTGGTGATGAGCATAAACGGTGAACTTAAAGATTTATATACTGTTATTGATCAAGATTGTTCTATTGAAATATTTACAGCTAAAGATCCTGAGGGTTTAGAAGTCATTAGACATGACACTGCACATATAATGGCTATGGCCGTTCAAGAACTATACCCAGGCACACAGGTAACAATTGGGCCAGTTATAGAAAATGGGTTTTACTATGATTTTGCAAGAAAAGAGCCTTTTACTAGCGATGATCTAAAAAAGATTGAAAAAAAAATGTCAGAGATAATAGATAAAGATGTAAAAACAAGAAAAGAAGTTTGGGAGAGAGATAAAGCAATAAGTCATTTTAAAAAAATTGGAGAAAAATACAAAGCTGAGATAATTGAGAGCATTCCTAAAAACGAAGAACTTACGGTTTATCATCATGGCGAAACATGGCATGATTTATGTAGAGGTCCACATTTAGTATCTTCTGGTAAAATAGGTAAAGCTTTTAAACTGACAAAAGTATCTGGAGCTTATTGGCGTGGTGACTCTAATAATGAAATGCTTCAAAGAATATATGGTACTGGTTGGGCAACTCAAAAAGAATTAGACCTTTATCTTCAGAGAATTGAGGAAGCAGAAAAAAGAGATCATAGAAAAATTGGAAAAGAGATGGATTTATTTCATTTTAGAGAAGAAAGTCCTGGATCTGTGTTTTGGCACCAGAAAGGATGGAATTTGTTCCAAAAATTAGTTTCATACATGAGAATGAAACAAGATCACGATGGTTATAAAGAGATAAATACGCCAGAAATACTTGATAGATCTTTATGGGAAAAATCTGGCCACTGGGAAAAATTTGGAGCTAATATGTATACTTCAACTACACCAGATGAAAAAGTATTTGCAATTAAACCCATGAATTGTCCTGGGTGTGTTCAAGTATTTAATCAAGGACTTAAAAGTTATAGAGACTTACCTTTAAAGATGTCAGAATTTGGAAAAGTTCATAGATATGAACCTTCAGGTGCATTGCATGGATTATTACGTGTAAGAGCCTTTACTCAAGATGATGCACATATTTTTTGTACAGAAGAACAAATTACCGAAGAATGTTTGAGTGTTACAAATTTAATTTTAGAAATTTATAAAGATCTTGGTTTTGAAGATGTTATTTTAAAATATTCAGATAGACCAGATTTAAGAGTTGGTGACGATAAAGTTTGGGATAAATCAGAAGCTGCGTTGTTAGAGGCAATCAAAGCGACGAAGCTAGAGTACTCAATTAATAAAGGTGAGGGCGCATTTTATGGACCAAAAATTGAATTTGTTTTAAGAGATGCAATCGGTAGAGATTGGCAGTGTGGAACCTTGCAAGTAGATTTAAATTTACCAGGTAGATTAGGAGCTTCTTTTGTTGATAAAGATGGAACTAAAAAAGTACCTGTAATGTTACACAGAGCATTATTTGGATCTTTAGAAAGGTTCATAGGTATCCTTATAGAGAATTATGCAGGCAAGCTACCATTTTGGATATCACCTTTACAGGCAGTAGTTATTCCAATCTCTAGTGATTTTGATGAATATGCTAAAAGTGTAGCTAAGGAATTAAAACGGGTTGGTTTGATTGTCGAAGTGGATCTTAAAAATCACAATTTAAATTATAAAATAAGAGATCATTCTTTAACAAAAGTACCAATGTTACTGATTTGTGGAAAAAAAGAAGTTGACTCCAACAGTGTAACTATTAGAAGATTGGATTCTAATAAACAAGAAAATATGGCTTTGAAAGAATTTATAAAAAAATACTCCGATCTAAATAAAGCCCCTTCAATTTAAGTGGCAGATTTTAAACAAAATTATTTTCAAAAAAGAACTAAAGCAAGAGGCCCAAGGTCTAACAATAGGATTACATCAAATGAAGTTCAAGTTATTGCAAGTGATGGAGAAAATTTAGGAATTTTAAATTTAAATGAAGCTATAAATAAAGCAAAAAATGAAGGTTTAGATTTAATTGAAATTGCTCCGAATGCAAAACCTCCTGTCTGTAAAATTATGGACATGGGTAAATATAAATACGATGCACAAAAAAAAGCTAACAAAGCAAAAAAAAAACAAAAGAAAATTGAATTAAAAGAAATAAAATTAAGGCCAGTTACAGAAGTTCATGACTACACTTTCAAAATTAAAAATGCTCAGAAATTTTTGGCAAAAGGTGATAAAGTCAAATTTACAATAAGGTTCAAAGGGAGAGAGTTACAACATTCAAACCTTGGCAATGAATTAATGGATAAAATTAAGGCAGATATGGAGACTATTGGGAGAGTTGAGCTTCAGCCAAAATTTGATGGAAAGCAAATGATTATGGTAATCCAGCCTTTATAAGCCATATTTCTAGTTGTAAATTTAATTTAATATTTGTATAACCCCGAAAATTATGCCCAAGTTAAAAACAAAAAGTTCAGCTAAAAAAAGATTTAAAATCTCAGCTAAAGGTAAGGTTATTACCCCACAGGCTGGAAAAAGACACGGCATGATTAAAAGAACAAATTCACAAATTAGAAAACAAAGAGGCACAACTGTTTTATCCAAACAAGATGGTAAGATAGTAAAATCTTATATGCCTTACAGCTTAAGAGGATAAAATGGCAAGAGTTAAAAGAGGAGTTACAAGCAGAGCTAAACATAAAAAAGTTTTAAAAGCTGTTAAAGGTCAGTGGGGAAGAAGAAAAAATACAATAAGAGTTGCAAGACAAGCAATGGAAAAAGCCATGCAATATGCTTATAGAGATAGAAGAAATAAAAAAAGGGATTTTAAATCACTGTGGATACAAAGAATAAATGCTGGTGTCAGATCCGAAGGCATAACATATTCAAAGTTTATTAATGGTTTAAGCAAATCAGGAATTAAATTAGATAGAAAAATTCTTGCAGAAATTGCTTACGACAACCCCGAAGCATTCAAAACTATAGTTAAAAGGGCTCAAGCAGCATTAAATTAATCAAGACTATTGTTTTTCTTCCTTTAACAAATATTCTATTAAAATGTCTGATATTAAAAAAATAAAAGATGATTATATCGATAAGCTTAACACAGAAAATAATATTGAAAAAGTAAACAATATCAAATCCGAACTATTTGGAAAAAACGGAATTATATCAAACGAATTTAAAAAATTAGGTTCAATTTCTGTAGAGGAAAGAAAAAAATTAGCCTCAGATTTAAATAATATTAAAGATGAACTTCAAAATAAAATATCAATCAAAATTCAAGAAATTGAAACTAAAGAAATTAATTTAAAGCTTGAGAAAGAAAAAATTGATGTAACTCTTCCAGAAAGAAATATTGAAATTGGTAAAATTCATCCAGTCTCCCAGGTAATAGATGAAATTTCATCTATATTTTCTGAAATAGGATTTAGTGTTGAGGAAGGCCCAGATGTAGAAAATGAATATAATAATTTTACAGCATTAAATACACCAGATAATCATCCAGCTAGAGATATGCATGATACTTTTTACCTTGATAATAATAAGGAATTACTTTTGAGAACTCACACATCTCCAGTTCAGGTAAGAACTATGCTAAAAGGTAAACCTCCTTTTAAAATTATTGCCCCAGGACGAACTTACAGATCAGATAGTGATCAAACCCATGCTCCGATGTTTCATCAAGTTGAGGGACTTCATATAGATAAGAATATAAATATGGGACATTTAAAGGGATGTTTAAATTATTTTATTAAGGAGTTTTTTGAAGTTGATAAAATTAAAATGAGATTCAGACCAAGTCATTTTCCATTTACGGAACCTTCAGCAGAAGTAGATATAGGATATGAAATTAACAATGGAAAGATTGTAATTGGTGAAGGTAATAAATGGTTAGAAATTCTAGGTTGCGGAATGGTTCATCCAAATGTTTTAAAAAATGTAAATGTTAATCCAAGTAAATATCAAGGATATGCCTTTGGAATTGGCATAGACAGACTTGGAATGTTAAAATATGGAATTAATGATTTAAGAGCCTTTTTTGAGACTGATTATAGATGGTTAAGTCACTTTGGCTTTGATCCATTAGATGTCCCTTCAAATTATAGAGGACTAAGTAGATGAAGTTCACAGTTGATTGGTTAAAAAACCATCTTGATACAAAATTTAACAATAATCAAATAATAGATAAATTAACTAATATTGGTCTAGAAGTAGAAAGTTTTGAGAGTTCTACATCTGAATTAGATACATTTATTGTTGCAAAAATTATAAATGCCAAAACTCATCCAAATGCTGACAGATTGAAGTTATGTGATGTTGATATAGGTAGTGACAAAACAATTGAAGTAGTATGTGGAGCCCCAAATGCAAAAAATGGTCTTTTGACTGTTTATGCACCTCCAGGATCGATTATTCCTAAAAATCAGATGAAATTATCTGTAAGTAAAATAAGAGGTGTAACATCATATGGAATGCTCTGTTCTGAGTCAGAATTACTATTATCCAATGAAAGTGATGGAATTATAGAATTAAAAAATAATAAATATGCAAATAAAATTGGAGAAAAATATTTTAAAAACACTTCTGAAAAAGTAATAGATTTATCAATTACGCCAAATAGACCAGATTGTTTAGGGGTAAGAGGAATTGCTAGAGATTTATCTGCTGCTGGTGCTGGTAAATTAAAAATTAATAAAAAATCCAATTTAAAATATAGAGGCAATCAAAATATAAACGTAACAATAAAAAAAGAAAAAGCTCAAGGATGCACAATATTTGGAAGTTGTTTAATAAAAGGTGTAACAAATAAAGAGAGTCCAAAATGGCTAAAAGATAAAATTTTGTCTTTAGGCCAAAAACCAATATCTGCGATAGTCGATATTACTAATTATGTAATGTTTGATTTAAATAGACCATTACATGCTTATGATGCAGATAAAATAGAAAATGAAATTATTGTTAGAAGCTCTTCTAAAGGAGAAAGCTTCGAAGCCTTAGATAATAAAAACTATATTTTAGAAAATGATATGTGTGTTATTTCTGACAGATCTGGAGTCCTTGGTCTCGGTGGCATAATTGGCGGGACAAGATCTGGAACAGAATATTCGACTAAAAACATATTATTAGAATCTGCTTATTTTTTACCACGCTCAATAAGAAAAACCTCTAAACAATTAAATATAGATACAGATGCAAAATTTAGATTCGAAAGAGGCATAGATCCTTTATCAATTGAAGAAGGATTAATAAAAGCTTCTGAACTAATAAAACAAATTTGCGGAGGTGAAATAAGCAAATTAAATGTAAAAAAAATCGAAAATTATAAAAAAACAATAATAAATTTTGATCCATTTCTTTTTGAAAAAACGACTGGATTTAATGTTGAAAATAAAGAATTAATCAAAATACTAGATAAGTTAGGTTTTAATGTATCTAAGAATAAAAAAATTTTAAAGTTAGTAGTACCCTCTTGGAGACCTGATATAACTCAACCAATTGATATTGTTGAAGAAATAGTGAGAATAAAAGGTTATGAACATATTAATACTTCAGAACCTGTTAAGACAAGATTAAAGCCAACACTTAATTATTATCAGAAATTATTTCATTTTTTACAAAGATCTGTCGCATCTAAAGGTTATTTAGAGACCGTGACATGGTCATTTACTGACTCTAAAATTAATCAATTATTCAAAGAAAATGATGAAGAAATACCAATTGTAAATCCGATTAGTTCAGATCTAAATGTTTTAAGAAATTCTATTTTTCCAAATTTGATATTTTATTTAAAAAAAAATTTAGATAGAGGAATTAAAGATATTTCTTTATTTGAAATTGGTCCAGCGTTTAAAGGAAAAAATCCTGGAGATCAACTGACGGTCATAGGCGCCGTAAGGGCAGGAAAGGTTTCAAGATTATCTTGGAATGATAAAGAGAGAATTGTAGACACATTTGATGTAAAAAAAGATGTAATACAAAGTCTTTGTGAAGCAGGGATTGATAAAGATGATATTATTATAGATGACAAAACTCCTTCTTACTATCATCCAGGAAAATCTGGAGGGGTTTACCAAAATAAACAAGAAAAAAAAGCTTTAGCATATTTTGGTGAGATACATCCAAACATAATAAAAAAATTAGATATAAAAACCGAAGGTTTGGTAATATTTGAAATTTGTCTTGATTTTATAAGAGAGTCAAAACAAAAGATAAAAGATTCAAAATCTGAATATAAATTTTCTGATTTCCAAAAATCAGAGAGAGATTTTGCATTTATTATAAATAAAAATTTTAAATCTCAAGAATTAGTTAATATAATTAAATCTGTTGATAACAAATTAATTAAGTCAGTAAGAGTATTTGATGTTTTTGAGGGAGAAAATATACCAGAAGGAAAAAAATCTATAGCTGTTAATGTAACTATTCAGTCAGAAGAAAAAACATTAAATGAAAATGACCTGGATAACATTAATAAACTAATTATCTCTTCCGTTGAGTCAAAGTCTGGCGCAAAAATTAGATCCTAAAAATGGGCGATACAATAGACAACATTAGGAATTTTGCAATTATAGCTCATATAGATCATGGGAAATCTACTATAGCTGACAGAATAATTCATAAATGTGGAGGTTTGAGTGATAGAGAAATGAAATCTCAAGTACTTGACTCTATGGATATAGAAAGAGAGAGAGGCATAACAATTAAAGCACAAACAGTTAAATTAAATTATAAAGCTAAAAATGGGAAAAATTATATTTTAAATATTATAGATACCCCTGGACATGTAGATTTTAGTTATGAAGTTAGCAGAAGCCTTTATGCGTGCGAAGGTTCAATATTAATTGTTGATAGCACTCAAGGAGTTGAAGCTCAAACACTCGCAAATGTATACCAAGCACTTGATATAAATCATGAGATTATTCCAGTATTAAATAAAATTGATTTACCAGCATCTGATCTTGAGAGAACAAATAATCAAATTGAGGATGTGATTGGCATAGATACATCTAATTCTGTTCCTTGCTCTGGAAAAACTGGACAAGGAATAGATGAAATTCTTGAGCAAATCATTAACTCTTTGCCTGGACCTAAAGGTGAAAAAAATAGCAAATTAAAATGTTTATTAGTTGATAGCTGGTATGACACGTATCTTGGAGTAGTTATATTAGTGAGAATTATAGATGGAAAACTAAAAAAAAATATGAAAATAAAAATGATGTCTACAAATCAAGAATATATTGTAGAAAAAGTTGGCGTGTTTACTCCTAAGGCAAAAGATGTGAATGAACTTAACGCTGGAGAAATAGGTTTTATTACAACTGGTATTAAAATTTTATCAGAAACTAAAGTTGGAGACACTATATGCGATGCAGAAAATCCTCTCAATGACGCATTACCAGGTTTCAAACCGAGTAAACCAGTAGTTTTTTGTGGTTTATTTCCTGTAGATAGTTCTGAATATCAAAAATTAAAAGATGGACTTGCTAAATTACAATTAAATGATGCAAGTTTTTCTTACGAAGCAGAATCATCATCTGCCTTAGGACTAGGTTTTAGATGCGGATTTTTAGGTCTTTTACACCTTGAAATAATCACAGAAAGACTTGAAAGAGAATTTGATATAAATTTATTAACTACAACACCTGGTGTTGTTTACAAAGTTCACTTAAATAATGGTGAAATTATCGAACTTCAAAATCCATCAAATTTACCAGATCCTACTTACATAAAATTTATTGAAGAACCGTGGATTAAAGCCACAATTATCACCCCAGACCAATACTTGGGATCGATTATTAAGTTATGTCAAAATAAAAGAGGTATTCAAACTAATTTAAGTTATTCAGGAAATCGTGCTGTAATTAATTATGAGATACCTTTAAATGAAGTCGTATTTGATTTTAATGATCGTCTTAAATCTATGACTAGTGGATATGCTAGTTTTGATTATGAAATTATTGATCACAAAGAAGGAGATCTAGTAAAAATGAATATACTTGTAAACTCAGAACCTGTTGACGCTCTTGCAATGATGATACATAAAGATTTTGCTCAAACCACAGGTAGAGAGGTCTGTGAAAAATTAAAAGATTTAATCCCAAGACACAACTTTATGATACCGATTCAAGCAGCTATTGGTGGTAAAATTATTGCTAGAGAAACTATCAAGGGTTTTAAAAAAGATGTTTTAACAAAAATCCATGGAGGTGGAGCAACAGATAGAAAAAGAAAGCTGCTAGAAAAACAGAAAAAAGGTAAAGCTAGAGCCAAGCAATTTGGAAAAGTTGAGATTCCTCAAGAAGCATTCATAGGTGTTTTAAGAATTAATAAAGAATGACAAAAGAAATTATAATCTTAATTTTATTTTTAACAATTTTATTTCTAACATATAAAATAAATAAAAAAAAAGTTAGAAATTTATTTTATAAAAGTAAAATAAAACAAATAGATATATCCAAGTTAGACAAAATTTTTGATGAGAAATTGATAAGTAAAAATTTAAAAGGCCCAAAAGAAGACACTATAATTAAAAGTTTTATTATTTCTCCACAAAATAAAATTGTAGGAATGACCTCTGATTATGAAGCATGGATAATATCTGTGTTAAGTAAAAAAAGTAATAATATATTTGAATTCGGTACTTGTAGTGGAAAAACTACTTATTTGATGGCACTTAATTCAAATAAAGATGCTAAAATTACATCTTTAACTCTTGGGCCAGACCAGGTAAAAAATTTAAGTAAAAAAAATATAGATAATAAGATTTCATTTAGAAATATATTAAATGAGAGCGTATATGAAAAATTTCTATTTTCTGGTACTGATGTTGAAAATAAAATTAACGTTATTTTTGAAGACTCAACAAAGTTTGATGAGAGTAAATATATAAATAAATTTGATTTAATATTCATAGATGGAGGTCATACTTATTCAGTTGTAAAAAATGATACGGAGAAATCATTCAAAATGCTCAACAAAAACGGAATAATTTTATGGCATGATTACGTTCCCGGTAAACAGTCTGCTAAAAATGTTGTGAATTACTTAAATGAAATTTCCAAAGAGAAAAAAATCTTAAATATCAGAAATACATCATTATGTGTATTTAGAAATAGTGATTAAAGGAGAGGTGGCCGAGTGGTTGAAGGCGCATGCTTGGAAAGCGTGTATAGGGGAAACTCTATCATGGGTTCGAATCCCATTCTCTCCGCCATATTTTTGTTAGAAAAATGATCTTTTTTACGGGTTTTATAGAAATAGAAAAAAAATCTAAAAAACATCAAAAAAACGTTGATATCCAACACTAATTTAAGCATTTGCGTCTCTACCATTTTTAAATTTTTTGTAAAAATGTTATAAAAAATTCTTCCATATTATAAATTAATGACAAAAAATAATTCAAACAATTACCAAGCTGACTCAATAAAAGTTCTAAAAGGTTTAGAAGCAGTAAGAAAAAGACCAGGTATGTATATCGGTGACACCGATGATGGGACCGGCTTACATCATATGGTTTACGAAGTTGTAGATAATTCTATTGATGAAGCTCTAGCTGGTTTTTGTAAAAAAATTGAAATAAGTATAAACGATGATAACTCTGTAACAGTAATTGATGACGGTAGAGGAATTCCCGTTGATATTCACAAGGGTGAAAAAAAATCAGCTGCAGAAGTTATAATGACCCAACTTCATGCTGGTGGTAAATTTGATCATAATTCTTATAAAGTTTCTGGAGGACTACACGGAGTAGGTGTCTCAGTTGTTAATGCTCTTTCTGAGAGATTAAAACTTACAATTAATAGAGATAATAAAAAATTTTATATAGAATTTAAAGATGGAGACGTTAAAACTTCTTTAAAACAAGTCGGAAAATCAAAAACTAGTGGAACCGAAATTAATTTTGTTCCATCCAAAGAAATATTTTCATCCATTAAATTTAGTTTTTCTATTTTAGAAAAAAGGATGAGAGAGTTAGCTTTTTTAAATAAGGGCATAAAAATAGTTTTAAGTGATTTAAGACAAAAAAAACCAAAAACATTAGAGTTCAAATTTGAAGGAGGGATCAGTGAATTTGTGCAATTCATTGATGAGAAAAAAGAAAGTTTAAAAAACAAAAATGAAAATGATCTTTTTAAAAAACCTATATATATAGAGGGTTTAAAAAATAATATTGATGTTCAATGCTCCCTTAAGTGGAATGCAGGGTATAGTGAAGATGTATTACCTTATACTAATAACATTTATCAAAAAGACGGAGGAACACATCTTCTTGGATTTCGAAGTGCATTAACAAGAGTAGTAAATAAATATGCAAATGAACAAAACTTGTTAAAAAAAAATAAAGTTTCTTTATCTGGAGATGACGTTAAAGAAGGATTAACATCAGTTCTTTCTATCAAAATTCCTGACCCTAAATTTTCGTCTCAAACAAAAGATAAATTAGTCTCATCAGAAGTTAGAAATATTGTTGAAACTATCATTAATGAGAAGCTGTCTATTTGGTTTGATCAAAATCCATCAATTTCAAAAATTATCTTAACTAAAATTATCCAGGCCGCAGTAGCAAGAGATGTAGCTAGAAAGGCAAGAGAAAATGTAAGAAGAAAAGGAGCCTTAGAATTAACGGGATTGCCTGGAAAATTAGCCGATTGTCAAAACTCAAAGCAAGATGGTACTGAACTATTTATTGTAGAGGGTGACTCAGCTGGTGGATCAGCAAAACAAGGCAGAAACCGCGAAAATCAAGCAGTATTGCCGCTTAGAGGAAAAATATTAAATACTTTTACAGATCTTAATGGATCGAAAAAGAATGGAAATGCCAATGAATTAAGAACTAAAAGCTTATCAAAGATGATTTCCTCAAATGAAATAGTTACATTGATTAATGCACTTGGTCTTGATCCAAAAAATGAGGATATAGATCTCAAAGATTTAAGATATGGTAAAATAATAATAATGACAGATGCTGATGTTGATGGCTCACATATAAGAGCATTATTATTAACATTTTTTAATAACAAACCATTTGATAAATTAATTGAGTTTGGACATGTTTATCTTGCTCAACCACCATTGTTTAAAATTAATAAAGGAACTAAAAGCATATATATCAAAGATGAAAATGAGCTTGAAAGTTATTTAATAAAAAATTCAAAAGATATTAAAAAATATAAAAAAAGTTCTAAAGAATTTAATAATATTCTCCAAATTGAAAAGTCTAAACTTAACATTCAAAGATTTAAAGGACTGGGAGAAATGAACCCCGATGAATTATGGAATACAACTTTAAATCCTGAAACAAGAAATTTATTACAGGTTCAATATTCAAAGAATAGTAAAAAAGATCAAGATTTGATACAAACCTTAATGGGTAACGATGTTTCCTCAAGAAAAGATTTTATTGTTGAAAACGCAATAAATGTTTCAAACTTAGATATTTAGATGGATTTAAAACAATCTGTCAAGGCAGCATCATTAAATAAGTCAACATATATCAATTTACGATGGATTGGGATTTTAGGTCAATTTATAACTATAAACACAGTCAAATTTATTTTTGGTTTTGAGTTCAACTTTATTTTATCTAATCTAATAATTTTTATTGGAGCTTTAAGCAACTTCTACTTAATGTTTTTTTATAAAAAACCAGTGCTTTCAAACGCGACTTCTTTTAATTTTTTATCTTTAGATATACTTCAATTGAGTTCTTTACTTTACTTATCTGGGGGTATTTTAAATCCATTTTCAATATTCCTTTTGATACCAAGTGTATTTGCTGCATCCAATTTAAATATTAAAACAAATATTGCTTTAATTTTAATTACTCTAGCATCTATAATAATTTTAACTTTTTATCATTATGAATTGCCAAAACCATTGGATGAATATAGTATTAGTTTGTATTATTACTATGCAATTCCTCTTGCATTGATAATTGCATTATTTTTTTTAAATTATTTTGCATTTATTTTTGGACAAGAAACAAATCTTAGGAAAGATGCACTAGATAAAATCCAAGAAGTAATTTCCAAAGAACACGAACTTGTCTCCCTTGGGGGACAGGCTGCAGCTGCAGCTCATTCATTTGGTACTCCTTTGTCTACAATTAAAATTATTTCCCATGATTTATTTGATCAATTTAAAGATAATAATGATGTTAAAAAAGATCTCGAACTATTAATTAGCCAGGTTAATAGGTGTAATGAGATTTTAAAAAAATTAACATTAAATCCTACGATAGAAGATGATTTTATTGACAAAAATAAAACGCTTTACGATTATATTACTGAGATAGTTAACTCATTTAAGGAAATTTCTAATAAGAATTTCAATATTGATAAAGAGCAAGATTCTAACTCATTTGAAATACTAAAATCTGTTGAAATTGTTTATGGTTTGAGGAATTTTATTGGAAATGCAAACAAATTTTCAAGTGAAAATATCTATATTGCTATCAAAAGCGACAGTCAAAAGACTGAAATAACAATAGAGGATGATGGCCCTGGTATACCAAAAGATATACTTAATAAGATTGGAGAGCCTTATATTAAGACACTTAAACCCAAAGATAACAAAAAAACTGGACTAGGTTTGGGGATTTTTATAGGCAAAACATTGTTAGAAAAAAATTCTGCCAGAATAACAATTAGAAATTCTGAAACTAGAGGTGGAGCTGAAGTAAATATAGAATGGGAAAATAAAAATCTAAAAAAATTAGTGTAATTTTTTATTATTTTCAAACAATCCACTAAGCTGACCAATCATTACATCACCTAATTCTTGAACATCAGCAATTTTTATCGCTTTTTTGTAATATCTTGAAACATCGTGGCCTATACCTATAGCAAGAATTTCGATATCACTTTTATTTTCAATTGATCTTACAGTTTGCTTTAGATGTTTTTCTAAAAAATCACCCGAGTTAACAGATAATGTTGAATCATCAACTGGAGCTCCATCGGAAATAACCATAAGAATTTTTCTTTCTTCTTTTCTTTTCTTAAGTCTATTGAAAGCCCAAGTAATAGCTTCACCATCAATATTTTCTTTAAGCAAACCCTCTTTTAGCATTAGGCCTAAATTTTTTTTTGATTGTCTCCAGTGAGTATCTGCAGATTTATAAATTATATGTCTTAAATCATTCAAACGCCCTGGATTTTTTAATTTTCCAAGTTTATTCCACTTTTCTCTACTCTTACCACCCTTCCAATTTTTTGTTGTAAACCCAAGAATTTCTACTTTGACTGAACATCTTTCTAGTGTTCTAGATAATATATCGGCACAAAGAGCTGCAATAGTAATTGGCCTCCCTCTCATTGATCCAGAATTATCTATAAGTAAAGTCACAACTGTATCTTTAAACTCTAAATCTTTCTCTTTTTTAAAAGAAAGAGAATTATATGGATCAATAATTATTCTTGGTAATTTTGAACTATCTAATAAACCCTCTTCAAGATCAAATTCCCAAGACCTATTTTGTTTTGCAAGTAACTGTCTTTGTAATTTATTTGCAAGTTTTGTAATTATGTCTTGGAAACTAGTTAGCTGTTGATCTAAATTTTTTCTTAATTTAGAAATTTCTTCTGAGTTTTCCAATGTTTCTGCTTTTGCTGTCTCATCAAATTCTGAAGTATATATTTTATATTCTTTATTACTTATTCCTAAATTTTTTTTCTGAACAATATTTTCTATTTCATTATTTTCAGCATCATCATTTCCCAGTTGTTCATCAAGTCTAAATTCATTCATTTCGTCAGAACTATCAACACCTTCATTTATACTGTCTTCCTCTTCTCTTTCCTGAGATTCTCCACTATCTGTTTTTTGGTCATCTTTTGAATTATTATTATCTTGCTCATCTTCTTTCTGCTCTTCTTTTTTATTTTCTTCTTCAGATTCGAAAATTTCCATGTTCTGAAGAATTTCTGATATTTTAGAATTGTATATGTCCTGATTTTCTGCATTTTCTTTTAAAAAATTTATGTGTCTGTCTAAAGATTTTTCAAAATCATCTTTCCAGTATGATAAAATTTTTTTAGCACTTTCAGATAAACTTACGTTCATTAGTTTATTAAGCATGTAATATTCAAAAGCTTCAGAAACGTTAGATTCTTCTTTCTTTTTTATATTTTCAGATTTTGCCGTATTTATCTTATTGTTGTATTTGGTCATTAAATTTTTAGAAATTCCCTTCATCATTTGTGACCCTAAAAGTTCATATCTTATTTTTTCAGAAATTTTATACAGTGTATGGCAAGTAGGTGTTTTTGGAATATTTTGTTCC
Organism: uncultured Pelagibacteraceae bacterium; assembly: GCA_902576785.1. Lineage (GTDB taxonomy): Bacteria > Pseudomonadota > Alphaproteobacteria > Pelagibacterales > Pelagibacteraceae > Pelagibacter. Next base: position 1,985 of record CACGWC010000009.1, on the reverse strand, counting down.
AAAGTAGAATTATCAGAAAATTTTCTTTTTAATGCTTCTGAATCTGCCTCGGCTCTTAATTTAATAAAGTTTTCTTTATCTTTTAAATTATCAAACTTAGAAATATTAAATTCTTTTAAATTTTTTTTGTCTTTTAATTGATATGTTTCACCTGAAATGGCTTTAATCGTTGAGTTTAAAGCTTGTTTAAATTGCTCTTTTATAAGATCATCTTTGTTCATTAAACCTGAATATTTATCATCGACTCTGGCAATTCTTCACCAAAACATCTTTGATAGTATTCTGCGATTGTATTCTTTTCTACATCATCACATTTATTTAAAAAAGTTACTCTGAACGCATAGCCCACATCTTTAAATATTTCAGAATTTTCTGCCCAATGTAGTACTGTTCTAGGGCTCATAACTGTTGAAATATCTCCAGCCATAAAGCCTTTTCTTGTAAGTGTCGCAACTTTTATCATGTTTGCAACTCTCTCTTTACCTTTATTATTATCTAAAGATTTATTTTTTCCTAAAATAATTTCCATTTCTTTTTCCAAAGCTAAATAATTTAAGGTTGTTACAATGTTCCATCTATCCATTTGTCCCTGGTTTATTTGTTGTGTTCCATGATAGAGTCCAGTCGTATCTCCTAAACCAACAGTATTTGAAGTTGCAAATAATCTAAAATATTTATTTTGTTTAATCACCTTATTCTTATCTAATAAAGTAAAATTTCCTTCAGCTTCCAAAACTCTTTGAATTACAAACATAACATCTGGTCTTCCGGCATCATATTCATCAAATACTAAAGCGACTGGATTTTGTATCGACCAAGGAAGAATTCCCTCCTTGAATTCTGTAACTTGTTTTCCATCTTTGATTATAATTGAATCTTTACCAATTAAATCTATTCTACTAACATGGCTATCTAAGTTAATTCTAATACACGGCCAGTTTAATCGAGCTGCAATTTGTTCTATATGTGTGGATTTACCTGTTCCATGATAACCTTGAACAAGAACTCTTTTATTAAATGAAAATCCAGAGAGAATTGCTAAAGTTGTGTCTTTATCAAATTTATAAGTTTTATCTATATCTGGCACATAATCAGTTTTTTTTGAAAATGCGTCCACTTCCATATCAGAATCTATACCGAATGTTTGTTTAATCGATAATTTAATATCAGGGGTCTGTTCAATATTTGTTGTCAATTTTGTCCTTATAAGTATTTTTTAATTGGGTATAAGCTAAAGTTATCACTTTAAGCTTATCTTCAAATTTTTTATTGCCAGCATTCATATCAGGGTGAAATTTTTTCACAAGTCTTTTGAATTTTTCTTGTATTTTGGCCCATTTTAAACCAACTCCAACACCCAAAATTTCAAAGGCTTTAAGATCATTACTATTAAACTTAAATTTATTCATATGATTCAAGTTACTAAAATCTTTAAATTTTCCATTTTCATCTTTTAAAGTATTATTCCACAATATTTTGAAAAAATTATCTGAAGAGCTAAAACTCTGTGTTGGCTTATGCCATGTCATGTCAGATTTTAAAAAGTTGATTACTTGTTCGTCACTCATACCTGAAAAATAATTCCAGCTTTTATTAAACTCTCTTACATGCTCAAGACAGAGAAGCCTGTATTCTTTGCTGTTATCCTTTTCTTTTGGAGCTTTGTAAAGTCCCTCTTCGTTACAATTATTCCATTCACAAATATTTTTCATATTATATAATATCAAGTTTAATGGATATTTATCAACTTTCAAAAAAAATTGAAAATAAACTTTTGAAAGATACTTCTATAAAAGATGTAAAGATAATTGACAACACCTATAAGCATTTAAAACACAATTCACATCAGAAAGGTAAATTTCATATTAAATTAGAAATAAATTCTGACATATTAAAAAAAACGAATAGAGTTCAGTCTAATCAAGTAATTTACAAAATTTTAAGCGAAGAATTGAAAACTGATATTCATTCTTTACAAATAAGCT
>CACGWC010000008.1 GCA_902576785.1 uncultured Pelagibacteraceae bacterium | reverse complement strand
GTTGCCGAAAAAAAAGCAAAAAAATTAGCTAAAAAGAAAACCAGTGAGAGTCCTGCGTCTGTAAATAATTAATGTATAAAAATTGTCCCTCCCCTTTTTTATAACAAAAAGGGGAAGGTAGTTAATCAACAAAATTTTAAACAAAGAGGAAATGAAGATGTTTTATTATTTAAAATTTTTGTTAATTATTTTTAATAAACTTTAATGACAAAAATATTTATAGATTGTTACAATTTAATTAAAATAATTTAATCCCAATCACACCTATTAAAATAAATAAAATTGATATGATTTTTTTTAAATTGATACTTTCTTTTAATAAAAAATATCCAATAAATATTGATAATAAAATACTTGTTTCTCTTAAAGATGTAACAACGGGTATTGGAGCTTTTGTAAATGCCCATACAGCCAAGGCATAACTAGCATATGATAATGTTACACCGTAAAAAAATATCATTTTACCCTCTCTATAAACCCTTTTAATAATATCCTTTTGACCTCTTAAACTAAGAATAAATGGGAAAATCATAGCGTTTAATATGAAAGACCAGCTGACAAAAGATATTGCAGAATTACTCACTCTTGCTCCATATCCATCTACGAGTGAGTATGAGCCAATAAACAAACCTGTTGTAAAAGAAAATTTAATTACATTTAAGCTACTGTTTTTATAATCGGAAATACCAAGAAAAAAAATACCAAAACATATTAAGAAAATAGAGATCAAAATAAACTTATTTAAAACAACGCCTAAAAATAAAATTGAGACTACAGTTACAAATAAGGGGCCTGTGCCTCTTGCTATAGGATAGACTTTTGTCAAATCCCCAATCTCATATGATTTAAGCAAGAACCATTGATAGCCAATGTGTACAACAATACTTGCGAAGATATAAGGTATACTTTCTATTGAGGGTGCGGGTAACAAGATGATTGCAACAAATGAAAAAGGTATATGACCTAAAATTATTCCTGCTAGAGCAACTGCTTTATCCGAGTGCTTTTTGACCATGCCATTCCAAGTGGCATGAAGTAGTGCTGCCAATAAAACGACAGAAAATACTAATGTATCCATAAAGAGTATTAATTCACTCTACCGTAAATATCTTGATATCTAACTATATCTGTCTCTTTTAAAATAGGTCCAGTTTGTATTTCAATAATTTTTACTTTTTTCTTAAATTTATTTTCTATTCGATGAATTGCTTCTCTTGGTATGAATATTTTTTCTCCTGGTTTTTTTAAGAAATTTTTCTTGTTTAATGTAATTAGAGGTTTTCCATCAGTAATGGTCCAATATTCAGATCGATGAAAATGCTTTTGTAAGCTTAATTTAGACTTAGAATTGACCACTAATTCTTTTACTAGAAAGTTTTTACCCTCGTATAGGTTTGTATATCTTCCCCATGGTCTATGAAAAACATTTTTTTTCTTAAAGTATTTATTTTTATTTTTTTTATATATTTTTGATATTTCAAACCAATTACCAAGATCTGACCATTGAATACTAAGCTTTATTGCATTTATATTCTTTGATTTTTCAAGAATTGCATAATCAAAAGAAATTTCCTTACATTTATCAAAGAATTTTTTATTTAAAAAATACGTATTATTTCTAACCTTAGATTTTTCTAAAGATTTTAGACATGCTTTATAAATACTAGGCTGATATTTTTTAAAGTTATTGATTATTGATGATTTTTTTAAGTAAAACATACCAGAGTTCCAATAGCCTCTAGATTTAATTATCTTTTTGGCTTTTTGCTCTGTTGGTTTTTCAATAAATTTAGTAACTTTGTTTAACTTATTTTTACTTTTTGTTTTAAGATATCCGTACTCATTGGATGGTCGAGTTGGTTTAATCCCAAATATAAATATATTTTCATCACTTAAATTTTTAACATTAGTTTTTAAAGATCTTGTTAAAATACTTGGATTTTCAATCAAATGATCTGAAGTAAAAAACATTATTGGCTGATCAAATGGAATTTCTTTAATTAAAGCACTTACTAAAATTGCTGGTGCTGTGTTTTTTTTTGCTGGTTCTAATATTATTTTATATTTTTTTATTTTAGATTTTTTTAATGTTTTCTTAACATCTTTTAAATATTTGAGATTTGTACTTATTATTGGAAAATCGTAAGAATTATTATTTATTCTTTCAAAAGCTTTTTGTAATAATGTCCAACCACCAAAATCAATAAATTGTTTTGCTTGAGTATTTTTTAAATTGGGCCAAAGTCGTGTTCCTGCACCACCACAAAGTATTACAGGTCTAATTTTCATCAAATATCAGCGTATGTTTTAACCTCGTTTTTACCACCTGGGTGAGTAGGTGCACCTAAATAAGCTGGTCCTACTGTTTGAGCATATTTCCAAAGAGTTCCGTTTCCAAAGTTCATTTTTCTTTGTTTCCATTTCTTTTTTCTCAAACTAAGCTCTTTTTTACTTAATCTAACGTTAATAGTCCCCTTTTTTGCATCTATATCAATTATATCTCCGTTCTTTAAAAGGGCTATTGGGCCGCCTATAGAGGCCTCAGGACCCACATGACCAATACAGAAGCCTCTGGTAGCCCCAGAGAACCTACCGTCCGTTATAAGGGCTACTTTCTCCCCTTTTCCTTGTCCATAAATTGCAGCTGTCGTCTGCAACATTTCTCTCATTCCCGGACCACCTTTGGGACCTTCATATCTAATTATAATTATATCACCGTCTTTGTATTTTCTTTCTTTTACAGCTTTGTAAGCTTTTTCTTCAGAGTCAAAACATCTTGCTCTTCCAGTAAATTGTAATTTTTTCAAACCTGCAATTTTAACAATTCCACCTTCTGGAGCTAAATTACCTCTTAATCCAACAACACCACCAGTTGGCGTGATTGGATTTTTATAACTTCTCATTACTTTTTGTTTTGGATTAAATTTCACATTTTTTAAATTCTCTTTCATTGTCTTTCCTGTAACGGTCATACAATCTCCATGAATATATCCACCATCGTAAAGAGTTTTTAAAAGCATTGGAACACCTCCTGCTTCCCACATATCTTTTGCAACATATTTTCCACCTGGTTTTAAATCAGCAAGATAAGGAGTTCTTTTAAAAATTTTTGCAACATCCATTAAATCAAATTTAATTCCAATTTCATTTGCAATGGCTGGTAAGTGTAAACCTGCATTAGTAGATCCTCCAGTTGCAGCAACAACTGTAGCAGCATTTTCTAATGCTTTTCTTGTAACAATATCTCTTGGTCTGATATTTTTTTCTAAAAGTTTCATTACAGCTTTACCGCTGTTAATTGCATACTTATGTCTTTCTTTATAAGGGGCAGGAGTTCCTGCTGAATAAGGTAGAGCTAATCCAATTGCTTCTGAAACACATGCCATTGTATTTGCAGTAAATTGACCCCCGCAAGCACCTGCACTAGGACAAGCTTTTAATTCTAATTTTCTAAGAGCATGAGCTGTCATTTTTTTTGATGTATATTTTCCAACACCTTCAAAAACATCAACAACAGTAACATCCTTACCTTCAAATCTACCTGGAAGTATTGAACCACCATAAATAAATACACTAGGAATATTTAATCTAACCATAGACATCATTAGACCTGGTAAAGATTTATCACAGCCAGCTAAACCAACTAAAGCATCATAACAATGGCCTCTTACAGTTAATTCAGTAGAGTCTGCAATTACATCTCTTGAGATCAATGAAGATTTCATACCTTCATGACCCATAGCGATACCATCAGTAACTGTTATTGTGCAAAATTCTCTAGGTGTTCCTCCTGATGAATTCACACCTTGTTTTACAAATTGGGCTTGTTTCATTAAATTAATATTACAAGGCGCAGCCTCATTCCAAGTTGAAACAACACCTACAAAAGGTTTTGCTACATCTTTTTCTGTTAAATCCATTGCATAATAAAAGGATCTTTGAGGAGCTCTATCAGCACCTACTGTCGTATATCTACTTGGTAGTTTTTTTTTATTAAATTTCCGCATTATAGACTTTCTAAAGTATAATTTAATTTATTAACATCTTTTTCTAAATTAATAAAGTTAGACTTTTCTTGCTCAACAATATCATTTGGAGCTCTTTCAATAAAACTTTTATTATTTAGCCTTGTATTAATTTTTTCCATCTCTTTCTCAATTTTATTCTTTTTATTTAACAGTGTTTCTTTAATTTTTGACAAATCTACATCTTCATCAAAGTAAATTTTAAATATTTCACCTTTAATGACCAAGTTTGCTGAAGGTTTTTTAATATCTTCATTTACAAATTCATTAATTCTGCCAATTTTTTTTAATGTATTAGAGTTATTTTCAATAAATTTCTTAATTTCGGGATTTATTTTGTTCACTAAGATTTTAACAAATGATCCGGGACTTATTTCTATTTCATTTTTAAAAGAACGTATAGATGAGACAAATTCGATTATTTCATTTACTTCATTAGTGTCTTTATCTTCACTGGAATTGGCTTCAGACCAGTTTTTTAACATAAGAAAATCTTTACCGTCTTTATCTAATTTATTTTTCAACCATATTTCCTCAGTTAAAAATGGAATGAATGGGTGCAAAATAACTAGAATTTGAGTAAATATGAAGCTAGCTACATTTCTTGTTTCTTCGATATTTTTATTATTTTCTGAATAAAAGACAGTTTTAGATAATTCTAGATACCAATCACAGAAAGAATGCCATACAAATTGATATGCAATTCTTGCAGCCTCATCAAATCGATAACTATCTATTGATTTTTTAATCTTTTCATTAGTGTTAGTGAATTCAACAAAAATCCATTTATTAATATTTAGTTTTAAATCATTAGGCGTTTCTATATTTTCAAATTTACAATCATTTCGAATTAGAAAATTGTTAGCGTTCCATATTTTATTTAAAAAATTTCTATAACCTTTAACTCTATCCTCTGATAATTTTACATCTCGTCCAGGAGATGCCATTGACAAAAGTGTAAATCTTAAAGCATCAGCACTATATTTTTCTATTAATTCTAATGGATCAATTACATTGCCTTTAGACTTTGACATTTTTTGACCTTTTTCATCTCTAACTAATGCATGAACATAAATATTTTTAAAAGGTTCTTTGTTTTGAAATTCCATTCCAAACATAATCATTCTTGCAACCCAAAAGAAAATGATATCAAATCCTGTTACCAATACTGAAGTTGGGTAAAATTTATCCATGTATTCATTTTTTTCTGGCCATCCTAGAGTTGCAAAAGGCCATAGACCGGAAGAAAACCATGTATCAAGAACATCTGGATCTCTAATTAATTCAACATCTTTTTTATAATGTTCTTTGGCTAATTTATTTGCACCTTCTTCTGTTTCATCTACAAATATTTCTCCATCAGGTCCATACCATGCAGGTATTTGATGACCCCACCAAAGTTGCCTAGAGATACACCAAGGTTCTATATTATCCATCCATTGAAAATATGTTTTTGTCCAATTAACTGGAAAAAAATTAGTTGTTTTATTATTTACAATTTCTTTTGCTTTTATTGAAAGCTTCTTAGCATCTGCAAACCATTGCTCAGTTAAATAAGGTTCAATTATAGAATTAGATCTATCACCATATGGAACTTTATTTTTAATTTTTTCTTCTTTAACAAATAATTCTTTATCAGAAAGTTCTTTTAAAATTCTTTTTCTAGCTTCAAATCTATCAAGTCCAACATAATTATCAGGTGCATTTTCATTAATTTTACCATCTGGTGTAAAAACATTTATGATTTCTAAATTGTTTCTCTCCCCTACTTCATAATCATTGAAATCATGTGCTGGAGTAATTTTAACAGCTCCAGTACCTTGTTCAGGATCTGCATAATCATCTTCTATAATTTTTATTTTTCTATCAACTATTGGAACTATTACATTTTTATTTACTAATGATTTAAATCTTTCATCTGATGGATTAACTGCAACCGCTGTATCTCCTAACATGGTTTCTGGTCTAGTAGTTGCAATAGTTATAAATTTATCTGTCCCTTCTATTGGATAATTGATGTGGTATAGTTTTGAATTAACTTCTCTTTGATCTACCTCTAAATCGGATATTGCCGTTTTTAATACAGTGTCCCAATTGACTAATTTTTTTGATTTGTAAATTAAACCATTTTTGTACATTTCAACAAAAACTTTTAATACAGATTTTGATAGATTATCGTCCATGGTGAAGGCATTTCTAGACCAATCACACGAACAGCCTAATTTTTTTAATTGATTAATAATAATATCGCCATACTGACCTTTCCATTCCCAAACTTTTTCGATGAATTTTTCTCTACCCAAATCATTTTTATCGATACCTTCAGATTTTAGTTTTTTTTCTACTAATGCCTGTGTAGCAATACCTGCATGGTCAGTTCCAGGTTGCCATAAAGTCTCAAAATTATTCATTCGATGATATCGAGTTAATAAGTCTTGAATAGAATTATTTAATGCATGTCCCATATGAAGACTACCTGTTACATTTGGTGGTGGGATAACTATAGAAAATTGTTTTTTGTTAGATTTTGGTTTAAATAATTTTTTTTCTTCCCAATAAGAATAAATCTTATTTTCAACATTTTCGTGAATATATTTGTCTGAACTCATGGATAATTATTTTATAAATTAATCATATCAATAAACAACAATGAAATTATCCGTTAAATTTATAGACTAAATTATAAAATTAATTATATATGTCCTCATTGAATATTTAATTCATGGCAACGTGGCGGAATGGTTACGCAGAGGATTGCAAATCCTTGTATCCCGGTTCGATTCCGGGCGTTGCCTCCACAATATATTTTTGTTGAGATAATATAAAAAAAAAGTAAGTTGTGATTTTACATTCCTCGGTAGCTCAGTTGGTAGAGCAGTTGACTGTTAATCAATTGGTCGCAGGTTCGAGTCCTGCCCGAGGAGCCAATTTAAAAATTAGTTATCCTGTTTTTGGAATATTTACTTGGTTGATCTGTATGTTTTTACTAAACTTAATTTTTTGATCTTGAGTAAGTTCAGAATAAACTTTAACTAAAAAATTATAATTAACATTCATATGTCCTTCTTTGGATTTTTCTAAGTTTATCAAATATTCTGAAAAATCTTCAAAAAAATAGTTTATTGGCACTTTAAGATAGTTAGATAATTGTAGTAATCTAATCGAACTTACACCATTTGTTCCTTTTTCATATTTTTGTATTTGTTGAAATGTAACATTTATTGCTTTTGCGACTTTAGTTTGAGTTAAACCTAAAGCCAAACGTCTAAGTTTTAATTTATTACCTAGATGTTTATTGAAATTTTCTTCCATCAAAGACCCCTCTTTAATTAAAATAATAAGTTGAGTTAATAGAAATCAAAAAGTTATTTCAAGTAAAATAATTTTAAAAAGAATAATAATTTTTAGGATTTTATAAACCTGTCAAGCGACTTTTTAGCAATTTAGTTATAATTTTTATAATATTTGGCTTAAAAAAAGCTTTGTTCTATCGCTTTTTGGGTTAGCAAAAAACTCTTTTGTTTCTGCCTGTTCTACAATCATACCTTCATCCATAAAAATAACTTCATCTGCAACTTCTTTTGCAAACCCCATTTCGTGTGTTACAACAATCATAGTCATACCAGCCTTAGCTAAACTGACCATTGCATCTAAAACTTCTTTAATCATTTCAGGATCTAATGCTGATGTGGGTTCATCAAAAAGCATTATTTTTGGCTCCATACATAACGCTCTCGCTATTGCACATCTTTGTTGTTGACCACCAGAAAGTTGACCTGGATATTTATATGCTTGATCAGCAATCTGAACTTTTTCTAAATGTTTTAAAGCTAATGCTTCAGCATCTCTTTTAGGCATTTTTTTTACCCATATAGGAGCAAGAGTACAATTATCTAATATTGATAAATGAGGAAATAAATTAAATTGTTGAAATACCATTCCAACCTCAGCTCTTATTTGTTCTATATTTTTTGTCTCTTCGGTTAATTCAGTGCCATCAACGACAATTGACCCTTCTTGGTGTTCTTCAAGTCTATTAATACATCTAATCAATGTCGATTTACCTGAGCCAGAGGGACCACAAACAACAATTTTTTTGTTTTTTTCAACGTCTAAATTAATGTTTTTTAAAACTTGGAAATCTCCAAACCATTTATTCATTTCTTTTATTTGAATTATTTTATCTGACATTATCTCTCAGTTTTATATTTTTGCTCTAAATTATAACTATATTTACTCATTGCATAGCAAATAATAAAAAATACTATTGATGCAAACACATAACCTTCCATAGCAAAACCTAACCATTCAGGATTTGTTTTTGCTAAATTAAGCATTCCTACGATTTCCAAAAGACCTACAACAAAAATTAAAGGTGTATCTTTTACAAGTGCTAAAAATGTATTAGCTATACCCGGAATTACTAATTTAAGAGCTTGTGGTAAAATAACAAATATATGCATTTTCCAGTAACCCATTCCTAAAGATTTTGCAGCATCATATTGACCTCTAGGTAAAGCCTGTAAACCACCTCGAATTACCTCTGCTACATATGCGGCTTCAAACAATGATATAGCAATTATAACTCTTACTAGTTTATCAATAAACATGTCCTCTGGTAAAAACATTGGAAACATTACTGATGACATAAATAAAACTGTGATTAAAGGTACCCCTCTCCAAAATTCTATAAATCCTATAGATATGTATTTAATGATGGGTAAATCAGATCTTCTCCCTAAAGATAGGAATAATCCTACTGGAAAACAGAATATTAAACAGAAAAATGAAACTATGAAAGTTAATGATAATCCACCCCAAGCCCCAGTTTCAACCCATTCGAAAGCTTGTATCTTTCCTAATTCGATTAGTTCTTCATAAAAAAAGACATACTTTAATAATATATAAATCGTGATTGGTATTATTAAAAAATAATACATCTTAAATTTCGATGGAATAAAAAAACCTATCACAATAGATATCACTGCAGCAATAATTCCATATGAGAAATCAAAAAATATTGGACCACCTGAAATAAAAAAGAATATAAATAAAAAGGCAATTACTGGATAAACAACAACATAATACAATGTTAAATATTTTTTAAATTTTTCAGTTGCAAAAAAACCTACTCCGCCAAGAAAAGCAAGAGCTATAAATGATAAATTTATTCTCCACTGTTCTGCATTTGGATACATTCCATACATAAATCTATTAAACCAAGTTTTTATATAAGCCCAGCATGCTCCAGATCCAGAACATGCATCTTTTGAATCGCCAGCAAAATTTGCATCAATTATGAACCAACTTAACAATGGTGGTAACGATTTGATAACAGCAAATATAATTAATAATGATAAAAGAGCATTAAAGTTATTTGTATTAATATTTTTGTTAATAATGTCTAAAAATTTTATACCTGAATATTCAATTCTAATTAAATGCAAACCAATAAAACCAATTATTAGAGGCAAAAAGTAACTTATTGTTCCTGGTAGAAAGCTAGTCAAATCTAAACTGAAAAAAGAATTCAAGAATACAATTAAAATACTAAATGAGAATAAACTAATACCTGAATACAAGTAAGCGTAAAGATTATTTTTGTCCGGTGATAAAAAATTTAATTTATTCATTATTTTTCTTTAATTGCTATTTTTTTATTATACCAATTCATAAATATTGAGATTGTTATGCTTAAAGTTAAATAAGTTAACATTGTAATTGAAACAATTTCAATCGCTCTTCCCGTTTGCATCAAAGCTGTTCCTGCAAAAACAAGTACTAAGTCTGGATATGCAATAGCAGCAGCTAGAGAAGAATTCTTTGTTAAATTTAAATATTGATTGGTTGTTGGAGGAATTATAATCCTCAATGCTTGAGGCATAACGACTAATTTAAGAACTTGATTAGGAGTTAAACCAATTGAAGCTGCAGCTTCTTTTTGACCTTTGCTAACACCCTGAACACCAGCTCTTACACATTCAGCTATAAAAGTTGCAGTATATAAAGATAAAGCTAATGCTAATGAAATTAATTCTGGAGGTAATTTAAGTCCTCCTTTAAAAGTAAATGATGTTTTTGATAGTTGTTCAATAACTGGTATTTCAATTGATGCATCAACCCCGCCTAGTAAAAAACTTAATAATGGTAAAATAATTAAAAGACCAATTGATATTAATAAAACGGGAGTTTGAGTACCTTGATTTTCTTGCCTTTTTTTAGCATATGCTCTTACAAAAAATATTGCAATTATTGCTGCAATTACTGAATAAATAAAAATATCTAGATTATTCCAAATAAAAGCTGGAATAAAAAAACCTTTAATTGTTAAAAAGAAAACTCCAAACATGGGTTCTGCTTTTTCTGGTAAAGGTAATGCTCTTAAAGCAGCAAAATACCAAAAGAATATTTGTAATAGCAAAGGAATGTTTCTAAAAAATTCCACATATATTGCTGCAGTTCGTTCAATAAGATAATTGCTTGATAATCTGGCTATTCCAACAACAACTCCAATAATTGTAGCAAATATAATTCCAATAACAGAAACTAGAATAGTATTTAATAATCCAACTAAATAAGCTCTAAAATAGGAATGTGAACCATCATATTCTATCAAAGAAAACTGAACATCAAATGAAGATTCTTGAGTTAAAAAACCATAACCAAATGTGATACCTCTATTTTCCATATTAACCTGGGCGTTATATGAAAAAAAACCGAATACCAGGATAACAACAACTAGCGTAAGTAACTGGGGTAATATTTTCTTAAAATTCACTGTTAGTAAGGTTTATAAAAAAAAGGGCTAGAAAAATCTAGCCCTCTTTATATTCTTTTTAAAAAGAATTATCTTGCTGGTGGTACGTAAAGTATTCCACCTTTTGTCCATAACTGATTTGGACCTCTATCAGGTAGAATTCCAGTATCAGCTATATTTCTTTTATAGCTTTCACCGTAGTTACCAACTTGCTTGATTATTCTTAAACTCCACTCATTATCTAAACCTAGAGCAGCTCCTAATTCACCTTCAGCACCAACTAGTCTTTTTACAGCTGGATTATCTGAAGTTTTCATAGAATCAGCATTTGCTGATGTTACGCCATACTCTTCAGCTTCGATCATAGTGTTTAGTGACCATCTTACGATATCTTCCCAAACAGAATCACCTTGTCTAACAACTGGGCCTAATGGCTCTTTTGAAATAGTTTCAGGTAATACCATGTGGTCATCTGGATTGCTCAATTTAATTCTTTGAGCAGCTAAACCAGACTTATCAGTAGTATATGTATCACATCTACCAGCGTCATATGCAGCTACAACTTCGTCAGCTTTTTCAAAAGTGACTGGCTCATATTTAATTCCTTTTGAATTAAAGAAATCACGCATATTAAGCTCTGTTGTAGTTCCAAGGTTAGTACATGCAGAAACACCAGCCTTAAAATCATTCACTGATGAAATTCCAGAATTTTTTCTAACCATAAAACCTTGACCATCATAGAAGTTTACTCCTACGAAAGTAAGACCGATATCCGCATCCCTTGAAAGAGTCCAAGTAGTATTTCTAGATAGAATATCTATCTCGTTAGATGTTAATGCAGTAAATCTTTCTTTAGCACTTAGTGGAGTAAATTTAACTTTACTTGCATCACCTAATACTGCAGCAGCTACTGCTCTACATACATCAACGTCAACACCAGTCCAGTTTCCTGCAGCATCAGCATTAGAAAATCCTGGTAGACCTTGTGAAACACCACATCTCACAAAACCTTTTTTCTGTGTGTTTTTAAGAGTTTTTGACTTTTTTGCAGCCATAGTTTCTGTTGTAAAAGTAAATAGAACAGCAAACATAGCAACAACTGAAGTCAATCGTTTTACTAATTTAAACATTATATATTCCTCTTGTTTATTTATTTGTTAACAAATAATTCAAATTATTTTTTGAATTGTCCAAGTAAAGCAGAAACAAAGAAGCTCATCAATATTAAATAAATCGCAAAATTTATGCTTTATTTGGTTATGGCGCGCTCTGAAGGATTCGAACCTTCGACCTACGGTTTAGAAAACCGTTGCTCTATCCAGCTGAGCTAAGAGCGCACAAGATTGATTTATAATACTAATTTAATTTTTGAAAAGAAATTTTTTTAATAAAATTATTACTGATAAAAGTTCAATTCTACCAATAATCATAAAAATAATTAATGAAATTTTACCAAATAAATTAAAATTATAAAAATCTAGATCGGCCAAGTCATACATTTCGGAGTTTACAGTATTCATTATTGTCAAAATCCCTAATTTGAAAGATGTTTCAAAGTCTAAATTAGAAATAGTTAGCAATATTGTTATTAAGAATAAAGAAAATATAAAAATGATTATTGCAAAAAAATATTTATTAATATCATTAATATCAGCACTAATTTTATTTAGAGATAATTTATTTGAATAAATTTGGTTTGGTTTTGAATGAGATAGTAAATTATTTATAGAAAACTTTATTAAAGTTAAAACTTTTATGACTCTCAAACCGGAGCTAGTTGAAAAAAAAGAACCACCAAGTATTACAAGTATAAGAAAAACAAATACAAGATTTTTAGGTACTTGTTGAAATGAAATTCCAATGTTTGAAACGCTACTTGAAATAGAAACAAGTACATTTAAAAAATTATTGTCATAGTTAAAAAAAACAAATGATAATACAATGACAATTAAAAGATAAATAAGAATATTGATATCTTCACTTAAGTAATTAATATTTTTTTTCTTAAAAAAAATAAGATTAAAAATAAAGAAAAGACTAAAAAATGAAAATAACATAGAGATAGACAAAATAATCTTGCTTATGTCTGTAGTAAACGTGATATCAAAATTATTATTGGGCATAAATCCACCCGATGAAATTATTGAAAGCGAATAATTATAAGCATCGTAAGACCTTAAATTTACTAATTTTAACATTAAAAATATTAAAATTGTCATAGATAAGTAGATAATTATTATTTTAAAGACTTGTTTAAATATTTCTGAAGAATTTAATGAGATGTAATTCGTCAAAGATCTTTTCAAATTTTCATCAAATACATCTATGAGTAATAAAATTGAAAATAAAAAATATAAACCACCAATCCATTGTGAACTAGATCTCCACAAGATTAATGTTTGATCTAATTTATCCAAGTCATTAAAAATCGTAAAACCTGTAGAGGTAAAGCCGGAAATAGCTTCAAAATAACAATTAATTAAACTTATGTTATCTATATTAAAATAATAAGGTATAGATATTGTAAATGGTAGAATTATATAACCAATTAAAACAATTAGAATTCTCTCAAATAAATTAATTTTCTCGTATTTATATTTTTTAAATAGTGTTAAAAAAAGTCCGACTATTAGATTTATTGTAAATACTAAAATATAATTATTAAGATTATTTAGAAGATTAAAATAATAAGAATAAATAATATTAAAAAATGAGAATAAACTTATAACAATAAAAAAAATGCCAAAATATTTTAGGCTGAAAATATTCATTTATTAGATTGAGCTAATTCTGAATAAATTTTCCACTAAAGGTAGTTGGTCTCTTTTAGCTAACAAAACAACTGTATCATCTTTTTGAAATGTATATTTTGATGAAGGAAGTATAAACTTATTATTTCTTAATATTGCACCAACGCGAATTTCATCTGGTAAATCTGCACTTTTTAACTCTTTATTTACTAGCTCTGATGTTTCTAAAATATCAGCTTCTATAACTTCGTATTCTCCGTTTAAGATTGTATAAGCGTTCTCAATTGTACCTTTATGAACATGTTTCAATATGCTGGAGACTGTGCTCATTCTAGGATCTATTAAATCATCAATTTTTAAAGATGATTGCAATAACGAATAGTTGGGTTTATTTACTAACGCCATAGTTCTTTTATTTTTCGAAAACTTTTCCACTAGGACACTTACCATTAGATTATCTTCATCATCATTTGTTAAAGCTAATACAGTTTCTACTTCATCTAAATTAGCTTCATTCAATACATCTTCATCCAAACCATTTCCATTTATAACAATTGTATCATTTAAATAATTTGCAATATATTCAGCTCTATTTTTATCTTTTTCAATGATTTTTACCCTAGCCTCCTCAAAATTACTTTCTATGTTTGAGGCAAGATTAAATCCAATATTACCACCCCCGATAATAAGTATCTTATTTGCAATTTTTTCATTATGTCCAAATACTTTTAGGGTCTCTTCCATTTGATTTGAGTTAACGATAACATAAGCTTTATCATTATGTTGTAGTTTATCGTCTTTCTTTAATATTTTAAAATTTTCTTCTCTGATAACACCCAATATATATGCATTTAGATTTGGAAATTTATTCGTTAATTCTTTTAATTTTATTTCATGAATCGGACATTTTTCATCAATCAAAATTTCTAGTAATCTAAGTTTATTTTCTGCAAAAGGAACATTATCTAAAGCTCCTGGTGCCTCTAACTTTCTTTGTAATGATTTTGCAATTTCTAGCTCAGGTGAAATAACATAATCAATTGGTAAATTTTCTTTATTAAATAGTGTTGAAAATTTAGGATCTAAATATTCTTGGGATCTTATTCGAGCAATCTTTTTTGGTACTTTAAACAATGAATATGATATTTGGCAAATAAGCATATTTATTTCATCATTTCTTGTTACTGCTATCAACATGTCTGCCTCAGAGGTATTGGCTCTATCTAAAATTTCTGGAGATGTAGCTTTACCAACAATTGCTTTTACATCAAGAGATTCATTAATTTTTTGAATATCTTCACTTGATTGATCAATAACAGTTATAGAATGATTTTGCTCAGATAATAATTTAGCAATAGTAAAACCAACTCTACCAGCACCACAAATGATTATATTCATTAATTTAAATCCTTAACACCTAATAATTTTAATTTTCTGTGAAGAGCTGATCTTTCCATACCTACAAATTTTGCAGTTTTAGAAATATTTCCTCCAAATTTTTTAATTTGAGTGATTAAATATTCCTTTTCAAAGTTTTCTCTAGCTTCTCTTAGTGGTATTGATAAATTTTCTGCTACCGAAAAAGTTTCGTTTTCAGATTTAGACAGAGATTCTTTTATTATATTTAATATTTTTACCTCATCATTACCCGGAGAAAGAATGGCAATTCTCTCAATAAGATTACGTAATTCTCTCACGTTGCCTGGCCAATCATAATTTAAAAGATAGTTATCATCTTTAATACTAAATTTTTTATAATTGTAAGTATTACAAATATTTTCAATAAAATACTCTACAAGTAATGGGATATCTTCAATTCTTTTGTTCAAAGGTTCTATTTCTATATTAAATACATTTAACCTATGAAATAAGTCCTCACGAAAATTTCCATTTTTAATTTCATTATTAATGTTTTTGCTAGATGCACAAATAATTCTAACATCAACTTTAATATCATGATTGCTATTAATCCTTTTAAATTTTTGATCTATTACAACTCTTAATATTTTAGACTGTGTTTCTAAAGGTATCTCTGTTACTTCGTCAATTAAAAGAACACCACCAGACGCTTTTTCTAAAGCTCCATAAATAATTGAACCATCATATTTTTCTTCACCAAATAATTCTAACTCATATTTTTTTGAGTCTAATAATGCACCATTAATTATTACAAATGGTCCCTTTGCTCTTTTGGAATTTTTATAAATTTTTCTAGATATTAATTCTTTTCCAGACCCTGTCGGTCCACTTATAAATACTCTACTTTCAGATTGGGATAATTTTTGGATTTGATCTTTAATTGAAATTATATTTGCACTTTTTCCAATTACTTCAAAAGAATGAAATAATTTGTTTGAAAGAGATTTATTTTCTTTTTTTAAATTAATATTTTCTACAGCTCTTTTTACAAAATTTAGCAATCTTTCTTTATCAAAAGGTTTTTGTATAAATTCAAAAGCTCCTGATCTTAACGAATTTATAGCCATTTCAATGTTCGCATGACCAGATATAATAATTACAGGAATATCAATATTTTTTGTTTTGATATGTTCAAGTAATTGAATGCCATCGTTATCTCCTTTGTCTAATTTTACATCTATTATGGCTACATCAGGTAGTTTTTTATCTATCTCAGATAATCCTTGATTGAAATTGGCTGCCAATCTTGTTTTATATCCAGCATCTTGTATCAATTCGTCAAGAATATTTCTAATATCAGCATTATCGTCAATAATTAATATCTCGGTTGCCATAAATTACTTTGGTATAATGATTTGAACTTTAGCTCCATTATTTGTATTTAAAAATTTTATTGATCCGTTGTGGTCATTTATAATTTTATCTACTATTGATAATCCTAAGCCAGTTCCTTTTTCTTTTGTTGTGTAATATGGTTTTATAATATCTTTGGTTTTTTTATCCTTAAAACCTTCACCTGTATCAGTTAAGTTAACTGTTATATAGTCTCTTCTTTGATTAATTTCTATATTAATATTTTTCAACAATATATTGGTTTTTTTGACTTTTTCCTTAATGCTCTCTATTGAATTTTTAATTAAATTAAAAAATAATCTATTGAACTGTTCGTTATCAAAATTAATTATAACCTTCCCCCCTATTTTATTATTTATTTCAAAATTTATAGAACTATCAAATTTTTTTAATAATTCGATATTCTCTTCTAAAACTTTAATTAAATCATTACTTTTAATATGGGGTTTGGGCATTCTCGCAAAATCTGAAAATTCGTTAATTAAATTTTCTATTTGTTTAATTTGCTTTAAAATTGTCTTTAAATTTTCTTGATATTTAATTTTTTTCTCACCTATCAAGTCTGGTAAATATTTTGAATTAAGATTATCAATTGTTAATTGTATGGGTGTTAAAGGATTTTTTATCTCATGCGCCATTTTTCTAGCTACCGTTTCCCATGCTTCATGTCTTTCATTTGATAATAGCTTGTCTTGTTGGTTTTTTAATTTTTCTATCATAGAATTAAAATTCTTATTTAATAATTCCATTTCCCTATCTGCTTTAAGTTCAGGAACCTTTGCGTCAAGATTTCCTTTACCAATTTTTTCAGAAGCAGTTATTAAATTATTAATGGATATAAAAAATCTTGATGAAAATCTAATTGCTATAGTTATGGACAAAAATAATAAAAGAGTTACCAAAGAAATATATATAATAGCGAATGAAATTCTTATTCCTAAACTTTGGTTCTCTACAGTATAATAAAAATTTACGGCTTCTTCTGATTCTACCAGATAATTAGAAATATTTTTGTCTAAACTCTTCACAACATACAAAAAAGTATCTTCAAAATTTTGTAATCTTATTACAGCTGCAGATCTATTTTCAGGAGCATTTATAATTTTAAGAGGACGATCATCAGATCTTACCATTTGCATGGCTCGTTCTTCAATTTTAATATATTTAGAGTTATTTGCAGAAATAATTAAATCACCTGATGAATTAATTAAATAAAGTTGATCTATATCTCTAATTAAATTTTGAGTATTTAAAAATGCTCCAAATCTATTTGGATCAGTTTTGTAGATATTATGGTATTTATTTAAATCAAAAGCTATTAAAACTATTTCAGATTGAATTTTGTTTCTTTTTTCATCTACATAATTTTTTGCAATTTCATAAGAATTATTTACTGCAGTAGTAATTTTTTTATCAAAATATTTTTCAAGTGCGAATGAAAATATGAATAAAGAAAATATTGCAATGAGTAATGAGGGAATTAACGTAAAAAGTCCGAAAGATATAATATATTTTCTGTTTGCAACAGAGCCTCTTACATTTATATTATTTTTAATAGAATTTTTAATATCGATAAAAATTAAAATAAAAAACAATAATAAAAAAACAATGTTTATAATAAGAACAATTTGTAAATTATGCTCATTTAATTCAATGAAACTTTTATCAATAAAAGTTAGAAAAGTAATGAAAGACAATAATACTGTTAGAAGAAATATTATTATAATAAATAAATTTCTTTTTATGAAAGCTAGCATAAACTATGAATATATATAAAAATTTATAAATAAATACATGGGTGATTGTTTTATATTATTAAGTGCTGGAAAAAGTAAGAGATTTAAATCAAAATTAAATAAGCAATTTATAACCTATAAAAATAAGCCTTTATTTGAACATTCATTAGAAACAGCAATAGACTCAAATTTATTTAGAAAAATTTTAATAGTTTCAAATAAAAAAATTAATTACAAAAATGTAGAAGTAATTAAAGGTGGTAAAGAAAGACATAATTCAACACAAAATGCACTTAATTATTTAAAAAATAAAAAAATAAAAAATGTTTTTATTCATGATTCTGCTAGACCAAATTTGTCATTAAATTTACTCAAAAGATTAAAAAATCAATTAAACAAAAATAGTGCTGTTGTACCATATATATATTCCGAAAATTCAGTAAAGTATAAAAGCAAAAACAAAATAAATAATTTAGATAGAGATAAAATTTTATTAACACAGACACCTCAATGTTTTAATTATAGGGAACTATTTAACTTATACAAAACTAACAAGGCAAAAATTACTGATGAGGCCAGTTTATATTTAAATAATAATAAAAAAATTAAATTTATTCTTGGGGATAAGAAAAATTTTAAGATAACAACAATTGATGATTTAAAATACTTAAATTCACAAATTTACTATGGAATTGGTTTTGATGTTCACAGATTAATTAAAAATAAAAAACTCTACCTTGGTGGTGTAAAAATTCCATTCCACTCAGGTCTAAAAGGTCACTCAGATGGTGACGTAATTTTGCATGCAATTATAGATGCATTATTAGGGGCAATGAGAAAAAGCGACATTGGCACTCTATTTCCAAGTAATTCAACTAAATTTAAAAATATTAGATCTAAGAATATGCTTTCACCAGTTCTTAAATTTTTAAATGGTAATAACTTTTCAATAAACAATATAGATATAAATTTGATATGTGAAAAACCAAAAGTTTCAAAAATTAGAAACAAATTAATAAAATCATTATCAAGTTTATTATCTATAAATAAAAATTTAATAAACTTAAAAGGTAAAACTGTAGAAAAGTTAGGTATAATTGGAAAAGAGCAAGCTATAGCATGTGAAGTTGTTTGTTCGTTATCAAAATGAAAAAGATAAATGTATTAATTTCAACTTTTTTTGGAAATGGATATATTTCTAAAATTCCTGGAACATTTACATCCTTAAGTACGCTAGTGATTCTTTATATATTATTTGAAATATTACAATTTAAAAATTTAAATTATATTTTGATTTTATATTCTATAATATTTTTTTATTCTTTTTATGCTGTGATGGACTCTGAAACTGAATTTGAAAATAAAGATCCTAGGCAAATTGTGATTGATGAAGTTTTAGGTCAAGCAATGCCTCTAATACTAATAGTATATTTATCGTCTGAAAATTTAATTAATATTCCAATTGAAATATATTATTTATTGTCTTTTATTCTTTTTAGATTTTTTGATATCGTTAAACCATTCCCTGTAAGTTATTTTGACAAACAACATAAAAACTTTTTTGGTATTATTATGGATGATATAATGGCTGGGTTATATACAATGTTAATAATATATCTTATTTCATTAAAATTTTAATGAGCATTGATAAATTACACAAAAAATTGATAAAAACAAAAAACACAATATCTATAGCAGAGTCTTGCACTGGTGGTTTACTATCCAGTAAATTAACTAAATTAAGCGGCTCATCAAAGTACTTTAAGATGGGATTAATTACATACTCTAACAATGCTAAAATTAAAATTCTCAAAGTTAAAAAAAGCACAATTGATAAATATGGAGCTGTAAGCCAAGAATGTTGTAAATCCATGGTAGAAAATTTATCAAAATTATCAAAATGCAAAATCAACCTATCAATTACAGGTGTTGCAGGTCCTAAAGGTGGTACAAAAAATAAACCTGTAGGTCTTGTATTTATTGGTATAAAGAAAGGAAATAAAATTTTTATTATCAAAAATTTATTTGGAAAAAGGAAAAGATCAATAATACAAAATAATACTGTTGAAAAATGTATTAATTTATTAATAAAAATTATTTAGTTATAAATTAGAGACTTTCAGCTCTTTTTTGAAAAGCATCAGCTATTTTATTAAGTCCATATTGAAAAGATTTTGACATTATAATATTAAGAAATTTATTCTTAATTTCAAAATCAACATCGAAATGAACTTCTGTAAAATTATCTTTTTCAATAAATTTCCAGTTATTTTCAAGATAATTAAGTGGTCCATCAATATTCGTGACATGGATATGATCATTTATTTTATCAAATCTAACATCGCTTTTATAAGTATCTGTAAAAGGTTTTTTACCAATAGTTAAATCAGCTATTATATTAATAGAATCTTTTTCCTCTTTTTTTTTGTACACCTTTGAATCTATACAGAAAGGAATAAATTCTGGATATTTTTCAATATCTAAAACAAAATTTATAAGTGTTTTTTTATCGCGTTCTATAAGTCGCGTTACAGATGCTTTTGGCATTTAATTAATTATGTCTGTTTTGTTTTAATTTAGCAAAATCTTCATCTGCGTGATATGATGATCTGGTTAAAGGAGATGAAGAAACTAATAAAAATCCTTTTGACTTTGCTATTACTTCTAATTCTTTAAATTCGTCTGGATGATAGTATCTATCTAAGGGATGATGTTTTACTGACGGCTGCAAATATTGCCCTATTGTTAAAAAATCTACATCTGCTGATCTTAGATCATCCATAACTTGAATTATTTCGTCTCTCTCTTCACCTAAACCAACCATGACTCCAGATTTAGTAAATACTTTTTTATTATTTAATTTTGCATTCTTAAGAAGTTCTAAGGATGCGAAGTATCTAGCACCTGGTCTCACTTTGACATACAGTCTTGGTACTGTTTCAATATTATGATTAAAAACATCAGGTTCAGACTCTAATATTGTTTTATAAGACTCACCTTTTCTTAAAAAATCTGGAGTTAAAACTTCGATTGTGGTGTTTGGGTTTTTTTTTCTAGTCATCAATACCACTTCTTTGAAATGATTTGACCCACCATCTGGTAAATCATCTCTATCTACTGATGTTATAACAACATGTCTTAAGTTCAATTTATTTACAGCATTTGCTATTTTAATATGTTCAAAAGGATCTAATTTTTCTGGTTTTCCAGTTTTTACATCACAAAATGCGCATGCTCTTGTACAAGTATCTCCCATAATCATAAATGTTGCGTGTCTTTTGCTCCAACACTCTGTTATGTTTGGGCAGTTTGCTTCCTGACAAACAGTAACAAGATTATTTTGATTAACTACAGTTTTAGTAAGAAAAAATTCTTTACTATCAGAAAGTTTAGACCTAATCCATTTAGGTTTCTTTTTAATAGGATTTATTGGGTTTTTTACTTTTTCTGGATGTCTTGGTTTAGTTTTTTCCATTCTTCTTTATTATATAGGTAGTCTCTCCCTCTTTTCCAAATAAAAATTTGTCTCGTATTAAAATTTCAATAAAATCAAGGTCTATATTTTCAGTTAATAACGAATTTTTATGCTCTAAATCTTGAATTTTGATTCGTAGATCATTCTGTTTAATTTTTAAATCTTCATAAATCTCTTTTTTTTTTATGTAGGAAATTAAACCTCTATCGCCACCTAATAAATTGAAAAAAAAATAAATAAACAAAAAAGTTATAATTAATATAAAATAATTTTTTTTTATTTTATCTAACATTAATTAATATTATGCATTTTAGATTTTTTTCCAAGATTATACTCAATTCTTAACAATTGGTTATATTTTGATACTCTTTCTGATCTAGACAATGATCCTGTTTTTATCTGATTAGAATCTGTACCAACTGCAAAATCTGCAATAAATGTGTCTTCACTGTCTCCAGACCTGTGAGAAATTATAGTCTTATACCCTATCAATTTTGCAAATTTTATTACCTCTAATGTTTCAGTTACAGTTCCAATTTGGTTTAATTTAATCAATATTGAATTTGCTGAAACATTCAAGAAACCAATTTTTAATCGTTCCAAATTTGTAACAAATAGGTCATCACCAACAATTTGCACTTTATCTTTTGTTTGTGTTAATAATTTTGTCCATGCAGACCAATCGTTTTCACCAAATGGATCTTCTATCGATTTTATTTTATATTTTCTTATTAATTTTAGGTATTCAGAAATTGTTTTGTCCACATTTACGTACTTTTTAGAATGAATTGAATAATGTTTATTTTTTATTAACTCATTTGCCGCAACATCCAAACAAATAACTATATCTTTTCCATTTTTAAAACCAGATAAGTTTATTGCTTTTACTATTAGTTTTAGCGCACTTTCATTATCATTTATCATAGGCGCAAATCCACCTTCATCACCTACAGATGTAGAATGACCCATTTTTTTTATTAAATCTCTTAGTTTATTGATGACTATAAAACATATCCTAACACCCTCTGAAAATGATTTTGCTTTGTCTGGTCTGATCATAAATTCTTGTATTCTAAGACCATTATTTGCATGTGCTCCACCATTAATTATATTCATCATCGGATATGGTAATTTGAAGTTTTTATTTACAAGTAAATTTTTATAAATTGGTATCTTTTTTATTTTTGATGAAAGTTTTTTGACAGCTATTGAGACAGAAAGAATTGCGTTAGCTCCAACTTTTTTTTTCTGTTTTGTACCATCAAGCCTAATTAATAAATTATCTATTTTTTCTTGTTGATGGATATTAAAATTTTTTAACTTTTTTGATATTACCTTATTTATAAATTCAACAGGTTTTAAAACGCTTTTTCCAAGGTATTTTTTATTATTTATATCTCTTTTTTCAAAAGCTTCATAAGTTCCTGTAGATGCACCCGAGGGACAAATCGCTGAGGCACTAATGTCTTTTACAAATACTTCAGTTTCTATTGTTGGATTTCCTCTGCTATCAAAAACTTGTCTTGCAATAATTTTTGAAATTTTAGACATTATTTTTTTTTACTAGATTATCTATTTGAACTATCTGACTTATAAGATTATCTAATTCTTTAAGTGGAACCATATTTGGACCATCAGAGGGGGCATTATCAGGATCTTGATGTGTTTCTATAAAAATTGCAGCAACACCAACTGCAACAGCAGCTCTTGATAAATGTTCGACAAATTCTCTTTGTCCACCACTTTTATTACCTTGACCTCCTGGTTGTTGAACTGAGTGAGTGGCATCAAAAATAATTGGATAACCATTCTTTGCCATTATAGGGATTGATCTCATGTCAGACACTAAAGTGTTATATCCAAAACTAGCTCCTCTCTCTGTTACTAGAATATTATTATTTCCTGAGTCTGATATTTTTTTTGTTACATTAACCATATCCCATGGAGCCAAGAACTGACCCTTTTTTACATTAATGATTTTTTTTGTTTTTGCGGCAGCAATTAATAAGTCTGTTTGTCTACACAAAAAAGCGGGTATTTGTAAAACATCTATATGAGGGGCAACAATTGCACATTGTTCTGCATTATGAATATCTGTAAGGACAGGGATTTTTATTTGTTTTTTTATTTTATCAAAAACTGGTAACGAATTTTCTAATCCTGCTCCTCTTTTTCCATCAAGGCTTGTTCTGTTAGCTTTATCAAAGGAAGTTTTATAAATTAATCCAATATTATATTTGTCTGCAATTTTTTTTATTTCTCCTGCCATATCTAGAGCATGTTGCTCAGTTTCTAATTGGCAGGGTCCTGCTATTAAACAAATTTTATTTGAGTTAGATATATTTAAATCCTGACACTTAACAATTCTATTTTCCATGATAGTTCTTTGCAGCCTTTATAAATGATTTAAATAACGGATGTGGTGATAATGGTCTTGATTTGAACTCTGGATGAAATTGAACACCTATAAACCAAGGATGATTTTTTAACTCTATTATTTCAGGCAATTTATTATCTGGTGACATTCCTGAAAATATTAATCCTTTTTTCTCAAATTTTGATCTCTGATTATTATTAACTTCATATCTGTGTCTATGTCTTTCTTTTATTATATTAGATTTATAAATCTTCTTTATGGCAGAATTATTTTGTAATTTAGCTGTGTAAAGACCTAATCTCATTGTTCCACCAAGGTTTTTTTCTGTGCCCTTAAAAACTTTTCCATTTCTGTTCCATTCATGGATTAATCCAATTACAGGAAAGCATTTTTTATCAAACTCTGTAGAACTGGCATTTTTAATATTTAATATATTTCTGGCAAATTCAATAATTGCCATTTGCATTCCAAAACAAATACCAAAAAAGGGTATTTTTTTTTCTCTTGCATATTTAATTGCTGCAATCTTCCCTCCTGTTCCTCTTTTACCAAATCCACCTGGTATTAATATTCCAGAAACACTCTTAAGTTTTTTGGTTATTTCATTTTTTTTTAATTTATCAGATTCAATTCTTACCAAATTAACTTTAACATTATTTGCTATACCACCGTGTGTTAATGCTTCATCTAAAGATTTATATGCATCTTTTAAATTTACATATTTACCGATTATTCCAATGTTAATTACTTTATTATTTTTTAGAACAGTAGAGGTAATATTTTTCCATGGATTTAAATTAGGTTTCTTTTTTGATTTTATTTTAAAATATTTTAAAACTTGGTTATCTAATTTTTGGTTATAAAAACTAATTGGAGCCTCATAAATTGTTCGAACATCAACAGTCTCAATAACATTTTCAATATCAACATTACAAAATAAAGATATTTTTTTTCTTTGCTCTAAAGGTATATGCTGCTCTGATCTGCATATAACAATATCTGGTTGTATACCTATACTTCTTAATTCTTTAACACTATGTTGTGTAGGTTTAGTTTTTATCTCATCAGAAGATTTCATGAAAGGAACTAATGTTAAGTGAACAAATAATGTTCTAGACCTTCCATGATCGTTTGAGAACTGTCTTATAGCTTCTAGAAATGGTAAACTTTCTATGTCACCAACAGTTCCACCAATTTCACAAATTACAAAATCTTCGTTACTAATGTCTTTGCTAATAAATTTTTTAATTCTATCTGTTATGTGAGGTATAACCTGAACTGTCTTACCCAGATAGCCCCCTTGTCTCTCTTTTTTGATTACATCGCTATAAATTTTACCTGTAGTAATATTATCCGATTGTTTTGATGAAATATTTGTAAATCTTTCGTAATGTCCTAAATCTAAGTCTGTTTCTGCACCATCATCAGTAACAAATACCTCTCCGTGCTGAAAAGGACTCATTGTTCCCGGATCAACATTTAAATATGGATCCATTTTACGTATCCTAACTTTATAACCTTGTGACTTTAATAAATATGCAAGTGATGCTGATGATAATCCTTTTCCAAGAGATGATACCACGCCGCCAGTGACAAAGATATATCGCGCCATGGAAGTATCTTATAGACCTAAAACTTAAAAATTCAAAGTATTAATTATTACTATCTGGAACCTTTGGAGCATCATCGGTTTCCTCTATTTTATCTAAAACTGACGTAGTGGGAGTTAATTCACCCCTTGAAAGAATCGTTAAACACAGACTGCATATTATAAATAAAGTAGCAATTATTGCTGTAGCTTTGGTTAAAAAATTTCCTGCTGATCTAGAAAGCATAAAGTTATCTTGGGAAACTCCAATACCCAATGCACCGCCCTCAGATTTTTGAAATAAAACTAAGACAACTAGAATAGCTGCAAGAATTATATTAATTATTAAAAGTATATTTTCCACGAGTTTTAATTAGTTGATTTTTTAATTATATCAATAAAATTTTTTGCTCTCAAAGAAGCGCTTCCTATTAAAAATCCTTTTAAATCATTAATTTTTTTTAACTCTAATACATTTTTAGAGTTAACAGATCCGCCATAGATAATTTTATATTTTTGATTTTTTTTTAATTTATTAATTATATTATTTATGTCTTTAAAGTTTTTTCTTAGTTCAAATGATTTTGGTATTCTTCCAGTTCCGATTGCCCATCTAGGTTCATATGCAAAAATTATATTATTAATTTTTTTTATATTCTTTAATCCAATTGTTATTTGTCTTTTAAGAACTGAGAAAGTTTTATTATTTTTCTTTTCTTTATATGTTTCTCCAATGCAAAGAATTACTTTTAATTTTTCTTTTAGTGCTGAGTGAATTTTTTTATTTATTATTATATCATTTTCCTGATTTCTAATTTCAGAATGACCAACAATAACATAGTCACCTCCTGCTGACTTAATTAATTTAGAGTTTACAGATCCTGTAAATGCTCCATAATCATTTAATTGAGAAAGGTTCTGAGCACCTACTTTAATTTTAGTGTTTTTTACTTTATTTTTAACCGATGAAATCAGGGTAAATGGTGGGCAATAAATTATTTGATTTTTTTTATTTTTTGATTGTTTTAAAAATTTTATGGTTTTATTAATGCCAGAGATATGACTTTTTTCTCCATTCATCTTCCAATTAGCTATAAAGATCATATTATTATTTGTCATCTTAGATAATTTAATTTATAGGTTTGTTTTTTATAATCAATATATAAAGAATTACTCATGTTGGGAAAATTAAGAGGTTTTACAAATAGTAAATTTGCAGGTGTCCTCGTGGCTATAATAATTGTTCCTTTTGTTTTTTGGGGAATGGGAAGTGTCTTTAGTGGCGGGAATACAAATAATATTGCTAAGATAAATAATCATTCAATTTCAACGAAAGACTTCATTGATCATATAAACCGATCAAGAATTAATCCTGATTATATAAAAGAAAATTTAGATAACAATATCTTAGAAAGAATTTTGAGTGACCTTATATCAAAAGATTTAATGTCAATGGAGTATAAAGATTTAAATGTAAAAGTTTCAGATAGATCACTAAAATTAAATTTACAAAACGACATAAATTTTCTTGATGATGACAAAAATTTTTCAAGATTAAAGTATGAAAAATTTCTTTTAGAGAATAATATTATTGCAGCTGAATTTGAAAATAGACTAAAAAATTCTCAGTTAAGAAAAAGACTATTTGATTATATTGGTGGTGGCATTAAATCACCATATTACTTACAAAATAAGATTTACATAAATGAAAATAAAAAAATAAATATTCAATACTATGATCTTGAATATGCTTACGATAAAAATATTTCAGAAGTTGAAATTAATAATTATATAATCGAAAATGAGGAAAGCCTAAAAGAAACATACATTGATTTCAGTTATGCTAAAGTTGAACCCTCAAATTTAATTGAAATCAATGAATTTAATGAAGATTTTTACAAAAAAATTGATGAAATCGAAAATGATATATTAAATGATGTTTCTTTAGAAGATATCAGTAGAAAAAATGAAATAAAATTACAAAAAAGGAACAATTTTAAGTTTGTAAATGAGGATGATGTATTTAAAGAAATTTACGAAAACAAAAATAAAAAAGAAATAGTTTTAAAAGATAAAGACAATTACTTTTTGCTATATCAAATTACAAAAATAAATAATTTACTGCCAAATAAAAATGATATATCCTTCAGAGATAAAGTTAAAAATAGAATTTTATTAAAGAAAAAATTTGATCTTAATAAAAATTTATTTGAAAAAATTCAAAAAAAAGATTTCAATGACTCTGATTTTGAAAATCTAGTAAAAAATAAAGAAAATATAAATTCAGGGATAATTAATTCAATTAATGATGTTGGTTTATTTGATGAGACATCTTTAAAACTTATTTATGAATTGCCAAAAAATAGTTTTGTTATGGTTTCAAATAAAGCTAATAATATATTTTTAGCAAAGATTAATCAAATTACTTATGAAAATTTAAAAAGCACAAATGAAAATATTCAAGAATATTTAGCTAAAACAAATATTAATTTGATTGATGATATTTATAGTTCCTATGATACATCACTTAACACCAAGTATGAAGTTAAAATTTTTAATAACAATATAGATCGAATAAAAGATTATTTTAAATAATGCTTAATATAAGCCTTAAACAATTTAAGATTAATCATAAAAAAAAAATAAACCAGATACTCTATTTATCTTTAGATAGTGATGGTACTAAAGAAATAATAAATTTAATAAATAATTTTTTTACTGAAAAAAATGCTTTTGTATTTGAGTCAGTAGAAAAAGGATTTATTAAAGGTAGATATACAATTTTTGGAAAAAATCCTGATAAAATTTGGGAATTTAATAATAATGTAAGTAAAATATACTTCGATAACAAAGTTAAAATTTTGAAAGGTACTGCAAAAAAAAATATAGAGAATGTTATTGAAAGTTTTAAATTTAAAATTCCTAGAGAATTACCTTCAATTAGCTCCATAATATCAGGATACTTTTCATATGACATTATTAGATATCTAGAGAATATTCCTAATAAAAATAGAGACGATTTAAAATTACCTGATGCTAGAATTATCAGACCAAGAGAACTAATAATACATGATAATATAAAAAAGAAATTATATTTTATAATTAATGTTTTTTGTGATGAAAAAATAAATAATTATAAAAAAAGATACGAAAAAATAATTAATCAAATTGAGAATTTAATTTTTTTGTCTAATTATGATAATTCGTATCAAGATAAAATTAATAAAAAAGTTAAAACAAAAGTAAAATCAAATATTTCTAAAGAAAAATTTTTATCAAATGTAAAGCAGGCTAAAAAATATATTAAAATTGGAGATATATTTCAGGTTGTTCTAAGTCAAAGATTTGAAACCAAATTAAGTAAAAACCCAATAGAAATTTATAAAAAATTAAGGATAACAAACCCATCCCCTTTTATGTATTTTTTTAATTTTAAAGATTTTCAGATTATTGGCGCAAGTCCAGAAATACTTGTTAGGTTAAGAAATAATAAAGTCACGATTAGACCTATCGCTGGAACAAGACCGAGGGGGAGAAATAAAAAACAAGATTTATTTTTTGAAAAAGATTTACTGAATGACAAAAAAGAGCTGTCCGAACATTTAATGCTTCTTGATTTAGGAAGAAACGACACTGGAAAAGTATCAAAGATTAATACTGTAAAAGTGACTGAAAGTTTTTCAATAGAAAGATACTCACATGTCATGCATATTGTATCAAATGTTGAAGGAGTATTTAATAATAAATACTCAAAATTTGAAACTATGTTGTCTGGATTTCCAGCAGGAACAGTATCTGGGGCTCCAAAAATTAGAGCTATGGAGATAATAGATGAGCTAGAGACAACTAAAAGAAAAGTTTATGCAGGTGGAATTGGATATTTTTCAGCAAATGGTGAATTTGATACATGTATTGCACTTAGAACCGCAGTAGCTAAAAATAAGAAATTTTATGTGCAATCTGGTGCAGGAATAGTTGCAGATAGTAATCCACAAAACGAATATCTTGAAACAGTTAACAAAGCAAAGGCTCTATTAAAAGCAATTGAATAATTATGAAAATAATTTTAATTGATAACTATGATAGTTTTACATTTAATTTGTATCATTACATATCTAAGTTTTGTCAAAATGTAGATGTTGTAAGAAATGATAAAATTAATTCAAAAGAAATATTAAAGAAAAAATATAATAAAATTGTGATATCACCTGGTCCAGGTAATCCTGATCAAGCTGGAAACTGTCTATCAATAGTAAATGAATTGTATAATAAAATTCCAATACTTGGAGTTTGTTTAGGTCATCAAATTATAGGTCAAATATTTGGATCTAAAATTATTCAAGCTAAAGAATTGGTTCATGGTAAAACAAGTAAAATCATTTCAAAAAATATAGGGATTTTAAAAGGAATACCAAAAATATTTGAGGCAACTAGATACCATAGTTTAATGATCGATAGAAAAACTCTCTCTAAAGATTTAGAAATTACAGCCATGACTTTAGATGGAATAATTATGGGTGTTAAACATAGAATTTATGATGTTCATGGAGTACAATTTCATCCTGAAAGTATAAAGACTAAGGATGGTTTAAAAATTTTAAAAAATTTTATTAAATAAATGGAAAAATATTTAAAAAAACTTGAATTAAGTGAAAATTTAACATTAGAGGAAAGTATTGAAGTTTTTGAGATTTTGATGAATGGAAAAGCTAATGATAATGAAATTTATAATTTTTTAACTCTGCTCTCTAAAAAGGGTGAAGTTTCAACAGAAATAGCAGGTGGTGTCTCTGTGCTTAGAAATAAAGCGAAAAAAGTTAATGTAGATGACTGCATAGATACCTGTGGAACAGGTGGTGATGGCAAGGATACACTAAACATATCTACTGCTTCCGCATTATTACTTTCGAGTATGAGCATTAACGTGGCAAAACATGGTAATAAAGCAGTTTCTTCAAAATGTGGATCTGCGGATGTTTTGGAAGCATTAAATATAAATATCAACTTGGAGCCCAAAGATATTGAAAATCAAATTAAAAAAAATCATTTTGGATTTATGTTTGCTCCAAATTATCATAGCGCAATGAAATATGTTGGCCCAACCAGAAAAAAAATTGGGAAGAGAACAATTTTTAACATGATTGGTCCTTTGAGTAGTCCAGCAAATGTTAAAAAACAAGTTGTAGGAGTTTTTGATAAAAAACTTCTAGATATATTTGCTAATGCTTTGAAAGATTTAAATATTAAATTTGCTTGGATTGTTAATAGCAATGATGGTTTAGATGAAATATCACCATATGATAAAACTATTGTTAAACAATTAAGAAATGGGGAAATTAATGAAATGATTATTGATCCTAAAGAATTGAAAGTAAATGCTGAAGGTTTCGATAAGATAGTTGGTAATGACGCAAAATTTAATTCACAAAAAATTATAGATATATTTAAAGGTAATGATGATGATTTTTCAAAAGCAGTATCATTAAATGCTGCAGCTGGTTTAATTATATCCGAAAAAGAAGATAATTTTAAACATGCTTATGAAAAAGCAAGAGATCATTTATTATCAGGAAAAACATATTCACATTTAGAAAAATTGAGAGATGTCTGAGAATATATTAGAAAAAATAATTAATAAAAAAAAAAATAAAATTCAAATTTTAAAAAAAGATATTTCAATAAATTTTCTAAATGACAAAATTACAAATCTAAAAAATTATATAAATTTTAAAGAAAAAATACTAAATAATATAAATCAGGATAAAATCTCTATTATTGCAGAGATTAAAAAAGCCAGCCCTTCAGCTGGTATAATTATTGAAAATTATAACCCTGTTGAAATTGCCAATATATACTTAAAAAATAATGTTACTTGTCTGTCAGTTTTAACTGAAGAGGATTTTTTTTTGGGAAATTTAATTCATATTAGTAAAATTAAACAAAAAATAAATTTACCAATTTTATGTAAAGATTTTTTTGTTGATAAATTTCAAGTTCATCTTTCTAGAAGCTATGGTGCTGATGCTATTTTAATAATTTTAGCTGGTGTTGATGAAAAAACCGCAGATGAGTTGTATGAAGAAGCTGAGAAACTTAAAATGTCTGTAATTGTTGAAGTTCACACTGTTGAAGAGGCCAAAAAATCTCTAAAGTACAAAGATGCACTAATAGGTATAAACAATAGGAATTTAAAAACATTAAAAACAGATATAAATACAACTTATGATATTCATAATATTTTAATTAATCATGATGGACCATTAATTTCAGAGAGCGGAATAAAAAACAAAGAAGACGTTTTGAAAATAGCCTCAGAAACTAAAATAAAAACATTTCTCATAGGTGAATCAATTTTAAAAAATTTAGAAAATAATAATATTTTTTCTATTTTATAAAAAAAGTGTTGAATTTATTGGAGTTTTAACTCTTGTTTAATTGATAGAACTTTTATAGAACATTTATGTACACAATTTGTTCTATGTTAACTAAAAAACAAAAAAACCTGCTTTTATTTATCAACAAGAAGTTGAGATCCAGTGGCGTATCTCCCTCTTATGAGGAAATGAAGGAGTCCTTAAATCTAAAGTCTAAATCAGGAATTCATAGATTAATTAGTGCTTTAGAAGAAAGAGGCTTTATTAAAAGATTGGCTCATAAAGCAAGAGCTTTGGAAGTCATTAAGTTACCTGAAACAGCTTCAGCGAATGATATTTACAATAGTTTTTCACCAAGTGTAATTAGAGGTGGACTTGATGAAAGTTCAGATCGAAATAATTCAGATGAAAATGAAATACCTGTATTAGGTAAAATTGCTGCGGGCACACCTGTAGAAGCAATTCAAAATGAAGTTTCTAGAATACCTTTGCCTTCCAATATTGAGAAAAATGGAGAATTCTTTGGACTTAAAGTACAAGGAGATTCTATGATTGAGGCTGGTATAAATGATGGTGATACAGTAATTGTGAAAAAAGCTGATACTGCTGAAAATGGAAAAATAGTTGTTGCGTTAATTGACGACCATGAAGCAATGCTAAAGAGAATAAGAAGAAAAGGTAAGACCGTAGCTTTAGAAAGTGCAAATAGAAATTACGAAACTAAAATATTCGGTCCTGATAGAGTAAAAGTTCAAGGAATTCTAGTATCTTTATATAGAAACTTTTCCTAAAATAGTCTAAATAAATCTGATGAAAACTGTAGCAACTAGATTTGCTCCGTCACCAACTGGCCCTTTACACATTGGAGGAGTGAGAACCGCATTATTCAATTGGCTTTATTCAAAAAATAAACGTGGTAAATTTTATCTAAGAATAGAGGATACAGATAAAGAAAGGTCTAAAGATGAATTCAAAAATCAAATAATTAATTCCTTAAAATGGATAGGAATTAATTACGAAGATAGTGAATATATTCAATCAGATAAAATAAATGATCATATAAATGTAGCTAATGAATTGTTAAAAAAAGGTTTGGCTTATAAATGTTATTGTTCTAGTGAAGAAATTGAAGAGCAAAAAAAAAGGGCAAAACAAAAAAAAATACCATATATTTATAATAGAAAATGGAGAGATAAGAGTGAAACAGATGCTCCAAATGAAATTGAACCTGTAATCAGATTTAAAAGCAAAGTTGAAGGAAAATCTATCTTGAAAGATTTGGTCCAGGGAAATATAGAAATTGAGAATAATACTATTGAAGACTTCATTATATTAAGAGCAGATGGATCGCCTACATATAATTTATCAGCATCAGTAGATGATCATTTAATGGGAATGACACATATAATTAGAGGTGATGATCATAAAATAAATACATTTAAACAAATACAGATTTATGAAGCTATGAATTGGAATGTACCGTTTTTTGCTCACATACCGCTAATTCATACAATTGAAGGAAAGAAACTATCAAAAAGAGATAATGCATCAACATTAGATGATTATTCAAAAATTGGAATAATGCCTAATGCTCTTAGAAACTATCTTCTGAGATTAGGATGGTCATACAAAGATAAGGAAATTTTTGATTTAGACGAAAGTATCAAATACTTCAATTTAGAAGGAATTGGGAAATCACCTTCAAAATTAGATATTAGTAGAATTTATTCAATGAATGAACATTATATAAAAAATATTGATGAAAATGATCTATTTAATTTTTTAATAACTTATTGTGAGACTTTTAAAGAAAAGATACCTGATTTAGCGAAGAAAAAAATTAAAAATTCGTTACATTTTTTAAAAAATAAAGCAAAAACTTTGGAAGATATTTACAAAAATTCAAAGTTTTTAATAAATGACAAAGTTCAAATAGAAAAAGAAGATGACAAACTTTTAGACGAAACAGCTATTAAAATTGTTAAATTATTTAGTGAAGATATTAATAAACTATCAGATTTTACTAGAGAAACACTAGAACCAATAATTAATGACCTAATAAAAAATAATAATACAAATTTTAAAGGAGTTGGACAACCACTAAGAATATGCCTTACAGGATCAAAGTTTGGACCGGGTATATATGATATATTGTGTGCACTTGGTAAAAAGGAAGTGTCTAAAAGGTTATCTCAAATAAGATAATAAAACACTGGAAGCTTCATTGCTTGATGAAGTGTTGGATCTTAATTCATTAATAGTTTTACTAACTTGTTTTAATTGTTCATTTATAATTTCAGGTTTTTTTAGCAAATAATTAACTGTTTTATATATTTCATCTGAGTTACATTCCTTTTGTAAAAGTTCAGGAATAATTTCTTTATTATTAATAATATTTATCATGTTAGCATATTTTATTTTTAAAAATAACTTAGCAATAAAGAAATTTAAAAAATTCATTTTATAAATTATTATTGATGGTACACCGTATTTACAAACCTCAAGTGAAACTGTTCCAGATTTAACAATTGCAAAGATTGATTTTTTAATTGTAGCAATTTTTATATTTTCATTTGAAATTAGATCAACATTTTCTAAATTATTTTTTTTAATAATTTGGGATAAATATTCTTTAGTACCTTCTGTAGCATGAAAAATATAATTATAATTATTTTTTTCTTTATTCATTTTTTTAATAAACTCAATAAGTATAGGTACATGTGATTTCAATTCAGATAATCTACTACCGGGAAAAATTGAAATAATTTTTCCCTTTAATAATTCATTAATTTCAATACTTTTGTGATTTAAATTATCTAGGATTGGATGACCAACAAATGTATTTTTTAGTTTTTCCTTATCGAAATATTTTTTTTCAAAATTAAATAATAAAAGAATATGGTCTAAAAAACTTTTCATTTTTTTTACTCTACCCTCTCGCCAAGCCCAAACTTTAGGGGCAATAAAATGAATAGTTTTAATATTTGGTTTTTTTAATTTAATTATTTTTGAAACACGAAGAGTAAAATCCGGACTATCAACACTTAATAAAATATCAGGATTAAAATCTAAAATCTTTTTTACCGTCTCATTAATTTTTCTTTTTATCTTAAAAATATTTAATAATATATCTGTAAAAGCTATATAAGTAATATCTTTTTGATCGTATATTGTCTTAATGCCTATCGAATTTAAATATTGACCCCCAACAGATAAATATTCAATATTTATTTTAGATTTTTTTAATTCTTTAACAACCTCTGCTGCCAATTTATCACCAGATGGTTCACCTGTTAAAATAAATATCTTTTTCATGTGGCCATTACAAAAATATTATTTTTATTAGCGAATTGAAGCCCTTTGCGTTTATCTAAGAATATATTTTGACCTGCTTTAACTACAATTCCTTTAATATTTGCCTTTTTACAATCCTTTAGTGTATCCAGACCAAATGTCGGCAAATCAACACGTAAGTCTTGCTTTGATTTAGGCATCTTTATTAAGAGTTTATTCTTTAGATTATTGTTTCTAATCGATTTTAACATATCCTTTGTACCTTTTCTTTTTTCAATAGAAATAATCTTTTGATTATTGATAACCAAAGCTTGAACATGATTTAATGAATTTGATTTATTTAATATTTGAATACCTTTTTTAATTGTTACTTTGTCAATTATTGTAGGTTTCAATTTTGTATAGCATCCTTTGCTTAGAGTTAATTCTGGATTATATGTGTTTAATTTAATAACTTTTATTTTGTTTTCAGATAAAATTTTAATCAATTCTTTTAATATAGCTGCATCTCCTAATTTAGATGCCTTTATAATTCTAGGGATGTAGTAAAAACCTTTGAGATCTAATTTTAATTTAGAAATTTTAGGTTTTATAATATTACCTGCAAATAAAACTTTTTTACATTTTTTTGATTTAATTAATTCTAGAATTTTACCAAATTTTCCAATATTAATAAAATAACTATTTCTATCTTTTTTGAATTTATTATTTTTTGATAAATCTATAATGAAATATTTAATTTTCTTTTTTTTTAAACTTTTTAATATTTCTAATGGTAATTTTTTTTCCCCTAAAAATAATCCAATCATTTAATATTTTCTGGAAGGGATATTGGACGCTTTTTATCAGAGTTTATAAAATCAATTATATTTTTAACATATTTGTTATTCTTCATGTCTACATTTAAATTGTCTATATTCATTCTAAAATTCTGAGTTGCAAAAATTATATCATAAAATTTTTGTAATATTTTAATATCTTCATTGGAAATTTTTGCTCTTCTAAGACCAATAAGATTAAGACCAACTAAATTATTTCTATTTCCCAATGAAAGACCGTACGGAATTACATCACTTAAAACTCCGGTCATCCCACCAACCATTGCTAGATAACCAATTCTTGAATATTGATGAATTGCGCAACTTCCACCAACTATTGCATTATCCTCAACAGTAACATGACCACCAACTTGAACATTATTTGCCAAAACTATATTATTTCCAATATTGCAGTCATGTGCCACATGACAATAAACCATAAATAAATTATTGCTTCCTATTTTAGTGATTGTGCCTCCATGGGATGTGCCTGGATTTATATTTACATATTCTCTAAGTTTGTTGTTATCGCCAATAACTATATAATTCTTTTCACCTTTATATTTTAAATCTTGTGGTGGCGTACCGATTGAAGTGAATGGAAAAATCTCATTATTTTTTCCAATTTTTGTATTTCCTTTTATACATACATGTGAATGTAATTTTGTATCTGATGCTATTTCAACTTCTGGACCTATTACACAGTAAGGTCCAATTTCAACATTACTTGAAATTTTAGAATTTTTATCAATTATTGCTGTATGATGTATCACAGTTAATTGATAACAAATTAATTTTTAAATACTTATCAAGAATTACTACTGATTATTTCTTTCTATCTACAATAGTTGCAGCCCATTGAGCATCTGCCATTTTTTTTCCTTCTACAAATGCTTCTCCTTTGTACTTCCAGACTTTTCCATGAGATCTTACTGCTTCGATATTTAATTCTAATCTGCAATCAGGGATTACAGGATTTCTAAATCTTGCCTTGTCAACTGTCATTAAAAAAACTAATTTATTTTCGTAAGTTTTTTTATCAATACCTGCAGCTGTTAGTGCTGCGGCTGCCTGGCCAAATGCTTCTACAATTAATACACCAGGCATAACTGGCTCATCTGGAAAGTGGCCTTGAACAAAAAAACTTTCCTTTTTAACATTAACTATAGCCGTAGCTGATTTTAAATTTTTTATTTTAATTAATTCATCAATTAAGAGCATAGGTTCTCTATGTGGTAGCAATTTCTTTATTTCATCTTTGTTCAGCTTATCTGACATCTATTTACTTTTATTTTCTTTTAAAAAATTTCTAATATCTTTTGCAGGATATCCCATCACTTTAGAATTGTCTGGTATATTTTTTATCACTCCGCTTCCTCCAGCTATTTGGACATTATTTCCAATTTTTAGATGACCAGAAATACCAGCTTGACCACCAATTTGAACACTTTCTCCAATTGTAGAACTTCCAGCAAAACCAACTTGACCGGTTATTATACAATTTTTTCCTATACTTACATTGTGAGCAATATGAACTTGATTATCTATAAAAGTGTTTTTGCCAATAAATGTGTCTGAAAGAGATCCTCGATCAATAGTATTATTGCAACCGATTTCAACATTATCTTCAACTATAACCATTCCTATATGTGGGTAGCGTTCATTATTATCAGCAAAAGGAAAAAAACCAAAACCTTTTTTCCCTATCACTGCTCCATCTA
The DNA here is from genome assembly GCA_902576785.1 of uncultured Pelagibacteraceae bacterium. GTDB lineage: Bacteria > Pseudomonadota > Alphaproteobacteria > Pelagibacterales > Pelagibacteraceae > Pelagibacter. The sequence continues at coordinate 23,780 of CACGWC010000008.1, read as the reverse complement.
ATATTCTTACATTGTTACCAATAATACTATTTTTTATTAAGATATTGTTACCAATTAAACAATTTTTACCAATAATGACATTAGATTCAATTATAGTATTATGGCCAATAATTGAATTAACTCCAATTTTAACATTTTTACCAACTAAAACATTTTTTCCAAAATTAACTTTATGATATTTTTTTTTTTTGGGTGCTTGTGCATTAAAATCTACAGTATCATCTAATGAATTTGGATAAAATAAAAGGGTGACTAACGATACAGATTTAAAAATATTATCAACAACTATTGGATTACAGTAGGATTGAACTATGTTTTTATATTTTAATTCTGTAAGAATGTATTCTGCTTTAGTTTTTTTTAATTGATCAAGATATTTTAGGCTATTAAAGAATGATAAATCATTTTTTTCAGAATTTAATAAATCATTTATATCGTTGATTTTTTTTTTTTCGTTCAATTTCTTTATTTTAAGCACATTAACTATATCACTAAGAAATATATTTTTATTTTTTTTAAAAAAAGGATTTTTAATTTTCATTTACAAGTTTCTCTTTATTTGTTTTTTCATTTAATAAAGTTAATATTTCATTAGTTATATCTAAGGTTTTAAAACCAACCAAAATATTTTTTTTTTCTAGAACTAATTTAATATTATTTTGATCTGCATAACTTGTTAAAATCGGATTTAAAATGCTCAATATTTTATCACTATAATTTTTTTTTTCTTTTTGAATTTCTTGATTTATCAATAGCTTGTTATTTCTAAAATTCTTTACTAATTTATTTAGTTCTTTAATTTTATTATTCAATTCTTCTTTTTTAATAATATTTTTTTGATTATTAAGTTCAGTTTCTTTCTTTTTTATAATTATTGCCTCTGCATTAAGATCAAAATCTCTTTTTTCTTTAATTATTTTTAATTGATCAGAATAAAATTTACCTAATTTAGAGTTATCAATTATAAATTGAACATCTATAAAAACTATATTGTTTTCAGAATTGCCTATTGTAGATTTAAAAAAAATTACTAGAAAAATAAATATTTTTTTCATTAAAAAGATGTACCTATTTGAAATCTAAATCTTTCTGTAACATCTGATTTCGCCTCACTCAAAGGGATTGCATAAGAAAACGTTAATGGACCAATTGTGCTAAACCAATTAACGGCTATACCAGTAGATGATCTAATTTTATTAGAATCTAATTTATCATTATAATCAACTTCCCAAACATTAGCTAAATCTAGGAAAAAATTTAAATCAATATTTTCATTTTCAAAGAGGATATTTGGAAGTGTAGAATTTAAATTGAGAGAAGAGGCATAATTTCCACCAATAAATTGATTGCCATCTTTAGGGCCAATTTTACCACTTTCAAATCCTCTCAATCTTCTGCTTGGTATATAAACTCTTTTTGATACCCTCACATTATCATCTAACGAATTAATAGTTTTTAATAAAAAATTTGCTGATAAGATTAAATTTTCATTTATGGAATGATAAACAGAGCTAACTAATCTATTTTCTATGGATTTGTCGTCAGAATAAATCGGTAAAGTTTGTGAAAATGTATTCATAAAACCATCTGTAGGTTGATAATTCTGATTCAATTTATTGTATTTTATCGAGTAGGATAATAGGTTTTCAATATAATTTCCTTCTTGTTTTTTAATAATGTTTGTTGCATTTGAAGATGTTTCGAGATCTTCATAAAAATTTGATAAATCTAAATTTACAAAAAAATTATTTTTTTGTTCAAATTCGGTTCCAATAATGAATCCAGTTCTACTTGATTTATATCCACTTGCTGACATAAAATCATTAGAAGAGCTTTCAATCTCTGTTCTAATCGTTTTATCAGAATTATTATAATTTGGATTTGTGACAGAGAACTTGCCTTTTATGGTATCATCTGTAACAGTAACATTGGTGTCTAATTTAATACCAAGACCTAAGTAATTATTCTCTTTAATACCTCCACTAACCGAAGTACCAGTTGTTCCAGTTCCAGCACCAGCAAATAGTTCTCCTGTAGCCTTTTCTTCAACTGTTATATCTATTTTTTTTAAATTATTATCTTCTGATGATTTTGCTTCTACAGACTGAAATATATTTTTTGCTTGAATATCTTTTATTGATTTATTGAATAAAATTTCATTATAAGGATCTCCTTCGTCAATAATTAATGCATTTCTGATTACTTTTTCATCTGTAATAAAATTTCCAAAAATATTTATCCTATCAACATAAAATTTATCAAGTTCATTGAAATTAATTAAAACTTCAATTTTATCATCATTTTTAATGTATTCATCATATTTAGCATTAATAAAAATGAAATCATTTTGCAATGTAAAATCATTTAATTCATCAATAAGATCAAGTAGTTTTTTTTTTGAATATTTTTTTCCCTTTAATTTTTTAAATTTATCTTTAAATATTGAAATATTTTCATCAGGTATGTTATCGTTACCTTTTATAATTATTTGGTCAAAATAAAATTTTTTGTCAGCGTTAATATTAAATACCAACTCAAATTGGTTTTTATCTGTGATTATTGCTGTTGTAGACTTTATATTTACGTTATAAAAACCACTATTTTTGTAAAAATTCTCTAATCTAGAAACATCTAAATTTATTCTATTAATATCCAAATATTTATTTCGCGTTATAAATTTCCAAAACCTGTCTTCCTCAGAGATTATAACATTTCTTAGTGTACTATCTCTAAAAACTTTATCTCCAATAAATTTTATTTTTTTAATTTTTGCAATTTCCCCTAACTCAAAATCATAAATTAAATCTACTGTATTATTATTGTTTGTGATAATTGAAGTATTTAGCTTAACAAAATAGTAACCAAAAGATTTAAGTAAATTTTTTAAAAGAGTTGTTTTTTCGCTTACATCTGTTTCTATAAATGGATATTTTTCTTGTTTAGATGTAACTTTCTTTATGTTTTGTAGAATTTTTTTATCATCAATACCATTAATCTCGACTAATTGAATTATAGGGTTCTCAATTACATCAATATTTATATTTCCTGATGAATTTGATAGAAAAATATTTTTAAAATAGTTAGTTTTATATAACTCTTTTAGAGCGTTATTTAATTTGTCTTGATCAATAATATCTCCGATTTCCAAATTAGAAAACATTATTATAGTTTCATCAGAAACTCTTTCATTTCCATTAATATTAAATTTTTTTATTGTTTCTGAATATAAAATGTTAAAAGAACTTAGATAAATTAAAAAAAGAAAAATAAAAAATTTATAAGTTTTCATTATATTATATTTTTTTTTCTATATATTTTTTTGTTATAGATACCATTTTATTTATATCATAAATATTTTTAGGTTTTAATTTGTAATATTTTGTAAAAAAAGGTTTTTTTAAAAAACGAAGTAAATTCGTTTGTATTGAAGCATAATTTATATGACTATTTAAGTATTTATTAACAAGAGTATCATTTATTGTAACCAATATAGTCTCAAAATAAGATTCTTTTTTTGGTAGTATTTTTAGAATTGATATTACTGGAAATATTTTTTTATCTGGATATTCAAATTCTAAACTGTTTAAATCTTTAATATTTTTTTTTATTCCATTATTTTTCAAGTCACTTTTTATTCCTAATGCATTTGATATTGGTATTGTCATTTTTGTATCATGAGCCAAGAATTTTATTAAATTACCTTTTAAAAAGACAATTGCATGAACGAAAGATGTGGGATGAATTAAAATTTGGATTTTTTCTTTTTCAATATTAAATATTTTTTTTGCCTCTATAAATTCAAATATCTTATTCATCATTGTAGATGAGTCTATTGATATTTTTTTCCCCATTTTCCAATTTGGGTGTTTCAAAGCCAAGTTAGGTTTAATATTAAAAATTTTTTTTTGATTTATTTTTAAAAATGGACCTCCAGAAGCTGTTAATATAATTTTTTTTATATTATATAATTTTTCATTTTTAATTAATTCCCAAATTGAGAAATGTTCTGAGTCAATTGGAATGAAATTAGTATTAAATTTTTTTAATTTCGATGATATTAAATCCCAACCACAAATAATCGACTCTTTATTTGCTATTAATATATTTTTACAAAAAGGTATAATATTTAATGTTGGTTCCAATCCTTCAATACCAGAAATAGAATTTACACAATAATCTACTTTTTTTTTAAAAATTTTATTTATATTTTTTAGACCGTGATATAAATTTATATTTTTACTTTTAAATACTTTTTTTAACCTATTAAATTCAGTTTCATCCTCAATAATTGCATTCTTAACTTTATACTCTGTAGCCTGCTTAAGTAGTAATTCCCCTTTTTTATTTGCCGAAATTAATAATAATTTAAAATTATTATTTTTTTTAATTGATTGAAGTGTTGATAAGCCAATCGAACCAGTAGACCCTAATATAGCAATCTTTTTACTCATAAAAATTTCATTAATATGTATCCAATAGGTATGGCTATAATTAGCCCGTCAAAGCGATCTAACAAGCCTCCATGACCAGGTAATATAACTCCTGTATCTTTAATATTTGATACTCTTTTCATGTAAGAAATCAATAAATCACCAAATTGTGAAGCTGCTGATACTAAAATTGAAAAAAAAATTAATGTTTGAATAGGTAAAAAATCTTTAAATAAAATAATAGATGAAATTAAAGAAAATATAAAAGAACCATACATACCAGAATAAGTTTTGTTAGGACTAATTTGAGTCAATTTTTTTCCCTTAAATATTTTGCCAAAACAAAATCCTCCTATATCTGAAAAAATACATACATTAATTATCAACAATAAAAAAAGTTTTTCTTCATTATTATTTTTTAAGCTTAAAAGCCAAACAAATAAAATTAATATTGTTAAATAAACTAATACAAAAGATAAACTTAAATATAAGTTTAATTTTTTTTTTATAATTTTATATAAAATTAGATAGGCCTCATAAAATATTTCATAGAAAATAAATAATAAAAAAAAAGATAAAATAAGAATGTTCTTTATTGACAAGAATAGCATTAACAATAAAAAAAAAGATGTGAGTAATCTCTTATTTATTTCTGACACTCAAACCACCAAAGTTTCTGTTTATATTTTGAAATTTTCTTATAATTCTATTAAAATCTTTGCTTGAAAAATCAGGCCACATTTTTGGTTCAAAGAAAATTTCAGAATAAATAGATTGCCATATCAAAAAATTACTTATTCTGTTTGTATTGCCAGTTCTGATAAGAATATCAGGATCAGGAATGCCGCAAGTATACAAATGTTTTTCTAAATTTTTTTTATTAATATTTAAATTTTTATTTTTTAGTTTTTTTATTGCGCCAATTATTTCTTGTCTTGATCCATAATTTAATGCCATATTTATTTGAATTTTGTTATTAGTTTTTGTCAATTTTTCAACTTTGTGTAATTTTTTTTTTAATTTTTGTGGGAATGGTTTTATATTTCCAATAATTTTAATTCGAATATTTCTCTTAATTAAATTATCTATTTCATCATCTAAATATTTATTCAACAAAGAAATTAAATAATTTATTTCTTTGATAGGTCTTTTCCAATTTTCAGTAGAAAATACAAATAATGTTAAGTACATTATTTTATTTTGTATTGAGGCATTTATTATTCTTTCAACTGTCTCTAGACCCTTTTTGTGACCGTAGTTCCTTGAATTTTTTTTTTTTAAACCCCATCTGCCATTTCCATCCATTATTATGGCTACATGTTTTGGAGGGTTCATATTGTCATTAATTCGTTTTCTTTAGAAGACACCTTCTCTTCAACTGTTTTAATATTATTGTCAGTAAAATCTTGAATTATTTTTTCAAATTTTTTTTCATCATCTTCAGATATTTGTTTAGTTTTTAATAGTTTTTTTATTTCATCATTAGCATCTCTTCTTATATTTCTTATTGAAACTTTACATTTTTCACCCATTGATTTTACAATTTTTTTCATTTCAGTTCTTCTTTCCTCGCTTAAATCAGGAATTGGCAATCTTACTAATTGGCCATCAATTTGTGGATTTAAACCAAGTTCAGATTTTTTTATTGCCAAATCTATCATATTAACATTATTAACATCCCAAACTTGTATATTAATTATTCTTGGCTCAGGAGTTGTTATAGTTGCAAGTTGATTGATTGGCATTTTCTGTCCATAAACATCAACTTTAATTAAATCAAGCATACTAGAATTTGCCCTACCTGTTCTTAATGAACCTAATTCTTTAGAAAAAACATCTAAAGTTTTAATCATTTTATTATTATAAGATTTTTCATCAAACATTATTCACCTATTTTTATTCTGGCAAATTCTGTTATTTTTAAATTAGGGATATTTATTTCAGCTACAATATCTTTTACTTTTTTCTTTGGTTCCATAACCCATTGTTGTGTCATTAAACTATTTTCTTCTTTGAACTTATTTATTTTGCCTAGACTTATTTTTTTTGCAATTTCATCTGATTTGCCAGAGTTTTTCAACTCTTCAGTGATCAATTCCACCTCTTTTTCTAAAATTTCTTTTTGGATTTCATTATCAACTAAAGCCAAAGGATTTGAAGCAGCTATATGCATTGACAATTGTTTTCCAAAAGTTTCAACAATATCATTTTGGACATTTGTTTCTAATGAAACAATAACTCCAAGTTTTGAAACATTATCTTTAATTACAGAATGTTGATATATAAAATTTTTTGAGTTATTTTTTTCAATTGTTTTTAATCGTCCTATTGTAATTTTTTCACCTATTTTAGCTATCAAGGCTACTAAATTATCTTGTACGCTTTTATTGTTATTCATAATTGAATTATTTAATTTATCTAAATTTGATGAACAATTGTTATTAATATTGCTCAACTCTTTTGAAAAAGTTATAAAATCATCATTTTTTGCTACGAAATCAGTTTCACAATTTATCTCAATCAAAGATGTTTTTTTTGAGTCACCACTAATAACAATAACTCCTTCTTTTGCATCTCGTGTCATTTTTTTTGATGCTTTAGCAATACCTTTTACTCTAAGTATTTCAGAAGCTTTATTTATATCTCCATTTGCCTCTTTTAGTGCAGCATTACAATCTTTAAACCCGGCACCTGTCGAATTTCTTAATTTTTTAACTTTTTCAATATCACTCATTTTAATAGAATTTTTGAGATTAATTTAATTTCTTTTCTACATCTGTAGAAGTTGTTTTGATATTATTTTCAGTTTGTTTTTGATTTTCAGAATTTTGATTAATACTTAATTTTGCATCATCGATAGTATCTTTTAATAATGAACAATATAAATCTATGGATCTTCTTGCATCATCATTGCCTGGTATTGGAAAATCAATACCTTCGGGATTTGAATTTGTATCCAAAATTGCAATAATAGGAATACCCAATTTTATCGACTCTTTAATAGCAAGTGACTCGTAATTTGTATCTATTATAAAAACTAAATCTGGAATTTTTTTCATTTCCATTATACCACCAAGAGATCTTTGCAATTTATCTCTTTGGCCACTCATTTTTAATAATTCTTTTTTCGTAAATCCTCTATTTTCTGCTGATAAATCAGAATTAATTTTATTTAATTTTTTTATTGAATTTGAAATAGTATCCCAATTTGTCAACATTCCACCTAACCACCTATAATTTACGAAATATTGATTTGTATCTTTAGCCAAATTAGCAACAGCTTCAGATGCTTGTTTTTTTGTTGAAATAAATAATATTTTTCCACCAGATGAAATAGTGTTGTGAACTTTTTCAAGTGCAACATTTGTTAATTCAAGTGTTTGCGTTAAATCAATAATATGAATTGAATCTCTTTTTCCAAAAATGTATTTTTTCATTTTTGGATTCCATCTCAGTGTTTTGTGGCCTAGATGTACACCAGCCTCTAGTAATTGTTCTATTGTAATTTTTGGTATTTTCATAAACTTTCCCGGTTTAGCCACCACAATTATTGCCCATAAGGGACCGGAGGTATAAAACCACTAATTGTGTGCGTGTTAATTTTAGGAATAAATACTAATATTTTAAAAAAAAACAACCTTTTTTTAATCAATTACAAGATTTTCTATTAAATTAAGGCTGTTTAATACCTCATTATTAATTTTCCTTTTATTTTTAAGATAAAAAACATGATTTTTTCCATTTTTATTTACAAAAATTTTAACATCCGTTTTAGCTTCGTTTAAACTCAGTTTTTCAATTTTTTTTAAATCCCTAATATCATTAAATTTAAAAGTTATATTATTAATTTGTTTGTGAGTTAATTCTTTTAAAGAAATAATTTTTTTTATATTTATTCTTTTTTGAACCTTGCTATCATCTATGTAATTTTTAACTAATGTTATCATAAGAGAGTTTCCTTCAACCAAATTATCTCTATTTAACTCGAAAATCTCAGAAAATATAAATAATTCAAAAACATTTGATAAATCTGAGAATTTTACAATTGCATAGGAATTACCTTTTTGTGTTTTCTTTTCTTGAACTTTTAATACTGTGCATGCAATATTTGAACTTATAATATCGTTCTTATTTTCAAATTTCTCATAATCATTAATATTATATTGTGTGAATATTGACTTATACTGATTTAATGGATGATCAGAAATATAAAAACCTAGTGTTTCAAATTCTTTAGCAAGTTTAGTTTCAACAATCCAATCATCAATATTTTCAATAAAATTATTTTGCTCATTTTCACTATCATCAAATAAATCTATTTGATTGTTTAATTTATTTTCATAAATATTTTTAGATTTTGTAATTATATTTGGGATAGATTTAAGTAATGAATTTCTATTGCTGTTTATACTATCAAATGCACCAGCCTGCACTAACCCCTCTAGTTGTAATTTATTTATATTTTTTGGATTAACTCTATTAGTAAAATCTATTAAATCTTTAAATTTACCATTTTGTAATCTTTCTTTGACAACATTTGATATAGCTTCAAAACCAACATTTTTTATAGCACCCAGTGCATAATAAAACTTTGATCCGTCTGAAAAAAAATCTGCAAATGACTCGTTTATATCTGGTTTCAAAACCGAAATATTAAGTCTTTTTAATTCTTCATAGAATTCACTCAATTTTTTTTGATTAGATATATCCATTGACATTGATGCTACAAAAAATTCATGTGGGTAGTATGTTTTTAAAAAAGCTGTTTGGTAAGCAACAACAGCATATGCAGCAGCATGACTTTTATTAAACCCATATTCAGCAAAAGGTTCTATTTTTAAAAAAATTCCAGCTGCTATATCTTTGCTAATACCATTTTTAAACGCTCCTTCCACAAATCTCTGTTTTTGTTTTTCTAGTTCAGATCTTTTTTTCTTTCCCATTGCTCTTCTTAAAATATCTGCTTCTCCAGCAGTAAATCCCGAAAGCACTTGCGCAATTTGCATAACTTGTTCCTGGTAAATTATTACACCATAAGTAGGTTTTAATATTTTTTCTAATTTAGGATGAAGATAGTCTGGATCTCTTTTACCATGTTTGCATTCATTATAAATTGGGATATTACTCATTGGGCCCGGTCTATAAAGTGCCACTAATGCAATAATATCTTCTAATCTGTTTGGTTTCATATTAATAAGAGCATCTTTCATTCCAGAACTTTCAAGTTGAAATAAACCGACTGTTTTCCCGCTTGACAATAATTCATATACTTTTTGATCCTCATAGCTAATTTTCTCAATATTAAATTCGGGGTTGGTTTTACTTATTAATTTTTGAGCTTTATCAATAATTGTAAGTGTCTTTAAACCTAGAAAATCAAATTTTATAAGCCCTGCATTTTCTGCTGAGTACATATCAAACTGGGTTGAAGGTAATAGTAGGTTGGATGTATTGTCTTTGTATAGCGGAACGGTCTCAGTTAATTTTTTATCTGCAATAACAACTCCAGCTGCATGAGTAGCAACATTACGATTTAGACCTTCCAATTTGAGCGATAAATTGACTAAACGATCAACTCTTTTATCTTCTTTTATTAACTTTTGTAATCTAGGTTCAACATTGATGCATTCCTGCAAAGACATGGGTCTGGATGGATCAAATGGTATCATTTTACAAATACTATCTATAAAGCCATACGGCAAACCCAAAACTCTACCAACGTCCCTTATTACCATTCTTGCTTTTAGTTTTCCAAAAGTGATGATATGAGCAACGCTGTCTTTATATTTTGTAGTTAAATATTCAAACACTAAATCTCTTTTTTCTTCACAAAAATCTATATCAAAATCAGGCATTGAAATTCTATCAGGATTTAGAAAACGCTCAAAAATAAGATTAAATTTTATTGGATCAATGTCAGTAATGGATAAACACCATGCAACCAACGAACCTGCCCCAGATCCTCTACCAGGTCCTACTGGTATTTTATTATGTTTAGCCCACCTAATGTAATCTGAAACTATTAAAAAGTAGCCAGAATAATTCATTTCAACAATAATTCGTATCTCATGATCTAATCTATTTTTATATTCTAAATATTTTTTATCTTTTTCAATATTTGAAGGATCTAAATTAAATACTAATTTAAATTTATCTTTTAACCCTTCAACAGATAAATATCTCAACATATCATTTGGATCTTTCTTAGTTGATGAAATACTTGGTAAATTAGGTTTAGAAAAATTTGGCTTAAACGAACATCTGAAAGGTAAATTAAAATTATTTTCTAATGCCTCGGGTAAGTCTTTGAAAAGCTCAATCATTTCATCAGATGATTTTAAATAATGCTGATTTGTGAGTTTTGTTCTACTTGAATCATTTACATAAGTTTTTTCACCTATACACATCAATGCATCGTGAGCGTCATGCATATCTTTATCTAAATAATACACTTCATTAGAAGCAATAATTGGTAATCCTAGTTTTTCTGAAATTTTAAGATTATAATTTTCATACTCTTTCTCATTCAAGTCATTATGTCTTTGAATTTCTATATATATATTGTCCTCAAATTTTTCTTTTAACTTTAACAGAATTTCTTCTATTTCATTAAATAAGCCTTTGTTAAAAAGTGAACCAAACAAACATTTAATAGAACCAGTTAAAACTATTATACCATCTGAATTATTTATTAGATCACCTAATTCACAAAACGGGGTGGTTGCTTCAAAATTTTCTAAATAAGATTTTGATGACAATTTTATAATATTTTTATATCCATCATAATTTTTAGCTATAAGAGGTAATAAACCTTTAAATTCTCTATATTTAAATAATATCTGAGTACCAATAATAGGCTGCGTGCCTACAGATGATAAGTTTTCTGAAAACTCTAATGCACCTGATAAATTATAAGTATCAGATAAGCCTAATGATTTAATTTTATTTTTTTTACAAAAATCTTTTAGTTGATCAATTTTTACAGCTCCTTCACAAATTGAATATTGGGTATGTATTTTAAATTGATTGAATGTTTTGTTAAATGATTCTTTCATTAGTGACACTTATATTACCACCAATCATTTTAATTTTACAATCTGCCATATTTGCAAAATATCTATTGTGAGTTGCAAAAATTATAATTCTATTTTTTTCTTTTAGATTAAATAGAATTTTAAATATTTGTTTAGCATTTTCAAAATCTAAACTACCTGTAGGTTCATCTGCTAAAATAATATTTGGTTCATTAATTAAAGATCTAGCTATTGCTATCCTTTGATTTTCTCCACCTGAAAGCTCAGATGGATAATGATTTAATCTTGAGGTTAAATTAAATTTTTTTATCAATTTTTTTGCTAATTCTTTTGATTTTATTTTATTGTTTGAAATTAACAAATTTGGCAATATTACGTTTTCTAGTGCCGTAAAATCGGGCAATAAATTTTTGTCTTGATAAATAATACCAATATTTTTTGATCGTATATTATCATTCTCTATTGAACTATTTGTGTCAATTTTATTATTATTAAATTCAATAAAACCAGATGTAGGATTATCAATTAATGACAATAAATTTAATAATGTTGATTTACCAGACCCTGAAGGTCCCATAATAGAATATACCTTTCCTGCTTCAAATTTAAAATTTATATTATTTAAAACTCTAAGAGTTTTATTTTTTTCATACTTTTTTGATAAATTATTTAATTTTAAAAAATTACTCATATTTTAAAGTTTGTATTGTGTCTAATTTTGCCGCTCTAGAAGCTGGATAAATTGATACAATAGAGGTTGTTATTATTGAACATAATGTAATTAAGATAATTGAATTTACGTTTATTTCTGAAGGAAGGGTACTTAAAAAGTAAATTTCTTCTGGAAACAGCATAACATCAAATGTATTAGAAATAAATTTCCTTATATCTTCAATATAGTATGAAAATAAAGTCCCAAATAAAATACCAAATAAAGTTGCTGAAGTTCCAATAATAAATCCAACAAAAAAGAAAATCTTTTTAATCGATGTATTTGTTACTCCAATAGATTTTAAAATTCCTATATCCCTTGTTTTATTTTTAACTAATATAGTCAAACCAGAAATAATATTAAATGCAGCTACAATTATTATTAAAGATAAGATTATAAACATTACATTTCTCTCAACTTTTAAAGCTGAAAATAATGACTCATTTAAATCTGCCCATGTGTAAACATATGCATCAGGAAATAAATCTATTAAATTTTTTTTGTGATATTCAATTTTTTTTGGATCTTTAAAATAGTACTCAGTAAATCTTTTGTTTTTATTTTTATCAAAAAAATCCTCTAATGTATTAAGATTGATATATGCTACATTTTCATTAAATTCGCCTATCCCACTTTCAAATATTGAAATTACTTCAAATTTATCTTGTCTTGGAAAAGACCCAACAATTGTTTGAACACCAGATGGTGACATTATTGTTATTTGATCCCCGATATCTATATTAAGCAAAAAGCTTAAATCTTTTCCAATTGAAATTGAATTATTTTTTAAATCTGTTGATCCAAAATATTTTTGGTTATTTGATATTTCTAGTTTCTTAAAATCATCTTTCAAATATCCTTTTAAAAGAACACCTTTTGTGTTTAGTTTTGAGAGAATTACTGCTTCTCCATCATTTGAAACAATGCCTTTTGCAAAGTCTGTATCATTAATTAAAACTAAGGGCTTGTCGTAAGGTTTAACAACAGCATGGGCATTAAATCCTACAATTTTATTTATTAACTCTGATCTAAAACCATTCATTACTGACATAACAATTATTAGTACAGCAACACCTAAACCAATACCAACAAAGGAAAAAATAGAGATTACATTTAAAAAGCCATCTTTTTTTCTAGCTTTTAAAAACCTAAATATAATCTCTTTTTCTAGTTGTGAAATCAATTTTGCTTAGCTTTTATTATTTGTGAAGCTATATCTTCAACTTTTAATTTTTGAGTTTCTCCATCGACTTCCTTAAACTCATATAAATTCCCTTCAGATTTGCTTCCGATTATCAATTGATATGGAATTCCAATTAAATTAAATTTTTTTATTTTAGCTGAAATATTTTCGTCTGTATCATCTATGATTGTTTCTATGTTTTTTGATTTTAGAAATTCATGTACTTTAATAGACTTTTCTAAATTAGATTTATCATTTTTATTTATCATTGGAATAATCGAACAATCATAAGGTGTTACTGACATAGGCCATTTCATAATACCGTCTTTATCGTTATATTTTGCCTCAATTATGGCACCAACAAGTCTGGAAACTCCAATTCCATATGATCCCATTTTTACAAATTCTTTTTTTCCATTAAAATCAACAGCTGCATTCATTGGTTTTGAGTATTTATCTCCAAAATAAAATATGTGACCAACTTCAATACCTTTGGTATTTACTCTATATTCTTCTGCAACAGATTTTTCAAATTCATCTTTATTAAATTTTTCATCTGTTACTGAGTAAAACTTTTCGTATTGTTTTCTTAATACACCTAATGACTCTTTATCTAAAATTGTTTTAGAGCTGTCTACATCAAAAATTCTCTTATCTGTGTAAATTTTACTTTCACCTGTCTCAGCAAGAATGATGAATTCATGTGATAAGTTTCCTCCTATAGGACCAGTGTCAGCAGCCATAGGAATTGCGGATAAATTTAGTCTCTTAAAAGTTTTTAAATATGAAAGAAAAAATTTATTGTACGAAAATATTGCATCATCATCTGTTAAATCAAAAGAGTAGGCATCCTTCATATAAAATTCTCTACATCTCATAATTCCAAATCTTGGTCTTAACTCATCTCTAAATTTCCATTGAATATGGTATAATAATTGAGGTAAAGATTTATATGATTTAAAAGAAGATCTAAAAATTTCTGTCACAAGTTCCTCATTAGTTGGACCATATAACATTTCTCTATTTTGACGATCCTTAATTCTTAACATTTCTTCACCATAATCTTCATATCGACCACTTTCCTTCCAAATTTCGGATGATTGAATTGTGGGCATTAATATTTCTTGAACACCAACACGGTCTTGTTCTTCTCTAACTATTTGTTCTATTTTTTTCATGACTTTAAATCCAAGCGGTAACCAAGAATAAATTCCAGCAGAGGACTGTTTAATCATGCCTACTCTTAACATTAACTGGTGTGATTTAATTTTAGCCTCAGATGGATTATTTTTTAGTATCGGAATAAATGATTTTGAAAAAAACATTAATTTAAAAAGTTACGTAAATTTAAAATTTCATTAATTACTAATAGATATATAACTATAAAAATACCAGACGTAATTAAAGTACAATAAATTATTTTTTTAGTTATTTTTGGATTTTCTGGGGCCCCAGGGTCAACTCCCTCTATATTTCCCTTTTTTTCACGATTAACATCTATAGGTAGAATGGCAAAAAAAACTATCCACCACAAGCACACATATACAACTATTGAGCCTGTAATACTCAATTAAATCCTCACTAAATTTATATTTGTGTAAGGTCTTTTTCCTAATTTTTCTTTTGTGTACTTTCTACAAGTTATTTTAAGAGCATCAATTAAATTAGTTTCTTGCTTTTTATTATTTAAAGAAAAAGTTTTTGCTGTTTTTTCAATTTCCTCTTCAAGATTAAATGTAAATTCATCTTTTTCGTATATAGGTAAACCTCTAAAAGTTAATAAAGGTTTGTTATGAATATTACCATTTGGAGTGATTACTAATGTTGCTTCTATTAATCCGTTGGTAGATAAATTTTTTCTCTCTTTGATAGATTGGGCATCTTCTTCAACACTTATAGAACCGTCCACGTAAAGTCTTCCACTTGGAGCTTTATCATATACTTCAGGTTTATCACCTGGATAAATTCTAACTATATCACCATTTTCTACTCTAACAGGATATGGGACTTGCATTTCTTTAGCAAAATTTATGTGTTCTATCATATGTCTATGTTCACCATGAACAGGTATGACTGATCTTGGTTTTATCCAGTCATACATATCCTTCAAATCTTCTCTATTTGGATGTCCTGATACATGAATAAATTCACTATCTTCAGAAATTACTTCTACACCTTCTCTAACTAATTGATTGTGAAGTTTGTATAATTTTTTTTCATTACCTGGAATAATTTTTGAAGAAAATATAACTGCATCCCCTCTTTCAACAAAAACATCTGGATGTGTATAATTTGAAATACGGTTCATCGCACCCATTGGTTCTCCTTGGCTACCAGTGCATAAGTAAACAATTTTTTCTCTTGAAATATTTTTTGCATCTCTTGCATCAAGTGGTTCAATAACATTTTGCAAGTAACCACATTGCCTAGCAGCTTTATAAATTCTATGCATTGAACGGCCCACCAAAGCAATTTGCCTACCTGTTTTTTCAGCACAATAAAAGGCAGACTCCATTCTAGCTACATTTGAAGCGAAGGAAGTAATAATTATCCTTTTCTTTAATCTTTCCATTATCTTTAGCATATTTTTTCTTACGTCTAGCTCAGATCCTGCTCTTCCTGCACTAAATACGTTTGTTGAGTCACATATCATTGTCAAAACACCTTCTTCACCAATTTCCTTTAATCTTTTTGAATTCATATTGTCTCCAGTTAATGGATCTGGATCACACTTCCAATCACCAGTGTGTAATATATTTCCAACAGGTGTTTCAATTTTTAGTCCATTAGGTTCTAGTATAGAATGTGTTAATGTAACAAATTCTATTTTAAAAGGACTTAAATCTACAATGCTATTTAACTGAACAACTTCTAGATATCCTGTTACATCAATTTTTTTTTCCTTAAATTTTTCTGAAATTAACACTGATGTAAATGGAGTAGCAAATATTTTACATTTTAGTTTTGGCCATATATGAGCAATTGCACCAATATGATCTTCATGTGCATGAGTTAGAACAATACCTAATAAGTCATCTTTTTTATCAACAATAAATCCAGGGTCAGGATAAATTAAATCAACTCCAGGTATTGCATCATCTGCAAAAGTAACTCCTATATCTACAATTATCCATTTTCTATTATCTGGATTTCCATAGGCGAATAAATTCATATTCATCCCAATTTCTCCAGATCCCCCTAAAGGGCAAAAAATTAATTCTTCTTTCATTTATTTAAATACATAGCAGCCTTTAAAACTCCATCAGTAGTTAAATTAGACTTTATTTTTACTCTTAGTTTTAAAGAATTTTTAAACATTTTTGCTAGTCCACCGGTAAATATTATTTTATATTTTTTTTTGGTTTGTTTAATAATGGAATGAATTATATTGTCAATCAGACCAGAATAACCGAAGAAAAATCCTGAATTAATTGCACTTATAGTATTTTTACCTACAACATTATTTGATTTTTTAAATTTTACATTAGGTATTAAAAAAGCTTTTTTTGACAAATTTTCTAATGATAGATTTATTCCAGGAGCAATTACCCCTCCGTTATAACTATTTGCTGAGATTACATCAAAATTAGTTGCTGTTCCAAAATCTACTACAATATAATTATTTTTTTTGTCAATTACTGATATTGCATTAGCTAACCTATCAGAGCCAATTTGTTTCCTATTAACTTTTATACTTAATAATTTACTTAAATTAAGATTTTTTAACTCATTACAATTTGTATTAAAATATAATTTAAAATAATTTTTAATCTTCTTGTAACAGTCAGGAACAACGGAGCAGAATAAAATTTGTTTTAATTTTTTATCGTATTTTCTCAAAACATTTAAATTTTTTTTTAAATATTTTAAATTGACTTTATTTGTAGATAATCTGATTTTTTTGACAATGTTTTTATTTTTGTAGACACAGATTTTTATATCTGTATTTCCAATATCTCCAATAATGTAAAAATTAGGCATAATAAGAATATTTTTTTTCGAAGTTATTTTTTATAAAATTTATAATTTTAGATTTATTAATTTTATTATTATATTTATTTATATAAGTAGTTTCATATTCTTTTATTGTTGGACTACTTTTTATATTAATGCCTACTCCAATAATTAGAAATTTAATTTCATTATAATAAATTATTTCTTGAAGAATTCCGCATACCTTTTTATTCATTATTTTTAAATCATTTGGTAGTTTAATATTGATTTTATATGGAACAATATTTTTTAAAATATTTTTTATTATTTTAAGATTTGAAAATGTAATTTTTTTTAAATTTAAACTTTTGTTAATAGGAAAAAAAATTGAAATAAAAAGATTTCCTCTTCTAGAAACCCATTTTTTTCCCCTTTGTCCTTTTCCATTAGTCTGGATATCGCTAGTAACAATACCTTGTTTTATGTTTTGTTTGATTAATCTTATTGCTGTATCATTAGTGCTTTTGACACCCTTATAAGAATATATTTTGAGTTTCATTAATTAATGTTTATTTGTGAAATTATATCTACTATTCCACTTGGATATATAAAGTAAGCAAGAATGAAAAAAGTTGATGCTACTAGTGTAAATTTTAAACCTAAATTATGTTTCGACTCAAATTTTTCTTTTTCTGGATCGAAATATATAATTTTGATTATTCTTAGATAATAAAAAGCAGCGATTACTGTTGCTAGCAGTCCAACTATTGCTAAAAAATACATTTTTTCATTTATTACAGCCACAAAAATATAGAATTTTGCAAAAAAACCAGCTAGTGGTGGTATTCCTGCTAAAGAGAATAGCACAACAAGCAATGATAATGACAATAACGGATGATTTTTTGAAAGACCCGATAAATCATCTATGTTCTCATAATATTCATCGTTTCGCTTAAGCATAAACAAACAACTAAAAAAAGCTAAATTCATGACAAGATAAATTGTTATATATGTAATAGAGCTCTGCACACCTTGCGTTGTACCTGTAGATAAACCTGCAAGAGCGTATCCCATATGACTAATTGAGCTGTAGGCTATTAATCTTTTTAAATTTTTTTGACCAATTGCTGCTACTGCTCCGAATACCATTGATGCAATAGACAAAAATATAATTATCATTTGCCACTGATCACCTAATTCATAAAAAGGAATGTATAAAAATCTAATAAATACGGTTAATGCAGCAATTTTTGGAAGTAATGCGAAAAAGACTGTTACAGATGTTGGTGAACCTTGATAAACATCAGGTGCCCACATATGGAAAGGAACAGCAGAAATTTTAAAAGCTAATCCAACTAAAATAAATACTATTCCAAAAGTTAATCCGTATTCTATTTCTTTTGTATTAACCATAATTTGATTAAAATTAGTCGTTTCTGAAAAACCATAAATAAGTGAACACCCATATAATAAAAGTCCAGATGAAAGAGCACTTAAAACAAAATATTTTAATCCAGATTCTGTTGATAGTAAATTATCTCTATTAAATGATGCTAACACATATAATGCTAATGATTGCAATTCTAATCCCATGTAAAAAACAATAAGATCATTTGAACTAATCATCACCATCATGCCTAAGATTGAGCATAAAATAAGAATTGGATATTCAATTTTGCTAATTTTACTAATCTGAATGTATTTTGATGATGACAGCATAACAAAAATCCCAGACAAAATTAAAAGAATTTTCATAAATCTAGCTAAACTATCTATATTGTAACTATTATTGAATAATGATGATTGAATTTGCGCGTCTAAATTAATTATTAATGCTAAAGCAGCAACTAAACTTACTGTTGTTAAATTATAAACTAGTTGAGAACTATTTTTCTTAAATACCCCAAATATTAATAAAAACATAATCATTATTGATATAAATAATTCTGGAATTATAAGTTGTAGATTTTCCATTAATCGCCTAATGCTAATTTATTAATCTTGTCTAAATCATTCATATCTATCATGTTTGCAACTGATACCTCTATAGAGTTAATCAAAGGTTCTGGATAAAAACCGAAAAATATAATCGGTAATACTAAAAGCCATAATGTAACAATTTCAAATCTTTTTAAATCAACCATTTTTTTTACATCTTCATTAATTAATTTTCCAAAGATTATTCTCTTATATAACCAAAGCATATATGCCGCCCCCAAGATCACTCCTAGACTTGCAATCGTTGCTACAAGTATATTCTTTTTAAATGCACCCATTAAAACTAAAAATTCACCAATAAAACCACTTGTTCCAGGTAATCCAAGAGCTCCTAAAGTAAAAACCATAAAAACTATTGCGTACTTTGGCATTATAGAAACTAAGCCTCCATATCTATTTATAAGTCTTGTATGAAGTCTATCGTAAACAACTCCAACACATAAAAATAGTGCTGCAGATACCAAACCATGACTTATCATTTGGAAAATACTTCCTTCTATTCCTTGCTGTGTCATTGTGAAAATACCTAGTGTTACAAATCCCATATGAGCTACGGACGAATAAGCTATTAATTTTTTCATATCTTCCTGCATTAAGGCTACTAGTGATGTATAAATAATCGCTATCAAACTAAGTGTGTAAACTAAAGGAACAAAATATAATGAAGCATCTGGAAACAAACCTAGAGAAAACCTAATAAATCCATATCCAGCCATTTTTAAAAGTATTGCAGCTAGTAAAACTGAACCAGCAGTTGGTGCCTCTACATGAGCATCTGGTAACCATGTATGCACTGGCCACATTGGTGTTTTAACAGCAAAGGAACTAAAAAATGCTAGCCATAATAAATTTTGGTATTTAGCGTCGATACCCAATTCATATAACTTAATGACATCAGTTGTACCAGTTATCCAATATATTGATATAATAGCAACCAGCATTAAAACTGAACCTAGCAAAGTATATAAAAAGAATTTAAATGCTGAATAAACTCTTCTTTCTCCACCCCATATACCAATAATTAAAAACATTGGTATAAGACCTGCTTCAAAAAATAAATAAAATATAACTAAGTCCAACGAGCAAAAGACACCAATCATAAATGTTTCGAGTATCAAGATTGCTATTAAAAAATCTTTTAATCTATTTTTAATAGTTGCATTTACAGTTATTACACAGATTGGAGTAATAAATGTGGTGAGTAAAATAAATAAAATTGATATCCCGTCTACTCCTACTTTATAATTAACAAATCCTGAAATCCATTCTCTTTCCTCAACAAACTGAAAGTCTACTATAGATTTATCAAAAACAATCCATAGATATAAAGACAAGAAAAAATTTGCTAAAGTTATAAAAAGGGCAACATATTTACTACTTTGATATTGAGAATTAGACGATCTAACAAAAAATATAAATAAAGCTCCTATTGTTGGAAGTAAAATTAATGATGATAGAATTGGAAAATTCATATTATTTTACTATTAATAAAGTTAATAGAATTGAAAAACCTAGAAGCATTATGAAGGCATACTGATAAATATAACCTGATTGAAACTTTACTGCTTTAAACGAAAAGAGTTTTACCAAATTTGAAATTCCATCTGGTCCAAATTTATCGATTATTAATCCATCAATTTTTTTCCAAAGAAATATTCCAAAATTTTTTGAAGGTTTAATAAAAATTTGATCATACAATTCGTCAAAATACCATTTTTTTTGAAGAAAAATGTAAACTGGCATGTTTATGGAAACTATTTCATCTACGATTTTAGTATTTTTGACAAATAGATAATATGACAATGGAATTGATAGTACTACTAACGTAGGAGTTAAAAACAAAAACCAAGTTGGAGGATGTTCTTTTCCTAAAGGTTCTAGAAATTTTATAGACTCTCCCCAAAAATTATACATTGTATCATGACCGATAAATAATTCTTTAAATAAAAATCCTGAAAAAATTGCACCAACGGCTAATAATACTAAAGGTAACATCATGCTTAATGGAGATTCGTGCATTGTATCAATACTAAGATCTTTATTTTTGTAATCTCCATGAAAAGTTTTAAATATTAATCTCCATGAGTATATAGAGGTCATTACAGCAGTTAATACACCTATACCAGCAGCATAAATTCCAAATTTTGTTTCACTTATATAAGCAAATTCAATTATTGCATCTTTAGAATAAAAACCTGATAAGAAAGGAAATCCTGTTAATGCTAAAGTACCAACAACCATTAATGCATAAGTGTAAGGTAATTTTTTAAATACTCCCCCCATCTTAGTAACATCTTGTTCATCTTTAAATGAATGAATTACTGATCCAGAGCCTAAGAAAAGTAGAGCTTTAAAAAAAGCATGTGTAAATAAATGAAACATTGCAACATTATATGCACCTACACCTGCTGCAAAAAACATGTATCCCAATTGACTACATGTTGAATAAGCGATAATTTTTTTTATATCTGTTTGCACTAATGCAACTGTAGCTGCGAAAAAAGCTGTGGTCATTCCAACTAATGTGATCACAGACAAAGCTAATTCTGAGTACTCATAAATTGGAGAACATCTCACTACTAAAAAAACTCCTGCTGTTACCATTGTGGCTGCATGAATTAATGCGGATACTGGTGTTGGACCTTCCATAGCATCAGGTAACCATGTGTGAAGCAAAAATTGTGCTGATTTTCCCATTGCTCCAATAAAAAGTAACAAACAAATTAAATCTACTGTATTAAATTCAAAAGATAGAAAATTTATTTTTTGATCTGTAATTTCAGGTATTTTAGAAAAAACTTCATCATAATTTACTGTTCCAAAAATATAAAATATTAAAAAAATTCCTAATGCAAAACCAAAGTCTCCAACTCTATTCACTATAAAAGCCTTAATAGCAGCAGCATTAGCAGTTTCTTTTTTATACCAAAAACCAATTAAAAAGTACGAGCAAAGACCAACCCCTTCCCATCCGAAGAATAATTGCAAAAAATTATCTGATGTTACTAAGGTTAACATAGCAAATGTAAATAATGATAGATAGGACATAAATCTTGGTTTATGTGGATCGTGAGACATATAGCCAACGGAATAGATATGAACTAAGGATGAAACTAGAGTAACTACAACTAACATTACTGCAGAAAGAGCATCAACTTTAATTGACCAATTTACATTTAAAGATCCTGAATTTATCCAAGTTGCAATAATTGCATTATGCTCATATCCTGATGAAACAACTTTAAAAAATACGAACAAAGATAATAATGCCGAAATAGAAACCAAAATACATGTGATTAATTGAGATAACTTATCACCAATAGTTTTGCCAAAGAAACCCGATATGATTGAACCTATCAAAGGTAAAAATAATATTAAGTATTCCATTTACCCTTTCAATCTGTCGATTTCTTCAACTCTTATTGTTCCAGAATTTCTGTAATAAACCACAATAATTGCAAGTCCTATTGCGGCCTCAGCTGCAGCCACTGTTAATATGAATAATGTGAAAACCTGGCCACTCAAATCGTTAATAAAAATAGAAAAAGATACTAAATTTATATTTACAGCTAAAAGTATTAATTCAATACTCATCAATATAACAATAATATTTTTTCTATTTAGAAAAATACCCACAATACCAATTGTGAATATAATAGCAGCGAGAGTTAAGTAATGTCCAAGACCAATACTAAACATCTATTTTAACTCCTTTATTATTTTCAACATCAACTAATTCAATACCATCTTTTCTATCTCTAGATATTTGTTTGAAATAACTTTGTCTTTTTACTCCAGATCTTTGTCTGAAGGTCAATACAATTGCTCCAATCATGGCTACCAATAAAACCATTCCAGATAATTGAAATAAATGAATATAATCAGTATATATAACGCTTCCTAAAGATTGAGTATTTGTTAAATCAGTATTTATTTCAATTGCAATAGAATCTAACAAATTTGGTTTATATTTCCATCCACCTATAACAATAATTAATTCAAAAAATATAATTATACTTACTAATAGACCAACTGGAATATGGGAACTTCTTCCA
The DNA here is from genome assembly GCA_902576785.1 of uncultured Pelagibacteraceae bacterium. GTDB lineage: Bacteria > Pseudomonadota > Alphaproteobacteria > Pelagibacterales > Pelagibacteraceae > Pelagibacter. Next base: position 435 of record CACGWC010000008.1, on the reverse strand, counting down.
CTAGAATTAAACCATTCATTTTTTTGTTGAGCCACATTTAGCATCATAACAACAAATAAAAATAATACCGCTACTGCTCCAACATACACAATAAGCATTATCATTCCTAAAAATTCAGCACCTATCATGATGAATAGGCATGAAATACTAATAAAGTCCAATATTAAAAAAAAAACTGAATTAACTGTGTTTTTAGAAACAGTTACCATAATTGCAGAGACAATTGCAATCAGTGAAAATATATAAAAGACTATTGCGTGAGCAATCATTGATTATCTGTGCGAGCTATCAGCTTTAATATTTGCTGCTAAAATATTCTCCCATCTATCTCCATTCTCTAACAACTTTTCTTTGTTATAGTAAAGTTCTTCTCTTGTTTCTGTAGCAAATTCAAAATTTGGACCTTGCACAATCGCGTCAACTGGACAAGATTGT
>CACGWC010000007.1 GCA_902576785.1 uncultured Pelagibacteraceae bacterium | reverse complement strand
TATTTAGATCAAAAAAATTAATTGAAAATAATTTGGAACAATCTGGCATTGTAGACAAAAAAAATTACAATAAAATTATCAGCAAAATATATGGAAATTATGGAAGAATACTTGCTGAATATCCTTTTCTTAAAGCATTTAGAAATAGTAAATTAAATAAATTTATTGAAATCGACGGGCTTGAAAACCTAAACAAAATTAAGAGAGAAAAAAGAAGAGCTGTATTTATATCTGGTCATTTCAATAATTTTGAATTAATGGCGCTCCAAATTGAAAAAGCTGGTATAAATTTGTGCGCTATTTATAGACCGCTAAATAACGTATTCCTTAACAAAACTATGGAAGAAATTAGAGAAAATTTTATATGCAAAAATCAAATTAAAAAAGGAAGATCGGGCACAAGACAGATTATTGAAAACATAAAGAAAGGTAACTCAGTAGCTCTAATGATAGACCAAAGAGTCAGGGAAGGTATAAAAATTAATTTTTTCGGTAAACCAGCTAGTACTACGACCATACCCGCACAATTAATTAAAAAATATAAATGCGATCTAGTACCTATTTATATAGAGAGAAAAAAAAATAATTATTTTAAAATGTTTGTTTCAGAACCAATTAAAATTGGGAACAACAAATCAATCAAAGAAATCACTGAACATCTAAATAAGATACTTGAAAAAATGATTTTAAAAAATGTAGACCAGTGGATCTGGACACATGATAGGTGGAAAACATAATCAGTTTTTATCTAATAAATCTCTTTTCATTGAAGCCTCAACATACGAAAAGTAGGCTTCCTGTTCCTCAACATTCCAATAATTTAAGTTTTCAAGTGGTATTTTTTTTTGTGAGATAGCACAAATCACATGATCACCATCTTCAATGATCTCAAAATTATTTGCTAAGTATTTTAATTTAGCTAACTTATTTAACATATTTAAGATATATATTTACTAAATGAAAATTGCAATTATTGGAAGTGGAGGACGAGAGCATGCTCTAGTTCATCACTTAAGTAATTCAAAAAAAATAACAAAAATATATTCAATACCCGGTAATGCTGGTACCGAAGAAATATCTGTAAATATTGATTTAAATTTGGAGAATTTTCAAGATTTGTATAAATTTATTAAGAAAGAACAAATCGAATTGGTGATTGTTGGTCCAGAAAAACCTTTGGTAGAAGGATTGGTGGATTTCCTAGAATCAAAAAATATTAAAGTTTTTGGTCCTAGAAAAAAAGTTGCTCAATTAGAAGGCTCAAAAATATTTACAAAACACATCTGTGAGAAATTTAACATACCAACTGCTAAATTTAAAATTTGTAAATCAAAAGAAGGTGCATTTGTATTTCTATCATCATCTAAATTTCCTCTTGTTGTAAAGGCGGATGTTCTTGCTGCAGGTAAAGGTGTTTATATTTGTCAAAATATTGATGAAGCTAAAACTGCTGTTAACGAAATATTTGATGGTAAATTTGGGAAAGCAGATCAAGTGTTAATTGAAGAATTTCTAGAAGGTGATGAGATGAGTTTTTTTATTATTTCAGATGGAATTAGTTATAAAACTTTTAATACAGCTCAAGACCATAAAAGAGTTGGTGAGGGCGATACTGGAAAGAACACGGGAGGAATGGGAGCTTATTCACCTTCAAGCTTAATTAATAATGATTTAGAGAATAAAATTTTAAACAAAATAATTGAGCCAACTTTAAAAGCTATAAGTGAAATGAATGAGAAGTACGTCGGTTTTTTATATGCCGGCTTAATGATAAAAAGCAATGAACCATACCTAATTGAATATAATGTCAGGATGGGTGATCCTGAATGCCAAACTATATTACCTTTGGTTGACAGTGATTTATTGGAAATAATATATGCTTGTTGTAATTCAAAATTAAAGACCCACGAAATAAAATGGAAAAATAAAAAAAGTATATGCATTGCTTTATGCTCAAAGGGATATCCTGAAAAATATAATAAGAATGTTGAAATTAAAAATTTAAAAGAATTCAAATCAACTAAAGATAATTTTATTTTTCATGCAGGAACAAAAAGTTCTGGAAACAAAATTGTAGCAGTTGGTGGTAGGGTAATAAATTTTGTTAATATCTCAGATAGTTATTTAACAAGCAGAAAAGAAATCATCAATCAGATTAAGAAATTAAATTGGGAAGATGGTTTTTATAGATCAGATATAGGTCATAAAGTCATAGATAAATGAGAGTAATTGGTGGAAAACTAAGAGGGAAATTAATTCATAATCCTACAGATAAAACAACAAGACCTTTAAAAGATATGGTTAGAGAGTCGATATTTAATATCTTAGAGCATTCTAAGAATGAAAAAATAAAATTCAAAAATGACGTAGTTTTAGATTTATTTTCCGGTTCTGGTTCGTTTGGCATTGAGTGTTTGTCTAGAGGAGTAAAAAAAGTTTTTTTTTTTGAAAATTACAAACCCTCTTTGAAAATTTTAGAAAAAAATATTAAGGAGTTAGAAATTGATAAAGATTCAGTCATCAAGGAAATAAACGCATATGAAATTTCTAAAGAAAATATAGATAATGAAAAAATTAATTTAATTTATTTGGATCCACCATTTAAAGATAAAAATATAAATAAATTATTAAGGAAAATTTTAGACTTAAAAATTGCTCACAAAAGCACATTAATAGTAATACATAGAAATAAGAAATTTAAAGAAAATTTTATAGAAGATTTTAAAGTTCTTAGAGAAAAAAAATATGGTTTATCAAAAATAATATTTGGTAAATTACTATTTTAGGATTTTTTTTGTTTCTATTTTAATCAATTCAACAGAAGGTTGGTTAATTGGATTTACATTTAATAAGGAGCTTAGCATTAGTGTTTCTAAAATAAAAAATGTAAATAGTTCACCTAAAGTTTCCTCACTTTTATTTTTAATTTCAAAACTTCTAAATGATAATTTTTTCTTATTAAATACATTTTGCGTAGCTTTTTTTTGAGCATACATTACTTGATCCAAACTTTTCTTTTTTAAATGTTCTAATCCATCAATTATAAAAGCATTATTAAATTTAAATTGGTTTCTATCTCTAGAGAAAAAAAAACTAAAAAAATTATTTTTTGGGCCATCTAAATATAGTTGTAAAAGACTATGATTGTCTTTTGGCATTGTAGAGATTATAGGAAAGAAGCCCTTACCCTTTTTTCCTAAACTTTCAGCAGATAATTGCTGGTACCATTTCAAAAAATTATTTAATTTTTCATCATAATTTAAAATTACACAATTTTTTTTTCCTTTAATAATATTTGAGTAAATTGAAGAGACATTTTCAATTAAAAAATTAATAAATGTTTTATTTTTTATTAGATAATTTAATCGTTTAAATTTTTTTTCATTTAAGCCCATCAATTCTGCCGGGACCATTCCAACTTCAGATAATACTGAATATCTTCCTCCAATGTAATTTTTATGGTCAATTACATCAGATCTCAGTTTATTCGCCATAGCTCTTAGGATATTATCTTTATTTTCCGTGATTATTAAATTTTTATTTCTTTTTTCTTTTGTTAAAATTAAGTTTAAATTTGATAATGTTTCTAGGGTATTACCTGATTTTGATACAATTATATTTAAGCGTTTTTTGTTTGAATTTGTAATTTTTAAGTTCTGTAGATTATTATAAAAGAAAAATTTTTTTTTAATTTTATGATTAAGAAAATCATATATAGATTGCGTACCTAAAATTGATCCACCCATACCTATTAAATTAAACTCATCATACTTTTTTAAATTAAGAAGATATTTTTTCTTAAATGAATAATTATAACTATTTGTTAGAGATTTTAATAATGGATACTTTTTAATTAAAATTTTAAATTTTAGGAAGTCAATAAGTTTTTTTTTATTTAATTTTTTATTTTTATTATTAAAATTTTTGTAAATAATATGATTTGTCTCCATCAATTACTGTATTTTCTTTTTCATATTATTTAATAAATCTGATCCGCTACTTGTGTCTTCAGAATTATTGTTTTCTTTTATTTTAAGTAAATCTTTAACTTCATCATTATTTGTTTGACTTTTTATCTCTAAATCATCTCCTGGTGCGGGAAGCTTATTCATGTCTGGTGGCATTTGTAGTGGATTTTTTTTCTTAACCAAAAATTCGTCACTTTGTTCAGATCTCTTTTTTCCTTCTAAAGCATCTCTAACCCCACCACAAAAAGTTAATAAGGGCGCTAAAATAATTAGTAAAATTAGATTTAATTTAATTTTTTTCATCTTTTTTTTTATAAAATATAAATTCAGATAAAATAAGGCATATAATACCAATTGTTATAAAAATATCAGCTACATTAAAAATAAACCAATGATATCCTGCATAATTTAAATCTATAAAGTCTGGAACAGCTCTGTAATAAACACGGTCAAACAAGTTACCTAAAGAACCACCTAATATAATCATTAAAAAAAATGATTTAATTTTTGTTTCAATAAAAGCAAAATACAATATTACAATGTTTATAATAATAATTATTGTAGTAAATAAGTTATAGAAAAGATTGTCTTCTGACGAAAATAAACCAAATCCAATACCTGTATTCCAAACCAAATAAATGTTTAAGTATTGATTTATATAAAAATCAACTTGTCCTTCATTATTTAAAATATTTAGAATATATATTTTCGAAAATCTATCAAACGCAAAACATGCAACTAAAATTATAAAACCGATAAGAAGTTTATTTAATTTTTCATTTCCCATTTGTATTTAAAAGTCCACAATTTGGTCTTTCACAACTCGACTCAAAAATTTTCCAACAAATAGGACATTTATTTCCTTGAGCTTTTTTTGCAATAACATCAATACTATTTTTTAAATTTTCATCTTTAATTATAGAGGCAGATGAAGTGATGCAAATTTCAGAAAAATTAATATTTTTTGCCTTATCGTAAAATTCTTTATTTAACTTTATTTCAATCATTGCTTCTAAACTAGAACCAATTGACTTTTCAGCTCTCATATTCTCAATTGAAATATTTGCCTCGTCTCTAATTTTTTTAACATAATCCCAATCTGAACTAAGCTTTTCATTTTTCCAGGATCCTGGTACTAAAACAAAATTTTGTAAATGTATACTTTGATGGTCATCTTCTTTCTTAATTAATTGATAAATTTCTTCAGTTGTAAATGATAATATTGGTGCAAACCATTTAAGAAGACATTGTAAAATAATATTTAAAAGAGTTATACAGTTCTTTCTTTTGTCAGAATTTAAAGCGTCACAATATAAGGTATCTTTCCTAATATCAAAATAAAAGGCTGAAAGCTCAACTGTACAAAAATTTAGTAATTCTTTATATAAGTTGTGAAAGTTATAAACTTTAAAATTATTTTTAAAATTCTCATTTATTATATAGATTCTGTGAAGCATAAATTTTTCAAGTAAATCAAAGCTTTCAATTTCAACTTTTTCGAAAGCGAGATTTTCATATTGATCTTGAATATTTCCTAAAAGATATCTGAACGTGTTTCTAATTTTTCTATAAGACTCTGCGTGTTGATCTAAAATTGAATAATCTATTCTAAGATCCTCAGCATAATTTGAAGATGCAACCCAAATTCTTAATATATCAGCTCCGTATTTTTTAAGTATATCTTGTGGAGCAATTACGTTACCTGTTGATTTTGACATTTTTAGACCTTTTCCATCTACGACAAAACCATGAGAAAGAATGCTTTCAAATGGAGCAACACCTCTTGTTCCGCATGACTCTAGTAATGAAGAATGAAACCATCCTCTATGTTGATCTGAACCCTCTAAATACATCGATGCAGGCCATTTAAGGTCATCTCTTTTTTCTAAGACAAAAGAATGAGTGGATCCACTATCAAACCAAACCTCAACTATATCTGATAATTTTTCATAATCTTCTGCTTTATAATTATCTCCAAGAAATATCTGATAATCTTCATTAAACCAACAATCAGATCCTTCTTTTTCGTAAATTTTTGCAATATTTTCAAAAACTTCATCATCAACTAAAACTTCTCCTGTTTTTTTTGAAATAAAAATCGGTAACGGCACACCCCAAACTCTCTGTCTTGATACACACCAATCAGGTCTAGTTTCAATCATTGATTTTATTCTTTCTTTTCCTTTGGAAGGATAAAAATCTGTATTATCGATGGCTTTTAATGCTTTATCTCTTAATCCATGGCTTTCCATAGAAATAAACCATTGTGGAGTTGCTCTATGAACTAGTGGAGCTTTTGATCTCCAAGAATGAGGATAAGAGTGAGTAAGTTTTCCATTTGTTACTAAATTTTTTTGCTCATTTAATTTTTCAATAATTAAGTTATTGGCCTTAAAAATATGTAAACCTTCAAAATGTTTAATTTCATTTGTATATTTTCCATCACCATCAACTGTTTCAATTGCTTTAATATTGTTATTTAAACAGAGGTTGAAATCATCTGGTCCATGACTAGGGGCGCAGTGTACGATACCCGTACCTTGTTCAGTAGTAACAAAATTAGCTTCAAGCATTGGTATATCATAATCATATCCCATTTTAGAAAATGGATGGCTACAAATTGTTCCTTTTAAATCTTTTCCTAAAAATTCGTTTAAAACTTTTATATTTTCAATAGAAGTTTCTTTTTTAAAAGGTTCTAGTAGGTCCTTTGCAATTATAATTTTTCTATCAATAAAATTTTTTTTATCGTTTATTTCAAGTAAAACATATTCTAAGCCAGCATTGTAAGCTAAAGCTTTATTTGCAGGAATAGTCCATGGTGTTGTCGTCCAAATTATTACATCAGCATCTTTAATTATATCAAAATTTGTAACTTTCACTTTGAATGCTGCATAAATCGTATCTGAAACATGATCCATGTATTCAACCTCAGCATCAGCTAAAGCTGTTTTTTCAACAGTTGACCAAAGAACTGGCTTGTAACCTCTATAAAGGCTTCCTTCTTTAAGAAATTTTCCAAGCTCTCTAACTATTTGAGCTTCAGCATCAAATGACATTGTTGAATAGTAATTTTCCCAATCACCGATTACCCCAAGTCTTGTAAATTCTCCCTTGTGGACGTCTATCCATTTATTTGCAAATTCTCTACATTCTTTTCTGAATTCAATAATTGGAACATCATTTTTGTTTTTTTTATTCTTTTTGTAATGTTCTTCAATTTTCCACTCAATGGGCAAACCATGGCAATCCCATCCGGGAACATAAACTGAGTCTTTGCCATCCATTTGATGAAATTTTGTAATTATATCTTTTAAAATTTTATTTAAAGCAGTACCCATATGAATATTTCCATTTGCATATGGAGGCCCATCATGAAGTACAAATTTTTCTTGCCCTTTACTTTTTTGTCTTAACAAATTGTAAAGATCAATTTTCTTCCAAAATTCAATGTAATTTGGCTCTTTATTTGGCAAGTTTGCCTTCATTGAGAATTTTGTTTTAGGTAAATTTATATGTTCCTTGCTCATGAAATTTTATCTTTTAGCAACTTTGATATCTTTATTTATTTGTTTTTTCAAAGCATCAATATTTTTAAATTTTGTTTCTCCTCTAATAAATTTTGTAAAATTAATAGTTAGATTTTTATTATAAAGATTTCCAGAAAATTTAAATAAATTTACCTCTAATAATAATTTTTTTTGATTAAAAGTAGGCCTATACCCAATATTTGCTATTCCTTTGATCTTTTTTCTGTTTTTTTCGATATAAACATCAACTGCATAAACTCCTACTCTTGGTATTACATAATTTTTTATATTTATGTTGCATGTAGGAAAGCCAATTTTTCTTCCCATCATTCTACCCTTTTCCACAACACCTTCTATTGACCAATTTCTTGATAAAAGTTGATTTGCAATTTTTAAATTACCATTTTCAATTAATTTTCTAATTAATGTTGAGGAAATAATTTTATTTTTTTTATACAACGGTTTTGGATTAATTAATTTGTAATTATATTTTTTTTGAAATCTTTTTAATAAATTTACGTCTCCCTCTCTCTTATTTCCAAATCTAAAATTATTACTAACAAAAATATAATCTGCACTTAACTTTTTGCATAAAATATTTTTAATAAAATTATGACAAGATATTTTGGAGAATTTTTTATCAAATTTTTTATTTATTAAAAAATCTACTTTATAATCACTAAAATATTTGCTCTTTTGATTAAGATTTGAAAGTCGATAATTCGTAATACTTTTATCAAAATACATTTTTGGTATTGGATCAAAAGTAACTACTCCGATTTTTGAATTATATTTTTTTTTATATTTTTTTGCTTCTTTGAATAATCTTTGATGGCCTAAGTGTAAGCCATCAAAATTACCAATTAATATCATTGCATTTTGATGTTTTCTTAAAATCTTGAAATTTTTGTAAATTTTAATTTTGTTCACCATTTTAATTTTGTTTGGGTATAATTCACACTCACTCCATATTTTTTTTCTAATTTATCAATATTAAGACTACTTAATTCTTTTTTATGTATACCACTAGTTATTAACAAATTATCAAAATTTTGAATATTAGCTCCTTTTATATCTGTGTTTAAATTATCTCCGATACATAAAACATTTTTACCATTTATTTTAGCAGATAAATTATAAACTGGAGGATAAGGTTTTCCAAAGTAAATTACTTTTCCACCAATTTCCTCAAATATTTTTGCAACAGATCCAGCACAAAACTCTCTAACATTACCTCTATCAACAATTAGGTCTGGATTTGTGCAGACAAATTTTTTATTTGAAAATTTTTCAAGTAAATCCTCATAATATTCAAGATTTGTCTCATGATCTTCAAATAACCCTGTGCAAATAAAGTAATCAGCTTGATTAATATTGCTAACTTTATTTTGTTCAAATCTTTTAAATAAGTCAAAATCTCTTGGTGGTCCAATGTGATAAAATTTTGCATTTACAAAATTTTCCATTAAATATTTTAATGAAGCTTCTCCCGAGGTGTATACATTTTCATAAAATTTTTTGAGCCCCATTTTTTTCAAAAAATCAATAACCGTAGAATTTGGTCTTGGCGCATTGGTAAGTAATACAAACTCTTTATTATTTTTTTTTAAATTTTCTAATACTTCAATAGAATCCTCAAAAATTTGTAAGCCATTGTGGATCACTCCCCAAATGTCGATAAAAAATAATTCATAACTGTTTATTTTAGATCTTAATCCATCTTTGTCTAAGTTTTGGGGCATGCTTGAGGTATAGCTTAAAAATAAGCTTAATTCTTGAGTTTTTTAAACCATAATTTTTATTCAAGATCTTGAAAATTATTAAATATGTCTCTATATGACTGCTTATTTAAAGGAGAATTCGTATGAAGTTTAAACCGTTACATGACCGTGTTTTAATAGAAGTCTTAGATAGCAGCGAAAAAACTGCTGGTGGCATAATTATTCCAGATACAGCTCAAGAAAAACCTCAAGAAGGTAAAGTTGTTGCTGTCGGCGGAGGCGCAAAAACTGAAGATGGAAAACTAATACCTATGGACGTTAAAGTAGGTGACAAAGTTTTATTCGGTAAGTGGTCAGGAACAGAAGTTAAAATTGATGGTAAAGAGTACAGCATAATGAAAGAATCTGACATTATGGGTATTGCAACAGGTAAATAAATAATAAGGAGAGTTTAAATGGCTAAAATAGTAAAATTTGATTCAGATGCTAGAGCATCAATGTTAAAGGGAGTTGATATACTTGCCAACACTGTAAAAGTTACTCTTGGACCAAAAGGAAGAAATGTTGTTATCGACAAATCTTATGGTGCACCAAGAACAACTAAAGATGGTGTTTCAGTTGCAAAAGAAATTGATCTTGATGATAAGTTTGAGAATATGGGTGCACAGATGGTTAAAGAAGTTGCTAGCAAAACTAACGATGAAGCTGGTGACGGGACAACAACTGCAACAATTTTAGCTCAAGCAATTGTTAAAGAAGGATGTAAGTATGTAACAGCAGGGATGAACCCAATGGATGTTAAAAGAGGGATTGATGCTGCTGTGGATCATGTAAAAAATAAATTAATTTCATCTGCAAAAAAAGTTAAAGACAGTGATGAAATTGCACAAGTCGGTACAATTTCAGCCAACGGTGACAAAGAAATTGGTGCAATGATTTCAAAAGCTATGCAGAAGGTTGGTAACGAAGGAGTAATTACTGTTGAAGAAGCAAAGGGAATTGAAACAGAGCTTGATGTTGTTGAAGGTATGCAATTCGATAGAGGATATTTATCTCCATATTTTATTACTAATGGTGATAAAATGACTACAGAGTTAGAAAATCCACTAATTCTTCTTCACGAAAAAAAATTAACAAATCTTCAACCAATGGTTCCACTTTTAGAAGCAGTTGTACAAGCAGGTAGACCATTAATGATAATTTCAGAAGATGTCGAAGGAGAGGCACTAGCAACACTTGTTGTTAACAAACTTAGAGGTGGTTTAAAAGTTGTTGCTGTTAAGGCACCTGGTTTTGGAGATAGAAGAAAAGCAATGTTAGAAGATATTGCAATTCTTACAGGTGGACAAGTTATCTCGGAAGACTTAGGTATCAAACTTGAAAATGTTAAACTCAATGATCTTGGATCTGCAAAACGTGTAAAAGTTGATAAAGAGAATAGTACAATTGTGAGCGGTGCGGGTAAAAAATCCGATATTGAAGCAAGGTGTGCTCAAATCAAAGCTCAAGTTGAGGAAACAACATCAGACTATGATAGAGAAAAACTACAAGAGAGACTTGCTAAATTAGCAGGTGGTGTAGCTGTAATAAAAGTTGGTGGAGCTACTGAAGTAGAAGTTAAAGAAAGAAAAGATAGAGTTGAGGATGCATTAAACGCTACAAGAGCAGCAGTTGAAGAAGGTATTGTTGTTGGTGGTGGATGTGCATTGCTTTATGCTTCAAAAGAACTTGATAGCCTAAAAGTAAAAGGTGATGATCAAAAAGCTGGTGTAGAAATTGTCAAAAGCGCTTTGCAAGCACCTATTAGACAAATCACAACAAATGCAGGTGTTGATGGTTCAGTAGTTGTTGGTAAATTATTAGAAACCAACAAGCCTAGCAATGGTTACGATGCACAATCAGAGCAATATGTTGATATGTTTAAAGAAGGTATTATTGATCCAGTTAAAGTTGTACGAACAGCGCTTCAAGATGCTGCTTCTATATCTGGGTTGTTAGTAACAACTGAGGCCATGATTGCAGACAAACCTGAAGAAAAAGATGCTGGTGGAGCTGGTATGCCCCCTGGAGGAATGGGTGGTATGGGCGGTATGGGTGGAATGGGAATGTAATCCCAATTTTACTAAAGGAAAAATTCAAAAAGGGCAGTTTTTACTGCCCTTTTTTTTTGAATTGAAAAAAAATTTTTTGAATATATAAGAACGCGCAAATGACAACATCAATACGTAACATCACCATAATTGCTCACGTTGACCATGGCAAGACTACTTTGATCGATAACTTAATGAAACAGAGTGGTTCTTTTAGAGAAAATGAAATTGTTGATGAAAGACTAATGGACTCCGGAGAACTTGAAAAGGAAAGAGGTATTACAATTCTTGCCAAACCAGCTTCCATAAATTGGAAAGATTCTAGAATTAATATTATTGATACACCTGGACACAGAGATTTTGCTGCAGAAGTTGAAAGAGTTCTTAGTATGGCTGATGGTGCGTTATTGTTAATAGATTCAGCCGAAGGGGTAATGCCTCAAACTAAATTTGTATTAGCTAAAGCACTTAAACAAGGCCTTAAACCAATAGTAGTTATTAATAAATTAGACAAAGCTGACCAAAGGGCCGATGAAGTTTTAAATGAGACTTTTGACTTATTTGTCAGCTTAGATGCCAACGAGGAGCAACTAGACTTTCCAGTTATTTACGCAAGTGGAAGATCTGGATGGGCATCCAAAGAAATAGATGGTCCAAGAGATAATTTAAATCCATTATTAGATCTAGTAATAGAACATGTTAAGCCAGCAGAATTTGACAAGTCCAAGCCTTTTGCAATGCTTTCGACTCTTTTATATGCGGACAGTTTTTTGGGTAGAAGTTTAGTTGGTAGAATTTCACAAGGTACTGCAAAAGCAAACCAACAAATCAAGGCAATTAATCTTGATGGAGAAAAAGTTGATGAGGGAAGGTTAACTAAAATATTTAGATACGAGGGGACAAAAAAAGTTCCAATAGAAGTTGGTGAAGCTGGAGATATTGTAGTTATCGCTGGATTAGAAAAAGCAAATGTAGCTGATACCATATGTGATACTGAGTTAGATACACCAATCCAAGCAACCCCAATTGATCCTCCAACGATATCTATTAAAATAACAGTAAATAGTTCTCCACTAGCTGGTACTGAAGGTAAAAAACTTACAAGTACTCAAATTAGAGAGAGATTAGTTCAAGAGGCTCAAAATAATGTTGGAATTTCTTTTTCAGAAAATGAAAACAAAGACTCATTTGAAATAAGTGGAAGAGGAGAATTAATGTTAGAAATATTATTAACACAAATGAGACGTGAAGGATTTGAAATGACGGTAAGCCCTCCTAAAGTTTTATTTCAAAAAAATGAAAAAGGTGAAAAATTAGAACCGATAGAAGAAATTACTATGGATCTTGACGAAGAATTCTCTTCTAAAGTTATAGACTCCATGAATAAAAGGAAAGGAAAATTAATAGATCTTAAAGATACTGGAAAAAATAAAAAAAGATTAATCTTTCATGCACCAACTAGAGGTTTAATGGGATACACCAGTAGATTTCTTACTCTAACTAAAGGAACAGGAGTAATAAACAGAATATTCCATTCTTATGGAAAATTTGAGGGAGATATGGAAGGCAGAAGAAATGGTGCATTAATTTCTATGGAACAAGGAAAAGCAGTAGCTTTTGCAATTTATAATTTACAGGCAAGAGGAGAAATGTTTGTCACTCATAACGACCCAGTTTATTCGGGTATGATTGTAGGATTGTCACCAAAACCTGGTGATATGATTATAAATGTCATGAAAGGTAAAAAACTCACAAATATGAGAACACAGGGAACAGATGAAAATGTTGTTTTAACTCCTGTAAGAAAGATGTCGATTGCTGAACAATTGAGTATGTTAAACTCTGATGAAGCACTAGAAATTACACCAAATTCATGCAGATTAAGGAAAGCTGTGCTTGATCCTCATGAGAGAAAAAAACTCTCTAAATTATCAGAAGCTTCTTAAAAAAATTATTATTCAGATTTATTTTTGGTAAATGGCAGCCACTTTTCAAATGCTGATTTAGTAGGTCCGTCATATGGAATTGAGTAAGAGTTTGTTCTCGTCAATACTTCAATACCTTTAGAAAAAACAAAAATAAAAACTATAACAAAAACAATTGTCATGATTTTAAATGGATCAAAATTTTTTGTCTTAAAAACGCTAACAGCTTTTGCTTCAGCTCTATGAAATTGTTTAAAAGTATAATAAACAGCAAATATTAAACCTATATGAGCAACATATGTCCCTGCCCAACCAAATGCAAAAGTGGCATATGAAAATACGTATAAACTAAATACTGTTGTCCATATAAAACTTAAAACTAATAATATTTGTAGTCTCACAGTTTTGGGAAGTGCTCTTAAATCATTTTTACTATCGTCAAATAGTATATTCGCTGATTCTTTCATCCAATTTTTTATAGACATGATTTATATTTACAATTTTTATTCAGTATTAACAATCGACTAATTGTCCACTAAAAACATTTACTTCGTAACTTTATCCACAATATAAATTCCTAAAGCTACAGCAGGACCTATCCCAAATGCAAATATTATAGTGCCCAAACCAACAGTTCCTCCCAAATACCAACCAGATATAACAGCTGAAATTTCCAAAGTAGCTCGAATTAAAGCAATAGGAAGTTGAGTTTTTTTTGTTAGACCTGTCATCAATCCATCTCTAGGACCAGGGCCTAAATTTGCAATTAAGTATATCCCACTTCCTAGACCGACAAGCAAAACAGAAAATACAGCAAGAATATATTTTGAAGAAGTAGCTAAAGGAGGATCAAAAAGAAAAAGTGTCAAATCGATTATCGCTGCTATAATTAAAATATTTAGAATTGTACCTATTCCTGGTTTTTGTTTTAGTGGAAACCAAAACCCTAAAACAATAATACTTATTATGAATGTAGATAATCCGATCGAAATATTTAATATGTTTGATAAACCTTCTGCAAGAACAGACCATGGAGAATTACCAGTAGTAGAAACTAATAAGAGACCCTCTCCCAACCCAAATAAAGATAAACCAACACATAAAAGTAAAAAAGTTCTAAATTTAGGTTTAAAATTTAAAGGTTTTTCTGAGCTCCAAGATTTTGAGGGTATATTTTTTATGGTTAAAAACATAATTCTTTAGACTATTTATCTTTTAAACGTAAAAATTCTATATAAAGTTCAAACAAGTTAATTAAAATAACGTGAAGTAATGAGAAAATTCTTAGTAATATTGTTAGTTTTATCTCCTCTTTTTTTGCAAGCACATACTGATCACTATAAAAATTATTCAAATATAGAAATGGAGATATTTAAAGATGATGAAAAAATTGGAGAAAGTATTTTCACATTTAAAAAAGAAGAAAATAAATTTATTGTAAAAAATACAACCAATTTTGAAGTGAAATTATTGGGTGTTACAGTATTCTCTATAAATAGTAGAGGTACTGAAGAATATATTGGAGACCAATTAATTTCATTTAACTCAGAAACATTTCAAAACAATAAGAGAAAATATGTAAATTTAATTTTTGATGAAAAAAAAGAGAAGTTTATAATTGATGGATCATCATATAAGGGTGAGGCGGATAGAGAAAATATAATTGGTCATTGGTGGAATCATAGAATTTTACAAACTGAGACACAAATAAGTCCATTATCTGGAAGTGTAAAAAAACAAAACATAGAATTTTTAGGAAAAGAAAAAATTAAACTTTATAATAAAGAATATGATGTAGAACATTTTAGACTTTTTTCTACCAACTCAAATCTACCTGATGATAAAAAATTAAATTTTGAAATATGGTACGATAAAAAAAAAGCATTGATTATAAAAGTGGCTTATAAGAGAATGGGTCTATGGGAATATAGACTAAAAAAAATTCAATAATTATTTTCCTGCTACTGTCATTTGATTAATCAACAAAGTAGGAGCATTTGTTGAGTACTTCATCTCTAAATCATTTGCCAAAGTAATATTCTTAAACATTTCCTTAAAATTCCCAGCTATAGTTATTTCACTTACTGGGTAAGTCAATTCTCCATCCTCAACCATAAATCCCGAAGCTCCAACTGAGTAATCTCCAGTAATGATATTTCCTCCATGGCCTATAGTCTCTGTTATGTATAAAAATTTTTTTTCTGAATTTAACAAATCCTTAAAACTTAAGGTACCGTTTTCAAAGTATAAGTTTGTTGTTCCTCCAGATCTACCATTAGATTTTAAATTTAATTTTTTACCATAATAAGTATCAATTAAATAATTTTTTAAAATACCATTCTCAACTAGTTTCAAAGAATTGGTTTCAACACCTTCGCTATCAAAGTTTTGGGAGCCTAATCCTTTTTCAATTTTTGGATCATCGATGATATTAATTGAATTTGGAAAAACTTCAGAATTGATTTGATCTTTTAAAAAAGAAGTTCCTCTTGCAATAGCACTCGCACTAATTGCACTTGCTAGTGTGCTTAATATTCCTTTGGAAATTCTTTTATCGAATATAACGCCAATTTTTTCACTTTTAATTTTTTTTGGTCCTAACTTTTTTATTGCTTTGTCGGCAGCTATTTTTCCAATTTCTTCTGGTTCCATCATATCTTCCAAGAATCTTGTGCTACCAAACTCATAATCTCTTTCCATTGCACCATTAATTCTTGATACAGCTACGCATGAAGATGAAAAATTTGAGGTTTTGTATCCACCTAAAAAACCATTACTGTTTGCGAGTATAAAATTATTTTTATTTTCGGTAAAACCAGCTTCAGTATTAACTATTTTTTCGTCCGTTGATGCTGTTTCTTCAACATTTTTTAAAAATTCAATCTTTTTATCATTTGGATAATGCGTTTCATCATAGAGATTAAGGTCTCTTACCTCTTTAGACATTAAATCTTTATCTGGTAACGAATTATTTTCATCTGATGGAGTAATTTTTGTAGCATCAATACAACGTTCTATTAGTTTTTCTAAGTTTGATTTAGATAAATCTGATGAATTAATGCTTGATTTTTTTTTCTCTATATAAGTAGTTAAATTGACAGCAAAACTATCTGCTCTATTTGACTCGTCTAATTTTTTATTTCTAAAACTAACATTTTCTGAAACAGAGTGAATTACTTTTACACCCACATCCGTAGCTCCTAGTTTTTTAGAGTTTTCAATACAATAAGACGCTATATCTCTTAAAAATTCCTGATCCCTTATCATTTAGATTAAAGTTTTGTTCCACCAACAGTCATCTTATTTATAAGAATTGATGGCTGAGCTACTCCTACTGGAACACCCTGTCCAGCTTTCCCACATGTTCCAATACCTGGATCTAATTTCATATCATTACCCACTAATGAAACTTCTTTTAAAATTGATGGCCCATCTCCAATTAATGTAGCACCTTTGATTGGTGATCCAATTTTACCATTATTAATTTCGTATGCTTCTGTGCAGTTAAAGACAAATTTTCCTGAAGTTATGTCTACTTGCCCTCCTCCGAAACTTACAGCAAAAATACCTTTGTCAACTGAACTTATCATTTCATCTTGTGAATATTTACCTGACAGCATCATTGTGTTTCTCATTCTTGGTAAAACCACATGTTTATAACTTTCTCTTCTTCCACTACCTGTTGACTTAGTTCCCATCAAACGAGCGTTTAAACGGTCTTGCATATAGTTTTTTAAAATTCCATTTTCTATTAAAACTGTATTTTCAGTAGGCGTTCCTTCATCATCTATCGTTAAACTTCCTCTTCTTTGATGTAAGGTGCCGTCATCTACAATCGTAACTCCTTCACTGGCTACTTGCTGCCCCATTAAATTATGAAAAGCTGAAGTTTTTTTTCTATTGAAATCTCCCTCAAGACCATGGCCGATTGCTTCGTGAATTAAAATAGCCGGCCATCCAGGACCTAAAACAACTTTCATTTCTCCTGCTGGCGCTGGTTTGCTTTCTAAATTCACATTTGCGATTCTAAAAGCTTCATCACAAACATCTTTCCAGCTTCCATCTTTTAGATAATCATCATAACTTTGTCTTCCTCCAACTCCATAAACACCTGTCTCTTTTTTTCCATTTTTTTCTAGTACGACAGAAACGTTGAATCTGACTAATGGTCTATCATCTTTCAAGACTTGATTATCAGACCTAATAATTTCTATTGATTTATGTTCACCTAAAAAATTTGCAGTTACTTGATTTACAATTGAGCCTTTTGATCTTAAATAGTTATTAACACTGCTCAGCAAATCTATCTTTGAGTCGAAAGTCTTGCTTTCAATAGGATTAATATTTTCGTAATATTTGTTGTTAGTTTTAGGAATTTCATGATTATAGGTCCCTTTTTTTGACTTTAATGTATCTTTTAAATTATCGCTTGATTTTCTTAATGACTCCTTTGAAATATCATTAGAATGAGAGTAGGCAACAACCTCTCCTGTCACAGCTCTGAAACCATATCCTTGATCAGAATTATAAGTTGAACTCTTTATTTTATTATCGTCTAAAACAATAGACTCAGATTTATGATTTTCCAAATATAATTCTCCGTCATCACAATTTTTTAAGGTTTCAGTAACAATTGCTTCAGCTTGCGATGTATCTATATCTGTTTCTTTGAAGAAATTTGACATTTGAAGAATGTAGTAGTGATTAATAATATATCAACTGCTTATTTGGCACATTTGTAAAAATAAAATATTCAAATATAGTTTAATTATGAAGGTTTTTTTTAACAATTCATGCAAAATCTGCAGAGCAGAAATTAATATTTATAAGAAAGAAAACATAGAAAATTTGAATTGGATAGACATAACTAAAAATAAAAATGCTGAATTAGAAACAAAAAAAACTGATAAAGAGCTTCTAAGAAGACTTCATGTAGAACAAGATGGAAAAATCTATGTAGGTATTGATGCTTTTTTACTTATTTGGAAAAGTATTCCAAAATATAAGTTTCTTTATAAATTTTTTAAACTCCCGGTCATTTACCAATTATTTTATGTCGGATATGAAATTGTAGCGTTTTTTTTGTATTTAAAAAATAGACACCAATTAAACTAATGTTGAATAGCGTATAAAATCTGGGTTACAAAAGATAAAAATATAAAAAAAGAGAAAAATAAAATAAAATACATAACTGTAACCGCTCTATTCCTCTTTCTTCTTAAAATAACAAATTTTTTATCATCGAGAAAAGAAATATCTCTATCACCTGGCACTGGATAATCATAACTCCATCTCCATAAAGACGAACCAAATCTTTTATCTAGTTTATTGTAATAATTTACCCAAGCCAAAGACCACATAAACATTAAAAATAAAAATGTTAAAACTAAAAAAGTTGAGAACATAAATATATTAAATTATATTAAATTTTTTTTATATGTCTATCTGGGGAAGTTTAATTGGTGGGATGATCGGTTTTTCTTTAGGAGGGCCGTTTGGAATGCTATTAGGTTCCTTAATTGGTGGAAAAGTATCAAGATCAAGATCATCATTTAAATCTTTTGCACAACCTCAACAAGTTTTTGCATTAGCTCTTATAGTTTTATCAGCGAAACTGAGTAAAGCAGACGGTCAGGTTAGTAGAGAGGAACTAATAGCAGTAAAAGATAAACTCAAAATTCCAGAACATGAATTAGATCAAGTTGGAAAAATTTTTAATAAAGCTAAAGAAGAAAGCACTGGTTACGAGCCATATGCAAAACAAATAGCTCAGATTTATCAAGGAAATATAAATGTATTGGAAGAAGTCATAAATATATTATTTTATATTGCAGAAGCTGATGGAAATATAAGTGATCAAGAATTTAGAATGATACAACATGTTTCTCAATTATTTGGTCTTAGTAATGCCCAGTTCAATGGAATAGTTGAGGGTAGAAAATCATCAGATAAACTCAATCCATATGTGGTATTAGAGAGCAAACCTGATGATAATCTTACAGATATTAGAAAAAGATATTTAAAATTAAGCAAAGAACATCATCCTGACTTACTTCTAAGTAAAGGAGTTCCTCAGGAAGTTATTGAGGAAAGTAAAAAGAAAATGAGAGCTATTAATTCAGCCTGGGATCAAATCCAAAAGCTAAAGAGTAATTAAAATTGCTCAGATTCTGTTGATCCTTCCATTGCTGTTGTGGAGCTCTTTCCAGAACTTATTGTATTGGAAACTGCATCAAAATAAGAAGTGCCAACTTCTCGTTGATGTTTAACACTGGTATATCCGTCTTTTTCTCTAGCAAATTCATTTTGTTGTATTCTAGAGTAAGCAGTCATACCTTCCTTTTTATACTTTTCTGCAAGCTCGAAAATAGCAATATTTTGCGTATGGAAACCTGCTAAAGTTATAAATTGAAATTTATATCCCATCATTCCAATTTTAGTTTGAAATGTTGCAATCTCATCATCAGATAAATGTTTCTTCCAATTAAATGATGGAGAGCAATTATAAGCCAACATCTTTCCAGGAAATTTTGCATGTATTGCATCTGCAAACTTTTTTGCTTCTTCTAAATTAGGTGTTGCAGTTTCACACCATATTAAATCCGCATAAGGTGCATAAGCTAACCCCCTTGAGATTGCTTGATCAATACCATCTTTTACATAATAAAAGCCTTCAGGTGATCTTTCTCCTGTTAAAAACGGTTTGTCATTTTCATCAAAATCATTTGTTATTAGTTTCGCAGCGTTGGCATCTGTTCTTGCAAGAATAATGAGAGGAACGTCGGCAATATCAGCTGCCAATCTTGCTGCTTTTAGATTTCGGACCATGGTTCCAGTAGGAACAAGTACCTTACCACCCATATGTCCACATTTTTTTTCACTAGCTAGTTGGTCTTCAAAATGAACTCCGGCTGCGCCAGCTTTTATAAATTTTTTTGTTAGCTCAAATACATTTAACGGCCCACCAAATCCTGCTTCGCCATCTGCAATAATTGGCAACATGTAATCAGTTTTTTCGCTGCTTTTCATATCTCCATCTGCAATTTCCATATGTTGA
This sequence comes from uncultured Pelagibacteraceae bacterium, assembly GCA_902576785.1. Classification (GTDB taxonomy): domain Bacteria; phylum Pseudomonadota; class Alphaproteobacteria; order Pelagibacterales; family Pelagibacteraceae; genus Pelagibacter. The sequence goes on along the minus strand of CACGWC010000007.1, from coordinate 41,300 downwards.
ATTTGATCTGCTCTAATTAAGGAATTATTCATAGACTCAACTAATTTAGGCGCGCTATCATAAGGATATAGAGATTGATCAGGGTACATTTCACCAGCACTATTTGCATCTGCTGCAACTTGCCAACCACTTAAATAGATCGCTTTTAAACCTGCTTTTGCATGTTGAACAGCTTGGTTTCCAGACAAAGACCCAAGTGTGTTTACATATGGCTCTGTATTCAACAATCTCCAGAGTTTTTGAGATTGCTGTTTACACATTGAATACTCAATTCTAATAGATCCTCTTAGCCTTTCTACTTCATCTGGCTTATAATCCCTTTGTATTCCTGCAAATCTTTTCAACTCGAACGAGATTTTCTCGGCTGACATTATTCCCCCTTTAAAAAAACTAATTCTTTTTACTTTTCGTTATATTCTTCTGTAAACTCATTCATTCCACTTGATCCCCAATCGCAGTGGTCATCTCTTAAATAAACCCCTCTGCTTCTATGCTCTTGGTGCTCTTGGTGATTTGTAGTTTGAGAACTAGTTTCAATGTTTTTTATAGTATTTTTGTCCATGTAAACTTTATAATTTACAATATTTACAAAATCCACTAAAAATGTTAAAATTCTAGTAAATACAATAAATTTTTTGTAAATAATAATTTACAAAGTTTACAAATAGTAAATGAGTCAAGTAGAATTAAACATTGGTCCAAAAATAAAAGCTTTTAGAAGACAGCTAGGTATGCAGGCAAACAAACTAGCCTCACAACTTAACATTTCACCAAGTTATTTAGCTTTAATCGAGGGTGGTAAAAGAAAAATTGACGGGGAATTACTTTTAAAAATTTGTGAGGAGTTAAGCATCAACATTAGCGATCTAACAAATAAATCAGATATCAATATGGTCAACACAATTTCAGAATTGCTTGATGATCAACTTTTTGAAGATTTGGATATAGTTGGTCCAGAAGTTAAAGATCTAGCAAATAGTAATCCAAAAATTGGTAAAGCTCTAATAAGATTAGGAGACATTTTGAAAAAAAAAGATCATGAATTGGTTAACAAAATTGAAAAACTTTCAGGAAAAATTGTTGATAATAGAAAAAACTCCTTTCCTGGAGAAGTAATTTCAGATTTTTTGCAAGAAAATAGAAATTTTTTTCCAAAACTAGAGGAATTTGCAAATCAAATCTTTGAACAAATAAAACAAAATAATAGAACAAGATATATTGCTTTATGTGATTATTTAAAATCAGAGTATAAAATTGAAGTACAAGATATAATTCCTGAGGAAGGAAAACCCTTTTCAAAAATTTATGATAACAAAAATAGAAAGTTGCTATTGTCTGATTATTTGTCTTTGGAAACAAAGAAATTACATGCTGCAGCTCAAATTGCACAAGAGGGGGCTAGTGACATAATAAATTCTTATCTTGATACTTTTAATTATCCAAATGAAGAATCGAAAAAATTAACAAAAGTTGCTTTATTAAATTATTGTGGTGCAGCAATTTTAATGCCCTACAAATTATTTCATTATGAATGTAAAAAACTTAAATATGATTTAGAGTTATTGCAAAATACTTTTGCAACTTCGTTCGAACAAGTCACACATAGAGTAACATGTTTGAATGATCCAAAATTACCTGGGGTTCCATTTCATTTTTTGAGAGTTGATGTAGCTGGTAATATTTCAAAAAGATTTTCATTGTCAGGTATAGAAATACCACGTTATGGTGGTGCTTGTCCTCGATGGAATGTATATTCTGCTTTTTCTAGACCTGGTGTTATACAGGCTGCAGTAAGTAAAATGACTAATGGTGAAAAGTATGTATGTATAGCAAGAACTGTTGAAAAAGGTATAGGAAGATATGGACAAAAAAAAAGTATGTTATCTATTGGACTTGGATGTGAAGCCAAATATGCAAGAGATTTTGTTTATACGGAAAACTTAGATTTGAATGATAAAAAATCAGAGATACCTGTAGGGGTTTCATGTAGAACTTGTGATAGACTGGATTGTTCTCAAAGAGCTTTTCCACCATTGCATAAAAAATTTGATGTAGACATTAATTCTAGAGGAGTATCTGTATATGTCAGTGATTAAAAAATATGTAAGTTTTATAATTATATTTTTATTTGTAAGTACAAATAATGTGTATTCAGACAATTTAAATATATTGTTTAAAGAATTGCTTAATGCAAAAAATTTACAACAAGCAGAAAAGCTAGAGGATCAAATTTGGAATAAATGGACAAGACACCCAAACAATGATTATCTGACGAACAAATTAGAAAACGGAACTTATTCCATGTACCATCAGCAGTATAGAATGGCATTAAAACTATTTACAGATGTGATTAATGAAGACCCAAAATGGGCGGAGGGTTGGAATAAGAGAGCAACATTACTATTTATATTGGGGGATTATGAGAAATCGTTAGATGATATTGAAAAAGTTTTAGATCTAGAGCCAAGACATTTTGGAGCATTATCAGGACGAGCGCAAATATACTTAAGCTTAAAGGAATATGAAAAAGCAGTTGATGACTTGAGAAAAGCAAAATCTATTTATCCATTAATCAAAAGTGGGGAAAATATTAAGTTAATCGAAAAAATTATCAAAGACCAACAAATTTAATTGTTCTTTGATCTTTTTTTTGCAATCAGCTGGGTTAATGAATCTACCATTAAATCTGAGGCTTTAAAAATTTCACTGGGTTTAAATTCATGTGAAATATTTTTTTCTTCATTTGTTTTATCTTCAATGACTATACCTTCATTTGGAGAATTATTTTTAATATAAATTAGTATTAACCACTCATCATCAATTGTCTCATCCCATTTTATAAATATCTCTCCGGTTTCGAATCTTCTGTCTATGCATCTTAAGATAGACATATGTTTAGTTATATATCTTTTGTTAAGTTGAAAAACTAAACTATTCGCACTTCTGTAAAAGCTTTCAAGTGCAAACTCAATTTTTTGCCTAGCTAAAGTATACTCCCTTTCTCTTTGAAGTAATTTTGCTCTATCGTCTCCTTCTTGTGTTTCTACGCCTAACGCTTCAACTCGTTCTCTTATTTTCTGATCTCTTATTTGTTGATATTTTAATTTTAATTTTTCGATACGCTCTTGTAATCCTGAATAATCCTCTCTCTTTTCTCTTAAAGCTAATTTTTCTAGTTGTTCTAATTCTTTTACCTCTCTTATTCTAAACTTTTCTATTTGTTTTTCTAATTTTAATTCTTGCAAAAATTTCTTTTGTCTCTCCGCCTGCTCTTTTCTTAGTATGGCCTGCTCTTTTCTTAAAAATAATTTTATATCTTTTGCTCTTTCTCTTTCTAATTTTTGTTCTTGTTTTAGCTGAATTTCTTTTTCTTTTAGGAAGGCAGCTTCATCTGCTTTCTTCTGTTTTTCAATTTCAATTTTTTCTTTTTCTGCTTGCTCAATTTTCTCTAGTTTAATTTGTCTTTTTTCCTCAGCTCTTATCTCTTTAAAACGAATTAATCTTAATTCTATAGTTTGAAAAAATTTTTGTATTATTTTATCAATCACCAGTAAATTAAAACTAAATTTGAAAGAAAACTTATTTTTTAAATCTTCCTCAAGTCTTACCGTTCTTGAAATAATACCCTTTTCAGAACTTGTCTTTAACTTAACTTTTTTTATTTTTTTTTTCTGATTTGATCTTCTTGTTATTGTTTTCTTTAATTTAGATCTTTTTTTTTTTAATTTTGATTTGATTTTTTTTTTTGATTTTTTAGCTTTTATTTTTAGACTTTTTTTTTTAGTTTTTTTTTTCTTTTTTTTCATTTAAGAAATACAGCTTTATCAGCTAATTTTTAATAAATATAGTCTCTAGTATTAGGAACAGATCTTATATCTTTAGTTAGCTGAAGTTGAAATACAACTTGATCTCCCCATTTAAAAGCCATTTCACAACTTGTAAGATAAAATTCCCACATCCTTAAAAATTTTTCATCAAACATTTCTAAAACTTCTTCTTTTTTTGATAAAAATCTTTCTTTCCAGTTTCTTAAAGTGTGGGCATAGTGCATCCTTAAAATCTCTATATCTGCAGCTATCAGTCCAGAATCCTCTATTGGCCTCGCTATTTCGCTCAAACTAGGGGTATATCCGCCGGGAAATATATATTTTGTTATCCAAGGCTGTGGGTCTCTAGGTGGAAGATTTGATCCAATTGTATGTATCAAAGCTACTCCATCCTTTTTTAACATTTGAGATACTCTATTAAAATAGGTTTGATAGAATTTTTTGCCAACATGTTCAAACATTCCAACACTGACTATCCTATCAAATTTTTCATTCAATTGTCTGTAATCTATTAATTTAAATTCAACTTGATTATCTAAATTTAATTCTTTAGCTTTTTCTTGACTGTATTTTAATTGATTTTCTGAAAGTGTAATTCCAGTAACCGAAGATTTTGTTTTTTTTGCAATGTCAATTGCAAGTGTTCCCCAACCAGATCCAATATCTAAAACTTTTTGGTTAGGCTGTATGTGAAGTTTTTTTATTATGTGATCAATTTTATTTTCTTGAGCAGTTTCCAAGGTATCATTCTCATTTTTGAAGTATGCACATGAATATTGTCTTTTTTTATCAAGAAACAAATCATATAATTTTTCTGAAATATCATAATGGTGTGCAACATTTTGTTTAGATTTAACAATTTTATTAAAACTTGTTAAATATTTTAAAGTTCCCTTTATTTTATTTAATGTCTTTCCATAAATATTAATATCTGCTCTTCCAATATTTTTAAAAGCTATATCAAGAAATTCCGTCAAGGTTCCATTTTTTAATCTTAAAGAGCCATTGGTATATGCTTCACCAAAATATAAATCAGGATGGAAAAGTAATTTTTTATGCAAACTTTTGTCTAACAATTGTAATTCTATAGGAATTTCTTTCAAAGGCTTTCCTATAACATATCTGTTAGAATTATAATCTATTAAGATAAAGCCATCTTCTTTGAATAAATCATTTAAAAAATTTATAAGTTTCATTATGCTGCTTTTAAGTGCTTAAAGTCAAAATCAAGCTTTTGAAGTTCATCAAAAAATATTTTTTTTTCGTTTTCATTTAATAACTTCAATGGTGGAATTAAATTCTGGTAGTCCTGATCAATTTGCGCCATAAAAGTATGTAATCCAGAGATTAAATTAAATTTATCGAAAATGCTTCTTACTAAACACAACTTTTCGTTTGAAGATTGATCTGATCCATTTTGAAATTTATCGTAAACATCTCTTGCTAAAACTGAAGTAACATTTGTTGTTGCTGTAATTATTCCAGAGCAACCTAATTCAAGTCCTTTCAATAATTTTAACTCTGAACCTGGCATTACTGAAAAATTATCTATTTTCAAATTTTCATACAAGTTATAAGAACTGTCTTTTACTCCAACTATTTGACTTGGAAATTTTTTTACTAGCTCTTCAACACAATCAATACTAAATTTATATCCTGAGAGTTTTTCGAAATTATATAAAATTATTTTACATTCATTAATTTCATCTATTATTCTTGAGTAAAAATTAATCACATCGTGATCACTATACTTATAATAGGCAGGGGGCATAATTAAAAATTTATTAAACCCATTTGATTTGGCTATTTTTATCAAATTAATATTGTCAACTAGCGAATTAAGACCAGTTCCAATTATAAATTTATCCCTATAATTACTTTTTGGTAACAAATTGATTAATTGAATTTTTTCCGAAAGAGATATGAGTTGTGATTGTCCAGTACTTCCAAAAAAAACTACTCCATGGCAACCTTTGTCGATTAGATTTTCAGCATATTTAATCGTTTTTTCACTATTTAACGCCAGATTTTTATCTAATACTGACAATGTAGCTGCATATATTCCATTAATCATAACTTAATTATATGACTATAATTATAGAATAGATTTAAGAAAAAAATAATAAAAAAATATATTCTAAATACTTATGAAAGTTTGTGTTTATCTTAGCTATATAGGTCTTGGAGCAAATTTGTTACATCTAAGTTATGTGCATCAGTTATCTGAAAAGTTTGGACCTATAACAGTTTCTACGTTATGCAAGAATTTGTCGGATGCATTAGAGGATGATCCTAAAATTAAAGAAGTCATAGTAATAGATAAAAAATATAATAAATTTAAGAATATATTTAGTTTTTCATCGGAATTAAAAAAATACAATTTTGATAAAATATTTATTTATTATCCAAGTCCTAGAATATTCATCGCGTGTAAGTTGGCTGGAATAAAAGATATTTATCACTATCCTTTATTTAAAAAGAAAAATCTTCATTTAATCAACGCAGCACAAAAGTTTACTGCGAGTGTATTAAACATAGAGAAATGTCAAACATACACAAAAATTCACATAAATGAAAAAAAACTTAAAAGTGTCTCAACTTATTTTGATAAATCAAAATTTAACATTGTAATAGGAGCTGGATCTTCAGGTCCAACAACAAAATGGGGCACTGATAATTACTCAAATCTAATAAATGAGTTAAATAAACTAAATAAATTTAATTTTTTTATTTTGTGTGGTCCTAATGAAAAATTAATTGCTCAAGAAATAATGGATAAGGTTGAAGGAAATAATATTACAGATCTAAGTAACAAAAATATCTCAGAAGTAATACCTTTTATAGCTTCTGCAGATATGTATGTGGGGAATGATTCATTTGGTTCACATATTTCATCACAATCTGGCAAACCAAGCCTTGTGATTTTATTGGACTCACCAAAAGCATATACGGATTATACTCCTAATCATATTAGAATTATTCCTGAAGGATATGATGTTAATAATATTACACACGGAAGTGAAATTGATCCAAATTTAATAAAGGTCGAACAAGTGTACAAATCAATACTAAGTTATACTTAAACAACCGATTTTAAGACTGTGTCTTTGGCTTGGTTCACTAAAGTAGCAATATTATTTAATTCTGGACTTCTATCTGGATGAATTTTTTTCATAATTTTTTTATAAGAATTCATCACTTCATCTTTTGTATATTTTTTTTTGGGATCTAAATTTAAAATTCTATATGCTTCATCTAAACTCATATTCTGAGATGACATATTTTGATTAAATTGATTAAAATTAAATCTGCCAGAATTTTTTAAAACTCTAAAAAGTCCCCATAATCTAAATAGCTGAAATAAAGAAATACCTGCTTTCGTTTTAATTAAAGGCAAAATAGCCAACATAAATGGTAAGGAAAATATATATCTTCCTGCATATGCCATTATTACCGCTAACAATATTGAAGAAATTATAATAAATGTTCTTACAAATTTTGATATTTTTTTTGTTGAGGTTTTGGCAAACCAATTGAGTAAAATATAAAGAATTATAAAGATTATTAGTATTGCAAAAAAAATATTCATAAATTAATTAAATTTAAATGAAAATACCACAGCTTAAAAAAAAACCAGAATTAAAATCTTGTCACAACGTAACCTGGGAAGACAATTATAGTTGGATACATCAAGAAAATATACTCGAAGTATTGAAAGATAGTTCAAAATTGTTACCAGAGGTGAGAAAATATCTTGAAGATGAAAATGATTATTTTAGTCATCAAATGTCAGATACAAAAGAAATTCAAAAAGTTTTATTCGATGAGATTAAAGGAAGAATTAAACTTGATGATGAGTCTCTTCCGTTTAAGGATGTAAGATACAGTTACTGGACAAAAACAACAACAAAAGGAAATTATTCTATAAAGTTAAGAAAAAAAATTGATTCAGAAGAAATAGAAGAAATTTGGAATGGCGATTTAGAAAAAGAAAAGCTTAAAACAGAATATTTTGGGCTTGGAGACTTAGAAGTTAGCTATAATGATAAATTACTAGCTTATTCATTAGATTTAAAAGGATCTGAATATTACACCATACATATAAGAGATATTAAAAGTCGAGAGCAAGTTGGCGAAAAAATTGAAAATACTAGTGGTGGAATAACATTTAGCTTAGATGACAAATATATTTTTTACTCAAAACTTGATGACAATCACAGACCGAGAGAAATTTACAGGCATGAAATTGGAACTCCTACTATTAAAGATATTCTTATTTTTAAAGAAGAAAGTGAAGCATTTACTGTAGGAATAGGTCTTAGCTCTGATGAAAAATATTTTTTTATTACTTCATCTGATCATAATACCTCGGAACAGTATTATTTTAAAGCAGATGAAATAATTCCCAAACCAAAAATAATTGATAAAAGAAAAAGAGGGATAATATATTCTGTTAATTCATGGAATGGTAATTTTTACAAGCATACAAACGAAGATGCGGAAGATTTTAAGATTGAAAAAACAAATGATTTAGAAAGAAAGGAATGGGAAACATTTATACCTGCACGAGAAGAGGTTTTAATTGGTGGATTAATTTTCTTAAATAATTGGATTATAAGATCTGAAACTTCTAATGCATTATCGAAATTAATATTAAGAAATCCAAAAAATAATGAAGAAGAAGAAATATTTTTTTCAGATGAAAAAGTTATAGTACCTGGTGTTTCGTTAACCCAAAGAAATAGAAATACTGATACCGTTTATTTATCATATTCATCACCAAAAACTCCTGGAAAGACTTACCTATACAATCTTAAAACAAAGGAGAAAAAATTAGTTAAAGAACAAGAGATTCCTAGTGGCCACAATTCTGATGACTACATAGTTGAAAGATTAGAGTGTGCCTCTCATGATGGAAGAATGGTTCCTATTACCATAACAAGACATAAAAAAACTAAATTAGATGGATCTGCAAAGTTATTATTATATGGATATGGATCATACGGAAGTTCTATGTCACCAAGTTTTTCCTCAACCAGAATAAGTTTAATTGAGCGAGATATTATATGGGTAACTTCTCATATTAGAGGTGGTATGGAAAAAGGAATGAAATGGTGGAAAGAGGGAAAATTATTAAACAAGAAAAATACATTTGAAGATTACATTGCTTCTGCAAAATTTTTAATTGAAAAAAAGTTTACGTCTAAAGGTAATATTATTGGAATGGGTGGATCTGCTGGAGGTCTTTTAATGGGAGCCGTTGTTAACCAAGCGCCTGATTTATTTTTGGGTATTGTTATGGCTGTTCCTTTCGTTGACTCGTTGACCACGAACTTAGACCATTCGTTACCATTAACAGTCGGCGAATTTGATGAATTTGGAAATGCTAAAGATAAAAAAGAACACTTTGATTACATATTTTCATATGCACCTTATAACAATATTAAAAAGATGGATTACCCGAACATTTTGATAACAACAAGTCTAAGTGATAACAGGGTATTATTTGATGAGCCAGCAAAATTTACTGCAAAATTAAGGGATTACAAAACGGATAACAATTTACTTTTATTAAAAACAGAAATGAATGCAGGTCATGGAGGAAAATCTGGAAGAGATGGAGCAATTGAGGAGATTGCAGTTGACTACGCATTCGCTTTGAAAATAGCTGGAAAATTAAAAACTTGATCTTGAAATATCAAAATTAATTACCATATATACCAAGTTAGTCGCCTAATGGGGCTAGCAATAAATAAACTTGCTTAATTAAAGGAGGATAATATGACAAGTAAGGATCTATCAATTTTCAACTCACTTCGGCCTTTCTCAATTGGTTTTGACGATATGTTTGACCAATTCGAAAGCATGTTGGGCAATGGTGGTTTAAGTATGCAATCAAACTACCCGCCGTACAACATAAGAAGGACTGGCAAAGATAACTACTCAATTGAAGTTGCTTTAGCTGGTTTTAGCAAAAAAGATGTTGAGGTAGAGTTTGAAGATAATCTATTAACTGTAAGAACTAAACAAGTTGATAGAAGTGAAAATAAAAACCAAGATGGAGAGATAATCCACAAAGGCATATCGCAAAGACAATTTGCGAGATCATTTACAATTGCTGATGATGTAAAAGTGAATGGTGCAGAGTTAAAAGATGGTCTTTTAACAATTGCATGTGAAAGGATTATTCCAGACCATAAAAAAAAGAAACTTATTGAAATTAAATAAGTGCCTTGCTTGTGGGGCTAGTCCCCACAAGACTAAATGCATCCGCTAGAACTAAATCCGATAATAACCCCTGATGCATTCACCTCAAATTTTCTTTCGCAAGGAATTCCATATTTTTTTGTTTTGTAGATAAGCATTTCATTTCCGAGTTCATTGACAAAATCTTCTGAAGGTGAGCCTAATTCTAATCTCATCTCATTAACTTCTTTTCCAACGAATTGACCAAATTTTTCATTTTCTTTTTCAGCCACTTCATCAGATTTCTTTTTAATTGTCTGGCATCCAGTTAAAAAAATTATTGTTAATGTGATAAACAGAGCAATAAATTTTTTTGATAAAGTATTATTTTTAAAAGCAATAATCATTAATACATACCTAAAGTTGAATTATGTTAACAATTTGTTCAAAACTTTCATTAAATTGTTTGAATTTAATACAAATTTGAAAAGATAGGAAATTTTAAAGATTATTAAGTTATTGATTTATTATATTAAAGAAATGTTATGGCAACAGACTTAAGAATATCAAATATATCAAAAATATATCCAGGGTGTATAGCTAATGATAATGTATCTCTTCAATTTAAAAGTGGAAAAATATATGCGCTATTAGGAGAGAACGGAGCTGGAAAATCTACATTAGTAAAAATTTTGTCTGGTGTAATAAGCCCAGATAATGGTGAGGTTTTTTTAAATGAAAAAAATTTAAAATTAAGCTCTCCACTCGACGCCAAAAAAAATAAAATTGGAATGGTTTTTCAGCATTTCAATTTATTTGAAACTTTATCTGTATTTGAAAACTTAAGTATAGATGCAACTGAAGATAACAAAAGTTTAAGGTTAAGAATAAACGAAATATTTAAAAAATATAACTTTAGTATTGACCTTGATGTTCCTGTATTAAATTTATCAGCAGGACAAAAGCAAAAAGTTGAGATTATAAGATGTCTTTTAAGAAGCCCAAAAGTTCTAATCATGGACGAGCCTACATCTGTTTTGACTGAGCAAGAAACAGAGGAATTATTTATATCTTTAAAAAAATTCTGTGATGAAGGAATATTAATTATTTACATTACTCACAAACTAAAAGAGGTTTTGTCTTTATGCGATGAAGTTGCAGTAATGCGAAAAGGTAAGGTCGTATCTGTTAGCCAAACACAAAATGAAAAAGTTGAAACTCTCGCAAATAAGATGGTTGGTCAAAAACTAGCGAAAATTAAGAAAAAAATTAATATTTCCAAAAATAAAGATGAGATATTTAAAGTAAAACATTTAAATTTTTATAGCGATGATCCTTTTGAAACAAATTTAGTTAATCTTAATTTTTCTGTGAAGAAAGGAGAATGTTTAGGTATAGCAGGTATTTCTGGCAATGGTCAAAACGAACTCTTTCAAATTTTGAGTGGAGAAATAATTACACCTAATACATCAATCATTTTTCGAAATAAAGAAATTGCTAAACTAAATCCAAAGCAACGACGAGAGTATTTAATGGCTTTTTCTCCTGAAGATAGAATATCTCAAGCAGCTGTACCTGAATTAAAAATATATGAAAATGTAGCTTTAAATAATTTCAAGGCATCTAATTTTTTTGAAAAAGGTTTGGTAAATGAAAGAAAAATTAAGGATCATTCAAAGAAAATATTATCTGACTTCTCGGTAAATACAGACAATGTTGAATTAAAAAGTCAATTTCTATCGGGTGGAAATTTACAAAAACTTATTTTAGGGAGAGAATTAATTACAGCTCCAGAATTATTAATTTGTTACAATCCAACATGGGGGCTCGATGTGGGTGCAATCAATTATATTCATGAAACACTTATAAAAATTAATGATCAAGAAAAATCAACGATTTTAATTTCTACAGATACGGAGGAGTTATTAAAACTCAGTGATAGAATTGCAGTTATTTACAAAGGCAAGCTTTCAAAAATAATGTCTTCAGAGGAAGTCACTTCAGAAAAATTAGGAGTTCTAATGGGAGGAGGTTCCATTGATTAAAATTGAAAAAAGAAATGACGTGCCAATGGCATTATATTTTTTTACACCTTTTATTGCAATCATACTTACAATTTTAGGTGGTGGTATAATTTTTTATATTTTAGGTTTTAATCCAATAGAAGCACTTAAATTTTACTTTATAACTCCAATTTCAAATTTATATGGATTCAGTGAATTGCTACTCAAAGCAACCCCTCTTTGCTTAATTGCTATTGGTTTATCATTTTGTTTTAAAAGTAATAATTGGAATATTGGTGCAGAAGGACAATTAACGTTTGGTGCGATTGTAGGAGGAGGAGTTGCTCTTTTATTTTATAATCAAGAAGGTTTTTATATACTGCCTTTAGTTATACTTGCTGGAGCAATTGGGGGAATGATCTTTGCACTTATCCCAGCAATCCTTAAAACATATTTTAATACAAACGAGATTTTAGTTAGTCTTATGTTGGTTTACGTTTCAAAGCTAATCTTAGATTACTTAGTAGTTGGGCCATGGAGTAATCCTGAAGGTTTTAATTTTCCTGAAACAAGACAATTTAGTGACTCATCTAGAATGCCATTATTATTTGAGGGTTTGAGAATTCATGCTGGTATTTTTTTAGCTCTCGCAGCAGTTATGCTGAGTTGGTTTATTCTTTATAAAACCTATTTAGGCTTTCAGATTAAAGTATCTGGTCTAAGTTTAAAAACTGCTAAGTATGCTGGGTTTAAAGGAAAAACTATGATTTTGGTTGTTTTTATGATTAGTGGTGCTTGTGCGGGATTAGCTGGAGTTGGTGAAATTACTGGACCTATTGGACAGCTGCATAGAATGATATCCCCCGATTACGGTTTTACAGCAATTATTGTTGCTTTTTTAGGTCGTCTTAATCCTTTTGGCATAATTTTTGCATCTTTGGTTGTTGCATTGACATACTTAGGTGCTGAAACGGCTCAAATTTTTTTACAAATACCAAAATATACCGGCCAAGTCTTTCAGGGTATGATCTTATTTTTTTTACTCGCATCTGATTATTTGCTTTTTTTCAAAGTTAAAATTTTAAGTTTAAAAAAAAATGAGCTTAGACATTAGTTTTATAGGAATTCTGATAGGATCGATAATGGCGTCATCAGTGCCATTAATACTTGCTGCTTCAGGTGAATTGATTACTGAAAGATCGGGCGTTTTAAATTTAGGTGTCGAAGGAATGATGATAATCGGAGCAATATCTGGTTTTGCTTTAATGGTAATAACAGACAACCTATTTATAGCAATCGTAGGCTCTATGTTATCAGGAGTTATAATTTCATTAATATTTGGATTTTTAACACAATCTCTTCTTACAAACCATGTTGCAACAGGTTTGGCATTAACTATTTTTGGCATTGGTTTATCCGCAATGTTAGGAAAAAATTTTGTTGGTATCCCTGGAAAAGAATTTCCAATTTTATTTTCAAGTTTAAGAGAAAGTATTCCGTTTTTTGGTCCAATATTATTTGGACACTCTATAGTTTTATATTTTGCTTTTGCTTTACCATTTTTAACTAATTATTTTTTGAAAAAAACTAAATTAGGTTTAATTGTTAGAGCTGTTGGTGATTCGCCTGTTTCCGCATCTAATCAAGGTATAAATGTTATTCTAGTTAGATACTGTTGTATTCTTTATGGAGGAGCTATGTGTGGCTTAGCAGGTGCATATCTATCTTTAATATACACTCCACAGTGGATTGAAAATATGACAGCTGGTAGAGGATGGATAGCTTTAGCTTTAGTTGTATTTGCAACCTGGAGTCCTATAAAAGTTTTAATTGGTGCTTTAATTTTTGGTGGGATTACAATTCTACAATTACATATGCAAGCAATTGGGTTTAGAATACCAGTTCAATTTTTAAGTGCATTACCTTATCTGATGACAATAATAGTTTTAGTTGTAATCTCTCGTGACAGTAGAAAAATAAAACTGAATACCCCAACCTCCTTAGGAAGAATATTCTATAAGGAAAAGTAATGTTAGCTATTCGAAAATAATTATTTTTTTTTTTTGAATTTTGATTAACTTAATGCTTCACAAAAAAAATTTAGAGGGGAAATTCAAAATGTATAAAAACTTTTTTAGATATTTAATTTCTGCAATTTTTCTACTTGGGTTTAGTGTAAACTCAAATGCGGATTTTAAAGTTGGTTTTGTCTATGTTGGCCCAACTGGTGACCATGGATGGACATTTCAACATCACGAAGGTAGAAACGCTGTAGAGGCAGCTGGAATAAAAACAACATTTGTTGAAAGTGTTCCAGAAGGTGCTGATGCAGAAAGAGTAATAAGACAACTGGCTCAATCTGGCCACGACTTAATTTTTACAACTAGTTTTGGATATATGGATCCAACTAACAAAGTTGCAAAAGACTTTCCAAACGTAAAATTTGAACACGCAACAGGTTATAAAAGAGAGCACTCAAATGTTTCTACTTATTCTGCAAGATTTTACGAAGGAAGAACTCTTTTAGGCCATATTGCTGGAAAAATGACCAAAACTAACACGATTGGCTATATTGCATCTTTTCCAATTCCTGAAGTAATAAGAGGAATTAATGCAATGACTCTTGCTGCACAAAAGGTCAATCCAAATATTAAAACTAAGATTGTATGGGTGTTTACTTGGTACGATCCAGGTAAAGAAGCTGAAGCAGCGCAAGCTTTAATCGATCAAGGTGCAGATGTAATTATGCAACATACAGATAGTACAGCACCAGTTCAAACAGCGGAGAAAGCAGGTGTATGGTCATTTGGTCAAGCAAGTGACATGCAAAGATTTGCTCCTAAATCAATTTTGACTTCTATTATTGATGATTGGGCACCATATTATGTTGAAAGAGCTATTGCTGCAAGAGACGGCACATGGAATCAACAAGACACATGGCATGGATTAAAAGAAGGTATGGTGGCTATGGGACCATATAATTCTGCAATGGGTGCTGACTTAGTTAAAGAAGTAGAGCAGCTTCAAAAAGATCTAGCATCAGGAAAAGTTCATTCGTTCACAGGTCCTATATATGACCAAAAAGGTAATATATTAGTTGCAGAAGGGAAAGTTGCTGATGATGGAATGTTAGCTGGAATGAGTGTTTATGTAAAAGGTGTTGAAGGAGATATTCCAAAATAATTTTTAAAAAAAAAAATTAAAAAGGGCCAACTTATATAGTTGGCCTTTTTTTTATGAATGTTTTTTCTTTAAACCATTAATATCTATTTCATCATAATATTCTGAAGGTTGAACTATCCAAGGATCTCCATCTAGTAAAATTGGACAAAAATCTGGAGTAAAAGAAGAGGATTTTTTTTTCCAAAGACAAGCTGTTTTTATTTCTTGAATATGGTTTTTCACTGGAGCATAATTTTTTAACCATTTAATACTTTCATTTAATGTAAGTCCAGTATCGGATAAATCATCAACTAATAAAACATTTTTAAAGTCTTCATTTTTAGCTATTGAGCTTATATCTCTTGCAAAAATAAGTTCGCCCTGTTTATTTTCTACAGTTTCTCCAGAATAACTTTGAATAACAACATAAGCAGTGGGCAATTTAAATATTCTTGATAGCATATCAATTATAGGTGCTGCACCCCTCATTATTCCGACTAAAACAGATGGTTTGTAATTTTTTTCAATTGTAAGAGCTAACTTTTCAACTGCTAATTTATAATCTTCATAATTGATTATTAATTTTTCTGCCATAAAATTTGGTAACATAAAAAAAAAAAATTAAAAAGGAGAATTATGAAAGGTTACTGGATTGCAACTTACAGTGAAATTAAAGACCCTGAAAGAATGAAAAAATATGCAGATAAAGCAAAGGAAGCTGTATTAAAACATTCTGGAAAAATTTTAGCTCGAAGTGCTAATAACATTGCACTTGAGGGTAGAGAAATGGTTAGAATAGCACTTGCAGAGTTCCCAGACGTGGAAACTGCTAAACAATGCTACGATTCTGAAGAATATGTTGAGGCAAGAACATATCTTAAAGATAATGTAATTAGAGAACATATGATATTTGAAGGAATGGAATAACTTAGAAATGAGGCAAATATGAAGGCATATTGGGTGAGTTTGTATACAGAGATTTCAAACCAAGATAACCTAAAAAAATATGGTGAAAATGCAATACCAGTTATAAAAAAATTTGGTGGTACTCCTGTAGTTAGAGGAGGCAAACTAAAATATTATAGTGGTGACAAAATATTAAGGACTGTCATTTGGGAATTTCCCAGTTATGACATGGCCATATCTTGTCATGACTCAGAAGATTATTTAAAAGCTTGGTCTTATGCAGAACAAACTACAAAAAGACATATGTTTATTGTGGAGGGTACTAATACTGAATAGTATCGTCATCAATTGAACGCCACAAATACCAAGTGGCAACAGAGCAGTATGGAGAAAATCTTTTTTGAAGCTTTTTTACAAAAATTTCAGGTGGAAAATATTTTTTTTTATAGTTGTTTGATATTGCTCTTAATAACCCAATATCCTGAACTGGCCAGATATTAGACCTATTATAAGTAAATAACAAAATCATCTCTGCTGACCATCTTCCAATTTGTCTTAAAGTTGATAGGTATATAATTGCTTCTTCATCGCTCATTTTCGAAATTAATCTTGGGTTAAAACTTTTATCTTTAAATTTTTGAGACATTTCCAAGATACCCCTTATTTTTTGACGACTAAGACCGCATTTTTTAAGTTGTGATGTTTTAAGCTTTGAAACAATTTTTGGATTAATTTTTTTTTTACATGCCAATTCAAATTTTTTGAAGACAGAGTCTGCAGCAGCAACACTTATTTGTTGTCCTATTATACTTTTGCATAAAGAATAAAAGACATCTTTTCTAGTAGTTAAATTATTATCTTTATATTTTTTAATCAATGATCTCATAATACTATCTTTTTTTGAAAGATATATTCTAGCTTTTTTCCAATATGTCGGTGCCTTACTCATTTCTACTTACCGTTACTTGTTTATTTAAATATATTTCTCTTCGAAATATAATGATTGATGATATTATTACCAGTGAAGCACCCATCAATGTTTTAATTGTGGGAATTTCATCCCAAATAAAATATCCAAAAGATATTGCAAATATTAATCCTGAATATTTAAGAGGTGTAACCAGAGAAACCTCGGATAATTTATATGATTGACTTAATAATAAATTAGCTGTTCCTCCCAACAAGCCAATTGTACATAATAGTAAGAAATCATTGAAAGTTGGCATGATCCACCCAAATGGTATTGATAAAACTCCAACAATTGTAATTGCAAAAGAAAAAAAGAATGAGATCAACCAGACTGGTTCTGTGGATGAAAGTTTTCTAATTGTAATTGCAACGTAAGACATTCCAATACAAAAGATTATTGGAAATAAATAATAAATATTTAAGCTAGAAAATCCTGGTTGGGTAATTACTAAAACACCAATAAAACCAACAAATACTGCAGCCCATCTATATACTCCTACTTTCTCACTTAGTAAAAATATTGATAGCAAAGTTGTAAATATAGGTGCAGCAAATGAAATACTTGTCACTGTTGCAAGTGGTAGGTTTCTTAGTGCCAAAAATATTGCAGCTAAAGCTATCAGTCCTGAACAACATCTAATTAAATGTAAACCTGGTCTATTTGTTTTATAAAAATCTCTAAATCTTGTCTTGGGAATTAAAAAAATAATTGGCAAAATACCAAATAGACCTCTAAAGAACATTACCTGTCCAATTGGATAATCTGATGACCACTTGACTATAACATCCATAAATGAAAAGGCACATACTGATAAAAACATGTAAAAAAAGCCTAATTGATTTTTGGAAAGCATGATAATAACTTTAAATTAATTAAAATTTTTAGCAATGGAAATAGCAACTTTAGCACTTGGATGTTTTTGGGGACCTGAAATAAAATTTAGCAAGTTAGATGGAGTAATAAATACAGAGGTTGGATATTGTGGAGGTAATACTGAGAAAACATCTTATAAAGAAGTATGTTATGGTGATACCAATCACGCTGAAGTAGTTAAAGTTGAATTTGACAATACTAAAATTTCTTATGAGGAAATAATAAGAAATTTTTTTGAATTTCATGACCCGACTACTTTAAACCGGCAAGGTCCAGATGTAGGTACTCAGTATAGAAGTGAAATATTTGTTCATGATGAAAATCAAAATAAAATCGCTAACAAAGTATTGAAAGAAATTAATGAAAAATTTAAGGGTAAAATCGTTACCAAAATATCAAAATCAAAAAATTATAACAAAGCCGAAGATTATCATCAGAAATATTTGGAAAAAAGTTTTTAATGTCACTTATATCAACTGAGCGGCTAGAAAAAAATCTCTCAAATGTAAAAATAATTGATGGCTCTTGGCATATGCCTGCAACAAAAAGAAGTGGTAAAGAAGAATTTAATAAAGAGCATATACCAAATTCAATTTTTTTTGATATTGATGAAAATTGTAATAAATCAACCGACTTACCGCATATGTTAACGGACATTAGTTCGTGGGAAAATATACTATCATCTATGGGCATATCTAACGAAGACGAAATTGTGATTTATGATAATTCTGATGTTTTAAGTGCTTGTAGAGTATGGTTTAATTTAATTTACTTTGGCCATGATAAAAAGAAAGTACATGTTTTAGATGGAGGTTTTAATAAATGGAAAAAAGAAAAAAGAATAACTTCTGATAACAATGAAATTATTCAAATAACCAGCTACAAAGCAAAAGAAAATAATGAAATGGTTAAGAGTAAAGATCAGATTGATCAAAATATAATTAAAAAAAAATTTGATTTAGTTGATGCGAGAAGCAAAGATCGTTTTACTGGTTTAACTCCAGACCCAAGAAAAAATGTAAGAAGTGGTTCAATACCTAATTCAATTTGCTTACCGTTTAAAACCCTTATTAATGACGATTTTACTTTTAAAAGTAAATCTGAAATTTCTTCTTATTTTAACGATTTATCTTTAAATGACCCAGTAAATGTTGTGTTTTCATGCGGTTCTGGGATCACAGCATGTGTTTTGGCACTTGCATATTCTCAAGTAAATAATAAGTATCTTCCAGTCATTTATGATGGCTCATGGGCTGAATATGGTAAAATATAGAATATGAAAAGATCAACAAAAATTACAAGCATAATAATAATTTTCTTTTTAATTATAGCTACAGTGATTGTTGGTAGAACAATGATTGGAAATCATTTTAAGAAGAAATTTAGTAAAAGACCACCTCCAGGAATAATTGTTACTGCAGCTGAAAATAGAGTTTTTGAAAATTTAATAAGCACATACGGAACAGCAAGACCATTTAAAACACAATCCTATAAAATTGAGAAGTATGAAATACTTAAACCTATCAACTTCAATCAAAAAGTAAAAAAAGGTGATGTAATTGCAGAACTTAAAAATAGAAAAATTACTGCTCAGTTTGATGGAACAATTGGAAAAAGAGAATTTTCAGAAGACATCGAAGTTTCAAAATCTTCAATCTTAGTTAATCTCGAAAATACCAGTATTATCTATTGTGATGTAGATATACCTGAAATGTTTGTACCATTTATTAAAGTTGGTTTACCTGTTGATATAAAATTTTCTGGATATAAAGATAAAACATATAAAGGTGAAGTTGACTCGTTAGCTAGTCGAATTAGTGAGGATACTAGATCATTACCAACAAGGATAAAAATGGATAATACATCTGGTGAAATTTTGCCTGGCTCATTTTTAGAAATTTCAATAAAATATGATACAAGAGAAAGCTTAAGTATCCCAGATACCAGCACAATAGTGGAAGGTGATAATATATTTATCTATAAAGTTGACGAAAAAAATAAAGTATTAAAAACAAATATTGATACCGGCGATAGATACCTGGGTTTTGTTGAAGTTTTAAATGGTCTAAAAGTTGGTGACAAAGTTGTTGCTGAAGGTACAAAAAAAGTCAGACCAAATCTAACAATAAGACCTATAGAAAAGGGTGCTAAAGTAGCTAATCAAAACAAATCTAGTTGGGGTGGAAAAAAGAAAAAAGACACTAAAGAAAACAAGAATGGTATGTTTGCGTGGTTACAAAAATTAAATATATTTAAAAAGTCTGACTCTGAAAAACAAGAAAATAAAAAATAATTAATACATGTATATAACTGAAGTTAGTATTAAAAGACCTGTCGTTGCATGGGTAATGTCAATGATACTAATTATTTTTGGAATTTTTGTATTTTGGGAATTACCTGTTAGAGAATTACCAGATGGCATTCAGCCTCCAGTGGTACAGGTACAAACCGATTATAAATCTGCTTCAGCTGAAATTGTTGATGAAGAGATAACACAAAAAATAGAAGATGTTATAGGAGGAGCGGAAGGAATTAAGAACATTGACTCTAGTTCGCTTAATGGAAGAAGTAGAATAAATATTTATTTTAATACAGATATAGATTTAGATGATGCAGCAAATGACATAAGAGAGAGAGTATCAAGAGTTGCAGATAATTTACCAGATCAAGCAAACCCACCTCAAATTTTGAAACAAGCAGCAGGTTTTACAACTACAATGTGGGTTGCACTATCCTCACCAACTTGGAATGATTTAGATTTAGGTGATTATGCAGAAAGATATCTTATAGATGCCTTTTCGAGTGTACCAAATGTTGGTAGAATTTTAGTCGGTGGGTTAAGAGAACTAAGTGTAAGAGTTTGGGTAGATCCTATCAAATTAGCAGCAAATAATCTTACTATTCAAGAAGTGGAGAGAGCATTAAGAAATGAAAATATAAACATCCCCGCCGGAACTTTAGAGGCTAGCAACAAAGATTTAACTCTTAATATTGATAAATCTTACTCTAATATTGAAACAATCAAACAGCTTCCTCTTAAGAAAAACAAAGATAAAGTCACAACCCTTTCTGATGTTGCAAATGTTGAGCTTGGTCCAGTTTCTGAGAAAACTTTATTTAAAGCTCAAAGAAAAAATGCGGCTAATTTAAAAACAGTTGGGATTGGAATATACGCAAAAAGTGGAGCATCAACTGTTGAACTTTCAAATCAAATTAAAGAGAAAATAAATGTTTTAAATCAGTCTTTACCAGATGGTTTAAAGTTAGAGATAGCGTTTAATAGAGCAACTTACGTAGGAACTGCAATACAGGAAGTTTATAAAAGTTTAATTATTGCTTTTATTTTGGTCGTGGTAATAATTTACTTGTTTTTAGGAAACCTAAAAGCTGTAATTGTACCAGCTGTAGCTTTGCCAGTAAGTTTAATAGGTTCATTTTTAGGTTTATATATATTTGATCTTTCAATAAATATATTTGTTCTCCTAAGTTTTATTTTAGCAATCGGAATAATTACTGATGATTCTGTAATAATGACAGATGCAATTTATACAAGAATTGAAAAAGGAGAAACACCACTTGTAGCTGCTTATAAAGGCTCAAGACAAATAACATTTGCAATAATAGCTACAACTTTAATCTTAGTTGCAGTTTTTTTACCTTTAATTTTTATTGAGGGTATAGCTGGTACCTTGTTTAAGGAAACTGCAATAGCACTATCTTTCTCAATTGTTGTTTCTTCATTTGTGGCTTTAACCCTTTCACCAATGTTAGGAAGTAAGTTTTTAAATAAAAAAGAAAAAATTAATTTTTTTGTAAAAAAATTCAATAATGGATTTAAATCTTTTACAGAATTTTATACCGACACCTTAAAATTTTGGATTAATAAACAAAAAACAATTTCGATATTTATAATTCTGTTAATTGCAGCCTCAGTATATTTGTTTAACTTCACAAAAAAAGAATTGATACCACTAGAAGATAGAGGAGCTTATTTAATAATTGGCTCTACAGATGAAGGAAGCTCATTCGAGTACACACAAGAAAAAGCTCAAATAATTGAGGGAAGAATATTAAAATTGTTACAAGCAGAAGACAGCCCTTACCAAAGATTAATTATGAGGGTGCCTGGTTTCGGTAGGTCCGCAACTTCATATAATACTTTTATTATAATTGCACTTTTAGATGAATGGAAAAATAGAGAAAAGAGTACACAAGTTGTTTTAAGAGAAGCTATTGGACAAGTTGTTAGTGTACCAGAGACGTTTGCGTTTCCTATATCACCTCAATCTATAAGAGTTTCTAGCTATAATAAACCAGTCCAAATGGTGATTTATGGGACAAGTTATGAAGAGTTAGAACAAATTCAAAGCCAAGTTTTAAGGGAGCTAAGAAGAAATAGAAATATGTTTAGAATTGAAAGTGATTACACAAAAAATAAACCTGAAGTAAAATTAATAACTAACAAAAATAGAGCAAATGATTTAGGAGTTTCAATAGAAAATATAGGTAGAACACTCGAAACATTATACGGTGGAAAGAGGGTCACAACATATAATAAAGAAGGAAGAGAATACCCCATTATTCTTCAGCAGTATTTAGCAGATAGAAGAGATAAAGATGGCTTATCAAAAATTTTTGTAAGATCTGAAACTACCGGAAAATTAGTGTCTGTTGCAAGTTTGGTAGAATTTGAAGAAAAAGGAACTGCTGAATCATTACCTAGATATAATAGACAACGAGCAGTTACTATATCAGCAGCTTTATCTGAAGAATATACATTGTCTGAAGCTATAAAATATTTAGAAGATGTAATGTTGCGAGTTGCTCCTCAAAATCAAATTACTTGGAAAGGTAAGTCCGAAGAACTAAAAGAGACAAGTAACGAAATTTTTCTTATTTTCGCTTTAGCATTAATAACTGCATATTTAGTAATGGCTGCTACTTTTAATTCGTTTGTCCATCCCTTTATTATTATATTGACTGTTCCTCTTGCAGTTTTTGGAGGTCTTGTATTCATTTTATTTCTAAATAGTTCGATAAATATATTTTCACAAATTGCCTTGATTATATTAATCGGTATATCCACTAAAAATAGCATTCTTATCGTTGACTATACTAATCAAATTCGAACAACAGGTGCAAAAATTGAGGAAGCACTTATGGAAGCTTGTAAATTAAGAATAAGACCAATCATAATGACTTCTTTAAGCACCATGATTGCAATGTTACCTCTTATAGTAGGTAACATAGGTCCAGGTGCAGGTGAGGCATCTAGATTAGCAGTTGGATCAACAATTTTTGGTGGAATGATTATTTCTACATTCTTTACATTATATGTAACGCCAACTATGTATTTAACACTAGCAAAAAATACCAAGAGGATAGATGCAGTAGATCTGGAACTAGAAAAGCAATTGATTAAAAAATAATATATTTTCTAGTAGTTAAAGATTTACTACATTTATTAAGCTGTTTCTTGAATTTATTTGAATATCTCTCTACTTTTTTTGCCAATACTATAACTTTCTGATTACTTTTATAATTTTTATAATTTCCCCAACCTTCATGATAAGCAATATATTGTCTGAAAGCATCTTTTTTTGAAACTTTTAAAATTTTTTCTGTTTTATTTGTATACCAGCCAATAAAATCAACACTATCTTTAAATCTAGTTCTCAAAGCATATTTATTTCCGGTCTCATCTTTATATTGTTTCCACGTACCTTTGATAGCTTGTGAGTATCCGAATGAACTAGAGGGTCTTTTATAAGGTATAACTTTAAATAACTTTTGACGAGCAGGTTTAGCGAGCCAGTCAAAATCAGATTCCATTTTTATTATTGCTAATTGTAAGTTAATTGGTGTCCCCCACTTTTTTTCAGTTTTTTTTGCGTGTTTATACCAAAGATATCTCTCAGAAAATATTGAACAGCCATCTGATGTATTTTGAGGTATCGATGAGCAAGCAGTAAAAAATAATAGACCAAAAAATAAAAAATACTTTCTAAAAAGAATCACAGTTTAATATAAATTATCTATTATTTTTTCTCCATATCCATGGATAATCAAATTCCATACTCCATAAACCTAACTTATTATTTTTTGCATAAATTTGATCTTTAGAATATTTTTTTTTAGAATATTTTGGATAATCAAAGGCCAATCCATTTCTTACCATATAAGCTGAAACACTCACATTATTGATAAAACACTCTCCTAAATACCTACCAAAATAGTCTTTTTGGGGCTCGATTAGACATTTTAATTTTTTATTTAAAATTTTTTCTGTAAGAGAATTTTTTGAAATTTTTCCACAATTAATTTTTTTTTTATTTTTTAAGCAAAACTGTTGCTTTCCTTTAAATTTGGTTTCTGGAGCATCTATTCCTGAAAAACGAATTTTTTTATTATCTAATAAAATTGTATCACCATCAATTATTTTAATGTTATCTGAAATTATGATTGTTTCTGATAGTAAGTAATTTGTTGCTACAAATGTAAATAAAAATAGAAAACTAACTAACTTCAGTAGTTGCTTTTTCATTACATTCTTGCATTTTTTTTCTAATTTGATCTTCAGATATATTTTTATCTTTTAAATCTCCATAAAGCTTTCTATAAACATCTTCATCACCTGCCTCAGCAAAATCTGCTTTAATTACATCTTGAATATATTGATTTTTTTTTTCCTCATCATATCCCAGAATTTCTGAGGCCCACTCTCCTAAATATTTGTTTTTTCTTGCATTAATTTTAAATTGTTTTTCTTCATCATGAGCAAATTTTTTTTCAAAACCTTTTTTTCTTTCATCAAATGAACTCATTGCAATCTACCTTTATAAATTATTTTAAATATTAAAAATGATATAAATACACCTATTATATTACCAAACAAATCACCTAATTCAAATCCTCTTTCTGGAATAATTAAGTGCAGAATTTCTAAAACAATAGAAATACAAATAAGATAAATAAATATATTTTTTAATTTATGTCTAAAAGCAATTAATCCTAGAATCGATACAACAAAGAAAACATAAACGTGATTTGAAGATACTAAAAAATCTCTTGTTAATTGTGGTTGGATATTGGAGTTTCCATAAAAAAAATATCCTAAAATACTTCCAGGATATAAGTAAAAAATAAATAAAACTACGTTAGACAGATAAAAAAACTGCTTTAAGTAATTCATAGTTAATCTATATTAAATTTTCACAAATGAGTCACTTAATACTTGTTAGACATGGTCAAAGCGAATGGAATTTAGAAAATAAATTTACAGGATGGGTCGATGTTGAACTCGCACCACAAGGTAAATTAGAAGCTTGTAAAGCTGGCGAATTCATAAAAAAATTAAATTTAGAAATAAAACATTTTTATACCTCTTATCAACTAAGATCCATTGATACTTTAAAACTTATTTTAAATACAATTAGAGTAAAACCAAATCATATAATTAAGGCTTGGCAATTAAATGAAAGGCACTACGGATCACTTACAGGATTAAATAAAGATGAAATGAAAAAAAAACTAGGAGAAGATGAAGTTCACAAATTCAGAAGATCATGGGATAACCCACCAAAACCTTTAAATATAAATAGTCCGTACCATCCAAAAAATATAAGTATTTACAATGATATACCCCGTAACCTAATTCCAGACACAGAGTCTCTTAAAGATACTTATGAAAGAGTTGTGCCCTATTTTGTTGAAAACATAGAGAAAAATTTGCAGGATAATATAATTATATCTGCTCATGGTAATTCTATTAGATCACTTTTAAAATATTTATTTAAAATTGATGACAATGAAATTTCTAAACTTGAAATACCAACAGGAAATCCTCTACTTTTAAAATTTGAAAAAAAGAATATAAAAGAAGCTAAATACCTAGATCAGAGTAGATCTAGGGATTTAATTAAATTCTAACCTTTTTGAAGAAGTTTTTCGTAAATATCTTTGTCTGTTAAATGAAGAAACTCAATACCACTCTCGAAACCAAACAAATTTTCTTTTTTAATGTAATTATTCCAAATCTCATTCATTGAAAATATTTTTTTTGATAAATTTTTAAATATTTTTTTATTTATAATTTGACACCCTGTATAAATATAATTTTTATCATTGTTCTTTTTTAAATTATTGCCATCCATAGAAAAATCACCTTTAAATCTTTTATCAAAACTTAAATCTTTTTTTACAACCATTAAAATATTTTCTAAGTTATTTTTAAAATATATATTTTCCATCTTCTTAATTTCATTTGCATATTCAGCGTTCCAAATTGTATCAGGATTAAAAACTATAAAATCTGTTTCAACTGAATTATTTACTACATTTAAAAGACCGCCCCCTGTATCTAATATTTCTTTACCATCTTCTATAATTTGAATTTCTAAACCAAAATTATTTGAAAAAATGAATTCTTTTATTTTATCACTTAAATAGAAAGTATTAATTTTTAAAGATTTTATTTCTAATATTTTTATCAAGTTTATAGTATTTTCTAATAAGCTAATCTCATTAATTTTTAAGAGTGGTTTTGGAGTTTTCTCGGTTAATGGCATTAATCTTTTTCCAAATCCTGCACATAAAATTATTGCTGTTTTAATTTTCATATTTTTTTTATTCTTGGGTTTTTTTGTAGAAAATTTTTTAAATCATGGAAATTTGTATTACTCTTGATACGATTATCGATTAATTTCCACGCATAAGGTATTAATTTTAGATATTTTCTTTTTTTATCTCTTTTTGCAAGTCTGGTGAATATACCAATTATTTTTAGATTTCTTAAAACAGATAAAATTTCAAAATCATTAATAAATTGAGATTCATTTTTATACTTATAACTACTTAGGAATACTTTTAAAATATTTGACTTAAAACTATTTGAAGTTTTAATTCTTACATCATCTATAAGTGAGGCCAAATCATATGCTGGATTACCCAAGACAGCATCTTGACTATCTATTAAAGCAATTTTATTTTTATAAAACATCATGTTTGAGACGTGAAAATCTCTATGTACAAACACTTTGTGTTTGATTTTTAAATTTAAATACAAATTATCTATAATTTTTTTGAGATTTTTTCTTAAATGTCCTTTTTGAATAATTAATTTATTTGCTGCTAAGTACCAATCCAAAAAAAGGTAGGACTCTTTAAGTATTTTAGCTTTTGAATAGTTTGATAAATTAAATTTTTTTTTAAGAAAATTTTGAGTTTTAAAATTTTTAATTTTTTGAATTTGATATAAAATTTTTAGTATTCTTTTGTATTCATTTAATTTAATTTTTGAGGATTTAATTTTATCCAACATGTTTTTATTGCCGAAATCCTCAATTTCTATAAAATTTTTTTTATAATTTTGACTAATTAAACCTGGTGCTAATATTTTATTTTTAATCAATATTTTGTTAACTGCATCATAATTTAACAGGTTTGATCGCTTTTGAATTTTGCTATAAACTAATACTGAATTATTTGTTCTATAAAATTGTCTAAGAGATGCATCTCCTGATAGTTTTTTAAATTTTTTCAAATTCATTAAAATTAAAATCAATATTATTAGATATAATTAAGTACCTATTTTCAAGCTTTTCATCATATTCAAAATTTAATGTAAAAGTACTTTCTACGTTTTGGCCCAAGATTTCAGGCCATTCAATTAATCTAGCATAATCTTCTGAGTTTTCATTAATTCCTAAGTTATTTAATTCTTTTTTATCTTTAATTCTGTAAAGATCAAAATGTCTAACAATCAAAGAATTAATCTCATATTCATTTATAATATTAAAAGTTGGACTAGGTATTTCTGTTTTTTCTAAACCATTTTTTGTTTGAAGATAATTAATTAGATACCTAATAAATGTAGTCTTACCTATTCCGATGTTTCCATAAAAAAGCAAAGTTGTATTTTTGCTAACTTTACTTGCAATTTTTTCAGCAATTTTTTGTGTGATAATTTCTTTTGAAATATCTATTTTGCTACTTTTAGTAGCGATACGCATCTGGTTTATAAGGTCCTTCTGGTGTTACACTTATATATTTTGCTTGATCATCTGATAATTTGGTTAATTTAGCTCCAACTTTTTCTAAATGAAGTCTGGCTACTTTCTCATCTAAATGTTTAGGTAAAACATATACTTTTTTCTCATATTTATCTGAGTTATTCCATAATTCTATCTGAGCTGTTACTTGATTTGTAAAAGAAGCACTCATTACAAAACTTGGGTGTCCAGTTGCACATCCAAGATTTACCAATCTACCTTCTGCTAACAAAATAATTCTTTTTCCATCCGGCAATGTAATTTCGTGAACTTGTGGTTTTATTTCATCCCATTTATAATTTTTAAGAGCATCTACTTGGATCTCATTATCAAAGTGACCAATATTGCATAGAATTGCTCTATCTTTCATTTCTCTCATATGATCAGCTGTCACAATATCTTTATTTCCTGTTGCTGTAACAACAATGTCGGCTTCTTTTATCATTTCATCCATTAAAACTACTTCATAACCTTCCATTGCAGCTTGGAGAGCACAAATTGGGTCTGTTTCTGTAACCATAACTCTTGCACCGCTTTGACGAAGAGAAGCAGCGCTTCCCTTTCCAACATCTCCAAATCCAGCCACAATAGCTACCTTACCTGACATCATGACGTCAGTAGCTCTTTTAATTCCATCAACTAAACTTTCTCTGCAACCATATAAGTTGTCGAACTTAGATTTTGTTACTGAGTCATTAACATTTATTGCTGGGACAAGTAAATTGCCTTCACTTTCCATTTTTTTTAATGCTAAAACTCCTGTAGTTGTCTCTTCTGATAAACCTTTAACATCATTTAGTAATTCTTTATAATCTTTGTGCATCAATGCTGTAAGATCGCCACCATCATCAAGTATCATATTTGGTTTCCAGCCATCTTTTCCTTCAATAGTTTGCTTTACACACCACCAATATTCTTCTTCTGTTTCGCCTTTCCAAGCAAATACAGGAATGCCAGCTTTTGCAATTGCTGCTGCCGCATGGTCTTGTGTCGAAAAAATATTACATGAGGACCATCTTACTTCGGCTCCTAACTCAACTAAAGTTTCTATTAAGACAGCTGTTTGTATTGTCATGTGTAAACAACCAACAATCCGAGCTCCATTTAAAGGTTTTTTACCTTTATACTCATCTCTTAGAGCCATCAAACCTGGCATTTCAGTTTCAGCCAGTGAAATTTCTTTTCTTCCAAATTCCGCTTGGGATATATCTTTTACTTTAAAATCTTCCATAGAAAGAGGCTTTTAACAATTTCATTTAATATATCAACAAAGATTTATGCTTCTGGGAAAATTATTTCAATTCTTGCCCCTTTATCTTTATTATTAGATGCGTTGATTTCACCACCATGAATTTCAACTAAATTTTTGACAATATTTAATCCCAAACCCGAATGTTCTCCAAAGTTTTCAGGTCTATTACTATAAAATCTATTAAATATCTTATTTGTATCATTTTCACTAAATCCAGATCCCTGATCAACTACAACTAATTTAATTTTGTCATTTTTATCTTTTGATATTTCAACGGTAATTTCTTGATTATTTTCACTAAAAGAAATTGAGTTTTCTAATAAGTTTGCAATAATTTGTTCAATTCTATTTTCTATCCCTAAGATACTATAATTTTTAATTCCATTAGATTTCAATTTAATTCCAATCGATTTTTTTGTTTCATAGATACTGTTAAAATCGTCAACAACAGATTGAGCAATCTCTTTTAAATTTAATTTTTGCATTTGCTCAGAGGAAATTGCAGCCTCATCTCTCAGCATTTGAGAGTAATCAGTTATTAATCTTTCAATTCTCTCTACGTCATGTGATACTATATTAATTAACTTGTTTCTTTGAGATTTGTCATTTGTTTCAGAAATTATCTCAGAGGCACTTTTTAGAGATGCTAAAGGATTTCTGATTTCATGCAAAAGATCTGTTGAATAATTTTCTGCTGTAGTAATTCTTTTGTTTAATTCATTAGTCATTTCATCAAGAGAATTAGATAATTTTCCCAATTCGTCATTTCTTTTTTTTATATTTCCAATATTGGTCTTTTCCTTACTTTTGTTTTTTATAATATTTGTATATTGAACCAAATTTTTAATTGGTTTTAAGAAGTATCTATTTAATACATATGAAAAAATTAAAATTACTAATGCGACAAGCAAAGCAGTTCTGATTATAAAATTTCTTCTTTCATCTATTGCAACCTTTATTTCATTGGCATTTTCTGTAATAGCTAAATAGCCTATTGTTTTGTTTTCACTGACTACATTTTTAACAGTTACTAATAAAAATTGATCATAGTTTTCTTTAGAGTAAGTTAACGGTTTTCCATAATCTGATGAATATGAGTACTTTTTTAAATCTTCAAATATTTCTTTACTTTCAAAGCTTTTATTACTCTCTTTCAAATTCTTATTTTGAATACTTTGATTATTTAAGTCACTCATTTCAATTATATTTAGACTTCTTGAGAAAGCATTTGGATCTAAGTCTAATGTGTCGGTATCTCCTAATAGATTAAATTCACTATCAAATATCTGTACTCTATCTATACTTTGAAATAAAAATTTAGTGGAAAACAGAAACTCTCTAATATCTTCAGATGAGAAATTTATTTTTAAACGATCAATATTTTCTGTTGTATTATCAATAATTTTTATGTGCGAGGCAGTTTTATTTTTAATGAGTGTAGGTTTTACTGTGTTAAGGTAAAATAATGTTAATACACCTATCACTAAAAAAACAATAAAGTTGATAACTAAGAATTTTTTTAAAATAGATTGATTATTAGATTTTGAAGTAGCCATTATTTAACATTCCAACGATAACCACTACCATATCTGGTTTCTATCGCTGAAAAGTTATTATCTACTTTTTTAAACTTTTTTCTAATCCTTTTTACGTGACTATCTATTGTTCTATCTTCAATATCTGTGTCTTCTCTGTAAGCAACATCCATTAATTGAGATCTTTCTTTAATAATTCCAGGTCTTTTTGCTAATTCCTTTACAATTAAGAATTCTGTTGTTGTTAATTTATCTGGTAATTGCTTGCCATCCCATTCACACTCTAGCTGTGAAGGGTCAAGTTTTAATTTTCCGTGTGAAATTATATTTCTATTATCCTCTAAATTATTATCTTTTTTTCTAAGTTGGACACGAATTCTTTCAATAAGAACTTTAGTTGAAAAGCCACCTGATTTTTTTACAAAATCATCAGCCCCTAGTTTTAATCCTAAGAGCTCATCCACCTCTTCATCTTTTGAAGTTAAAAAGATAACGGGCATAGATGTTTTTTTTCTCAATTTTTTTAACAATTCTTCTCCATCCATTCTTGGCATTTTAATATCTATAACTGCAAGGTCTGGGGGATTTCTTGACAAACCTATTAAGGCACTTTCTCCATCCAAATAGGTTTGAATATTAAAACCCTCTTTCTCTAGAGCAATACTTAAACTAGTTAATATATTTCTATCATCATCAACAAGGGCAATTGTTTGTTTCATGTTTAACTATAAAAATACTAAAATGTTTAAAATTGGGCAATTAAATGTTTATTAATGAAGCTCTCCCCAGTTATCACCTATGTTTACATCTACTGATAATGGTATTGAAAATGAATGCAAATCACTATCTTTCACACTTGTCATAATATCTTTAATCTTTTTAGAAGCAGATTTAGTACAATTATCAATTACCTCAAAAATCAATTCATCGTGAATTTGAAGCAACATATTAAATTCATTTGTTTTTTTAGTATCAAGCTCATCGTTGATTCTAATCATAGCAAGTCGCATTATTTCTGATGCAGATCCTTGGATAGGTGCATTTATAGCTGCCCTTTCTTGAAAATTTCTAACATTAAAATTTTTGTCATTGATTGCTGGAATGTGAGTTTTTCGACCAAAAATATTTCTTACATATCCACTTTTTCTACAGAATTTAATTGTGTTATTCATGTATTCTTTAATTTCTGGAAATTTAATAAAATATGAATTTAGAAATTCTTCGGCTTCATTGTTTGATACACCAATTTGTTTGGCCAAACCGTATTGAGATATTCCATAAATTATTCCAAAATTAATAGCTTTCGCTTTTCTCCTCATATCAGCATCAATTTTTTTTATGTCTGCACCAAAAACCTGGCTAGCGGTTAATGAGTGAATATCCTCATTATTTTTAAAAGCTTTTTTTAGTTCTTTTACATCAGCTAGATCAGCCAAAATTCTCATTTCGATTTGATTATAGTCTGCTGATATAAGTTTTTTATTTTTTTCTGATATGAAGGCTTTACGAATATCTTTGCCCTCCTCAGTTTTAATAGGAATATTTTGTAAATTTGGATCACTAGATGCAAGTCTACCTGTTGTAGTTGCTGCTAACAGAAAAGATGTATGCACTCTTTTTGTAGTAGGATTTAAATGTTCTGGCAAAGAATCTGAGTATGTATTTTTCAATTTACTAGATTGCCTCCATTCTAAAACCAATTTAGGAAATTCATTCCCTTTGTAAGCTAAATCCTCTAGAACTGCTGCAC
Organism: uncultured Pelagibacteraceae bacterium; assembly: GCA_902576785.1. Taxonomy (GTDB): domain Bacteria; phylum Pseudomonadota; class Alphaproteobacteria; order Pelagibacterales; family Pelagibacteraceae; genus Pelagibacter. The sequence goes on along the minus strand of CACGWC010000007.1, from coordinate 8,787 downwards.
CAGTTGCAAAACTCCCTTTTTTAGTCTTTTTTAGCGATGCAATTTTGAGGTCATTATACATTATTTCACCTAACTGTTTAGTCGATGCAATATTAAATTTTTTTTTTGAAATTTTAAAAATTTGTTTTTCTAAGTCTTGAAGTTTTTTTTCAAACTTAACAGATAATTTTTTAAGAAAATTATTATCCAATTTTATACCATTGATTTCCATCGATGCTAAAATTTTAATTAAAGGTTTTTCAAAAATTTCATAAATATTTAGTAATTTTTCTGATTTAAGCGATTTCAAAAATATTTTATATAAACGGTAAGTTATATCAGCATCTTCTGCCGCATAATCTTTTGCAATATTTAACTTTACTTGACTGAATTTAATTTCTTTTTTTCCAGATCCAACGAGATCTTTATATTTAATTGTTTTGTGACCAAGATGAATATCTGAAAGGGTATCCATATTATGTCTATTTTTCCCAGCATCTAAAACGTATGACATCAACATTGTATCTTCCATGCTTTGAATATCTATATCCCTTTTACGAAATATTATGTAATCGAATTTAATATTTTGCCCAATTTTTTTTAAACTTTTATCTTCTAAATATGGTTTTAAAATTCTCAAAACATCTTTTTCATTTAGATTATTTTTATCAATATGACCTGTTGGAATGTAACAAGCTTTACCTATTTTGCTAGAAATTGAGATGCCAACTAAATTTGCCTGATGTGGGTCAAGAGAATCTGTTTCAGTATCAATAGAAAATTCACCAGCTTCTTCGGCTTCTTGCATCCAATCTTTTATTTCAGATAAATTTTTTATTAAAACATATTTATCTTTTGATATTTTAGATGTTTCTTTTTTGACTTCTATTTCATCACTAAATTTGGATTGACCATACGTCGAAATTGCCGAACTCAATAACCTATTAAATTCCATTTCTCTCAAAAAATTGTATAACTTGTCTACGTCTACTTTTTTTAGAGCAAAGTCAGTTAATTTGTCCTTCACCGGAACATCATTTTTTAATGTGACCAGTTTTTTACTTACCAGAGCCTTATCTTTATTTTCTAAAAGTGTTTCTCTTCTTTTATTCTGTTTTATTTTATTTGCGTTTTTGAGAAGGTTTTCTAAATTTCCATATTCCTTAATTAATTCTGCTGCTGTTTTTACACCAATACCTGGAACACCAGGTACATTATCTGTACTATCCCCTGCTAGTGATTGAACATCAATTACTTTATCCGGACCAACCCCAAATTTATTGATTACATCGTCATTAGATATAAACTTATTCTTCATTGGATCGTATATGCGAACCCTTTTTTTGAAAAGTTGCATTAAATCTTTGTCAGATGATACAATTGTAACCTTTGCACCTTCGTCTAATATTTGCTCTACATAGGTGGCTATCAAATCATCAGCCTCGTAATTTAACATTTCTATAGAGGGTAAATTGAATGCTAATACTGACTTTCGAATATAATCGAATTGTGGAATTAGATCATCAGGAGCATCAGACCTATTTCCTTTATAATCTGAATATATTTCGTTTCGAAAATTCTTTCTTGCAGAGTCAAAGATTACTGCAAAATGAGTTGGTTTTTCTAAATTTTCGCTAGATTTAGAGTCCTCTAATAATTTAAACAGCATGTTACAAAATCCACTTACTGCTCCTACTGGCAAACCATCGCTTTTTCGTGTTAATGGCGGCAATGCATAATAGGCTCTAAATATGTATCCGGACCCATCAATAAGATAGAAATGATCTGTTTTTTTAATTTTACCCATAATTTAATTTATAATAAATTGATGTATTATAGTAAGAATAAAACATCCTGTTAATAAATATTAGTGGATTAAACTTTATTAAAATAGTAATTTAAAGCTAATGGAATTAGTAAATTCAATTTCTAATAATAAAATAATTAAAATCATAATATTTGCATTAATAGGTTCTATTTTATTGACAATATCTGCAAAAATTAAAATACCTTTTTATCCAGTTCCTATGACTATGCAAACATTTATAGTTTTGTTTTTAGGAATTTCCTTTGGATATAAAGTCGGGGTACTTTCAGTAGTTTTTTATTTGATAGAAGGAATTATGGGATTACCGGTATTTTCTAACTCACCAGAGAAAGGAATAGGATTAGCTTATTTTGTTGGTCCCACAATGGGATATTTAATAGGTTTTATATTTTCATGTCTGATAGCAGGTATGTTTACATACGATAAAAACCATGTATTAAATTTTTTAAAAATTATAATTGCAACATCAGTAATATATATTTTGGGTATTTTGTGGCTTGGAAATTTAATCGGTTGGGATAAACCAGTATTAGAATTTGGTGTTTACCCATTTCTTTATGCTGAATTATTTAAGATATTATTACTAACAGCATTAGTTAATAAAATTATTAAACTTAGAAAATATATTTAGAATTACCTTGGAGATCTTTTTGATAGAATTCTTTGAAGTGTTCTTCGATGCATTTTAAGTCTTCTTGCAGTCTCAGATACATTTCTGTTACATAATTCAAAAACTCTGTGAATATGTTCCCATTTAACTCTATCTGCGGACATTGGATTTTCTGGTGGAGCAGCTTTTTTATTTGGATCAGCTAAAAGTGCTTTTTCTACGTCATCTGCATCTGCTGGTTTAGCTAAATAATCTATTGCACCTTCTTTAATGGCTGCTACTGCAGTTGGTATATTTCCATAACCAGTAAGCATCACTATTCTGCTCTCTGAGTTATTTTTCTGTATTTCTTTTACAACTTCTAGTCCGTTTCCATCGTTTAGTCTCAAGTCAACAACTGCAAAAGCAGGTTTTTTTGATTTCACAGACTCTATTCCAATTTTTACACCCTCTGCTTGTGAAACAGAAAAGCCCTTTTTCTCCATTGCTCGAGCTAGTCTTTCTCTAAAAGGGTTATCATCATCTACTATAAGTAGAGATTTATCCTCAAATTCTGTTATTTTTTTTAATACTTCTGCTTCTGGCATGGCCCTTATATGGAAACATTCTAAATTATTTCAAGGGTACATTTTTACTTTACATTGGCTCATTTTCTGCATAAATGCTCGTTTTATATAAACTTGCATAGCAGTTATGCCGGTTTTTTTTGTTAAATTTTTTTTGGAGCTTTAAATGCAAAAATTTAAATCAGTTGATAAATTAGTTAACCAACTGAAACCAACAGAACCTGTTTATTGTATTAGAAGAGATTCTATAAACATAGCTTCTAAATTTTTTCAGAATAAATTTCCTGGTAAAATCCTATATGCAGTTAAAACTAACCCGCATCCATTAGTATTAAAAACTATCGTGGAAAGCGGAATTAATGATTTTGATATCGCTTCAATTAAAGAAGTTGAGGCAATTAGAAGTGTTAGCCCAGATGCAAAATGCTCCTACATGCATACTGTAAAAAGCAAGGAAAGTATAAACGAAGCATATTTCAAATATAATATTAAGACTTTTTCAATAGATACAAAAGATGAATTAATAAAAATTCTTAATAGTACTAATCAAGCTAAGGATTTAGAGTTATTTGTGAGAGTTGCAGTTTCTAATGAACATGCAGAAATAGATTTATCTAAAAAATTTGGCGCACAAACTTCTGAAGCAATAGGTCTTTATAGATTAACAAAACAGTATGCAAAAAAAATAGGATTAAGTTTTCATGTGGGTTCGCAATGTATGCATCCAATATCCTATTCAAAAGGGATTAATGAAATTAAATATATAATAAAAAAAACAAAAATAGTTCCAGATGTTATAAATATAGGTGGAGGATTTCCAACAATCTATCCTGACTTAGTTCCTCAATCATTAGACTCTTATTTTGAAGAAATAAAAAATTCATTAAATAAATTAAAATTAGAAAAAAAACCAGAAATTATATGTGAGCCAGGTCGAGCAATTGTTGCAGAAAGTGGTTCGACAATTGTGAGAGTAAACTTAAGAAAAAAACAAAAGCTATATATTAATGATGGAACATACGGAACTTTATTTGATGCAGGTGTGCCTAATATAGTTTATCCATCAAGGATAATTACAAGTGGAAGAATTATATCAAAAAAATTGACTTCATTTGATTTTTATGGACCAACATGTGATAGCATGGATTATATGAAGGGACCTTTTATTCTACCTAATAATATTAAAGAAGGTGATTACATTGAATTAGGTCAATTAGGAGCATACGGATTGACATTTAGAACTCAATTTAATGGATATTATTCTGATAGTATTTACGAAGTTTGTGATGATCCAATAATGACGATGTATGACAAAGAAACAAATAAAGAGTTTCTTGTTGCATAATGTCAGATACAAAAAATCTTAATCATAACAGAAAAAAAGACTTTTTAAGTAAAGAGGTTGAACATATTGATATTACATCTTTTGACTCTAGAAAAATTATATCTTCTATGGAAAAAATGTCTTTTGTTTCAAGAGAAACTGCTAATGCATCCAAGATATATAATGAAATGCTTAAAGATAAAGATTGTACAATATTCTTAACTCTTGCAGGGTCTACTTCTGCCGCTGGATGCATGCATATTTATAGAGATATGGTTAAATACAACATGGTAGATGCAATTGTAGCAACTGGAGCATCCATAATAGATATGGATTTTTTTGAAGCGCTTGGATTTAAACATTACCAAGGATCACAATATCAAAATGATAATGAACTTAGAGACAATTATATAGATAGGATTTATGATACTTACATCGATGAAGAGGAGCTCCAGGTTTGTGATAAAACAATAGGAGAAATAGCAGACAAACTTGAGCCGAAGTCTTATACATCGAGAGAATTTATTAAAGAGATTGGCAAATATCTAAAAACTAATTCTAAAAAGAAAGATTCTTTAATTGAAACAGCTTTTGATAACGATGTTCCTATATTCTGTCCTGCATTTACAGACTCAAGTGCAGGTTTTGGATTAGTCATGCATCAAGAGAGAAATCCAAAAAATCATATTACAATAGACTCAATTAGAGAATTTAGAGAATTAACAGAGATTAAAATTAAATCTAAAGGATCGGGATTATTTATGATTGGTGGTGGAGTTCCTAAAAACTTTATACAAGACACGGTAATTTGTGCTGAACTTTTGGGAAAAAATGTAGATATGCACAAATATGCAATACAAATTACTGTTGCTGATTCAAGAGATGGAGCTTGCAGTAGTTCAACATTAAAAGAAGCAAGTTCATGGGGTAAGGTTGATACTACCAAAGAACAAATGGTATTTGCTGAAGCTACCAGTGTTTTACCATTAATAGCAAGTGACGCCTATCATACTGGAGAGTGGAAAAATAGAGACAGAAAAAACTTTTCCAAAATATTTTGATTGATGATCAAAAAAGTAAAAATTGGAATTATTCAAAGCAAAATTTCAGATAATATTCAAAAAAATATAAATTCAGCTATTAAAAATATAAAAAAAGCAGCATCAAAAAAAGCTAAAATAATTTGTGTGCCAGAACTATTTTTATCAAATTATTTTTGTCAAACAGAAAGTCATTCCAACTTTAAGCTAGCAGAAAAAATACCTGGTAGAACTACAAAAATATTTTGTGAATTAGCCAAAGATTTACAAATAGTATTAATGATTTCATTATTTGAAAAAAAAACACATGGCTTCTATCATAATACTAGTATCGTTATTAGCGAGAAAGGTAAAATTTTATCGAAATATAGAAAAATGCATATACCAGATGATCCTGGTTATTATGAAAAATTTTATTTTACTCCTGGAGATTTGGGTTTTAAATCTGTTAAAACAAAATTTGGTAAAATTGGACCTTTAATTTGTTGGGATCAATGGTTCCCAGAAGCTGCAAGATTGACTGCACTTAAAGGTGCACAAATAATTTTTTACCCTACTGCTATTGGATGGCATCCTAAAGAGAAAAAGAAATTTGGAAAATCTCAACTAGACTCTTGGATAACAATGCAAAAATCTCACGCAATCGCAAATGGTACTTATGTGGTTGCTATAAATAGAGTTGGAACAGAAAAAAAAGGTAAGAAGAAAATAGAATTCTGGGGAAACTCAATGATTATAGATCCTAGTGGGCAAATAATTGGAAAACTTGGGAATAAAAAAGAAGAAATTTTAATTCGTGAAATAAACTACAAAAAAATTGATTCAGCCAGAGAGCATTGGCCTTTTTTAAGGGATAGAAGAATCGATTTTTATAAAGGCATACTAAAAAATCCTGCAGATGAATGAAAACTTTAATGGATTTAGAATGCCAGCTGAATGGGAGCCTCAAAATTCAGTTTGGATTGCTTGGCCTTATAATAAAAATGATTGGCCTGGATTATATCAATTTATTCCTGAAGTAATTTTAAATATTATAAAAAAAATTTCAAAAAATCAGAAAGTTAACTTAATCGTAAGCAAAAATATAAAAAATATAAAAAAATTAATAAAACTTAATAAAATTAAAAATATCAACTTCCACTATATTAAAACTGATAGAATATGGTTAAGAGATTCTGGACCCATATTTATAACAAATAAAGTTGAAAAGAAAAAAGTAATACTAAATTTTGGTTTTAACGCATGGTCAAAGTATAATAATTATAAAAATGATAATAAAATCAATAATAGTATTAGTAAAATTGCTAATTTTAAAAAGATTGATCCAATAATCAAAAAAAAAGGCAGAATTAGAAAAATAATCATGGAAGGAGGGGCGTTTGATGTAAATGGCTCAGGTACAATTCTATTAACCGAAGAATGTTTGTTAAGCAAAATTCAAGAAAGAAATAAAAATTTTAAAAAGAAGGACTACGAAAAAATGTTTAATAAATACTTAAATATAAAAAACTTTATATGGCTTAAAAAAGGAATTGCAGGCGATGATACACATGGACATGTTGATGACATAACAAGATTTGTTTCAAGAAATACGATTATGACCGCGGTTGAAAATAATAAAAAAGATATAAATTATAAAAACCTAAATAAGAATTTAAATATATTGAAAGAAAGTAAATGTGAGAAAGGAAAGAAATTCAAAATTATAAAAGTTCCTATGCCTTCACCAATTTATATTGAGAATACGAGAGTTCCTGCAAGTTATATGAATTTTTATATTTGTAATAAAAAAATAATTCTTCCAATATTCAGAGTAAAAGAAGACAATATTGCAATTAAAATTTTCAAAAATTACTTTAGAAATAGAAAAATCGAAACAGTTGACTGTAGCAAATTGATATGGGGATTTGGTGCAATACATTGCATGACCCAACAAGAACCTAAAATTTAGTTATGCTGCTTTTAGTGTGCCGAGTAATAATCTAAAAGGTATCAACATTACAAGAGCAACAAATATTTTTACCGCAAGATCTCCTAACGATAAAGTTACCCAAGGAATTCCCGTTCCATAGAATGATATTGAGAAAAATAAAAAAGTATCAACTGTTGAACCTATCAAAGAAGACGTCAAAGGTGCTATAAACCACTTCTTTTGTCTTAATTGATCAAATATCTGAACATCTAAAAGTTGAGCAATTATAAAAGCTGTTCCTGAACCAATTGCTATTCTTATAGAAATAAGATCAGTAAAATTAGTTGAAAATATCAAAGTAAACAAAATTCCAATTGTGAAGCCTATATAGACAATTTTTCTTGCTACTAATTTTCCAAAGGATCTGTTGGCTAAATCTGTAATTAAAAATGCAATTGGATAACTAAAAGCACCATAAGTTAAAATTTCCTCTAAACCATAATATTTTATAGGAAATTGAACTAAATAATTAGATGCTAGCACAACCAATCCCATTAAAAATGAGAGAGTAAGGAAAACTTTATTCATTATGCTGTTTTTGCAATTATCGATTTTTTAAGCTTTTTTAATCTTAACGATAAATCTCTTGATTTTGCTGATTTTAAGAAATTATCAAAGCTACCTTTTTTATCTACAGATCTAACACCTGCATTTGAAACTGTTAATCTCAGAGATTTTTTTAAAAGTTCACTTTTAAATTTTACTTTCTTTAAATTTGGAAGAAATCTTCTCTTAGTTTTATTGTTAGCGTGACTAACATTATGGCCTTTTAGAGGGATTTTACCGGTAAGTTCGCATTTTTTAGACATAAATTTTCAAGATGTATATGGTCTTAAAGAATACCAGTCAAGATTAATTTTTTGTTCCAATAGCTTCAGATATATTTTTAAAACCTTCTCTTTTTACAATTTCGTCGAGATCTTTATTAATCTTTGAAGCAATAGTTGGTCCTTTATAAACCATGCCTGTATACAATTGCACAAGAGTTGCACCGCTTACAATTTTATTAAAAACGCCTTCGGCAGAGTCAACGCCTCCAACTCCAATTATTAAGATTTTTTTTCCAACTAATTTAAAAAATTTATTAATTAATTCATTAGAGATATTTTCAAGTGGTTTTCCAGACAATCCGCCTTTCTCTAATTTATTTATATTAGATATACTTTCCCTATTTCTATCTGTCGTATTTGAAACTATAACTATTTGAACATTATAATTTAAAAAAAGTTCTGAGATTTCATCAATACTTTTTTCATCAATATCAGGAGATACTTTGACTGCTATTGGCACATTTGAATTTAAATTTTTCTTTTCTTCATTTATGCATTTTAAAAGATTATCTAACTCTTCATTTTTGTGAAAGTTTCTTAAATTTTCTGTGTTAGGAGAAGAGATATTAATTGTAATATAGTCTGCTAAATTATGAAATTTTCTGAAACAAATTAAATAATCTTCAACTCTGTTTTCA
>CACGWC010000006.1 GCA_902576785.1 uncultured Pelagibacteraceae bacterium | reverse complement strand
CGCCCTTAATAAGTATCTTTTTAAGCATAATTTTAGTTGCTTTAGATTAATAAAATTAATATTCAAGCCTATTAATGTTATAAATAACATTTCAAATATATAAATATTATGGCAGGAAGCTTAAATAAAGTACTTTTAATCGGTCGATTAGGCGCAGATCCAGAAATTAAACAAATGGTTAACGGTAAAAGTGTAGCAAGATTAAGCCTAGCTACTAGTCAATCATGGAAAGATAAAAATACCGGTGAAAAAAAAGAAAAAACTGAATGGCATAGAGTAGTTGTTTTCAATGAAGGACTAGTAAATGTAGTTCAACAATATTTAAAAAAAGGAGCACAAGTATACGTTGAAGGACAACTGACTACCAGAAAATGGAAAGATGAACAATCAGGTCAGGATAAATATTCTACTGAAATTTTAATTCAAGGATACAATTCATCATTAACAATGTTAGGTGGAGGAAATCAAAATTCAATTCCATCTCAAGACAACAAACAAAGTTTTGATGATAGTTCTATGGCTCAAAACGAGTTAGACGACGATATCCCTTTCTAAATAAATGCAAAAAAACGAAGTAACTAAAGATTTAAATATTAAACCAATTTCGATGTATGATGAAATGAGTTCATCATATTTATCTTACGCAATGAGCGTAATAATTAGTAGGGCATTACCAGATATAAGAGATGGACTTAAACCTGTTCACAGAAGAATTTTATATGCAATGCACAAAGGTGGTTTTGATTGGTCAAAACAATTTAGAAAATCTGCAAGAATTGTTGGAGACGTAATTGGTAAATATCATCCGCATGGTGATCAAGCTGTGTATGATGCCTTGGTTAGAATGGTTCAAGATTTTTCAATGAGTGTTCCTTTAATTGATGGTCAGGGCAATTTTGGTTCAATCGATGGTGATCCACCAGCAGCAATGAGGTATACAGAAACCAAACTTGCAAAAATTTCTCAATTTTTGATTGATGATATAGAAAAAAATACTGTCTCATTTAAAAGTAATTACGACGAAACTGAGCAAGAACCTATAGTGCTGCCAGCTCAATATCCTAATCTTTTGGTAAATGGAGCTGGAGGTATCGCTGTTGGTATGGCAACCAGTATACCACCACATAATCTTGGTGAAATAATTGATGGAACTTTAGCTCTTATTAAAAATAAAGATATTAAAGTTAAAGAGTTAATGAAGCATATACCTGGCCCTGATTTTCCAACTGGTGGAGTTATTATCGGTAAAGATATTATTCGAGAAGGATACAAAACAGGCAGAGGTTCTTTTAAAATTAGGGGTGAAATAAATGTAGAAAATCTTAAAAATGGTAAAGATAGGTTAGTAATTACTTCAATACCTTATCAAGTGAATAAATCTAACTTAAATGAAAAAATTGCAGAATTAGTTAGAGATAAAAAAATTGAGGGTATAAGTGACATTAGAGATGAATCCAATAGAGAAGGTATAAGAGTTGCCATCGATCTAAGAAGAAGCGTTGAGCCCGAGACAATAAAAAGACAACTTTATAAATATACATCCATTGAAACTTCATTCGGTTTTAATTCATTAGCCATTGTAGATAACAAACCTAAAACATGTTCATTAAAAGATTTTTTAGAGAACTTTTTAAAATTTAGAGAAGATGTAGTAATAAAAAAAACTAAATATGATTTAAAAAAAGCTGAAGATCGCGTTCATGTTTTACTTGGTTTATCTGTTAGTGTAGAAAATATTGATAAAGTAATAAAAATTATTAGATCTTCAAAAAATCCAGAAGAGGCAAAAAATACTCTTATAAAAACTAAATGGAAAATAACAAAATCTGCAAAATTAATTAAATTGGTTGATAGCAAAAATTATAAAGGCTCATATAACTTATCTGAAACTCAAGTCACATCAATACTAGAACTTAGATTACAAAAATTAACTGCCCTTGGAATTAATGAAATTGAAGAAGAAATAAAAAAATTATCTGAATTGATTACAAAGTATAAAAAAATAATAAATTCTAAAAGTGAACTATTAAAAGTAATAAGTAATGAGTTATCTCAAATTAAAGAGAAATTCTCATCTCCGAGAAGAACGCAGATTATAGATGCTGTTTTAAACTATAATATTGAAGAAACTATTCAAAAAGAGTCTGTAATAATTACAATTACTTTACAAGGATACATTAAAAGAGGTGCCTTAAGTAATGTTAAACAACAGAAAAGAGGTGGAAAGGGTAAAACAGGGATTAAGACAAGAGATGAAGACTCTGTAGTACAAACATTATCAGTAAATACTCACACATCTGTTCTATTTTTTTCTACTGAGGGATTAGCATACAAAGTCAAAGCTTGGAAAATTCCAGAAGGATCAGCTGCATCAAAAGGTAAGTCTTTATTTAATATTCTTCCTCTAAAAAATCATCAATCAATAAGTTCAATTATGCCATTTCCCGATAGTGATGTTGATACAAAAGACATGCATATCATTTTTGCAACAAGTGAAGGAAAAATTAGAAAAAATAATCTTGAAGATTTTACCTCAATTAATGCTTCGGGTAAAATTGCGATGAAGCTTGACGGTAATGATAAAATTATTGGTGTTAAAATTTGTAGAGATGATCAGGATATAATTTTAAGTACTAAATTAGGAAAATGCATAAGGTTTGAATCAAAAAAACTTAGAGTTTTCAAAGGTAGATCATCAAAAGGCATAAGAGGTATAAATTTAGCAGAAAATGATACTATTGTATCTCTGTCTATTATTGATCATGACTCAAACAAGAAAGCAAAAACTAAAGACCAAAAATCTGAAATTAAAGCTAAAGAAAAATTCATACTGTCAATAACAGAAAATGGTTACGGTAAGAGAACATCTCATTATGATTATAGAGTTACAAATAGAGGAGGAAAAGGAATTATTGGTATTGTAAATTCACAAAGAAACGGGAATGTTTCTTCATCTTTTCCTGTTTTTGAAGGAGATCAAATATTAATTTCTACAAATAAAGGTAGAGTAATAAGAACAGCTGTTAAAGAAATAAGAATAGCTGGTCGTAATACGCAAGGTGTTAGAATAATTAAACTGACTGGTGATGAAAAAGTAGTTTCTGCTATTAAATTAGATGATAATCTCATTTAATGAAAAATATAGCTATATATCCTGGAACTTTTGATCCAATTACTTTTGGCCATATAGATGTCATTAAGAAATCAATTAAGATAGTAGATAAAGTAATTATAGGTATTTCAGATGGAAATCAGAAAAACTTCCTATTTTCATTAGATGAAAGAATAGAAATTGTAAAAAGAGCTCTTTATAAAGATCTAAAATTTAAAAGGAATAAGGTTGATGTTATAAAATTTAATACTTTGACAACAGACCTTTGCAAAAAATATAAATCAAATATCATTTTAAGAGGCCTAAGAGCTGTTTCTGATTTTGAGTATGAATTCCAATTAGCTGGAATGAATAGAAAACTTAATAATCAAGTTGAGACAATTTTTTTAATGTCAGATGTTGAAAATCAAATAATATCATCCAGATTTGTTAAAGAAATCGCTCAACACAATGGTGATTTAAAAAAATTTACAACTAAAAGTACAATTAAATCATTAAAAGAGGTTTATGAATAAATTTTTAAATATTTTAATTATTTTTTTTATTTTTTTATCAACAAATTTAATAGCAAAGGAGAATATAATGATTTTAAAATTAAAAGATGGTGATGTAAAAATTGAAATGTATCCAGATGTTGCCCCAAATCATGTTAAAAGAATTCAAGAGTTAGCAAATTCAGGACAATACGATAATGTTGTTTTTCACAGAGTAATTGATGGTTTTATGGCACAAACAGGTGATGTAAAATTTGGAAATTCGTCTTCAAAAGATTTTGATTTAAGAAGAGCTGGTATAGGTGGATCAAATTTACCAGATTTAAACCAAGAATTTAATAATCTTCCTCATGAAAGAGGTACTGTTTCTATGGCAAGATCGTCAGATCCTAATAGTGCTAACAGTCAATTTTTCATCTGTTTTAAACCGGCACCTTTCCTCGATAGACAATATACTGTTTTTGGAAAAGTAATAGAGGGAATGGAATTTGTTGATATGATTACAAAAGGTGATGGAGATAATGGAGCTGTTTCAAATCCAGATAAAATTATTAGTTTTAAATCTCAATAATTAAAAAATGAATGTCATTAAAAGATTTCAATTTTAATGTTCATCACACTCAAAATTATGCAAGAGTAGGAGTTATAGGGACCCATAGAGGCAATATAAATACTCCTGCATTTATGCCGGTTGGCACTCAGGCAACTGTTAAAGGTGTCTTTTTAGATGATATAAAAAAAACAGGGAGTGAGATCATCTTATCAAATACATATCATTTAATGATAAGACCTGGTGTTGAAAGAATTGAAAGTGTTGGAGGACTTCATGAATTCATGAATTGTAATCTACCAATTTTGACTGACTCAGGTGGTTTTCAAGTTATGTCTCTGTCTAAATTAAATAAAATCGATAGAGATAAGGGTGCAATTTTTCAATCACATATAGATGGCAAAACTTTTATTTTAAGTCCTGAAGAAAGTATAAGAATTCAAAAAGGTTTGAACTCAGACATAGTGATGGTTATGGATGAATGCCCTAAAAATACTAAAGACTATGATAAAATTAAAAAATCTATGGAATTATCATCAGAGTGGGCAAAAAGATCAAAGGATGCATTTGGAATAAATGGCCACAAAGGTTTATTTGGAATAGTGCAAGGTGGATTATTTAATGATCTAAGAATAAAATCATTAAACAATCTTATAGATATTGGATTTAATGGTTATGCTCTAGGAGGTCTTGCAGTGGGAGAAACACAAGATGAAATGTTTGAAGTTCTTGATGGAATAAAGGATCATATGCCTAAAGATAAACCAAGATATTTAATGGGTGTTGGTACTCCATCTGATATACTCGGAGCAGTTAAGAGGGGTGTTGATATGTTTGACTGTGTAATGCCAACGAGATCTGGGAGAACTGGTTTAGCTTTTACTTGGGAAGGACAAATTCAAATTAGAAATTCAAAATATAAAAATGATAATACCCCTCTGGACAAAAATGTCTCAAAATTCAATCTTAATAAATATTCTAAAAATTATTTAAATCATTTATTTAATACTAATGAAATGTTGGCCTCAATGATTCTAACCTTAAATAACATCAACTTTTATCAAGATTTAATGAGAAACATCAGAGAGAATATAAAACAAGGTACTTTTGATGAATTTCACGATAAGTACATCAATAAATTGTAAATTTTTAACATTGATTAATAAAAAAAAATCAATATAAAAAACGCTCTTTGGGCCGTTAGCTCAGTTGGTAGAGCAATTCCCTTTTAAGGAATGGGTCGATGGTTCGAGTCCATCACGGCTCACCACTTATGCAATAGGTGGATATTTAATTATAATTTCGTTTATCCAATTTGTAATATTATTAATTCTATTTGTTGATGATGGGTGAGTAGACATAAATTCAGGTGGTTCTTTACCTTTTTTAGCTTCTTTCATTCTTTCCCAAACTTTGATTGTTTCCCTAATGTCATAACCAGATAGTGATGCAAATATCAAACCAAGATAATCAGCTTCACTCTCTTGTTTTCTATTGAAAGGATTCATAATTCCTATCTGTGATAACAAACCGACAGCATTCATTCCAGTAGTTCTATTTATTTGAGATACTTTACCTTTGGTGGCTATATCTAAAATTGCTGTACCAGTATTTAACAAAACACCTCTACTTGCTCTTTCGACAGAATGTTTAGCAACTGCATGCGCTATTTCATGACCCATTACAGCTGCCAATCCATCTTCGTTTTTAGTTATATCTAATAGACCAGTATAAACAGCAATTTTACCCCCTGGCATACACCAAGCATTTTTAACTTTCTTTTTATCAATAAGTATATACTCCCAATCAAAATTTACTGTTGGATCAGGGATATTATTTCTGTCAAAGTATTCTGATATTGAATATTCAATTTTAGAACCAATTTCTTTTATTTGATCTAATGTTTTAGTATCATCACTTAAAGTTTCTTTCTCTTTTACTTTTTCGTATAATTCAGCTGCTTTTGCATTAAGATTAGATTCGGGAATTAATTTTAGTTGTTTTCGATCAGTTATCGGTGCACTACCACACGCAGATAGGCCAAAAGATAAGCAACTGCAACCAAATAAATGTATGAAATTTCTTCTATTCACTTTTTTTAGTTAATATATTACACCTTTTTTATAATAATTTATATGATACTTAATAACAAAATTTTAATAGTACTTTTTATACTAGCAGTCATATTTGTTTTATATGCAAGTTACAGTTAATTTATGGCAAAATTAAAGAGAAAAGGAATTTCAATTCTTGGAAGACTTAGAAACTATTTTATAGCAGGAATAGTTGTTCTTGTCCCAATAGGTATCACATTATATTTAACTAGATTTTTTATATCTATATCGTCAAAATTAATTCCGAACGAGTTAAATCCAAATAGCTATTTACCTTTTGCAATACCAGGTTTGGAAATATTGTTAGCTATAATTTTTATTACAATAATTGGAAGTTTATCTCTTTCATTTATTGGAAAGAAAATACTTAAAATATTTAATGATATATTAAAAAGAATACCAATTCTTAGAACAATATATTCAGCAATTGGTCAAATGACTGAAACATTAGCGCCAAAAAAAGGATCAAAGAAAAGTGTAGTCTTAGTAGAATATCCTAGAAAAGGTAGCTGGGCAGTAGGCTTTGCGACCAGAGAAAACGATGGTGAAATATCAAAAAAAACAAATACTAATCTTATTAATGTATTTGTTCCAACAACACCAAATCCTACAAGTGGATTTTTATTAATGTTTCCCAGAGATGAAGTTATTTATTTAGATATGACTTTTGAGGAAGCGTCTAAATTTATTGTTTCAGCCGGTACTTCAGATCCAAAAAAAATTTAAGAAATTTCGTTAATTATTGAGGCTCGATCGTATAATTTTAATAATTTATTATATTTACTGAAATTATCACCTTTCATCTCTAATTTTTTTACTTCTGCCTCAGCAAGTAAGAATAAATCTTCGTTTAATATGGGATCAGCTAATCTAAAATTTTTAATTCCACTTTGCTTAAATCCTAACAAATCCCCATATCCACGTAATTTCATATCTTCCTCAGAAATTATAAAACCGTCATCTGAACTTTTGAGAATGTTAATTCTTTTTTTTGCATTTTCACTTAGTGAGGATTTAAACATCAATATACAGTAAGATTGTTTACTACCACGACCGACACGACCTCGTAACTGATGTAATTGGGATAAACCATACTTATCAGCATTTTCAATTACAATTAAGTTAGCATTAGGAAAATCAATTCCAACCTCAATAACAGTGGTTGAAACCAATATATCCAACTTTCTATCTAAGAAATTATTTAAAATTTTGTTCCTTTCATCCTTATCAATTGAACCATGAATTAATCCAATTCTATTTTTAAAATATTTTTCTAAATACTTAAATTTATTTACAACAGATTGTTGTTCGACTTTTTTTGATTCTTCTATCAAAGGACAAACCCAGAAAATCTGATTTTTATTAGAAATTACTTTTTTAGCAAATCTAATTATTTCAGATATTTTATCTTCTAACTTACTGTATGTGACTATTTTTTTTCTATTTTTTGGTTTTTCTTTAATTAAGGTTAAGTCCATATCTCCATAAACCGTCATCATCATTGTTCTTGGTATTGGAGTTGCAGACATAACTAGTACATCGCAGTTATTTCCACCTTTTTCTGATAACTCTTTACGTTGACGAACACCAAACTTATGTTGTTCATCAATTATTATTAAACCTAGTTTATTATATTCAACTTTTTTTTGGAATAACGCATGTGTTCCTATCAAAAAGTCTATCTTACCAAGTTTAAGATTTTCTAAAATTTTCTTTCTATCAGCATATTTTGACTTACCAGTTAATATTTCAACTTTTAAATTTTTGGGTAGATATTTTTTTGCAAAAGAAAAATGTTGCCTAGCTAGAATTTCTGTAGGCACCATAAAGCTAGTTTGATATCCAGCGTTTATACAATTTACTGCAGCTATCATTGATACAATTGTTTTACCAGATCCAACATCTCCTTGTAGAAGTCTAAACATTCTACTTTTTGATTTAAGATCTTCGTTTATAATTTTTATTGCAGCTTCTTGATCATTTGTTAATTTAAAATTTAAATCATGTATCAATTTTTCCTTACAATCTTTAAAAATTTTTTGTGATTTCTTTATTTTTTTTATTTTCGTTCTTATCTTCGAGGATAATAAAAAATGAGCAAATAATTCATCAAAAACTAATCGTTTATAATGCTTAGATTTTAAAATTTCTTTAGTATCAAGGCTGTGAATTTTTAAGATTGCGTCTTTCCACTTAATATTATTAAATTTTCTTTTTATATCTTCATTTAGCCATTCATCTAAATCTGGCAATTCCTTTAAAACCTCATTAATTATATTATTGTATTTATTGATTGTTAGACCATCTGTAAGACTATATTTATTTTTTGTTTCTAAGATATTTTTATTACTTTCTTTAACCTGAGTCGGATTCGTGATTTGATATTTATTTCTAAAAAAATTAATTTTTCCACTTATTATTATTTCGGTATTTAATGGTAAGATTTTTTTTATATATCCTTCATATGAATTAAAAAAAACACAATCTATTTTTATATCATTACTTTGACATGCAACTCTGTTGGGCAATCGTCTTATTCTGGGAAAATTATATTTTAGGGGTATTAATTTAATAGTTTGTAACTTACCTATTTGTATATCATCAACATTTGTTACCTTTGAATTTTCAATTTTACTTGTAGGTAGATGCCACAATAAATCAAAAATTGTATTTATATTTTTTCTTTTAAATAATTGGCTTGTTTTTTTCCCTATACCTTTAATATTTTGAATATTTGACAATAAATAGTCGTGATCATTCATGATTTATATATATAAAGATTTAATTAATGGATTCAAATAAACAAAATTTAATTAATAAAATTTTATACAGAGCTCATTATCGTGGAACTAAAGAAATGGATATCTTTGTCAGTAAATTTGTTAATTCAATTATTGAAAATCTTGATCATAAAGAGTTAGTTTCTTTAGATAAATTAATTAATTTTGATGATGAAACTTTAGTCAAATTGAGTTTAGGTAAAAATTCAAAAGATTTTGAAGATACAGTTATCTTAAAAAAGCTTATAGAATTCAAAAATAAATATTAGTGGCGGAGAGACTGGGATTCGAACCCAGGAAAGAGTTGCCCCTTTGCCGGTTTTCAAGACCGGTGCTTTCAACCGCTCAGCCATCTCTCCTAATTTGTAATAATTAAAATTCTATATTTCATAAACAAAATAGTTTAATTGATCAATATAATGTTAAGCAAAAATCAATTTAATAAAGGTATAATTTTAACGGCATTTGGTTCTTTCTGGTGGGGTTTTATTGGAGTTATATATTTTAAATATATTGCTTTTGCTGGTCATATTGAAGTTGTCCTACATCGAAGTGCATGGACAACTGTTATGCTAATTTTAACAACGATCATTTTATCAAAGTGGAAAAAATTTAGCTCAGTTTTTAAAGATAAAAAAAAAATTATGATGCTTTTTTTATCTGGATTATTAATTTTTACAAACTGGGCTGTTTGGATTTATGCAATAGGGAATGATCAAGTTATAGATGCTAGTTTTGGATATTTTATAATGCCTATAATAAGTGTTTTTTTAGGTTATTTTTTTTTAAAAGAGGAATTAAGTTTCAAAACTAAAATTTCACTTTTAATCGTAACTATATCAATTTTTTATTTAGTTATATCCAGTTTCCAATCAATACCATGGGTTGGATTAATTGTAGCTTTAAGTTGGAGCTTTTATAATTTAGTAAGAAAAAAAATTGATGTAGACACAGATATTGGTTTATTAGTCGAAAGTTTGTTTATTTTTCCAGCGGTAATATTTGCATTTTATTTAATTGTACAAAATGATTTAAATGATTTTGATATATCGAATGTTAAATTAATGTTAATTTTCATGCTGGCAGGTCCTATGACCGTGATTCCTTTATATTTATATGTTAGGGGTGTTGAATTATGTGGTTTAGGTCCAACGGGTATGGTTTTTTATATAACCCCAACTTTGCAATTCTTGTTGGGTTATTTCTTATATAATGAGGATTTAGATATACATAAATTAATCAGCTTTATTTTGATATGGATTGCTGTATCGATATACCTAAAAGATTTGTATGAAAAAAATTAAATTATTTATCGTATCAATATTAATTATATTAAATTCTGCAACTCTTATTGCTGATGATTTCAATGATTGGAAAGTTATATTTAAAAAAAGAGCAATTAAAGAAGGTGTTAGTAAGGCTACAGTCGATAAATTAATTGACAGATCAAAATTTTTATCTGATGTAATTAAATATGATAGATATCAACCAGAATTTTATGAAGACACAAATACTTATATTTCTAAAAGAGCCTCATTAAAAAAAGTAAAATTAGGAAAAATCATATTAAATAAAGAAAATAATATTATTAATAAAGTATCTTCCGAATATAAAGTAGATAAAAATTTACTATTAGCACTAATGGGTATTGAAACTAACTTTGGAAACTATTTAGGTAAAATGGATATCGTTTCTTCACTTGCAACATTAAGCTACGATCAAAGAAGAAGTGAATTTTTTACTAAAGAATTAATAACCCTTTTAAAATTAGTAGATGCAAAAATTATAGATCCGAGCACATTATTTGGATCTTGGGCAGGTGCATTTGGTAATTTTCAATTTATGCCTTCCACAATTAAAAATCATGCAATTGACTATAATAAAGATGGATCAATAGATCTAAAAAATATTGAGGATTCTTTTGCATCTGCAGCTAACTATTTAAGCAATCTTGGATGGAATGATAATACTCCGTGTTTTTATAGAATTAATCTAAATGAAAATATTCCTGATAAATATTTAAATACATCGGCAAAAAAAATTAAACATGAGAGAAAAGTAAAATATTTAAAAAATTATATAAAAAATTCGTCTTTTTTGGACAAATATGACAATTTGACAGCAGCGATAGTTACCCCTGATGCTGAAATAGTTGAAAATGCAAATAAACTTAAACCAGCATATATTATTTTTAATAATTATAAGCTAATCTTAAAGTGGAACAGGTCATTAAGATTTAGTTTGGCGGTATGTACATTAAAAAATAGTTTTGAAAATGAAACTTAAGATAATAATTTTTTTAGCAATAATTTTAACTTCATGTGAAACTACAAATAAAAAAGTAATCACGAATAAAGATTTCAAAAATTATTCAAATGATGGATTTGCTCTCATATATAATAATGATATTTTTAAAAAACGAATAGTTTCAAAAAAAATAGATCAAAGATCATTAATTATTTTTAATAATAAACTTAAAAAAGATACAGATATAAAAATAACAAATTTGTTAAATGAAAAGTATTTGATTGCTAAGGTAGGAAGAAATTCAAAATATCCAATATTTTATAATTCAGTAATTTCCGAAAGAATAGCCGCTGAACTTGATTTAGACCCTGATCAACCCTACGTACGTGTAGAAACAATAAATTCTAATAATACTTTTGTTGCAAATAAAGCAAAAACATTTGATGAGGAAAAAAAAGTAGCTAATAAAGCTCCAGTAGACAGTATTTCAATCCAAAATATATCAATTGAAAAAGATAATAATACAAAAGTTAAAAAGGTAAAAAATACAAAATTTGAATTTATAATTAAATTTGCCGATTTATTTTTTGAAGAATCTGCAATTACATTGAAAAAAAGACTTGAGGATGAATACAATTTAAAAGACATAAATATCAAAAAAATGTCTAAAAATTTATATAGGGTTTATAAGGGTCCTTTTTATAATTTAGGATCAATTAAAAATGTATATAATGAGATTGCTAATATAAATTTTGAAAATATTGAATTAATAAAATTATGAAAATAAAAGTACTATTAAGTTTTATCCTATCTTTTTTAATTATAACTAATATTTCTTATGCAAAATTTAACATAAATGCAAGAACTGCAATTTTACAAGACTATTTATCTGGTGAAATTTTATATGAAAAAAATCCTGATGAGAAAATATTTCCTGCTTCTATGACAAAAATAATGACTTCAATCGTTGCTTTTGATTTATTGAAAAGTGGTGAAATCACTTTAGATGAAAAATTTATTGTTTCCGAAAATGCTTGGAGACTCTCCTCATCTGGTTATTCATCAATGTTTATAATGGTTGGAGATGAAGTTTCGGTAGAAGATTTATTATTGGGTATAATTGTTGCTTCAGGTAATGATGCTTGTGTAGCTTTAGCTGAAGGTATCGCAGGAACTGAGGATGAGTTTGCTTTACTAATGACTGAGAAAGCCCAGGAAATTGGTATGGAAAATACAAATTTTTCAAATTCATCAGGGATTAATGATGATAATAATTATTCAACCGTTCGAGATATTTTAATTATGTCTAATTATCTAATTAAGGAACATCCTAAATATTATGAGTATTTTAAAATTAAAGAATTTACTTGGAGTAGGACTGGTGGGGATCCAATTACACAAGGAAATAGAAATCCATTATTATATAAAAATATGGGTGTAGATGGTATTAAAACAGGCTACCTTGGTTCAGAAAAATATTCACTTGCATCTTCTATATTAAGAAAAGAAAGAAGATTAATTGCTGTTGCAAGTGGTTTTGAAACTAAAAATTCAAGATCAAAACAATCACAAAAATTGTTAACATGGGGAATTACAAATTTTGATACAATAAAAATAACTAATGACAACGGATATCTTTATGAACTTGATGTTTGGCAGGGAAATAAGAAAAAAGTAAAAGTTAATACTAAAGATACAATTTATAAGACTATTCCAAAAGCTAAAAAAAAATATATGAAAGTGAAGATAGTTTATGATGGTCCTATACAAGCACCTATAAAAAAGGGAGAAAAATTAGCAGAGATAAAAGTATTATACAAAGATGAAGTTATATCTAATCATGACTTATTTTCTACAGAAAATATCAAACAGCAAAATGCAATATCAAGGTTGATAACTTCTATCAATTTTTTGATATGGGGCGATGTCTAAATATCCAATTATTATATTTGAAGGCATTGAGGCCTCAGGAAAAACTACAAATTTTAAAATTGCTGCAAATTATTTAAAAAAGCGAAGAAAAAGTTTTATAAAATTAAGAGAACCAGGTGGATCAATTTTTTCAGAAAAAATAAGAAAATTGATTTTAAATAAGAGACTAAATTTAAATAATAAAACTGATTTATTACTATTTTATGCTGGAAGATCAGAAAATTTTGAGAAAATTATTAAAAAAAATTACAAAAAAAAAATAATACTAATTGATCGTTTTACAGACTCTACTATTGCGTATCAACATTATGGAATGAAAATAGATTTAAAAGTAATCAAAATTCTTAATAAGTTTATAATTGGAAATTTTAATCCTAATATAGTTTTTTTAAGCACTGTAAATTCAAAAAATTTACAAATAAGACTTAGAAACAGATCTAAATTAAATAGATATGATAAATTTAAACTTAAATTTTATAACAAAGTTCAGAATGGATATGAAAAAATATCAAGAAATAAAAGCAAATATATTAAAATTAATTCAAATACCAACACTATTAACGAAGTAAAAAAAATCATAATAAATAAACTTGAGAAAATAATATAAATGTCTGAACATAGATTAATAGGACATGAAACATATTTAGATAAATTTGTAACACTTTACAAAAATAATAAACTTCCAAATAAAATTTTACTATCTGGTAAAAAGGGTATTGGAAAATCATTACTTGCTGAAAAATTTTTATATAAAATTTTTAACTCTAATAACGATTACGAACTGATAAAAAACAAATCCCATCCTAATATTTTAAATATTAAAAAAAATAATGATAAAAAAAAAATAGAAATTGATCAAATTAGAGAAATCATAAAGTTTACAAATCAATCTTCCTTTAATAATAAGTCAAGATTTATAATCATTGATGATGTCGAATTTTTAAATATTAATTCATCAAATGCTTTATTGAAAAATTTAGAAGAACCAAATGAAAATGTTTTTTTTATTTTAATTTTTAATTCAGAAAATTTTTTGATGGATACAATAAAATCCAGATGTATAGAATTTAAATTAAGCTTATCTAATGAAAATACAAGATTAATTGTCAATAATTACTTTAATGAAAATATATATGATCAAATAAATTCAAATTTGATAAATTATTATACAACACCTTATTTTTTAATATCATTAATAAATTATATGAATGAATATGAATTATCAGTATCCGAAACTACAGTTGATGATTTGTTAGTTAATTTAATTAACAATAAGCACTATATTAAACAAGAGTTTATAAGAGATAATTTAAATATGATTATTGAATTATTTTTTTATAAACATATAAACACAACAAAAAAACTGTCATATAAAGTTAAAGAATATTATTATTCAAAACTATTTAATGTAAAAAAATTTAATCTTGATTATGAAACTTTTTTTTTAGAATTTAAGGATAAATTACTAAATGAATAAAAATTACTATATAACAACACCAATTTACTATCCTTCTGCAAAACCTCATATGGGACATGCATACTCAAGTATAATTGCCGATTTTTTTGCACGTTTCAAAAAAATTGATGGTTTTAATGTCTATTTTTTAACAGGCACAGATGAGCATGGTTTAAAAATACAAAGATCTGCTGAAAAGTTAAATAAGGATCCAAAATCTTTTTGTGATGAAATAAGTAAAACATTCGAGGATTTAACTAAAACATTAAATTTATCAAATACTGATTTTATTAGAACTACAGAAAATAGACATAAAGTGTCAGTGCAAAATTTATGGAAAATACTTGAGAAAAATAATCAAATTTTTTTGTCTAAATATTCAGGTTGGTATTCTGTATCAGATGAGGCTTTTTACAATGAAGATGAAGTTGAAGAAAAAGACAGTATAAAAATTGCAAAGTCATCTGGTTCAGCAGTTGAGTGGGTCGAAGAAGAATCTTTTTTTTTTAAACTTTCAGAATGGGAAAAACCATTATTAGAATTTTATGAAAAAAATAAAAGTTTTATTTTACCTGAAAGTAGACGAAATGAGGTAATCAGCTTTGTCAAAAGTGGTTTAAAAGACTTATCTGTCAGCAGAAAGACTTTTTCTTGGGGTGTAAAAGTACCAAGTGATGAAAATCATGTAGTTTATGTATGGTTAGATGCATTAACTAATTACTTAAGTTCTTTAAAATATCCTGATGAAAATAATGAATTATATAAAAATTTTTGGCCAGCAGATATACATATTATTGGTAAAGACATATTAAGATTTCATGCTATTTATTGGCCAGCATTCCTGTTAGCTGCGAAAATAGAGCCTCCCAAAAGGATTTATGGACATGGATGGATTCTTTCCGGTGATGAAAAAATGTCAAAATCAAAAGGAAATATTTTAGATCCGTTAGAAATCATAAATGCTTATGGTCTGGATCCATTAAGATATTATTTACTTAAAGAAGTTTCTTTTGGTAATGATGGCAATATTTCAGAGGAAAAATTAGAAAATTGTATTAATAGCGATTTGGCAAATAATTTTGGAAATCTCTGTCAAAGAGTACTTTCTTTTGCAGAAAAAAATTGTTCTTCTTTAATACCTGATCATAAATTTACAGATGAAGATTTAGAAATTTTAAAACCGATAAATAATCTAGATAAAATAAGATCATTTATAGATAATCAAGACATAAACCAGTATATGAATTTTATTGTAGATAGATTGTTTGCGGCAAATAAATATTTTAATGATCAGGAACCGTGGAAGAAGAAAGATGATATATTAAGGTTGAATACGATTGTTTATACTGCATTAGAATTAATTAGAAAAATCTCTATCTTGCTTTATCCAGTAATGCCAGAAACATCAGTAAAAGTCCTTAATGTTTTTAATGAAACAGAAAACTCTATTGATTTTACATCAATTAATAATAATGAAATTTTAAAAAAAGATTTAAAAATAAATAAATTAGATATTTTGTTTAAAAAAATTGAAAAATGATAGACTCACATTGTCATCTTGATCACGAACCTCTTTATTCGAATATCAATGATATTATTAAACGTTCCAAGGAAAATGGATTATCAAAAATTTTAACTATTTCAACAAATTCAAAAAGCTTTGAAAATATTAAAGGGATTATAAATCTTGATGAAATAATTTATGGAAGTATAGGAATTCACCCTCATGAGTCTAGCAATGATAACATGGATAAAAAATTCATTGTTGAAAATGCCAATAAATTTAAAAAGATAATTGGAGTAGGAGAGACAGGATTAGATTTCTATTATGAAAATAGTCATAAAGATGATCAAATTAAAAGTTTTGAGACACATATAGAAGCCTCTATTGAGCTTAAATATCCTTTGATAGTTCATTCTAGAAGTGCCGAAAGAGAAACTTTTGATATTTTAAATAAATATAAAAATAGCGATATTAAAATACTCATGCACTGTTTTACTGGTTCAAAAGAATTTGCAAAAAAAATGATGACATTAAATGCGTATTTTTCTGCTAGTGGAATAATAACTTTCAAAAATAGTTCTGATCTACAAGAAACATTTAAAATGATTGAAAATGACAAAATTTTAATTGAAACAGATAGCCCTTTTTTAGCTCCTATACCAATGAGAGGTAAAAAAAATGAACCTTCTTTTATCAAATATACATTGGAAAAACTTTCAGAATTAAAATCAATAACTTTTGATGAATTAGAAGATATTACAAATAATAATTTTGAAAGATTATTTTTTCAATAATGAGTATAAAATTTATAATATTAGGCTGTGGAAGCTCAATGGGTGTGCCAAGACCCGATGGATTTTTTGGAAATTGTGATCCCAAAAATAAGAAAAATTATAGAACAAGATGTTCTGCACTGATTAAAACAACTGATGAAAATATTTTAATTGATACATCTCCTGACTTAAGACAACAGTTATTGCGTCATAAAATTAAGAAAATTGATAAAGTATTTTACTCACATATGCATGCTGATCAAACTCATGGCATCAATGATTTAAGATCTTTTTTTATTAATAGTAGAAAACAAATTAATGTTTATGCTGATAACGAAACTTCAAGACTTTTAAAACAAAGTTTTTCATATTGTTTTAAAAGTTTCTCTAAAGAATACCCTGCAACCTTAAAATTAAATAAATTAAAAAAAAATTCTTTTATTAAACATAAAAATAAAAATCTAAAATTTAAATCAATTGTTGTTCAGCATGGTTCAGTAAAATCTAATTGTTTTATAATCGACAAAAAACTTGCATACATTACTGATGTAAGTGATATTTACAAAAAAGATTTTTTTTATTTTAAAAATCTAAAGTATTTAATAATTGATTGTCTTTGGTACAATTTCCATCCATCACACTTTAACTTAGAAAAATCTTTGTATTTTATTAAAAAATTCAAACCAAAAAATGCTATTCTTTCAAATCTATCACCAGTCTTAGATTATAACCAGTTAAAGAAAGTTATACCAAAAAATGTTATACCAGCACATGATGGTTTAACTATAGAACTATAGAATTTCTTCAATTTTACTTATAATTTTATTTGATGTAGGTTTTGTAAAAGAAGCATATGTTTCTTCTACATTTCCCTGTTTATTGATTAATATTTTATGAAAATTCCATTTAGGAATTGCAGATTTGCCAAAATTATTTTCTGCCCACTTAAAAATCTCATGAGCATCGCTACCTTTTACCTCTGTAATAGTTGTTAATGGAAAATTTATTTCAAAATTAACTTCACAAAATTCTTTTACTTCACTATTGGTTTTTTTTTCTTGATTAAAAGAATCTGAGGGCACTCCAAGGACAATAAGACCCTTAGATTTGTATTTATCCCATAAATCTTGCAAATCTTCGTATTGTTTTGTGAAACCACAATAGCTGGCAGTGTTTACTATAAGTATAACTTTATCTCGATAATCTTTTAATTTAATGATTTCTCCGTTAATACTCTCTATTTCTAAATCATAAAAACTTTCCTGATTATTGCTCATTGCTGAATTTTTAAAAAAAAACATTATTATTGTTAAACTTATTATTATTAATCTTTTCATAAACTACTTACTTATTTGGTGTAAGTAGTATTAAGAAGTATCCAAATAAAGTGGATAATAATGACCCAGTTAAAACTCCTATTTTAACTCCATCCATGTATTGCATATTTTCAACAAAAGCTAAATTCCCAACAAATAAGCTCATTGTAAAACCAATACCCGTTAAAACACCAACGCCATAAAAGTTAAACCAGTTAGAATTATTAGGCATCTGGGCTATTTTCATTTTTATTGAAACATAAGAAAATACAAATACTCCTAATTGTTTACCAACAAACAATCCTAACAATATTCCTAATGGAACTTTATCAAGTAAAGATGCAAAAGATAAACCTTCTAATGAAACTCCAGCATTTGCAAAAGCAAATAATGGCATAATACCAAAAGCAACGTAAGGACTTATTGCATGTTCAATTTTTATAAGAAGTGAGAAATCTTTATCTTTCTTTCTATGAGGTATAGTCATTGCTAGCAAAACTCCAGCAATTGTTGCATGAATTCCAGAATTGTGAGTAAAGTCCCAAAGAAAAATTCCTACAATTAAATAAGGTAAAAATTTCTTTATATTGAACTTATTTATTACTAGAAGAGCAATAAAGGCTAATAGCATTAAGCTTAAATATTTTATGCTAAGATCTCCAGAGTAGAATAACGCAATAATTACTATTGCTCCAAGGTCATCTATTATAGCTAATGCGGTTAAAAAAACTTTTAAAGATAATGGAACTCTTTTTCCTAATAGAGAAAGTACACCTAAAGAAAATGCAATATCAGTTGCAGATGGAATAGCCCAACCATTTATTGTTTCACTATCTCCAAAATTAATAAAAACATAAAATAATGCAGGCACTAACATTCCTCCAACTGCAGCAATAATCGGAAGAAGTGCTTGTTTTATATTTGACAGCTCTCCTTGTAAGAATTCTCTTTTTATTTCCAACGTAACAAAGAAAAAAAATATTGCCATTAAAGCATCATTTATCCAATGTAAAACTGACAATTTTAAACCAAAATTATTTATTCCTAAAAATAAATATTTATTTAATGTAGAAAAATATAATTCAGACAAATTAGAGTTACTTACAATTAAAGCTATTATCGCTGCAAAAAGTAAAACAAGACCACTTGCGGCCTCAAGCTTGAAAAACCACCTAAATGGTTTTGTAATTATCTGAATCATTTTTACCTGAGTAAATCTTTAATAAATAATTTCAAGTCATTTATTACTAGAGACAAACTATCTGACATATTTAATATACCTGGAAATATTACAGATATCTGATTTTTAAATGTGTCTAAAAGTAATATAAATGCTATAATAGAAATAATAATTAGAAATATTTTTTTAATAATATTGTTTTCTCTTGAAACTGAACTTTTATCAATAGACACTAATTCTTTTGATGTACTCTCTTTTGTTGAAGATTTTTTTGAAACTTTTTTTCTTATTTTTTTTGTTTGTTTTATAGGTTCTTCAACTGGCTCAATATTGATCTCTGATTTACTTTCTTCAGTTTCATTTATTTTTTTTGTTTCAGCCTCTAATTTTATATTTCCTTCCTTTTTAAAAAACCATGTATGATCGCAATTGCCGCACTTTAAAAGTCTACCTTCATCTGGAATTAATTTTTCATCAATATTGAACTTCTTAGAACAAGCCGGACATTCAATGATCATAGATACTTATATATAGTAATTTTGATAAAATTTCCTTTTAAATAGTGATTAATATACTTTGAAATTTTTTTTATCTACTGTATTAGTACTCAATTCGGGGTGTAGCGCAGCCTGGTAGCGCACTTGGTTTGGGACCAAGGGGCCGTAGGTTCAAATCCTACCACCCCGACCATTTTATGAAAAAAGCTAAAATTTATAAACCATCTAAAACTGCTATGCAGTCAGGATTGAAGAAATTTGACAAATGGATTATTGAATACATTACCGATGATCCAGGTACTAATCCTTTGATGGGGTGGGAGAGTTCTACAGATACTTATAGTGAATTAAAATTAGAATTTTCCACAAAAGAATTAGCAATTGAATATGCAAAAAAAAATAATATTAATTTTGAGGTAATAGAACCAAATAAAAGAAAAATTACTTTAAAATCTTACGCTGATAATTTTACAAAATAATGTTTAAATTTTTTACAGAAAAAAGATGGTACGGTTGGAGCATATTTGGATCTATCTTCATATTAGTTTCAACTTGGTATCAAGTACAATTAGATGTAAAAATTAATGAATGGTTTGGTGAATTTTACGATACTCTTCAAAAAGCTTTAACAGAACCTGGTTCAGTCACAGAAACTGAGTTTATTGGATATTTGTTTACATTTGCAAAGGTTGCAGGTCTTTGGATTATAATAGCAATTATAACAGGATTTTTTGTATCTCATTGGGTATTTAGGTGGAGAACTTCAATGGCTGAATATTATCATTCTCAATGGTTAAAAGCTCGTCTAACAGAAGGAGCTTCACAGAGAGTTCAAGAAGACACTTTAAAATTTGCAAGAATAATGGAAGGTCTTGGTGTTGGACTTTTAGATAGTATAATGACACTAGTAGCCTTTTTACCAATATTATGGGGATTATCTAAACAAGTCGATGTTCTTCCATGGATTGGTGAGGTTGATCATGCCTTAGTTTGGGTTGCGATAATATCTGCACTTGGTGGAACAGTTTTATTGGCAGCTGTAGGTATAAAATTGCCAGGTATTGAATATGATATCCAAAAAGAAGAAGCTGGTTATAGAAAAGAATTAGTTCATGGAGAAGATGATCCTATAAGGGCTGCTCCGCCAACTATAGGTCAATTGTATGATAGAGTGAGAGGTATTCACTATAAATCATATTTTCACTATTTATATTTTAATGCAGTCAAGTGGAGTTATTTCCAAGGCATGGTTATAGTACCATATTTAGCTTTAGCACCAACTATAGTATCTGGTGCAATTACATTAGGTTTCGTTCAACAAATAACCAGAGCCTTTGGTAGGGTTGAAAATTCATTACAATATTTAGTTAGAAGCTGGTCTACAATAGTAGAATTGATTTCAGTTTGGAAAAGATTAAGTGAATTTGAAGCTAGATTGAAATATAATTCAGAAGAATCTACTTTTGAAAATATTTAATGTCTTTAAATAAAGATCTAATTAATAAACTTGTAAAAGTTACTTCTAGAGCTGCAATAAATTGTTATCAATTTCTTGGCAAAGGAAATAAAAAAATAGCTGACAAAGCGGCAACAGACTCAATGAGAAATGATTTAAATAATTTAGAAATTAACGGAGAAGTAGTGATAGGTGAGGGTGAACTGGATGAAGCACCAATGTTATATATAGGTGAAAAATTGGGAAAAGGTAATGGACCAAACCTTGATATAGCGGTTGATCCACTTGAAGGAACAAATTTTGCTGCAAAAAATATTCCAGGAGCCATATCAGTGTTAGCAATTTCAGAAAAAGGAAATTTATTTAATGCACCAGAAACATATATGAATAAAATTGCAGTAGGTAAAGATATTCCATTTGATGCAACAGACTTAGATTATCCTATAAAAAAAAATATTTCTAATATTGCAGAAGCCAAAAACAAAAATATTAATGAATTAACAGTATGTATGCTTGATAGACCAAGACATAAAGGGATTATAGAAGAATTAAAATCTTTAAATGTAAATTTAAAATTAATTTCAGATGGTGATATTTGTGGCGCTCTCTTGGTTACTAAAAATAAGTATAATATAGACTTATTTTTAGGTATTGGAGGGGGTCCTGAAGGAGTAATCTCTGCAGCAGCATTGGATGCTTATGGTTGTAAATTTCAGGGAAGATTTTTATTTGAAACTGATCAAGATAAAGCTAGAGCTAAAAAAATGGGAATATCTGACCTAAATAAAAAATATGAATTAAATGAAATAGTTAAAGGCGATAGTATTTTTTGTGCGACAGGTATTACCAGTACTGAAATGGTGGCAGCTATAAAAAAAGAAAAAACAAAATTTATTACAGAAACTCTTGTCACACACAAAGAATCTTCAATAGAAATTATAAAAAGTGAGGAAGCTATAGCTTGATTATTTTTAATAATTGCAATAGAAACTCCATCACTGGTCCCTTCGTCTATCGGTTAGGACACATGGTTTTCATCCATGAAAGAGGGGTTCGATTCCCCTAGGGACCGCCATAATGAAATACTTTGTTTATTTAATCATATCTAAAAATAAACAGAAATATCTTAGTTACGTTGGATATACTAACAATTTAAAGAAAAGATTGGCAAAACATAATGCTTCGAAAGGAGCAAAATTTACTAGAGGTAGAAAATGGATATTGGCCTATAGTATTAGTTATGATTCAAAATCTAAGGCAATGAGTGAGGAATACAAACTTAAAAAAAACTATAAACTTAGAAATAAAATAAAATCTAATTATTTATAAATGAAAATCTCAATTCTACTTCCTTACAAAGAAAATTTTACCCCAAATTATGCAGGTGCAGTTTCCCTTTTTTTAAACGATACAATCAAACTAAGTAAATACAAAAAAAATATTCAAGTATATGGTAATACATCTTTTAAAAAAAAATTATTACCTAATTATACTAATTTAAATTTTTCGAAAATATTCTTCAGAAGCAGTAGTAAAGCATATGTAAAAAAATTTCTGGATATTGAAAAAATAAAAAAATCAAATTTAATAGAAATACATAATAGACCGGATTATATAAATTCTATTTATGATATAAATAATAATATCGTTCTATATTTTCATAATAATCCACTAGAAATGAAATCATCGAAAACAGTGAAGGAAAGAATTAATATATATAACAAAACAAAAAAAATAATATTTAATAGTAATTGGACTCTAAATAAATTTATGAAAGGTTTAAATAAAAAATACAATACGAATAAACTTGAAGTTATTAATCAATCAACAAGTAAAAAAATAATTAATTTTAAAAATAAAAAAAAAATAATTTTGTTTGTTGGTAGATTAAATTCCTCTAAAGGTTATGATTTATTTGGAAAGGCTATTATAAATGTATTAAATAATAATCCTTATTGGAAAGCCGTTGTTATTGGTGATGAACCTAGAGAAAATCACATTTTTGAACACAAAAATTTGAAAATTTTAGGTTTTCAAAAATATAATACTGTAACAAGATGGTTTGTAAAATCAGATATTTCAGTTGTTTGCTCTCGATGGGATGAACCCTTTGGAAGAACTGCTTTAGAAGCTTCAAGTGCAGGATGTGCTGTAATTATTACAGATAAAGGTGGACTTAGTGAGGCATCTCCAAAAGCTCTGAAGATAAAATCTTTAAAAGTTAAAAATATTGAAAATTCAATCGAAAAACTTATTAAAAATGAAACTTTAAAAAAATCATTACAAAAAACGATTTATAAACATTTTTACTTAACGAATAATTATATTTCAAAAAAAATTGATAGATACAGATATGAGCTAATTTAATATTATTATAATTTAATTTTATTTAATGCATTATTTTTAAATATATTTACTTCTCTAATATATCTTCTAACCATTTGAGTCGTTTTATGACCTGTCATAGCCATTATGCTTCGCTCATCAGCACCAGAATCAGCAGCCACTGTTGCAAAACCCGACCTTAAACTATGACCTGAAAAATTTTTGTTTTCGATACCTGCTAACTTTAAATAGTCTTTCATTAATAAAACTACAGATTGGTCGGTTAATCTTTTGTCTGTTAATGATAAACCTTTAGAAAATCTTCTAAAAATAGGTCCAGACTTAATTTTAGAAATTTCTAACCATTTTTTTAGATTTGTAACAGGACAGTAAATTTTATTATCGAAATAGGGTAGCCCTTTAGTCATTCCTTCTCCGAATTGGTCAGTTTTTGATCTTTTAACAGTGATCTTTAGGCCCTCAGGAACAAATTCTAAATCCTCATGATCAATTGAAATGAGCTCAGTTCTTCTAAAGCCTCCTCCAAAGCCAATTAAGATTATTGATTTATCTCTTAGTTTTTTTATTTCGTAAGTTTTTTGTTCATTTATTACATTAATAATTGTTTTTAAATGATTGATTAATAACGGTTTTTTACCTTTCTGAATACTTCCTTTGACCCTTCTTATTCCCATTAAATTTTCAACGATGATTGGATGTTTTGTGTCTAAGTAATGTCCTTTAAGCTTATGAACCATGCTTATTGATACTAATCTACGTCTTAAAGTACTTATTTTTGAGTTTTTAGATAGATGGGTTAGGTATAAGGAAACTATTTTTGGCTCTGATGGTAATGAATCTAATCCATGCTTAGCACAAAAAGCTCCAAAATCTTTAAAGTCAGATTTATAAGCTCTTAAAGTGTTATTTGCCTTTGAGCTTTTAAGGTTATTTAAAGTTGCCTCATGAAGCGATTTTAGGTCTGTTGTCAGTTCATTCATATAATTACTATTGATAACAATTAATTATCATTAATAATATATTAAGTGATTTTAAATGTCAAATGAATTAAAACAAAAATTTTATGACTATAGATGGTGAAGTTCCTACAAGCTATTTTTTAATTATATCTTTAGGTTTAACTATATTGAGTTATTTAGTTTACAAAAAAAATGGAAAATCATTAGAAGTATATTTTTTGTCTGTTTTAACAATAATTTTCTATTTATCTTATTTTATTCTAATTTTCGTTGGACCTAGATAATTTGTTAACGCTATTCACAGCTGTTAAAAACCCTTAATAATCAACTATAAAGTGATACTAATCATATTTGCACTATGATAATCTCTTAAATGAATTAAGAGGCAACTCTTAACTGACCATCTGGGGAAAAATCGAGAGATTCAAGCCCAGAGGGCAGAAAACCACGCAGAGTAGCGCTAAAATTGCGGGGTGGAAGGCATGGCGGTAGCGCATACAACGACGTGCCAAAAACTACTGATCTTTGTACCTGAAAGGGTGCAGAGATACAGGGTTTTTTTTTATATGATCCTTAAAGGTACAAAATTTCAAATTAAAGTCTGGAAATATTTAAAAAAAATTCAAAAAGGTAGTGTTTTAACCTATTCTGACGTTGCAAAGGGAATTAATAAGCCTAAAGCTGTTAGAGCTGTAGCTAATGCTATTGGAAAAAACCCATATGCTCCTAAAATCCCTTGTCATAGAGTAATCAGGTCCGACGGATCTCTTGGAGGATATTCTGGCAAAGGTGGTATAAAAACCAAGAAAAAACTACTCGAATCTGAAGGAATTTTGCTCTAAAAGCTAGCAATACCAACGTTTTTTTTAATTTTAACAATATTTAGTATTACAATTTCAATTTCCCCTATTGGTTGCAGCTTTTAAATTGAAATCTCTAAATAAGCCCTATATTTGGGGCATTAAACGCTATATTCATAAATTGCATTACTTAGCTAATTATTAAGAAAATTATTATTTTTTTGTATATTTATATCAATCAATATTAAGGAATTTCGATATCAAATTAAAACTGAGCTTTCATTATCAATAGCTCTGCTCTAAAATTTCCTAATAATTATTGATTTTATTGAATTATTGTTCCCTATTTCATAATCCAATTTTAATATCTATTTTTTAGAGTTCAAATAACTGCATATTTATTATTTATTTTAAGTTACCAAAGCTGATTTAATTGAAAATTTTCTAATTTATTTCATTATTTTGTATTTTATATAAATAAAACTACTTTTTAGATATTATATTAAATTCAATAAATACAATGGTTTACAGCAATTAATTAAAGTATTATATTAATATATAGTAAATATATCTTTACCTATGTTTATGATAATATTCTCTTTTAAAAACATATAACCCAGATGAAACTATTATGAAAAGTCCAATAAAAACATATTTATCAGGAAAATCCGAAAACACATAATACCCTAAAATAAGGTTAGTAATTATCTCAAAATAACCAAATGGTGCTAATTTTGAAGCATCAGCGTAACGGAGAGACAATATGATTAATATATGGCCTAAACAGGCAAATATACCCATTAGAGCCATCCAAGACCATTGAATTAAAGTAGGATTAATCCAAACAATAGGAACAAAAAAAGACGCGATAATGGCCCCTACTACGCCCGTAATCAGTAATGTGAGTAAGGGACTATCTGTTGAATGTAATCTTCGAGTTATTATTAGATAAAATCCGTAAAAACAGCCTGTTCCAACAGCTGCTATACTAGCAAGATTAATCTCTATAATTCCAGGTCTTATGACAACTAAAATACCAAAAAAACCGACTAATACAGCAGTCCACCTTCTATATCCGACTTTTTCGTTAAGTAAAAATGGAGAAAGAGCAGTTGTGACCAATGGAGCAACGAATGCCAATGTTAACGCTTTTGCCATTGAAATTACAGAAATGGAGTAAAAAAAACATATATTTGCAAAAAATAATGACAAACCTCTAATTATTTGTAATTTGATATTTTGAGAAAACTTCAATTGCTCTCTAAAAAATAAAAACATAAAAAAAGTTGTGAATACAACTGTAAAAAAATATCTAGCCCACGTTATTTGAAAAAAAGATAAATCCGAAGATAAGTATTTTGCAATGGCATCCATAAAGGGCAAAACCATCCATGCAGATAAATTTAAAAATATCGCTTTCATTTAAGCGAAATATTTAAGGGCGATAAATACTGTAATTGGTACTGTAACCAATGACATTAAAGTAGAAACAACAATTGTGCTGGAAATATTGTCTACATTTTTTTTTGGTGAATACATTGAAGCAACCAAATAACATAATATTGCACTAGGCATAGAAGATTGAATTAGTAAAACCCCAGCTGCAAAACCAGATAAATTAAAAAATTTTATAATAAAAAAACCTACAATTGGACCAAGAATTACCCTGCCTATGGAAGTTATAATTGAATCTTTCAAAGAAAATATTTTCATTTGTGTAAGAGCAATACCTAAAGACATTAAAACCATTACTATCATTGCATAAGATAAAAGCATTGTTGTATTTAATACAAATTTTGGCATCTCTTTTCCAAAATACAAAAAGGCAACAGTAAGAATAATTACATAAAATGAAGGGCTTTTTGCAATTATCGAGAAATCAAATTTTCTTTTTGCAAGAAATATATTTGCAGTAAAATGTAAGAGTATAACTAAAGATGATATAGTTGCAGCTACACCCATACCTAATTTACCATATGCAAAAAAACATATTGGAATACCCATATTACCAGTATTTGGCAAAAAGAACGTTGGCAATTCTCTAATAAAATCTTTTTTCATAAGGACTAAAAAAATAAGTCCGATTAATGCGAATGACGAAAGTAATATTAGTGAATATGTAAAATATTCTGCAAATATATCAAATGTTACATCTGTAGAAGTAAGTGCAAATACTACTAAAGCTGGCGTTCCAAAATTTGCAGCGTAAGATGTTATAAATGCGGTATCTAAATTTGGATTTTTCTTGCCTAAAAAAAAACCAATTCCAACAATAAAAAATACAGGAAATAAAACTTCAAAGAGCTTTAAATAAAGTTCCATTAAAAAAGTCTTAATAATATAGGGTTTTTAATAACATTTTTATTAGATTTGAAAGATTTAATACATTTCTGGTAATCCTTTTCAAAGGATTTATGAGTAATAATCACAATAGAAGCAGTTTTATTTCTATTATTCGGTATTTGTATTAATCTTTGAACAGAAATTTTATTTTTAGAAAATTTTTTAGTGATTTCAGATAGAACACCTGGTTTATCTTTAACTTCAAGCCTAATATATAAAGCATTAGAATAATTGTCTGTATTATAAATTGAAGGAGATTTTCTTTTATTGTCTGAAATCCCAAAAGGGTATTTTATATTTCCACGTAAAATTGACAAAAGATCAGACATCAAAGCAGATGATGTTGGACCAGGTCCAGCGCCTTCTCCTTGCAGAATACTCTCCCCTACTGGATTACCCTCGATTATAACTGCATTCATTACACCATTAACATTTGCAATGTAAGTATTTTTTTTAATTAAACATGGATGAACTCTCTCAAATAATTTATTATTAACAATTTCTGTTATTCCCAATAATTTAATTTTATAATTTAATTGATTAGCAATTTCTAAATCCTTGTATTCAATATTTTCAATACCCTCCATTAAACATTTTGAATTTGAAACTTTATTATTAAATGCTAAAGCAGAAAGAATTTTAACTTTAGCTAAAGCATCGTAACCATTTAAATCTAATTTTGGATTTCCTGGTTCAGCATAACCTAATAGTTGAGCTTTTTTTAATACAGTTAAAAAGTCAGATTTAGTTTCTTCCATTTCAGATAATATATAATTACAGGTACCATTTAAGATTCCATACACTTTACTTATCTTGTTAGTTGCTAGCCCTTCCTTAATAGTTCTTAATACAGGAATGCCGCCTCCCACTGACGCTTCAAATTCTAAATTAACTTTATTTTTTTCAGCAAGTTTAGAAAGATTATTGCCATGTTTAGAAATTAATGCCTTATTAGGACTTACAACATGAATTTTATTCTTAAGTGCAAATTCTACAATTTTTTTTGATATACCATCAGATTGACCAATGGCTTCAATTAAAATATCAATTTTATTATTTTTAAAAATTTTAAAGGGATCTTTATAAAATATTTTCTTATTAATTCTAAATTTTCTTTTTTTATTAATATTTTTAGCTGAAATTGCAGAAACAGAGATAATTTTTCCAGTTTTTTTTAGAATATCTTTTTTTTTTGAATTTAATTCATTATAGAGATAATTACCAATCTGACCTAATCCAACAATTGCTATATTAAGCTTTTTAGTCATATCAATCATCTAAACTTGGAAAACTACTATTTTTTCCATAGTTAATAATTTTATTTTTAAAATCCTCGAAAGAAATATTTTTATCAATATCTAAATTTGGTTTTTCAACCATATCATCATTTTTTTTCTTTAAAATAGAACCAAAGTCTTGGTTAGAACAATTATTTATAAATAAAAAAATTAATAAAATTATCAGTATTCTCATCAGTTTAATCCTTCGTCAGACTTATATCCAAATAAAATATTCATATTTTGAACGGCCTGTCCACTACCACCCTTAATCAAATTATCTATTGCTGACAATATAATAATTTTATTCTTATATTTACTCTCACACACAGAAATATAACAGTTATTTGTGTTTATTACTTCATTAGTTCCTAAAAAAGTATTTGGTTTCAAAATTTTAATAAATTTATTATTTTTATAATATTTTTTTAAAAAAGAATAAATTTTTTCAATAGAATCATTTCTTTTTAGATCTAAATATATAGTAGTTAATATTCCTCTAAACATTGGTGAAAGATGAGGTGTAAATTGAAATTTTACCTTTTTGCCAGTTTTTGTTTTAAGTTCCTGATCAATTTCTGAATTGTGTCTGTGATAAGCTAAACCATAAGCACTCAATGTCTCATTTAAAAATTTGTTATTATATTTTTTATGAATATTTCTGCCTGCACCTGAATAACCAGATTTAGAATCAATTATGATATTGTTTGATTTAACAATATTTTTATTAATTAAAGGTACTAGGGGTAATAAAATTGATGTTGGATAACAGCCTGGACAAGAAATTATCTTATATTTTTTAATGTCCTGATTATTTAACTCAGGTAAAGAATAAATACTTTTTTTGATTAATTTAGGAGCATTGTGTTTGATTTTATACCATTTCAAATAATCACTGGCCGATTTAAGTCTAAAATCTGCCGCTAAATCAATTAAAATATTTTTATTTTGTAAATTTTTTGAAATTTTTTGAGCCTCTCCATTAGGTAATGCAGTAAATATAACATCAACATTTTTTAACAACTTTTTATTAAATTTAACAATATTTGGTAGTTTATATTTATTAAAGTATTTATCATATGAACTAATTTTCTTACCTACAGAGGTATCACCACAAAGATATTTAATTTTAACTCTTTTATGTTTGGTTAATAATTTGACCAATTGAATACCTATGTATCCGGTAGCTCCAGCAACTAATGCATTAATCTTAGACATATTGTAATATAACAGTTGTTTAATAAAATGATATTATCTTTTAGAGAATTGATAACTTCTTCTAGCTTTTGCACGACCAGGTTTTTTTCTCTCAACTGATCTAGAATCTCTCGTGGTAAGTTTTTCTTTTCTAAGTGTTGGTTTTAGATTTTCATCAAATTGTAATAGTGCTCTTGATATACCATGTACTAATGCTCCTGCTTGACCTGTGTGTCCACCACCAACAACTTGGGATCTAACATCGTATTCTGTGGATTGATTGATAATTTCAAAAGGTCTTAGTATTTGCATTTTATGAGTAGCTCTTGTGAAATAATCATCTAAATTTTTACCATTAACGTAAATTTTACCAGTCCCTTTTTTTAACCAAACTTTTGCAATTGAAGTCTTTCTTCTACCTGTTGCATATTTTGCATCTTTAAAATCTAATTTCAATTTTGAAGATGTAGATTGATTTGTTTCCATTTTAATTTCTTGCAATATTTTTTGAATTTAGTTTTCCAATTTCTATTACTTCAGGGTTTTGTGCTGAATGAGGATGATCCGATCCTGAATAAACCTTAAGTTTAGTTAGTTGTTTTTTAGCTAAAGGACCGCCAGGTAACATTCTTTTTACTGCCAATTTTAATACTTCACCTGGTTTTGAAGATTGTAATATTTCAGGTGTTGTTTCTTTAATTCCACCGGGATGCCCAGTGTGTCTATAATATTTTTTGTTTAAAAACTTATTCCCTGTAAATTTTAATTGATCTACGTTTTTAACAACAACAAAATCTCCACTATCCATATGAGGAGTAAATGTTGCTTTGTTTTTTCCTCTAAGAATTTTTGATACAACAGTTGCTAATCTTCCAACTACAGCTCCAGTTGCGTCAATTTCAAACCATTTACTATTGAGGTCATCTTTTTTAAGAAATTTAGTCATAATTGCGGGATTAATACTTATAAATCGATATATTGTCAAACTATATACAGTTAGAACTTAAGTCATTTTTGATAGTTTTAACTAATAAATAGGCTATAAATAAGCGATAATATTTATTTATTATAAATCTTAAAATTTAAACAGGAGCAACTAAATGTCAGATAAAAAAGGAATGGATCCCAAAACATATAAATTCGATACCCTAAGTTTACACGCAGGTTATCAACCTCATAAAAATGCTGGTTCAAGACAAGTACCAATATACCAAACAACTTCATATCTATTTGATGATGTAGATCATGCTGCAGCATTATTTAATTTAGAAAGAGGTGGACATATTTATAGTAGAATATCAAATCCGACAGTTGCCGTTTTAGAAGAGAGAGTTGCTTCATTAGAAGGTGGAACAGCTGCGCTTGCTACATCGTCTGGTATGAGTGCAATATTTCTTGCAGTAATGACTCTTTGTGAAGCAGGTGATCATTTAGTTGTATCATCCCAACTATATGGAGGAACTGTAAATTTATTTAGATTAACACTTCCAAAATTTGGAATTAAAACAACTTTTGTAAAACCAAGAGACACAGAAGGATTTAAAAAAGCAATTCAAAAAAATACAAAAGGTATTTTTGGAGAACTTGTAGGTAATCCAGGAAATGAAATAATGAATATGCCTGAGATTGCTAAAATAGCTCATGACGCAGGTATTCCTTTAATGGTAGATGCAACTTATCAAACACCTTATTTATGCAAACCTATAGAACACGGTGCTGATATTGTAGTTCATTCACTTACTAAATGGATGGCAGGTCATGGATCTTCAATGGCTGGTATAATTGTTGAAGGTGGTAAGTTTGACTGGATGCAAAATGATAAATTTCCAACAATGACTCAGCCTTATGAAGGTTATCATGGATTATCTTTTGCTGAAGAATTTGGACCAACAGCATTTACAATGAAAGCAAGAGCAGAGGGTATGAGAGATTTTGGTCCTTGTCTAAGCCCTCAAAATGCATGGAATGTCTTACAAGGTATAGAGACACTTTCAGTAAGAATGAAAAAACATTGTGAGAATGCAGAAAAAATGGTCGAGTATTTATTAGGTCATGAAAGTGTTGCTTGGGTTTCACATCCAAGTGTACCAGATCATCCCGATCATGATTTAGCAAGCAAATTGTTACCAAATGGCAAAGGATCAATGATTGCGTTTGGTATTAAAGGAGGAAAAGCTGCAGGTGAAGCATTTATTAATAACGTTAAACTTGCTTCTCATTTAGCAAATGTTGGGGATACACGTACCTTGGTAATTCATCCAGCATCAGCAACACATTCTCAAATGGATGAAGCTACGTTAAAATTTGCGGGTTTATCTCATGATATGATCAGATTATCAGTCGGTATTGAAGATATAGATGATATTAAAAATGACTTTGAAAATGGATTTAGAGCTGCTAGGAAACCTAGACTCGTTTCCAATCAATGAAGTTTCAGGTAAACAATAACGAGGTTTATGCCTCTACGGGAGGTAGACCTTTCGATAAGAATAAGCCATTAATAATATTTGTGCATGGTAGTGGACTAACTCATATGACGTGGGTTTTGCAAACAAGATATTTTGCATTCCATGGATATAGCGTTTTAGCTTTAGATATGCCTGGACATGGATTGTCAGGAGGTGAAAGTTTAAAATCAATTGAAGATATGGCCGATTGGGTTAGTGATGTTATTGATGCAGTTGGATACAAGGAAGCTTCTTTAGTTGGTCATTCTCAAGGTTGTTTAGTTACTGTAGAGTGTACAGCGAGAAATCCTGATAAAATAAAAACTTTAAGTTTAATGGGTGGAGCTGGTGCAATTCCGATGAATCCTGAATTATTGTCTTTAGCGGAAAATAATAATCCTAAGGCCGTTGAACTAATGATGGACTGGGCACATGGGCCAGCTGGCCATTTTGGCGGCCATCCTGTACCGGGATTATATCATATTAATACTGGTTCAATGTTAGCCAAAACTAGAACAATAAAAAATACCCTCGGTGTAGATTTTAGAGCATGTGATAATTACAAAAATGGTTTTGAGGCTGCAAAACAAATTAAGATACCTACCCTTTCTATACTTGCCACAGACGATAAAATGTGTCCAGTAAAAGAAGGTAAAAAACTAGCTAATTTAATTGAAGGAAGTCAAATAGATATAATAGATAATTGCGGACATATGATGTTATTAGAGGAAGCAGATCGAGTATTAAATGTTTTGAAAAAATTCATAACAACAAATTATCCAGCAAATTAGTAATTGCAAATTTGCATTTATGAAAAAAAATTTTAGATTTTTTGATAATAGACAAAAATATTTACTTTTCGTTACAACAACTAACGAAAAGAACAAAATAGCTGATGCGTTAAAACCTATTGTTCAAAAATTAAAACCAAAATTTCCAGCATTAAAAATATTTGATGCAGGTATGGGTGATGGATCATTATTGATGAGTGTAATGAGGCAATGTCATCAGAAACTGCCTCAAATTCCTTTACTAGTAAGTACAAAGGAAATAAGCATGGAAGATGTTAGATTAGGACTTGAAAAACTTCCAGATCGATTTATCGAACATAAAAACACAGTATTTGTTATCTCAAATCTAAATTACGTTGAATCCACTGCACTCAAATCAAATGACAAAAAAAAACAAAAAAAAATGAATTGGAAAATAGTAAAGTTAAAAGGTAATTCTTCATTAGATTTTTCAAATCAATTGAGAAAACTAAATCAAGAATTTTTAAGTAAAAAATGGCAAATAGAGAGAAACCCTAAAAATGGTAATCCTACATATAAAGAACCTTCTGTTATTGTGATTTATAGAAAAGATCAGGAATTTTCATTAAAAAATGTTATTCCAAAAAAAAATAACGGGAAAAATAGTTACGATTTAATTATTGCGTCACAACCTTATAGATCAAGAATATCTGCAGAGAAAAAAGTAAAGTATGTAATTGATCCAATGATAAAATCGTTAGATACGAAAGGTAAATTGGTGGTAGTTCATGCATGTGGAAATGATCCAGGAAGCAAAATTATTAAGAAAATCTGGCCAAAAGAAAAGCCATTTCCATCACTATACAGCTCAATAATTAAATATATAAAAAACAATACTGACAGTAAAATTTTGAAAAGTTTAAAATTTAATAAAAAACAAACTATTAAATATATCCTGCGTGCATTACCAAATGAAATTAGTGGTGGTATTGCTACTTCATTAATATTTTCAGCATGGAATGCAGCGGTGTATGTTAACCAAATATCTGATGAGCAAATAATGAATGCAGAAAGAAAAAAATATTACCAAAAAGTTGTAAAAGATATCGTCAATAAAAATAAAGGATTATATTTTAACAATGAATTATTTGTTATTGAAAAAAAATGATTAACTAAATCTATTCTTGTACAAAAAATATAATGATGATGTTAATAATAATATTGAACTAAATTGGTGCAAAGACGCCACTAAAATACTGGCGCCAGACAAAACGGTAAGAATTCCTAATAAAATTTGTAATAAAATAATTAAACCTAAAATAGATA
Source organism: uncultured Pelagibacteraceae bacterium (assembly GCA_902576785.1). GTDB lineage: Bacteria > Pseudomonadota > Alphaproteobacteria > Pelagibacterales > Pelagibacteraceae > Pelagibacter. Next base: position 48,143 of record CACGWC010000006.1, on the reverse strand, counting down.
CAGCTTTAAATAAATAAGAAATTTTATTTCGATAAGTTATATATGAAATGACTATAAAGATAATCAATATTAAATAAGCTAAATTTCGATGTAAATATTGAACTAGTGATGGATCACTAAAAGCAGATAATTTAAATAAATTTATAAATTTATTGTCATCTGGAAAATATGAATTACCCATTAGTGGCCAAGTGTTATATATTTTTCCCGCATCCATTCCCGAAACGAATGCACCAATAATAATTTGTAAGAAAATTAATGATAAAAAAAATTCAGGTATATAATTATTAATTTTTTTATCCTTTATATTTAAATTTACTAAACTTAAATAATTCCAATAAATTAAAGATAAAATAATAAATGCAAATAAAAGGTGAACTGATAACCTAAAATGACTCACATCTATATTATTCACTAGACCACTCTGGACCATGTACCAACCTAAAAGTCCCTGAAAACAAATCAAAAAAAAGATAAAATAAAAATTATAAAGTTTTTTAACACCTAATTTGATAGAAAAGAAAATTAGAGGCATCAGAAAAGCCAGGCCAATAATGCGTCCAAAAAATCTGTGTGCCCACTCCCACCAAAATATTACCTTGAATTCACTCAAAGTCATTGAATAATTTTGAAGTTTAAATTCTGGTATTTGCTTATAAGCTTCAAAATAAGCTATCCATGCATCATTGTTGATAGGTGGAAAAAAGCCTTTAAAAAATTCCCATTCTGTAATTGATAGACCAGAATCTGTAAGTCTTGTTAAACCTCCAACGACTATCATCGCTGAGATCAAAATAAACATAATTAGCAACCAATTAGATATGTATATTCTGTATTTTGTATTTATTTCGGTATACATAATTGTTTAAATATAATATTTATTTATAAATCCAATTGATCAAATGTCGCCTGATAACAAAAAAAAATTAAACATCCTAAGGAAGAAATTAGATCTACTTGATAATAAGCTTATTAAATTGATAAAAATTAGAACTAATATAGTTAAAGATGTTCTTAAACTCAAAACCTACAAACATGAAATTGTTGATAAAAAAAGAATTTCATTAATTCTTAAAAATATAAAAAAAAAATCAATTAAAAATAAAATTGATCCAAAGATTACTAATCGAATATGGAAAAATATGATTATGTCTTATATTGATTTTGAGAGAAGAAATTTTAAAAAAAAATAATTATTTACTATGAGGAGGTAGCTTCTTCTCAACAAAAACTTCATGTTTTCTTGTAGCAGGATTATATTTCTTTGCTTTTAGTTTAATTTTAGCTTTTTCACCTCCAGCGGGTTTTTTTACATAATAAAAAAAAGGACTATCAGGTTTAGATTCTGGCACCAGTCTTACTTTTACATGAGTTTTTTTAGCCATTATTTTTTAATTTTTTTAATAAATTTGATATTTTAAATATCTTTGTTTTTATAATTTTTCTGTTTATAGTTTGATTATTATCTTCGTCAAGTTCTGTTTGATTATTATTTAAAAGATTTTTTACACCTTTAATGGTCATACCTTTATTTTTCAAAAGATAATGAATATTTTTTAATAAATCGATTGATTTTGCATCATAATATCTTCTCTTTCCAGCAAAAATATATGGTTTTATCTGTTTAAATTCTTTTTCCCAATATCTTAATGTATGGGTCGATAGTTTACCGGAATTTTTATCTATTAAATTCAACATTTTTGCAACCTCACCAATAGATTTATAAATTTTTCTGTTTTCAGTCATTTGAGTTTATATAATCTTTTAATTCTTTTGAAACTTTGAAAAGAATCACATTCCTTTCAGATATAACCTTTTCCTCTCTGGTTTTTGGATTTCTACCAATTCTACTTTTTTTATTTCTTAAAATAAATGTTCCAAATTTAGGAATTTTTACTTTTTTTTTTAAAATCAATTCATTTAAGATTACTGACAAAAGATCTTCTAATAGATTTTCAGAAATTTTTTTTGAATAGCCAATTTGCATATAAATAGAATTAATAATTTCCTTTTTTGTTAGATTAATTCTCATTAAATAATATTTTTTTTAATTTTATCTATTAGTTTTCCCTTAATAATTTTTTCACAAACTTTAAGGGAATTTGCAAATCCAACTGCGTCTGTAGAACCATGGCTTTTAATTACCGGTTTATCTAAACCTAAGAGAATAGCTCCATTATATAATCTTGGGTCAAGTTTATTTTTAAATTTTCTTAAATTATTAATATTTAGTAAAGCAGAAATTTTACCCAAAATTGATGAATTAAAAGCAAATTTTAATTCTGAAGTTATAAAATTTGCGGTACCTTCTGCTGTTTTTAATGCAATATTTCCTGTGAAACCATCAGTTACAATTACATTTACATTACCATCCATAATATGATTTCCCTCGATATACCCTTTAAAGCTAAATAGTGAATTTTTATTTTCATTAAGTATTTGATATGTATTTTTTATAATATTATTTCCTTTAAGTTCTTCTGATCCAATATTTAATAAAGCTACTTTAGATTCTTCTTTTTCAAATAATGATTTATGTAATGCAGATCCCATTAAACTAAAATCAACTAAATTCTTTTCATTACATTCAATATTTGCACCTAAATCTAAAACAATATTCATTCCATTTTTGTTTGGCCATAATGCAGACAAGGCTGGTTTATCAATTTTTTCTATCATTTTTAAATTCAATTTAGCAATTACAAATAAAGCTCCCGTGTTTCCCGCAGATACAATTGCGTCTGACTCTTGATTTTTTAAACTCTCAATTGAAAGCCACATGCTAGTATCTTTACCTTTTTTTGCTGCAGAAAGAGGGCTGTCTTCATCGTTTATAAAATTTTGTGTATGATTTATCTGATAGCTATCAGTCCTTAATTTAGTTTTTTTTATTAAAGGGATAATTAAATTTTCATCTCCAAAAATATTATAAAATATATTTTTTGATTTATTATTGTGGATTTCAATTCCTCTAATTATTTTATTTGGAGAATTTTCACCACCCATTGCATCTACTGCAATTTTAATTGGGTTGTTCATAAATAATTATTCTTTTGGATCTAGAACCTGTCTACCTTTATAAAATCCGGTTTTAAGATCCATATGATGAGAAAGTCTGTATTCACCAGATTTTTTATCTTCAATTATATTTTTTACAATTAATCTACTATGAGATCTTCTTTTGCCAGCTCTAGATTTAGTTGTTTTACGTTTTGGTACAGCCATAATAAAATTTTATTCGGTTATTATATCTTTTGAAAGGCGATTGAAAGTGTTTTTTGAAAGAAATATCCTATATTTATCAAAATAATCGACATAATTTTCATAATTTTCCATATCGTCTATATAAAATTTAAATATACTAATTTTATTTTGATTATCTTCCTTATCCCAACTATCAATTTTATCAATGATAGAAAAAAGTAGATTTATATATTCTTTCATTTTTTTGTTAATTGTTGCATCGCCATATCCTATTTCCCTAATTGAAAGTTCAACTTGTCTTATGCAAAAATCAAAAAAATTTTGTAATTCATCTTTTGTCTCATTATTTTTGAAATTTTTTAACAAAAAGCTTAAATGAAAAAAAAATATAATCATTCTGTCGTAAAAAGTATCTTGTTTTTTTTTATTATATAAATTTTTATTTCTGGTTAGTTTGATTAAATTGTTGTAAATATTTAAATATATGTCGCTCATAAAATGGTTGTATATATTATTTTTTATTTTTATAATTAATTGTAGTGGTAATAAAGTATCTAATTATCATGGAATAAAACAATTAGAAAGTAAATTTGATAAAATAAAAGTTGATAGTTCAAATAAGAATGACTTATTAAAAATTATAGGACCTCCATCTTCAATAAGTGATTTTAATAAAAATAAATGGTTTTATATTGAAAGATTAAAAACAAATCAGTCAATAGCCAAACTTGGTACTCAAAAAATTAAAAAAAATAATGTTTTGATAGTTGAACTGGATAATAAAGGTGTTTTAAAAAGTAAAAAATTATTAAATTTAAACGACATGAAGGATATAAAATACATTAAAGAAATTACGCAAAAAGAGTTTAAGAATGATAACTTACTTTATAATATTTTCTCATCTTTTAGAGAAAAAATTAATGCACCAGCTAAAAATAGAAGCAAATAATTAACCTGCAATTACCGCAAGCAATAATAATGCAACAATGTTTGTTATTTTAATCATTGGATTTACGGCAGGACCCGCTGTATCTTTATACGGATCTCCAACAGTATCACCTGTAACAGCAGCTTTATGAGCTTCTGAACCTTTTCCTCCAAATTTACCGTCCTCAATATATTTTTTTGCATTATCCCATGCACCACCTCCGGCTGTCATTGATACTGCAACAAATAGGCCTGTAATAATTACACCTAGCAACATTGCTCCAACTGAAGATAAAGCTGCAACTTGTCCACCAATAGGTAAAATTATCATATATAAAACAATTGGTGATAAAACAGGTAATAATGATGGAATAACCATCTCTTTTATCGCTGCTTTAGTCAATAAATCAACTAATTTTCCATAATCAGGTTTTGCTTTTCTTTTCATTATACCTGGTATTTTTTTAAACTGTCTTCTTACTTCAATAACAACAGCACCACCGGCCCTACCTACTGCTTGCATACCCATTGATCCAAACAAATATGGGAGCATTCCTCCAATTAGTAATCCAACTACAACAAAAGGGTTTGATAAATCGAATGTAACAACTATTCCTTCTAATTTTGATCCTGCCTCTTTAGAGAAATGTTTTATATCTTCAGTATATGCTGCAAATAAAACTAGTGCTCCTAAACCTGCTGAACCAATAGCATAACCTTTGGTAACAGCTTTAGTTGTATTTCCAACTGCATCTAAAGCATCAGTGGTTTTTCTTACATTTTTTGGAAGATTTGACATTTCGGCAATTCCACCTGCATTATCCGTTACAGGACCATAAGCATCAAGTGCAACAACCATACCAGCTAATGCAAGCATAGTTGTTACAGCAATGGCAATACCAAATAAACCAGCTATTGAATTAGTTAATAAAATACCTGCAACAATTATTATTGCTGGAATAGCCGTTGCCTCCATTGATATAGCTAAACCTTGAATTACATTAGTGCCATGACCCGTTGTTGAGGACTCCGCAACACTCTTAACAGGTCTATAATCTGTACCAGTGTAATATTCAGTAATCCAGATTAACAATCCAGTGATAATTAAACCTATAACACCACAATAATATAAACTCATACCATTAAAAGAAACTCCATTAACAGAATAGTTAGTATCTAATCCAATTACATAATCTGTAATAGGATATAAAATTACTAAAGACAGGATGGCTGTAGCAACAAAACCTTTATATAATGCATTCATTATATTTTTTGATTGTCCAAGTTTTACAAAAAAAGTACCTGCTATAGATGTTAATATACAAGCAGCACCAATACTTAATGGATAAACCATCATATTTAAATCTGAAACAAAGAATATTGATGAAAGAACCATAGTTGCAACAATTGTAACAGCATATGTTTCAAAAAGATCGGCTGCCATACCTGCACAGTCTCCAACATTATCACCGACGTTATCTGCTATAACAGCAGGATTTCTAGGATCGTCCTCTGGAATACCAGCTTCTACTTTTCCAACTAAATCTGCACCTACATCAGCACCTTTTGTAAAAATTCCACCACCTAGTCTAGCAAAAATCGATATCAAAGAAGCTCCAAAACCTAATGCAACTAATGCGTTTACAATTTCTCTTTCATCAACACCAGCTGATAATAATATATAATAATAAACTGCAATTGCTAACAAAGCTAAACCTGCAACTAACATTCCTGTAATTGCTCCAGATTTAAATGCTATTGAAAGACCTTGAGATAAACCTTTTCTTGATGCTTCAGCAGTTCGTACATTTGCTTGAACAGAAACTAACATCCCAACGTAACCAGCTATACCAGATAATGCTGCTCCAATTAAATATCCAATTCCAACTAATATTGAAAATGCAAAACTAATTATAACTAAAACAACAACACCAACTATAGCGATTGTTTTGTATTGTCTGTTTAAATAAGCTTTTGCCCCTATTTGAATAGCAGAAGCAATTTCTTGCATCTTAGCATTTCCTGCACTTGCATTCAAAATTGAGGATCCAGTAACAAATCCATATACAATAGATAAAATCCCAGCAAAAATTGTGTATAGTAAAATGGTATCAACAGACATATAATTCCTTAAATAAGTGTTTTAGTTATTTTTTAAAATGCGGACATTACAAAAAAGATTATAAAAGGCAATATTTAACTTGTTAGAATATATGAGAATAACCCTGGTATTTGAGGTATTTTATTGGAATTCTCCTATTATCTAATAGGTAACTTTTTGATTTAGTATTAATTTGCCCAATAATAGAAATTTTTTGATTCATTTTAGAGGATAAAGCTTTTATATATTTTCTCTTTGACTTGGAAGCTGTAAATAAAATTTGATAATCATCACCATTAAATAAATAGTCTAATGTCTTCAATTTTTTATGTTTAATTAATTGTTTTAAATGATTTGATATAGGGATCTTATCTATATCAAGTAAATAGCCAAGTTTTTGTTTATTTATTAATTTATTCAGATCAATTACCAATCCATCAGATATATCCATAGAGCACTTTGCAATTTTAAAAAGATGTAAACTAAACTTTATAGGTAGATTAGGTGAATAATATTTATCAATAAAATATTTTTTTTGATTTGAATTTAATTTGATTTTGTTTTGTAAAGCTTTTAATCCAATATAACTATCACCTATATTGCCTGTTACATAAATATCATCTCCATTTTTAGCTTTGTTTCTATAAACAATTTTATTTGAATATCCTAAAGATATAACTGTAAAACTTAGATTTTTTGAGGATGTAGTATCACCACCTGATAGTTTTATATTAAATCTATTTTGTTCATTTGATAAAGATTTGTTAATTAATGACATATTTTTTTTTGTAAAATGTTTTTTGTTACCTGAGCCAGCTAAAAAGAAATAATTCGGCTTTACCCCTTTTGCATAAATGTCTGATATAGATGATCTTATTATTTTTCTTATAACAAGATCAGGTTTATTAAAATTTAAAAAGTGTATACCCTCATTATAAGTATCAACAGAGATAACTAGTTTTTTATTTTTATCAAAAAAAACATCATCATTTAAATTAAGCGAAGATGGATTATTTTTAGATAATTTTTTTAAATAACTATTTATTAAGAATTCTTCATTCATCAGTTTCTTAATTTCTTTGAAATTTTATCAAGCAAAGCATTTAAGTATTTTGTTTGTGATAAATCGATAAAGAAATTAGAAGCATTAAGGTATTCTTTAATAATTATCTTTGAGGATATTTTTGGTTTATACATTAATTCAAAAATCGCACTTTTTATTATTACTTGAAAAACTTTATCTAGGTTTGATATTTTTAAATCTTCATTTAAATGATTTATAATTTCCTCATGAATTACGTCATCTCTTTCAATTGTACCGTTTACTACATCTTTTATAAATTTTTTGAAACGATGTTTTGGAAAATTTAATTCTACTTCATTGTTATAATACTTGCTGTATAGCTTCTGAATTATAATAACTCTTGGATTATTTTTTTTACTAAAATGAAGTGGCATTCTATAAAGATAATATTGTTTTTACTGCGTTGGCTGCTTCTCTACCCTTTTTGCCACGTGCTATAGCTTGACTTTTATTTAAACAAGTAATTATTCCATTACCAACAGGTTTTTTTGACTCCACAGATATATTCATAATTGCATCAGTTGTTGATTTAGATATAAAATCAAAATGAGGCGTTTGACCTTTAATTACACATCCAAGTGCTACAAAACCATCATATTTTTTTAAATTTTTAGAAATAACTACTGGTATTTCAAATACACCTGGAACAGAGATTACATTAATCTTTGCAAAATTTTTTAGTTCATTCTTGGCACTTTTAAGAAGAGCTGTTGAAATATCTTTATAGTAGTTTGCTTGTATAATTAATACTTTCTTTTTCATTTGATAATTTCTTGTTTAATAATCTTGATACCATAACCATCCAACCCAACAACCTTTTTTAGAGTTCTAGTAACTAATATCATTTTCTTTATTTTTAAAGATTTAATTATTTGAGCTCCAATACCATAACTTTTTATTAATTGATCCTTTTCCTTGGTTTTAGACTTTTTATCTTTAAATTCTTTAAGTGTTTGAGTAACGGATTTTAAATTTGGATCTCTTATAAAAATCATAACGCAATTGCTATAGTTTTTAAAGTATTTTAAAGTTTTTTCAAATGAGTTAGGAAGTTTTTGATTAATTAGATAATTTTGAACTACATTAGATGAAATAACTCTTACTCTTGGTGATTTACTTTTATTAACTTTACCCTTAACTAATGCAAAATGTTCAGAACCATCAATTGAGTTCTCAAAAACATAAATTTTAAATTTTTGATTATTTAAATTAATTGTAGATGTTTTTTTTAATTTAATAAGATTTTCTTTTCTTAGTCTGTATGAAATTAAATCTTCAATTTTAGCAATATGGAGTTTATGTTTACTTGCAAATTTTAATAAGTCATCGCCTTTTGCCATAGAACCATCTTCATTCATAATCTCACATATTACAGCGGCTGGAATTTTGTTGCCGAGTCTAGCTATGTCGACAGATGCTTCTGTATGACCGGCCCTAACTAGCACGCCTCCTTCTCGAGAAATAATTGGAAATACGTGACCAGGGGAAACTATTTCATTTTTTAATACATTTTTTTTTGTAGCAACTTTTATTGTTCGTGATCGGTCTTTAGCTGAAATACCAGTAGTTATACCCTTCTTGGCCTCTATTGAAATTGTAAATGCTGTTTGATTTCTCGATTGATTAACAGGAGCCATAAATGTTAGGCCTAGTTTATTTGCTTGGTTTTTATTTAGCGTTAAGCAAATTAAACCTCTACCGTTTTTTGCCATAAAATTAATTTTTTTAGAATTAACATCACTGGCATTAAATACTAAATCCCCTTCATTTTCTCGATTTTCATCGTCAACAAGAATATACATTCCCCCTCTTTTTGAGATAGAAATAATCTTTTCTATAGGGCTAAATTTATTTTTTATCATTAATAAATTTTTTTACATATTTAGACAAAATATCAATTTCAATATTAACTAAATCATTTTTTTTAATGTTTGCTAAATTTGTGAGTTTTAATGTATGTGGAATAACCCAAATTTCAAATTTATTCTTCTTAATCTTGGCTATAGTTAAAGATACACCATTTATCAGAATTGATGCTTTCTCAACTAAAAATTTATAAAATTTTTTATCAATACTAAATTCGTAAATTGTAGATTTATCTACATTTGTTAAATTTGTAACTTTGCTTACTGTATCAACATGACCTTGACAAATATGACCTGAAATATTTTGTCCATACTTTAAAGGTAGTTCTAAATTAACATAATCACCAACATTAGATTTCTTAAATTTCGATTTTCTAATAGTTTCATTTGATAAATAAAATTCAGATATACCTTTTTTATATGATATTAATGTTAAGCAGACACCATCACAAGAAATAGATATTCCTAATTGCTTATTAGATAATTTTAATTTTGACTTGATAAAGACGTTTATTCCTTTGGCTCTTTTGGTAATATTTGTAATTTTACCTTTATTAAAAATGATTCCATTAAACATTTAATGATACCTAAAAAGTTTTTCTTTATCTAAAAAAGTATTAATTTGCGATCTTTTTTTAAATTTTTTAGACAATAAATCAATAAAAGAATTCAAAGCAACTGAATTTTTTAAATTAATTTTACAATCAGCTTTGAATAAATAAAAATCATTTATTAAATTGTTGCTTAAAAAAGATTTTAAAAGATTTGGACCCGACTCAAGTAATAAATTTGCATAACCTAATGAGTATATTTTTTTTAAAATTGTATTTAAATCAAAACTATTATTTTCTATTTTCATAAAAATAAGTTTTGCATTTTTATTCTTAAATTTATTAATAATATTTTTATCTTTTTTATTATGAAAAATATAAGTTTTATTTGAGCTAGGTTTTAATACTTTAGAATTTATTTTAGTCTTTAAATCTTTATCGATGATAAATTTTACTGGTGAAAACTTTTCTAAACCTTGAATTCTACAATTTAAATTAGGATTGTCAGAGTTAATAGTTTTATAAGATGTTAAAATTGCTTGATTTCTATATCTTAATAAATGAGACACTTTATGAGAATGTTCATTTGTAATTTTTTTTTTAAATAAATAAATTTTATTATTCTTAGAAACAGCTAATTTTCCAGTAACGTATGGAATATCATTAAATTTTGAAAATTTATAATCTTTATAAAATTGATTTGCCTCATTTTTAATTAAACCAATTTTAGCCATAATATTATTTTTTTTTAAAACACCTTTTGTTTTTTTTGCTGTTCGTTTATCAAAATCTTCAATGGAATAATTAACTAATTTAATCTTTTTTTTTATAATAATGTTTGTACAAGGTGGTGTTTTTCCATAATGAATACAGGGTTCTAATGTTACATACATATTTGAATTTTTGAAATTTATTTTATTATTTTTTAAGGCAGCTACTTCAGCATGAGGTCTGCCATTAATATCTGTCTTTCCGTAAGAAATGATTTCATCTTTATGGGTTACTACACATCCAACCGATGGATTTAGTCCTGTTAACCCTTTATTTTGATTGGCAAGTTCTAGTGCCAATCTCATGAATGCTTTATTTTTTTCTGATGATTTATCTTTTCTTAAAGACATCGATTTTATCAACAAATTGAACGAAGTCTTTTTCTTCTCTAAAATTTCTATATACTGATGCAAATCTTACATAAGCAACTGGGTCCAATTCTTTTAATCCGTCCATTACCATTGTGCCTATTGTGTTCGAAGAAATTTCACTTTGACCAAATTCTTCTAATGATCGAGAAATTTTAGAAATAAATTTTTCTACTGTTTCAGTATCAAGAGGTCTTTTTTTTAGAGCTACATAAATGGATTTAGACAATTTATCTCTATCAAATGGAGATTTTCTTCCATTTTTTTTTACAATTGTTAGCTCACGAAATTGAACTCTTTCAAATGTAGTAAATCTTTGACCACAGCTACAAAGCCTCCTTCTTCTTATAGCTGTTCCATCTTCAGTAGGTCTAGAATCTACAACTGAAGTTTCACCTTTTTTATCACAGGGACAAATCATAATTCATTATCCCAAATTCTTATAAATTGGGAAATTTGAACATAAATCAACAACTTCTTTTCTTACTTCGTCTTCTATTTTAGTATTATCATCAGGGTTGGATGACAAACCTTTAATTACTTTAGTAATTAACTCACCAACTATTTTAAATTCATTTAAACCAAATCCTCGAGTAGTTGCTGCCTGAGAACCTAGTCTTATACCTGACGTTACCATTGGACTTTCTGTATCAAATGGAATTCCATTTTTATTACACGTTATATTAGCACGTGATAAACTTTCAGCTGCAGCATTACCTTTAACACCAAAAGGTCTTAAATCTACCAACATTAAATGAGTATCAGTTCCTCCAGAATAAATCTTAAATCCATTTGTTTTTAATGTTTCTGCAAGTATTTTTGCATTAGCTAAAACATTAGATATATATTCTTTGAAAGAAGGTTCTAATGCCTCTTTAAATCCAACTGCTTTTGCTGCTATTATATGCATCAGAGGGCCACCCTGATAACCAGGAAATACAGCTGTATTAATTTTTTTATAAATATCTTCGTGATTTGTTAAAATAATTCCACCTCTGGCGCTTCTAAAAACTTTATGAGTTGTTGATGTAACGACATGAGCATGATCAACAGGATTTGGATAACCTTTACCAGCAACAAGACCTGAAAAGTGAGCCATATCTACCATAAAGAATGCTCCAACCTTATCAGCAATTTCTCTAAATCTTTTAAAATCAATCACCCTAGAATATGCGCTACCTCCAGCAATTATAAGTTTAGGATTATTTTCAATTGCTAATCTTTCAACTTCGTCATAATCGATTAATTCAGATGTTTTGTCCACATCGTAACTTATTGCATTAAACCATTTGCCTGACATTGCAATTTTAAGACCATGAGTAATGTGGCCTCCAGAATTTAAACTCATTCCCATAAATGTGTCACCTGGCTTTAATAAAGCTAAAAAAACCGCTCCATTAGCCTGAGCACCGGAATGAGGTTGAGAATTCGCAAATTTACAATTAAAGAGTTTTTTTAACCTATCGTTAGCAAGCGACTCGGCAACATCAACATGTTCACAACCGTTATAATATCTTTTACCTGGGTAACCTTCAGCATACTTATTTGTTAGTACAGAACCTTGTGCTTCTAAAACAGCTTGTGAAACGATGTTTTCAGATGCGATTAATTCGATATGGTTTTGCTGTCTGATTAATTCTTTATTTACTGCATCAAATATTTCTGGATCAGCTTCAGACAATTTTTTTTCAAAAAAGTTTTCATATTGTGTATTTAAATATTTTTTTTCACTAGACATTTATTTACCTATATTTTTTTAATTCTTTTTATATGTCTACCGCCTTCAAACTCGGTTTTTAGAAAGCTCTCAACACATTTTAAGGCAACTGTTTTTTTAATAAGCCTTTCTCCTAATGTTATAACATTTGCATCATTATGCAATCGCGATAATTTGGCATTTTTTACTGAATAGCATAAAGCTGCGCGTATTCCCTTATTTTTGTTTGCAGCAATAGACATTCCTACTCCTGAACCACAAACAAGTATTCCTACATGATTCTTATTTTTCGCCACTTGTTTACAAAGTTTGTGAGCAAAATCAGGGTAATCAACGGACTTCTTATTTTGTTTTGGTCCCAGATCTTTTATTGGATAATTTTTATTAAAGTATTTTAAAATATTCTTTTTTAAATTAAATCCACCATGATCTGAAGCAATAAAAATTTTTTTCAATTTAATTAAATTTGTAATTTAAAACACAAGCAACAAGGTGAACTCTATTTTCTTCACCCCCATTAAATGCATTGTGATATTTAGTATTATTAGTAATCCAAACAGAGCCATCTGCTGGCATATGTTTTGCAACATTATCAACGACCATTATTGCTCCGGGATTTGTGTATATTGGTATATGAAGCCTTGGCTCAGGATCTCTATGCCAACTCAATGTTGATCTTGGCTCTTTAAGAAGAAGTCTCATCCTACCTAATTTAAACTTTTTTGTTAATTGATCATAAACTTCTTTGAAATAAGTATTTTTAAAATCGTCAACAAATTCTGTATATTTATGTTCATCAATTTTACTTTCCCTCTGTACCTCAACACCTGTACTATCTGGCTTAGTCCAATAAATGCCTCTTACATTATTTCCTTTAACAGAATCTGGATCACCTGGAATTTGATTTAAAGGTATACCAGCGAAGTGAGGTATTCCAAGACTTGTATCAAAACCTTTTATTTTTAATACTTCATCGCAAGCTTGTTTTAATTTTATGATATCAAATTTTACGTCTTGTTTTTGAAAATCATTGAATAATTGTGACATCGGTGCTCTACTATCTTATAGACTATTATATTAAATATTACTATTGTCGCATCAAAAAAATTAATTGATAATGATTATCACAGGTAGCTATCCTAATTTAAGATTGAGAAGATCAAGAAAATTCAGTTGGTCTAGAAGATTAGTTCAAGATAATGATCTATCATACAATGATTTTATTTTACCTATTTTTCTTACTGAAGGAAAAGCAAAAAAAGTTCCAATTAATTCAATGCCAAATGTTTTTAGATATTCTATTGATAAATTAAAAAGTGTAGTTGATAAAGCACTAAAATTGGGAATACCAATGGTGGCTTTATTCCCTTATACAAATCCAAGAAAAAGAGATGAATATGGAAATGAAGCATTAAATGAAAATAATTTAGTTTGCCAAGCAATAAAATTCATCAAAAAAAATTATAAGAACGAAATTGGAATAATGTGTGATGTTGCATTAGATCCATATACATCACATGGCCATGATGGAATAATAAAAAAAAACGAAATTCTAAATGATGAAACATTAGAAATCTTGATTAAACAATCAATATTGCAAGCAAAAATGGGTTGTGATGTGATTGCACCATCAGATATGATGGATGGTAGAGTTTTAAAAATTCGTAAAGCTTTAGATAAGAATAATCTAAAAGATGTTCAAATTTTATCATATGCTGTTAAGTATGCATCAAGTTTTTATGGCCCATTCAGAAATGCTGTTGGATCAAGAAGTCTCTTAAAAGGAGACAAAAAAACTTATCAAATGGATTTTAAAAATAATTATGAATCATTAAGAGAAGTTGCATTAGATATAAAAGAAGGTGCAGACATGATTATAGTAAAACCAGGGATGCCTTATCTTGATATAATTAGGGAAGTTAAGAATAATTTTAAAATTCCAGTTATTGCATACCAGGTATCAGGAGAATATAGTCTCATACAAAATGCAATTTCAAAGAGTATATTAGATAAAAAATCGATATATGAAAGTCTAGTTTCCTTTAAAAGAGCTGGAGCAAGTGCAATTATAACCTATTTTGCTGATCAAATAAAACTAGATCAATTTTAAAGAATTTTGAAAATTAAATCTTGTTTTGGGAAAATTAAGATTGTTCGGTTTAACTATTGTTTTATCTAAAAAATCTCCTACAATTTTTAAAGCATCAAAAGTATCTTCAAAGCTTATATCTTCTTCATCTTTATTTACTAAAAAATTTGGAATGATTTTGCCAGAATTTTTTAATTTATAATTAATTTTATTATCTTCAGAAACTTTTTCTACATAATCACTAAAGTCTATGTCATATCCAATTAATTTATAAAAGTTTAACTCCCAATTTACAAACTTTGAAAGCCACTCTTCATCTTTTAATATCTCAAAATAATTATCAATTAAGTAATAAATCTCTCTATTTTTTTCGTTCTCTACTGTTAAAATTTTAATCAAATTCATTGTATAAATTATACATAGGAGTTTTTGCTTATCTTCTAAAAAGTAAGGAGTTTTAAATTCATCAATTTCAACTTTTAAAGAACCAATTTTTGATTGAGATTTTGAATTATAATTTATATGCAATTTATTACCCTCGAATAAGTAGTTTTTTATTTTTTTTGAAGTCCCTCCAAAAATAATTCCTGAAATTTTTCCGTGATCTTCAGTATAAAATTCAGATATTACAGAATTTTCATTATATTTATTTTTTGAAAGTAAGTAACCTTTATCTTGCCAATTCATTATATTTTAATAGTTTCTAAAAGTTTCATAGCTGCGGCTTGTTCTGCATTTTTTTTTGAACTACCATCAGCGATAACTATTTTGCTATCCTTAATTTTTACACTAATTTTAAAATTTGGTTTATGTCTTGGTCCTGTATTAGAAATGAGTTTATATATTGGCAATGCTTTAAATTTTTTTAATGAATATTCTTGTAATCTTGTTTTGGAGTCAATTACAGTAATATCTGATAAATTTAAATAATTTTTCCAATAATTTAATATAAATTTTGACGAAACCTCAAAACCTCTATCTATATAAATTGCTCCAATCAAAGACTCACAACAATCAGATATAATTTTTTTTTCAATATTGACTTTTTTTGTCTTTTCTGTGTTTCCTGTTAAAATATAATTATCCAATTCTAATTCCTTGCCAATTTCAAAACACTTATTTTTATTAACTAAATTTGCAAGTTTTTTATCAATCATACCTACTTTTTCATTTGGATATAATTCTAAAAGTTTCTTTGATATAACAAACCCTAAAACTCTATCACCTAAAAATTCTAGTTTTTCATAATTATTTTTTGTATCAAAACTTTTGTGTGTTAAGGCTTGTATCAATAGTTTATCATCTTTAAAGCTAATACCTATTTTCTTTTGTAGTTTGTTTAACTTCATTTATTTAAATTATTTTATTAAAAAATCTTTCAAATCGAACTATTTCATTCCATTTGAAAATGTTAAAGATACTTCCTTTCCTTGGATTAGATGAAAAAAATAAAATTTGTGCTTTTCCAACTAAATTATTTTGATTAACATAACCAACCTCAGATAGAAATCTGCTGTCTTTAGAACAATCCCTATTGTCACCTAAGAAAAAAAAGTGATTTTCAGGAACAATGTATTTATCAGAATTAGAAAAAGTTACATCGGTTCTATATGCAGCTAAATAACTTTTTCCATTTGGAAGTTTTTCTTCAAATATATTGACATCAATTTGGGATGATCCACAATATAACTTATCATTTTTGCTTTTAATTGTTTTTAATACTTGATTAGAATTTATATATAAATCACCATCAATAAATTGTATTGTATCACCTGGTAAACCAATCAATCTTTTAATATAATCTGTACGATTATCAGCAGGTGTTTTAAAAACTATAACATCTCCTCTTTTAGGGTTTTTATTTAATATACGTCCTTTAAAAATAGGAGGACTAAAAGGAAATGAATGTTTACTATATCCGTAAGAAAATTTTGTAACAAATAATCTGTCACCCACAAGCAAATTAGTTTCCATTGATGATGATGGTATATAAAATGGCTGGATTAATATTGATCTTATAAATACTGCAATCATTAATGCATAAAATAATGTTTTAGTATTATCAATTATGAAATTTTTCATTTTTTTCTATTCAATATAACAAATGCAATTGAGTGGTTTTTTTCATCTGAAAGTGAAAGATGTATATCGTAATTCTTTAATTTAAATTTTTTTTTTAATATATATTGTATTTTCTGCGAAATTTTAATTTTAGGTGATCCTTTCTTATTATTGTATATTTCAATATCATTAAAATTAATATTATCTCTAAAGCCTGTGCCTATTGATTTAACAAAAGCTTCTTTAGCAGCAAATCTTTTTGCAAAGTAATTCGTTTTATTTCTGTATTTTTTTGATTGTTTAATTTCATTTAATGTAAAGAGTCTTTTTTTAAAACCTTTAATTTTTAGGGATTTTTCTATTCTTTTATTATCAATAATATCAACACCGTTACCAATTATCATTAGTTTAATATTTTTCTAAAATTAGTGATTACTTTTTTCATACCAAACATGATAGCCTCTCCAATTATAAAATGCCCAATATTAAATTCCTCTATAGATTTAATCTTTCTTAAAATTTTAGTTGATTTATAATCTAGGCCATGACCTGCATGAACTTCCATTCCTAGTTTTTTTGCTAACGTGGCACAATTTTTTATTTTTTTGAACTCGGCTAAATAATTTTTGTTATTTTTAACTTTTAAAGCAAATTTTCCTGTATGAAGTTCCACACATTTCGCATTTAATTCTTTTGATGCAAAAACATCTTTAATATTTGGATTGATGAAAAGACTTGTTCTAATTTTTTTTGAATTTAATTTACTAATTACTTTTTTAATTATTTTTTTATTTTTTGTGATATTTAAACCTCCTTCGGTGGTTATTTCATTCCTTTTTTCAGGAACTATACAAACAAAATTAGGTTTATATTTTAATGCAATTTTAAGCATTTCATTGTTAGCAGCCATTTCTAAATTTATTGGTACTCTTTTAATTTTTGAAAATATAGCTACGTCTTCATCTCGAATATGTCTACGATCTTCTCTTAAATGAATAGTAATAGAATTTGCACCGAAATTCATAACTTGTCTTGCATATGAAATAGGATCAGGATGCCCCTCTCCTCTGGCGTTTCTTAATGTTGCAATATGGTCTACGTTAACACCTAGTCTAGATTTCATTTTAAATATCTACTTCCAGGTTTTGTAATTGGAATTTTTTTTAACTCAATTGGTAAATCATTTTTTTTATAAGTTGGTATTTCTAATTTAATTTGCGAAACAATATTTTTATCTTTAATTTTTAAACTTGGTTTACTAGATCTATTAATCAAACACGCATATCCAACTACTTTTGATTTATATTTTTTTACAAGTCGAGCACATTCTAAACTTGACTTACCTGTAGTAATTACGTCTTCTACTATCAAAACTTTAGAATTTTTTTTAATTGAAAAACCTCTTCTTAAAATAAATTTCCCATTAACTCTCTCACAAAATATTGTTTCCTTATTTAATAAATTTCCAACAATATAACCTATTACAATACCGCCCATAGCTGGTGACAAAATTATATCAATTTTTTTGAATTTTTTTTTTATTTTAGTGCTTAATGATTTACAAAACTCTTCTGATTTTTTTGGATAACTTAATAATTTAGCACACTGAACATACTGAGGTGAATGTAAACCTGAAGATAAAACAAAATGTCCTTCTAAAAGTGCCTTAGTTTTTTTTAAAACCGCTAAAGAATCTTTTAAAGAAAGCATATTTTTTGTTTTTATGTCTAATTATTTTGAAGTTATATTCTTTCTGTTTTAGCTCACTAATAAGTTTTGTAAAGTTTTTCAAATCTTGAATAATTAGGTTGAATCTAAAATTAATGGTTCTTTTAGTCTTTTCCACCATTTCAACACTTGAAATATTTACATTATTCGTTCCAATCATTGTTGTAACGTCACCTAATATTCCAGGTCTGTCAGGTAAAGACATCCAAAGTGTAGTGTTATATTTTTTTTCAGTAGGCTTGCTGTCTTCTTTGTATTGCCAGTATCTTCTTATAGCAGCTCTAGCTTTACCGGTTTTAGCACTTGTTATCCAATGCAAAGAAGGTGAATCTTTTTTTGATGTTAATATTTTAACCACATCTCCATTTCGCAATATTGATTGTAGAGGACTTTCCTTTCCATTTATTTCGCATCCAATTGCTGTATCACCTACTTTAGTGTGAACGGCATAAGCAAAATCAATTGGACTTGCTTCTTTGGGTAATTTTATAACTGAGCCTTTTGGTGTAAAACAAAAAACATTTTCTTGAAACATTTGCAGTTTTGTATACTCAAAATAATGTTCAGGATTTTCATTTTTATCAATAATTTCTACTAGATCTGCTAACCAATCATATTCCTTCCAAGTTAAAGAGTTAAACTTTTCTGATGATTTATATTTCCAATGAGAAGCTATACCTCTTTGCGCAAATTCATGCATTTGTTGTGTTCTTAGTTGTATTTCAATAGGTCTTTTATTTGGACCGATCACTGCTGTATGAAGAGATTTATAATTATTTATTTTTGGAGATGAAATGTAATCTTTAAATCTACCAGGTATGCAATTCCATTTATTATGAATTACGCCTAAAGTTTTGTAACAATTTTCAACATTATCTAAAATTATTCTAAAACCAATTATGTCTGTAATTTGCTCTAGTGAGGTTCTTTTTTTTTGTATTTTTCTCCAAATAGAAAAAGGTGTTTTTTCTCTAGAATAAATTTTAAAAAGAATATTTTTTTCATTTAATAGATTTTCAAATTCACTAAGAACTGAATTATAATTAATCAAATTATTATCTTTTATTGTGTCTAATCTATCTTTGATCATTTTTCTTGCTTCAGGATTTAAAATATCGAAAGAAAGATCTTCAAGTTCATCTCTTATTCTGTTCATTCCCATTCTATCAGCTAGAGGAGCATAAATTTCCATAGTTTCTTTTGCAATTCTTTTTCTTTTTTCCTCTTTATCAATAGCCTTCAAAGTTCGCATATTATGCAAACGATCTGCAAGTTTCACAAGGAGGACTCTGATATCTTTAGAAGTTGCCAGGATGAGTTTTCTAAAATTTTCAGCTTTTGAATTAGAAATAGCTTGGTTTTCAAAAACTGAAATTTTTGTAACTCCATCAACTAAATCAGCAACTTCTTTTCCAAATTGTTCTTCTATAGTTTTATAAGTTGCATAAGTATCTTCTATGGTATCGTGAAGTAAACCAGTTGCTATCGTCGCACTATCCAACTTAAGTTCGGTTAAAATATTTGCAACAGCAACAGGATGAATGACGTAGGGGTCTCCTGATTGTCGTTTTTGATCTTTATGAACTTTCACTGCAAAATCATATGCTTTGCTTAAAGTCTCTGGGTTAAGAAACTTATTGTATGATTTAACCTTATTTATTAATTCGTCAGAATTTAGCATCAATTTATTATATCACTTATTTAGATAACTTTAATACTTCTTAAGTTATTTTTTTTTAAAGAAGTTAAGAGTTTTACTATATTTTTTTTTAATTTTGGGTGAGACCAATTTTTGCATATTTCAAACAGTGGCATAAGTACAAAGTTTCTATTATGCATTCTTGGATGTGGGATCTCTAAATTAATCAATTTGTTATTTGATTTAGTAATCTTTCCATTAAAATCTAATATATCAATATCACAATTTCTTGGATGATTTTTAGGAGCTATTTTTCTGCCTAATTTTTTTTCTATAGACTTAATTATTTTAAACAGCTCAAATTGATTTAATTTTGTTTTTATCAGCAATACAGCATTAATAAATTTTGGAAAACTAGGATCTGGCCATGACTCAGTCTCATAATAACTAGATGTTTTGATAATTTTAATATCATGAGTTTCCAATAAATATTTAGATTTTTCCAAGAAATGTATTCTATTTCCTAAATTAGAACCTATTGATAGATATACATTTTTAACTTGAGCGTCTGAAATATCTTGCTTTTTCACGGTTCCAATCTTTAGTTTTTTTGGTTTGTCGTTTATCGAATTGTTTTTTGCCCTTTGCAACTGCTATTTCAACTTTAGCTTTACCTTTTTTAAAATACATTTTAGTTGGAACTAAAGTTAGACCATCCTCGTTCATTTTACCAATTAGTTTGTTAATTTCCCTTTTGTTAAATAATAATTTTCTTTCTGAATAAGGATTGTGATTTGAATAACTGGCTTGTTTATATATGGGTATATGTGAATTAATTAAAAAAATTTCTCCTTCTTTTTCTACTGCGTATGACTCTGCAATATTTATTTTTCCATCCCTTACAGATTTTATTTCAGAACCTTTTAGTACAATTCCTGCTTCTAAGATTTCCTTAAAGAAAAAATTAAAAGATGCTTTTCGATTTATTGTAATGATCTTGATGCCAGATGTAGATTTATCACTCATCAATAAGTTTTGCTACTTTCAATGCTTTCTCGACTTCCTTTTTTGTATTTTCAGTTATTTTTACCAAAGGTAATCTTACAGTGTCATCACATAGACCAAGTAATTTAGCAGCATACTTAACTGGTGAAGGATTGCTTTCTATAAATAAATTTTTATGCAACGGTTGCAACATATCATCAAGCTGTTGAGCCTTTTTTAAATC
Organism: uncultured Pelagibacteraceae bacterium; assembly: GCA_902576785.1. GTDB lineage: Bacteria > Pseudomonadota > Alphaproteobacteria > Pelagibacterales > Pelagibacteraceae > Pelagibacter. The sequence continues at coordinate 26,810 of CACGWC010000006.1, read as the reverse complement.
ATCCTCATTTGAAGATTTTGATAATTTTTGAAATTCAGAACATAATTTAGGAGCTACGTTTGCTGTAACACTAATTGTTCCAACACCTCCTCGTTTATTAAATTCAAAAGCATTATCATCGTTTCCAGTAAGTTGAATGAAATCATTACCCATTTTTTCTTTTTGTTGATCAACACGATTTAGATCACCAGTTGCATCTTTAACTCCAACTATATTTTTTAGTTCATATAATCTAGCCATTGTTTCAACACTCATATCGATTACTGAACGGCTTGGAATATTATAAATTATAATTGGAATTCCACAGTTATCATTGATTGATTTATAATGTTGATATAATCCTTCTTGAGTAGGTTTATTATAATATGGTGTAACAACTAAAGCACCATCTGCACCAGCTTTTTCAGCGTGTTTAGTTAATGATACAGCTTCTTCTGTAGAATTCGATCCAGTGCCAGCTATTATGGGAAGTTTACCGGTAGCTTCTTTTATACATAATTCAATTGTTCTCTCATGTTCATCATGTGATAATGTTGGTGACTCACCTGTTGTTCCAACTGGAACTAACCCATTTGTTCCATTTTCCAGATGATGATTTATTATTTTTATGTAACTTTCTTCGTCAAGCTTGTTGTCTTTAAACGGTGTAATTAATGCTACATTTGATCCTTTAAACATAATTATTTATAACATAAGTTGTTTGATTTAATAAAATGTATTTAAAATTATTAACAACAATTATCCTTTTTTTCTTGTCGTTTCAATCTGCTTTTTCAAATGAAAATATACTTCCTATTAAAAAACCAGATTTAAATGAAAAAAATACAACAAAAAAAATAGTTGAAATCATTCCTTTACCAAAACCATCTGAAAAAGAAGATGAAATTCAAAAGGAAATAAAAATTACTACCACAGAGATATTTAAGAAAATTGATGGTGTAATAATTCCAAAAAATAAGCCTCTAATAGTTAAAGAAAAATTAAGAAAGATTAAAAAACAAAAATTTTATAGCGATAGAGATTTGAAATATGCAAAACAAGCTATTTCATTTATGGAGAAAAGTAATTGGAAGGATGCGAAAAAAGCCGCAAGTAAAGCAAGAGCAAAATCTATTTATGATTTTATTCAATGGAGACATCTACTTACAACCGGTAACAGGGCTACTTTTACAGAATATAAACAGTTTATCGAAAGAGTAAAAGATTATCCAAGAATAGATAGAGTTCGTTACTTAGGAGAGCATAAAATAAATTCTAAAAATCATACTAAAAATGAAATTATACAGTGGTTCGATAAGCACCCTCCTTTAAGTGGATTTGGAAAAATGATGCTAGGCGATGCTTTGTTATCAAAAAATAAAGAGACAGCTATAAATTTAATAAAAGAAGGATTTATTACAGCTGATTTAAGTAAAAATGATCTTATTTTTTTTAGAAAGAAATTTAAAAAATATTTGAACAGTAGTGATTATATTAAAAGAGCTGATTATTTAGCTTGGGAGAATAAATATTGGGACCTTAAAAGAATGTTAAGATATCTACCTAAAGATTATCAACTTTTATATACAGCAAGGCAACTGTTAATGAGCAGATCTTATGGTGTTGATAGCGCTATATCGAATGTGCCCGCAAGTTTAAAAAGGGATGCAGGTTTAAATTATGATAGACTCAAATGGAGAAGGAAAAGAGGAAGAGTTGATAGTTCTTTAGAAATTTTATTAAGTATCAAAAATAATAAAGACTATATGGTTCGCCCAGATAAATGGTGGGTTGAAAGATCAATAATTGCAAGATCACTTATTTATAAGAAAAGATATGAGCAAGCTTATAAAATTACAAGTAAACATGGTCTATCAGAGGGTGCCGAATTAGCTGAAGCTGAATGGATGAGTGGATGGATTGCTTTAAGTTTCTTAAAAGACCCAATTTTAGCAAAAAGTCATTTTACTAAATTTTATAATAATGTTGGATATCCAATTAGTTTATCAAGAGGTGCTTATTGGCTTGGAAAAGCGAATTTAGCACTAAATAATAAGGAGGAAGCAGATAAATGGTTTAAAGAAGGTTCAAAATATCTAACAACCTATTATGGTCAATTATCTCATATGAAAATATATCCAAATAAAACTTTTGAACTTAAAGAAAGTACTCAAGTTGATAAAAATTATGCTGAAAGTTTTTACAAAAATAAATTAGTCGCAATAGTACATTTATTAGATGAAGTAAAAAAAGATAAATATACGAAACATATTTTAAGATTTCTAGCTAATGACAATGTTTCAGCAGGGAGTGAAATATTGGCAGCAAAACTAGCAACTGACATCTCTAGATTTGATTTTGCTATTCAGGTTTCTAAAATAGCATCTTATCAAAAAAGGTTTCATAACAAATATAATTATCCAGTAATAAGCACTCCAAATAAAGTTGGATCAAGAAAAATACCAGAACAAGCTTTAATATTATCTATTATAAGACAAGAAAGTGAGTTTGATATATCTGCAAGAAGTAGAGTTGGAGCACAAGGCTTAATGCAGTTGATGCCTTATACCGCAAAGACAGTTGCTAAGCAGGCAAAAGTTTCTTATTCAAAATCTCGTTTAACAACAAGTCCTGAGTATAATATAAATTTAGGATCTTTTTATATCGCAGGTTTAATTCTTGATTATGATGGATCCTACCCTTTCGCTGTAGCAGCATATAATGCAGGACCAAAAAGAGTGAAGTATTGGAAAAAAATAAATAAAGATCCTCAAAAGAAACAAATCGATTATGTTGATTGGGTAGAGCTTATTAAGTTTAAAGAGACCAGAAACTATGTTCAGAGGGTTATGGAGAACTACAATGTTTATAGATACATTTTGTCTCAAAAACCAATATTTTTAAAAGATTTTTTTAGAAATAATCCGCTCTATTAATGGCGGAAGGAGAGGGATTCGAACCCTCGGTACACCTTTTCAAGCGTACGGCGGTTTAGCAAACCGCTGGTTTAAACCAGCTCACCCATCCTTCCACGATAATATGTGTAACTTGAAATCATTGAATATTCAATCATATTCAAGTAATTTCTCCAAAATATGAAAAACAAATATTCAGTATTCTCTCTTATAAAAAATGCTTTATCACAGCATGAGAATTGGCAACAAGCTTGGGGAAATCCAGAGCCAAAAAAAGAATACGATGCTATTATTGTGGGTGGTGGCGGACACGGTTTAGCTACTGCTTATTATTTGGCAAAGAAACATAATTTAAAAAATATTGCAGTTTTAGAAAAAGGTTGGATTGGTGGTGGAAATACAGGGCGTAACACTACAATCATTAGATCAAATTATTTATGGGATGCTAGTGCTGGTTTATACGATCATGCGCTTAAACTATGGGAAAATTTATCTCAAGAGCTAAACTACAATGTGATGTTCAGTCAAAGAGGTGTAATGAATTTAGCTCACAATCTTCAAGATGTAAGAGATTTAAAAAGAAGAACACATGCTAATAGACTAAACGGAATTGACGCTGTTTGGTTAAATACTGAGGAAGTTAAAAAATTTTGCCCAATTATAAATACATCACCTGATATCAGATACCCAGTTTTGGGCGGAACATTACAAAGAAGAGCAGGAACAGCAAGACATGATGCTGTTGCCTGGGGTTATGCAAGAGGCGCAAGCGATATGGGTGTTGATATAATTCAAAACTGTGAAGTTAAAGGAATAAAAAGAAATGGTGATAAAGTTGAAGGATTAGAAACAACTAAAGGATTTATAAAAACTAATAAAATTGGAGTTGCTGCTGCAGGTCACTCAAGTGTAATTGCAAATATGGCTGGATTAAAACTGCCTCTTGAAAGCAAACCATTACAAGCGTTAGTTTCAGAACCAGTAAAACCAATTATTGATACTGTTGTAATGTCAAATGCAGTTCATGCTTATGTAAGTCAATCGGATAAAGGCGAATTAGTTATAGGTGCGGGAACAGATTCATATGTTTCATACACTCAAAGAGGTAGTCATAATATTGTTGAAGAAACTTTAAAGGCTATTTTAGAACTCTACCCTATTTTTAGTAGAATGAAGATGTTAAGACAATGGGGAGGAATTGTTGATATATGTCCAGATGCAAGCCCTATTATAAGTAAAACTAATATAAAAGGTTTATATTTTAATTGTGGTTGGGGTACCGGTGGTTTTAAAGCTACTCCAGGATCGGGAGATTTATTCGCTCATACAATCGCAAATGATGAGCCACATAAATTAAATGCAGCATTTAATTTAAATAGATTTGTAAGCGGTGATCTTGTTGATGAACATGGTGCTGCAGCAGTTGCACATTAATAATGTTTTTAATTAATTGTCCATTTTGTGGAGAGAGAGATCAAAGTGAATTTTCTTCAGGTGGCGAAGCTCATATAGTTAGACCAAAACAACCAACTGAACTTAGCGATGATGAATGGGCGGAATATCTATTTATGAGAAAAAATATTAAAGGTATTCAATTTGAAAGATGGAATCATGTTCACGGATGTAGGAAATGGTTCAACGTTGTTAGAGATACATCTAATGATAAAATATTATCTGTTTATAAAATGGGTGAAAAACCTCCTGTAAATTATAAGTAATGCCCAATTATAGAATACATAAAACTGAATATATTGATGAAACTAAAAGAGTTTCATTTAAATATGATGGTAAGACTTATTTTGGATATGAAGGTGATACCTTAGCGTCAGCACTTTTAGCAAATGGTATCCATTTAGTCGGTAGAAGTTTTAAATATCACAGACCAAGAGGCATAGTTTCTTGTGGAGCAGAAGAACCTAATGCAATTTGTCAAATTGGTAGTAAAAAAGACTTAACTGAACCAAATGTAAGAGCAACTGAGTTAGAATTGTATGAAGGATTAGAAGCAAGTTCTCAAAATTGCTGGCCTAACGTAAAATTTGATATTGGGGGAATTAATAACTTTATATCACCGTTAATTCCTGCTGGCTTTTATTATAAAACATTTATGTGGCCAAAGAGTTTTTGGAAAAAAGTATATGAACCATTAATACGATTATCTGCAGGTTTAGGAAAATCTCCTACAGAACCAGATCCTGATATATATGATCACAAACATGTTCACTACGATGTATTGGTAATCGGTGGTGGAGTTTCAGGTATTATTGCTGCAAAAATGGCTGCAAAAAATAATTTAAAAACTTTATTAGTAGATGACAAAAAAATACTAGGTGGTTCTACAATTTATCAAAATAATGAAAATATTAAGATTGATGATAAATTATCAAGTGAATGGTTAAAAAATGAAATTCAAGAAATTAAAAAACTAAGTAATTTAACAATTAAGACAAGAACAAGTATTGCAGCTTATCATGGATACAATTTTCTTTTAGCTAAAGAAAATTTAACAGATCATTTACCAGAGGAAAAAAAGAAAAATAAGATTAGACAACGATTATGGAAAATAAGAGCAAAGAAAGTTGTAATTGCAACTGGATCAATTGAAAGACCACTTGTATTCAACAATAATGATAGACCAGGAATATTATTATCTAATTCTATAAACAAATATTTGGATTATTACGGTGTTACCTGTGGAGAAAATATAATATTATTTACAAATAATGATAGTGCATACGAAACTTCAATTTCACTTCATAAAAAAGGTATAAAGAATATAATTGTTGATTTAAGGAAATCTGCTAGCTCTGAATTAATCAAACAAGCAGAAAGTCTAGGAATAAAAATCTACTTTAATCATGTAGTAACAAATACTTTTGGATACAGAAAAATAAATTCATTAGAAATCATGAAACTATCAGAAGATGGAAATACTACTGTAGGCAATAAAATTAGATTAAGTTGTGACTGTTTAGGAATGAGTGGTGGATGGACACCTATGGTGCATATGCATACTCAATCTGGAGGTAAATTAGATTTTAGAGATGAAGACCAAGTATTCTTACCAAAAGAAAAAAGTGAGGATCAAATTTCTGTTGGTTCATGCAATGGAGATTTTGATTTAGAAAATATTATAGATAAAACAGTCAATAAAATTAATAAATTCTTAGATATAGATAATCAAGATTACCAAGAAACAAATATAATTTGCTCTAAAGAAAATGATAAAAGAAATATATGGCTTTTACCAAATAAAATACCTTTAGGTAAAACAAAATGCTTTATAGATTTTCAAAACGACTCAACTGCAAAAGATATTAAATTAGCCTTAAAAGAAGGCTTTAGATCAATTGAACATGTAAAAAGATATACAACGACTGGTATGGCAACAGATCAGGGAAAGTTATCTAATATGCACGCACTTGGGATTATAGCTGATACAGCTGGTGTAAAAATGGGTACATTGGGAACAACTACATTTAGGCCTCCATTCACACCATTAACTTTCGGAACACTAGTTGGGAGAAATGTTGGAAAATTTTTTGAAGTAGTAAGAAAAACATCCATGCATGAATGGCATGTAGAAAATAATGCAGAATTTGAAAATGTTGGTCAGTGGAAAAGACCCTGGTACTATGCAAAAAATGGAGAAAATATGCATGATGCTGTTCAAAGAGAAAGTAAAGCGGCACGTGACAGTGCAGGTATCTTAGACGCATCAACTCTAGGAAAAATTGATATCCAAGGAACAGATGCATCAGAATTTTTAAATCGAGTTTACACAAATGCTTGGTCAAAACTTGCAATCGGAAAATGTAGATACGGACTTATGTTAAACGAGGATGGTATGGTTTATGACGACGGAGTTACTACAAGAATATCTGAAAATCATTATCTTATGACAACTACTACTGGGGGAGCCGCAAATGTATTAAGCAAACTTGAGGATTATTTACAAACGGAGTGGCCAGAGTTAGATGTTTATTTAACATCAGTGACAGATCATTATTCTACAGCAAGTATTTGTGGTCCAAATTCAAAAAAAATTCTTAACAAACTTTTTCCAAATTTAGATTTAAGTGATGAAAACTTTCCTCATATGTCATTTAAAGAAGATAAACTTGAAAATATAAATTGTAGAATAATGAGAATAAGTTTTACGGGTGAACTAAGCTATGAAATTAACATAGAGTCGAAATATGGAAATTCATTATGGAAAATGTGTATAGAAGCTGGGAAAGAGTTTAATTTGACACCTTATGGTACTGAAACAATGCACCTACTCAGAGCTGAAAAAGGTTTCATTATTGTTGGACAAGATACAGACGGCACAATGACTCCTTCAGACTTACAGATGGATTGGATTGTAAGTAAAAAGAAATATGACTTCATTGGTAAAAGATCTTTATATAGAAGTGATACTATTAGAGAAGATAGAAAGCAATTGGTAGGACTACTTACAGATGATCCAAAAGAAATTTTGGAAGAAGGTGCTCAAATTGTTTCAGACATTAAATCAAAGCCTATAGATATGCTAGGACATGTAACTTCAAGCTATTTTAGTCCAAACCTAAATAAATCAATTGCCTTGGCTGTAGTTAGAAGTGGTAAAACAATGAAGGGTCAAAAGTTAATTATTCCAATGGAAAACAAAAACATTAATGTGACCGTTTCTGACACAATTTTTTTAGACAAGGAGAATAAAAGACTAAATGCTTGACATTTTACATCCAAATATTTCGAATATTAATAAAAACAATATCGATATTAATTTATCTGAAGAAAAAATTAAAATTAATATCAGGGGAAAAAATAAAGAATTTTTTACCAAAGTGGGTAAAATTCTATCTATTATTTTACCTTCTGAGTCAAATACCAGTTCATCAAATGAAAACTATGATGTTTTGTGGCTAAGTCCGGATGAATGGATGATATATTTTGATGAAAATAAAAATTCAAATATTTTTGATCAACTTTATAAAGATATTTCGTCTTTAAATTTTGGATCAATTACTGATATCTCTTCACAATTAATTTGCATAAATATAAAAGGAGAAAATATATTTGAATTATTATCATCTGGATCACCTTTTAATTTCGAAAAATTTAAAAATAATGTTGGTTCATCAACACAAACGATAGTAAATCATATTGATGTAATTCTTCATCACAAGTCAAAGAATAATGTTAATTTATTTGTAAGAAGATCGTTTTCAGAACACCTTTATGAATGGTTAGTTGATAGCTCTAATTTTGTCTAATTTATAATTCAAATAAAAATAAGTATAACCAAGATACATCAGAGAGAAAATCCAATTGAATATTACCCATAACCAAAAAAATTCAGAAAAGTCAGAATTAAAATAAATTGCAGTATAAAATACGACAAATGGAAAAATTCCATTTCGGCAAATATTAGCAATTAATGCGTTTTCAGCTTTTTTTAAAGCCATAAAAAAACCATTTGATAAAAAAAATATTGGATAAGCTGGTAGCACAAAGGCTGAAATCTCCAAATATAATTTTCCAAATTCAACGACCTCTAAATCTTTTGAAAATAATTTTGTTATCATTTCAGCACCAAAATAAATAATAAAAGAAGAAATAATCATTATAATGAAAGCATATTTTATAGCTTGGAAGTACGTTTCTTTAATTCTTAAAATATTTCGTGCACCAAAATTTTGAGCAATAATTGTGATAATTGCTGTATTTATTCCCAAGATTGGCAATAAAACCACTTGTTCAATTTTAGTGCCAGCTCCATAACCAGCTGCTGCATATTCTCCTGATAAACCTGCATATTTGAATACAATAGCAGAAGCAATAGAATAACCACAAATTGAAATTATTATTGGCATAGATTGAAAAAAAATATTTTTTAAAAAAAAAAATTTAGGAATAAAATAAGAAATAAGTATATTTTTAATTAATTTACTTTTTAAAACTTTTTTAAATATAATTAAAAAAGCGACTGTTTGAGCAATTAGAGTTGCTATAGCAATACCCTTCATACCCAAAGCTGGTATGAAATAAAATCCAAATATTAAAATTGGATTTAACAATATGTTTAAAAAAAAAGATAATATTAAAGCATTTCTATAAGTTTTCGTATCGCCTTCTGCATGAAGTAATGAATTTAATGCAACAACTAAAATAAAAATAAATGAACCAAGGAAAATGATATCTGTATATTGTAAGCCAAGATTTATTACCTCGTTAGTTGAACCCATAATTGAAAAAAGGTCTGATGCATAATTTAAACCAATAAAAGTAATCAACAGAATTATCAAAAAAGAAAAGAAAATTAATTGGCAGAAATAAATTGAAGCATTTTTATTATTTTTTTCTCCAATGCTATTACCTATCAGTGATGTACCTGCAACTGTGATACCAATAGATGAGGCAATAATAATAAAATAAATTGGAAAAGATTTTGTTAAAGCTGACAAAGCTTCAGGTGATATTTTTCCTGCAAAATATGTATCAGCAATATTATATAACGTTTGAAAGAGTGTGCCTACAGATGCAGGTATCGCTAATTTTTTAATTAATTCTTTGATGTCATCACTTAATATATTCATGATATTATTTTTTTGAATTTATTATTTGATTGTGCCTCATTGTGAAACGTTTTATTTGATCATTTGTCAATTTATCAAAACAATTTGGACATGATAGGCCTACTTTATACTTTTTTGATTTAGTTAGTTTTTTATGCAATGGCATTCTACAACCACCACAAACAGTATAATTTCCAATTTCTAGGTTTTTTTTAATAGTAACTCTTTTATCAAAAACAAAACATTCACCATTCCACTTACTTTTTTTTGGATCAGTTTTGTTAAGATAATTTAAGATACCACCCTTAAGCATATAAACATTTTTAAAACCTTTATTATTAAGATAATTAGACGCTTTTTCACACCTGATACCTCCGGTGCAAAACATCCCTATTGATTCATCTTTACTAAATTTTGATAAATAATTTTTAAAATCTCTAAAATTTTTAGTTTCTGGATTAAGAGCATTTTTAAATGTACCAATCTTATATTCAAAAGGTTTTCTGGCATCAATCAGTTTAATATTTTTTTTAGATATAAATTCGTCCCATTTTTTAGGAGATAAATATTTCTTATTAAAAAAATTTTTAAAATTAATTTTTTCATTAATTGGAACTACCTCATCTTTTATTTTAACTTTATTTTTTGTGTATGGTAATATTTTTGAGTTAAATTTATTTTGAATATCAAATCTATCAATTGATAAGATATTCTTTATTTTTGTAATTGTAAGTTTAATTTTTTTATGACTACCTGATATTGTACCATTAATTCCTTCAGGAGATAATATTATAAGACCTTTAATATCAAGCTTATTAGTTTCTTTTAAAATATTTTTTTTAATAATTTTTAATTTATTAAGTTTTGATATTTTATAAAAAGATAGGATTTCAAACATAATTACCAACAAACTGTAAAACCATCACCAATTGGTAAAATATACTTATTAATAGGTAATTTTTTTATGTATTTATTAAATTCTCTTAATTTTATAGTTAATTTGTCTTTTATCTTTGGATTTGCAACATCTCCTTTCCAAAGTGTATTATCAATTAAAATTATACCCTTTTTGCTTTTTAATTTAAGAGACTGATTAAAATAATTTATATAATTTTCTTTATCTGCATCAATTAATATCACGTCATATTTTTCCTTTTTCTTAATTAGATTTTCAAGAGCAATTTTTCCATTTTCACAAAGAAGATTTATTTTTTTATCTTGCTTTGCTTCTTTAAAAAACTTAATTGCCTCATTGTTAGTTTTTAAATTTTTATCTATACCAATTAATTTGCAATTCTTAGGTAAGGCAAGTGCAGCAGATAAAATACTGTAACCTGTAAAAGTGCCAATTTCTAAATATGATTTATAGTTATTAATTTTTATGATAAATTGTATGAAGTTAGCTTGTAGAATTGAAATTTGTAATTTTTTAATATGACCAAGTTTTTCGTTATATTTTAATAATTTTTTTTGTACTTTGTGAAGATTATTTGTATGTGAAAAAATATAATTGATCATATTTTGATCAATTATGAAATTTTTATCCATTCAACTTATCTTTTAATATTTTGTTTATTAATTGAGGATTGCCTTTTCCTTTACTTTCTTTCATGGCTTGACCAACAAAAAAACCAAATAATTTATCTTTACCAGATTTATATTCAGCAACCTTATCTGAATTATTTTCAATAACTTTATTTATCAATTCCTCTATCGCTTTTGGATCGCTTTCTTGTTTTAAACCTTTTTCTTTTACTATTATTAATGGATCTTGATCTCCATCTATCATTTGTTCAAAAACCGTTTTAGCTATTTTTCCTGATATAGTTCCATCTTTTATAAGGTTTATAAGTTTTGATAGATTTTTAGCACTAACTGGGCTTTGAGATATTTCTAAATTTTTTTCATTTAAAACTGCAAATAATTCACCTGTAATCCAGTTTGTTGCTAATTTAACATCTGAATTTTTTATAACCTCTTCAAAGAAATTTGATGTTTCAATATCAGATACCAAAATTGTTGCTTCATATGGTGAAAGATTAAATTTATCTATAAATCTTTTTTTCTTTTCATCTGGTAATTCAGGTATATCTGATTTTATTTTTTCAATTAATTCTTGGCTTATTTCAAGCGGTAATAGATCTGGATCAGGAAAATATCTGTAATCATGCGCGTCTTCTTTTGATCTCATAGATCTTGTCTCATTTCTTTTAGTGTCAAAAAGTCTTGTCTCTTGATCTATGTCTTTCCCCTCCTCTAACAAATCTATTTGTCTATTTGCTTCGGATATTATTGCCATTTGCATAAATTTTATTGAATTAACATTTTTAATTTCACACCTGGTGCCAAATTCAGTCTCCCCTTTTAATCTTACTGATACATTAACATCTGCCCTCAAAGAACCTTCTTGCATATTGCCATCACATGTTCCTAAATATCTCATTATCGATCTTAATTTTTTTATATAAACGTTTACTTCATCTGGAGATCTCAAATCAGGCTTACTTACTATTTCCATTAAAGCCACTCCAGATCTATTTAAATCAACTAATGTATTATTTGGATCAATATCATGAATACTTTTACCTGCATCTTGCTCTAAGTGTAATCTTTCAATTCCAATTTCTTTTTGACCATTCGGCATATCTAAAATTACTTTTCCTTCACCGACAATTGGATATTTGTATTGAGAGATTTGATATCCTTGGGGTAAATCTGCATAAAAATAATTTTTTCTATCAAAGACAGATTTTTTATTTATTTTGGCTTTAAGTCCTATTCCAGTTTTAATTGCTTGTTCAATACAAAATTCATTTATAACTGGTAACATTCCTGGAAATGCTGCATCTACGAGACTAACTTGAGTGTTTGGTTCTGCACCAAATTTTGTTGATGATTGAGAGAAAAGTTTTGATTCTGAAGTAACTTGAGCGTGCACTTCTAAACCAATTATCACTTCATATTGTTTATTTTCTCTTTCAATAAGATATTCACTATTTTTACTCACTTAACCACCAATCTGAAATATCATTTTTAAAATTAATCTTATCTTCTAATGCATAAGAAATATTAAGTATATTTTGTTCATCAAAAGGTTTTCCAATTACTTGAAGGCCTAAAGGATAATTATTTTTATCTTTACCAGCTGGTATAGAAATACCTGGTAAGCCCGCTAGATTTATTGGAACTGTAAATATATCATTTAAATACATTGATACTGGATCATTTGTTTTTTCACCAATTTTAAATGCTGAGCTTGGAGTAGATGGAGTTAAAATTGCATCAACTTTAGAAAAGGCATCATCAAAATCTTTTTTTATTAATTGTCTTACTTTCTGCGCTTTTAGATAATAGGCATCATAGTAACCAGAAGATAAAACATAAGTTCCAATCATAATTCTTCTTTTAACTTCATCACCAAAACCTTCAGATCTAGTTTTTTCATACATTTCTATTAAATTTTGACCAGGAGATCTAAATCCATATTTAACACCATCATATCTTGCTAGATTTGAAGATGCTTCAGCTGGTGCAACAATATAATAAGTTGGTAATGCGTAATTAGTATGTGGAAGCGAAATATCGATAATTTCTGCTCCGCAATCTTTTGCATATGAGATACCATTTTTCCATAGCTGTTCAATTTCGTCAGGCATATTGTCAACTCTATATTCTTTAGGAATACCAATTTTCTTTCCTTTAATATCTTTTGATAATTCTTTTGAATAATTATTTCTTTTGTAATCAATTGAGGTTGAATCTTTTTGATCAAATGAAGAAATCACCTCTAAAAGCATAGAACAATCTCTTACATTTTTCGTCATAGGTCCTGCTTGGTCTAAAGACGAAGCAAATGCTACAATTCCATAACGAGAACAACTTCCATATGTAGGTTTAAGTCCAACAGTTCCTGTAAATGATGCTGGTTGACGAATAGATCCACCTGTATCTGTTCCAATGGTAACTGGAGTTAAATTTGAAGCGACAGCTGCAGAAGAACCTCCTGAAGATCCACCAGGGACTAAATTTTCTCCTACCGGATTTTGAACATTTCCAAAAAAACTAGTTTCATTTGAAGAGCCCATAGCAAATTCATCACAATTAAGTTTACCAAGAAGTATTGCTCCTTGACTCCACAAATTTTGAGTAACTGTAGACTCATATGTGGGAACGAAGTTATTTAATATTTTGCTACCTGCTGTTGTTCTAACTCCATTTGTACAAAATAAATCTTTAACAGCAATGGGAATACCTGGTAGTTTTAAATCAAAGTTAGGATTAGAATCAAATTTCTTTGATTGATCTATTGCTTTTTCAAAATTATCCGTAACATAAATATTTAATTTTTTTGATTTTTCAGCACGGTCTATAAATGCTTTTGTAATTTCCCCTGAAGATAGTTTTTTTTCTTTTATATTCAATGTTAATTCGAATAAACTTTGACTTGTTATATCTGACATTATTCAACAACCTTTGGTACAACAAAAAAATCTTTATTTTCTTCAGGAGAGTTTTTTAAAATTTTTTCTCTAATATTTTCTGATTTAATTTCATCTTTTCTAAATCTTAGGGTGGTTTCAGCAATTGATGTTAAGGCTTGAACATTATCAGTATTTAATTCATTTAATTTTTCTATAAATTCAAATATATTATTTAAGTCACCCTTTAATTTATTAGCTTTTTCATCATCAATAGAAATTCTTGCTAATTTCGAAATGTGCTTTACTGTTTTAAGATCTATACTCATATGGTAAAAATATTGCCGCAAACTATCACTTAAGTAAATAATATACAATATGATCACAATTGAGGAATTTAAAAAGAAACAGCTAAATACATCTAGATTAATTGGTCTTGATTTAGGTTCAAAGAGAATTGGTGTAGCTATATGTGATGAAAATCAAAAAATTGCCACACCGCTTAAAACAATAAACAAATCCAAATTTGAAGATCTTATCAATGAATTAGAGGATATTATTAAAGAAAATAACATTAAAGGAATAATTATTGGAAATCCAATTAATATGGACGGAACCTTTGGTAAATCTTCTCAATCAGTAAATGATGTGTCAAAAGCAATATCAAAAGAAATTGATCTTCCAATAAGTCTTTGGGATGAAAGATTATCAACAGTTGGAGCGTTTAAATTAACCGAAAATTTAGGTATTAACGTAACTAAAAGAGAAAAAAATATAGATAAAAATGCTGCTGCATTTATCTTACAGGGTGCCATAGATTTTATTAATAATTAATACTTGCATTAATCAACCTTAGTGGCTATAGAGTTGGTTTTAATGGCAACTAAAACCAAAGCTATTAAAATTTCTCAAAAACATCTCCTAGGTATTCAAGATTTATCAATAAATGATGTTAATTTAATCTTGAAAGAAGCTGAAAAATTTATTGAATTAAACAAAAGCAAAAATAAAAAATTAGATTTACTTAAGGGGAAAACTCAAATTAACCTCTTTTTTGAACCATCAACAAGAACACAAAGCTCATTTGAGCTAGCAGGAAAAAGATTAGGTGCAGATGTTATGTCAATGAATATAACAAACTCAGCAATTAAAAAAGGTGAAACGCTAATAGACACTGCAATGACATTAAATGCAATGCATCCTGATATAATAGTTATTAGACATCAAGATTCAGGAGCTTGTAATCTTTTATCTCAAAAAGTTAATTGTGCTGTTTTAAATGCTGGTGATGGAAGGAGAGAGCACCCTACCCAAGCATTACTTGATGCATTAACTATATTGAATAGGAAAAAAAAAATTCAAGGATTAAGGGTTGCAATTTGTGGAGATATTCTACATTCAAGAGTAGCAAGATCTAATATTTACTTGCTAAACATGTTGGGTGCCGAAGTTAATATTGTAGCTCCTTCAAACCTTTTACCTAAAGATATAGAAAAATTTGGGGTTAATATTTTTTCAAATATGAAGAAAGGTGTAAAAGATTGCGACATAGTAATGATGCTTAGACTTCAAAATGAAAGAATGAGTAGTTCATTCCTGTCATCTAATAGAGAGTATTATGAATACTATGGACTAACACAGGATAAATTAGAATATGCAAAATCAGATTCAATTATTATGCATCCTGGTCCAATGAACCGCGGTATTGAAATTGATACAAAACTAGCTGATGACACCAATATGAGTGTTGTAAAAGAACAAGTTGAATTAGGTGTTGCGATAAGAATGGCATGTTTAAAAATTTTTTGTGAATGATGAAAAAGAAATACTTTATTAACGCAAATATAATTGATCCTCATAACAACATAAGTGAGATAGGAGGATTAATAATAGGTGAAGATGGAAAAATTGAAGGTGTTGGAAAAAAAGTGAATAAAAACAACATTCCTAGTAGAGAAAAAGTTATTGATTTAAAAGAGAATTATATTTTCCCAGGTATAGTTGATATGAGAGTATTTGTTGGTGAACCAGGTTATGAATATAAAGAAAATTTTAGAACTTTGAGCAATGCTGCATTGTCTGGGGGAGTAACTTCAGTTGTAACAATGCCTAATACTGATCCAATAATTGACAACGTTTCTATAGTAGATTTTTTAAAAAGACGAGGTAGAGATAAATCAAAAATAAATATATTTCCCACAGCATCTCTAACAAAGGGCACTGAAGGTACAAATATGACAGAGTTTGGTCTACTGCAAAGTAAAGGGATAATAGCATTTACAGATGGAATTAGAACAATTCAGAATACAAGAGTTATGTCCAGAATAATGAATTCAGCAAAAGATTTAGGATCTTTAATAATGCAACATGCGGAAGATCAAGAATTAGCTGAAAATGGCATGATAAACGATGGAATAATTTCGACAAAACTTGGTTTGCAAGGTATCCCAGAAATAGCAGAACTAATAATTATAGAGAGAGATTTAACATTATTAGAGGAATATAATTGTCGTTATCACATTTCTCAGATTTCTTCAGGAAAAGCAGTTGAAATTATTAAAGATAGAAAAGATAAGGTAAGATTTTCCTGTGGGGTATCAATAAATAATTTATCTTTAAATGAAAATGATATTGGTGACTTTAGAACTTTTTTAAAATTATCACCGCCACTTAGAACTGAGGATGATAGATTGAGTTTAGTGCAAGGGTTAAATGACGGTACAATCGATGTAATAGTTTCAGATCACAAACCTGAAGATGAGGAGCAAAAAAGATTAACATTTGCTCAAGCCGCAACAGGAGCAACTGGTATTGAAACGTTATTATCCTTGTCATTAGAATTATATCACAATGGATCTGTAAAACTTGAAAAAATTATTGCTGCATTAACCTCAAATCCAGCAAAAATTTTGAAAATTAATAAAGGTAATTTATCCGTAGGTAATGATGCAGATTTCTGTATTGTGGATATAAATAAACCTTGGATAGTAAAGCAGGAAAACTTGGTTTCTAAATCAAAAAATACGTCAATTGAAAATAAAAGATTACAAGGAAAAGTAACCAATACATACGTAAAAGGACAAGAGCTTTACAATATTTAAATGGAAATTTTTATTTTATCACTTTTATCATATTTATTAGGTTCTATTCCTTTTGGTTTTTTATTAACAAAAATTTTTTTAAAAAAAGATATAAGAGAAATAGGATCAGGTAATATAGGCGCCACAAATGCTTTAAGAACTGGTAATAAATTTTTAGGTTACTCAACTTTATTACTAGACATTTTAAAAGCAGTTTTGCCAATAATTTATGTTAAATTAAATTATCCAGAATTTATTTACATTTGTTCATTATCTGTTTTTTTAGGGCATGTTTTTCCAATATGGTTAAAATTTAAAGGTGGTAAGGGTGTTGCAACATATGTGGGAATTTTGATTATCTTAAATTATTTTTTTGGTATTGTTTTTGGTATTGTTTGGATAATTACATATTTAATTTCTAAATACTCATCATTAGGATCAATTCTTGGGTCATTAAGTGTTCCTATTTTTATATTTTTTTATAGCAATGATAATATTATGTTTTACTTCATAATGTTTATTTTAATTTTTTACACTCATAGAGAAAACGTTAAACGCTTGATAAATAAAGAAGAAACTAAGACAAAAATTTAATAATTTGACAGTTTAACTGTTTTAAGTACGTTCTCTAATTATGAATCTAGTAATCGTTGAAAGTCCAGCAAAAGCAAAAACAATTAATAAATATTTAGGATCAGATTATACAGTTCTTGCAAGCTATGGACATATAAGAGATCTGCCTTCGAAAAATGGTTCTGTTGATCCTGAAAATGATTTTAAAATGATTTGGGAAGTAGATAGTTTTTCAAAAAAATATTTAAAAGAAATTACAGATAGTGCTAAAGATTCAAAAAAAATTATTCTAGCTACAGACCCTGACAGAGAAGGTGAAGCAATAGCTTGGCATGTAAAAGAGTTTCTTAAAGAAAAAAAATTATTAAAAGATAAAGAAGTTGAAAGAGTTGTTTTCAACGAAATAACAAAAAAAGCAGTTACAAATGGAATAGATAATCCAAGAAAAATAGAGCCACATTTAGTTGATGCTTATATGGCAAGAAGAGCTCTAGATTATTTAGTAGGATTTAATATCTCCCCCATTCTTTGGACAAAATTACCAGGTTCTAAATCTGCTGGTCGAGTTCAGTCTGTAGCTCTAAGACTTTTGACGGAAAGAGAACAGGAAATAGAAGTTTTTCAACCAAAAGAATTTTGGACTTTAAATATAATTTTTAAAAATAACAAAAATGAGAAAATAAATACAACTATTTCACAATTAGATGGAAATAAGGTTGAAAAATTTTCATTTAAAAACAAACAAGATATTAATGACGCTTTATCTAAAATAAAAAATAAAAAATATAAAATAACAGATATAAGTTCAAAAACTTATAACAGAAATCCATCTGGGCCTTTTACTACATCAACATTACAACAAACAGCATCGAGTAAACTTGGTTTTGGAGCATCAAGGACAATGCAAATTGCTCAAAGACTATATCAAGGAATTGATATTGAAGGTGAAACGGTAGGATTAATTACTTATATGAGAACTGATGGAACTAATATTTCAAGAGATGCAATAACATCTTTTAGAGATTTTATAATGCATAATTATGGTGATAAATATTTACCAGAACAACCTCTAAATTATAGTGGCAAAAAAGCAAAGAATGCTCAAGAAGCTCACGAAGCTATACGTCCAACAGAAATAATTAGAAAACCAGAAGATATGAAAAAATACTTAAGTACCGATCAATATAAACTTTATAATTTAATATGGTCTAGATCTTTATCATCACAAATGCAGTCAGCAAAATTTGATAGAAAAACGATTACAATCAATTCTAATGACGATAAAAATATATTCAAAGCGAGTGGTTCAACATTAAAATTTGATGGTTTCCTTAAACTTTATAAGATCGATGAAAATGATGATGACAATGAAAATAATTTGCCTGATGTTGAAAGAGGTGATGTAATGTTTGAAGATCATATTGATGAACAGCACTATACACAACCACCTCCTAGATATTCAGAGGCAAGTCTAGTTAAAAAATTAGAGGAGCTAGGAATTGGAAGACCATCTACTTATGCAAGCATAATTTCAGTAATAGCTAATAGAGGTTATGCAGATATAAATAATAAAAGATTTTTTCCAACCGATAGAGGGAAATTACTTTCTGCTTTTTTAGAAAAATTATTTACCAAATATGTTGATTATGATTTTACTGCAAAATTAGAAGATCAATTAGATGATATAACATCAGGTAAGGAAAATTGGATAAAAGTTTTAGAGAACTTTTGGAAAGACTTTAATTCTAATGTTTTAGGTGTGAAAGAAAAAAGAACCAGAGAAGTATTAGACCTATTAAATGAAAGTCTTGGATCACTAATATTTGAGGTCGATAAGGATGGAAATATTGATAGAAAATGCAAGCTTTGTGAATCCGGGCAATTAAGTTTAAAAAATAGTTTTAGAGGTGGTGCTTTTATTGGGTGCTCAAATTATCCAGAATGCAAATTCACAAGACCACTATCAAAATCTAAAGCAGCACAACAATTGACACTAGCAGAACCTAAATTCATTGGGAAAAATGACAAAGGTAAAGATATTTTTCTTAAAAATGGAAGATTTGGTCCATATTTACAATTTGAGAAAGAAATCAGAGAGGAAGATGAAAAAACTAAAAAGAAAAAAAGAAAATTAAAGAAAGAAGAAAATAATTTAAAAAATGTTTCTATCCCTAAAGGAATTGAGATTGAAAATATTGATTTAGAAAAGGCAAAATACTTATGCTCGTTACCATTAAGTTTAGGTAAAAATCCTGAAAATGATAAAGATATTACTGTGAATGTTGGAAGATTTGGTCCTTACCTTAAATGTGAAAATAAATCTGCTAGACTAGAAAATGTGGATGAATTATTCACAATTGGATTAAATAGAGCTGTTACATTAATTGCTGAAGCTAAACCAGGAAGAATTTCATCTTCTATGATAAAAGATTTAGGAGAACACCCTGAAGATAAAAAGCCAGTTAGAGTCATGAAAGGTCAGTATGGTCCTTACATTAAATACAAATCATTAAATGCGACTATTCCAGAAGAAAAAGATCCTGTTGAATTAACTATGGAAGAAGCATTAATTTTAATTGAGAAAAGAAAAGAATACGATAGAAATAAAAAAAAAAAGAAAGGCAAATAATGTCGGCAGATGAAAATTTAAAGAATTTAAATATCAAATTACCAAAAGCTAACGATCCTGTTGGATCATATGCTGCTACAAGAATATCTGGAAATTTACTATACATATCTGGTCAAATATCAATTGATGAGAATGGAAAATTAATTAAGGGAAAACTCGGAAAAGATTATAATACTGAACAAGGTTACGAGGCAGCTAAAAGATGTGCATTAAGTATAATATCTCAAGCAAAAAAAGCATGTAGTGATGATTTATCCAAAATTAAATCATGTTTGAAACTCACTGGATATGTAAATTCTACTGATGATTTTACTGAACAACCAAAAGTCATAAATGGAGCCTCAGATCTAATAAAAAGTGTATTTGATGAAGCTGGCTCACATGCAAGAGCTGCTGTAAGTACTAATAGCCTTCCATTGGGTGTTGCAGTTGAAGTTGATGCAATATTTGATCTTAATTAATTATCTTCCAATACTGAAGTAATTAATTTTATCTTTTCTCATCTCTGCAGGAGAATACAAATTTCTCATATCAAATACTTTAAATTTTCCTTTTTTTGACAGTTTTTTAAAATTCAATTGTTTAAATTCATTCCATTCGGTGTGAATAATTATTAAGTCTGAATTTTTGCAAGCAGTCTTTATGTCAGGACAATAGGTTATTTTTATATTTTTAAATTCTGGTTTAGGACCCGTTGGTTCATAATAATTAATAATTCCTCCTTGTTTTACAATATAAGGAATAATATCTAGAGCTGATGACTCTCTCATATCATCTGTCCCTGCTTTAAAGGTAACACCTAAAAATGTAATTTTTTTTTTTTTAAAATTATTATTCATAATTTTTTTAATTCTTGAATTAAGTAATTTATATCTATTTTTATTTGAATTAATTACAGAATTGACAATGGTTAAATCAGTTTTAAAATCTCTAGCAGTAGTCACAAGAGCCCTAGTATCTTTTGGAAAACAAGATCCACCATAAGCAGGTCCAGCTCTTAGAAATCTACTTCCAATTCTTTCATCTAGCCCCATACCTTTTGCTACATCTTGGACGTCTATATTTGATCTTTCACATAAATTTGCAATTTCATTAATATATGTAATTTTTGTAGCCAAAAAGGCATTAGATGCATATTTTATTAGTTCTGCAGCTCGTCTTGAAGTATTCAAATAATGACTCCCCTTTTTAATTAATGGTGAATACAATTTTTTCATCAATTTATTTGCTTTTTTACTATCAGTTCCAATAACAATTCTGTCAGGAAATTGAAAATCTCTTATAGCTTCGCCTTCTCTTAAAAACTCTGGATTTGATAAAACATCAAATTTATTTTTATTTTTCTTTGTTTTTAAAATTTGCTCAATTTTATCACCTGTTGTTACTGGTACAGTAGATTTGGTAACTATTATTTTATATTTATTCAGATTGTTTTTAATTTTATTAACAACTTGAAATACATATTTTAAATCAGCTTTATTATTTTTGGTAGGAGTACCAACACAAATAAAAATTATGTCTGATTTTACAATAGAATTTGAAATATTTGAAGAAAATGAAAGTCTTTTTTGTTTAATACTTCTTTTAACAATTTCTTCTAAACCTGGTTCATAAATGGGGATAACACCCTTATTTAATTTGTTAATTTTATCTTTATTAATATCTGCACATATTACATTGTTACCCAAATCAGAAAAGCAAGCACCACTCACAAGTCCCACATATCCAGAGCCTATCATACAAATTTTCATAATTTTGAAATTTTTATGCCTGAATTTATATATCCACTCATAGAACCACAATCTAAATATTGACCTGAAAATTTATGACCAATAAATCTATAATTATTAAATATCATTTTTCTAATTGCATCTGTTATATGTATTTCACCACCTTTACCTTTTTTTTGATTTTTTAAATATTTAAATATATCTTTGCTTAAAATATACCTTCCTATAACAGCATTATTTGAGGGTGCCTCCACCTTAGTTGGCTTTTCAACAACATCTTTAATTGTAAAATTTTTTTTATTCAATATTTTTTCAATTTTAAATATACCCCACCTATCTACATTATTTTTATTCACTTTCATGCTAGCCATCATTGAACATCTATATCTTTTATATGCATTGATCATATCCTTTGAGCAATTTCTTTTTACAATTAAATCATCCGGCAAAAGTAATAGAAAAAACTTATCTTTTATGTGTTTTTTAGTTTTAATAACAGCATCACCTGTTCCTAAAGGCATGTTTTGATAAACAAATTTAATTTTTTTCTTATAAAATAAAATTTTTTTATATTCATTAATGATTCTTGGATCCTTTTTTTTTTTAATAATTTTTTTATAAAATTTATCGTTATAGAAATATTTTTTTATTATTTCTTTTTTTTTTGATATGATAAATATTATATCATTAATTCCAGCTTCTATGCATTCGTCTAAAATATATTCAATACCTGGCTTGCCGTTTATAGGGAGCAATTCTTTTGCAAATACACTAGTTAAAGGTAACAGACGTGTACCCAAACCAGCAAGAGGAATAATAGCTTGTTTAATCATTAGGATGTTTTACTTATAATCATATTTATTGAAAATGAAAATTTTAAAAAACGTTTTTGAGCTAAATAAAGCAGTTAAAAATTACGAAAATGTTGGATTTGTGCCTACTATGGGAGGAATTCATAAAGGACATGTGTCTTTAATAAAAATTTCTCAAAAAAATAACAAAGAAACAATAGTAAGTATTTTTGTAAATCCAACACAATTTAATCAGAAAAAAGATTTCAAGAATTATCCAAGAAATATTAAAAAAGACATTTCAATATTAAAAAAACTTAAGGTTACTTATCTATTTTTACCTGAGGTTAATGAAATATATAAAAAAAGATTGAAAAATTTTAAACTAAATAAATCTGATAGGATTTTATGTGCAAAATTTAGAAAAGGCCATTTTGAAGGTGTATTAAATGTAATGAATAGATTGCTATCAGTAATTAAATCTAAAAATGTTTTTATGGGTGAAAAGGATTTTCAACAATACAGACTAATTAAAAAAATATTAGGTAAAAAATATAAAATAAATATTATTGGATGTCCTACTATTAGAGAAAGCAACAAAATTGCTTTATCTACAAGAAATAAATTATTAAATAAATCATCCATAAAAGCTGCATCAAAAATAGCTATCAAATTGAATAAATTAAAAAAATTATCACAAAGTGGAAAATTATTGGACTTATCAAAATATAAAAATGAGCTTGAAAATAAATTTAAAATTAAAATTGATTATCTTGAATTTAGAGATGAAAAAAAATTGAAATTAAATAACTTTAATTCTAAATTCAGACTTTTTATCGCCTATCATATTAATGGAGTAAGATTAATTGATAATTTTTAATTATAAAAAATAAGCTCCTACACCCAAGAATGATACGAAGCCAATTACATCTGTTATAGTTGTAACAAATACACTGGATGAAATTGCAGGATCTATTTTCATTTTATTTAATGTTACTGGAACTAAAATACCGAAGAGGCCAGCGACTATCATTGTTAGAACCATTGAAATTGAAATTATAAGTGAAAGTTGAATATCATTAAACCACAGTTGAACTATTAAAGAGCTTATGATTGCAAAAATAACTCCATTCAAAACTCCAATATTAAATTCTTTAATAATATTATTTGTAAAATTATTTTTTGTTAAGTCTTGAGTGGCTAGCGATCTGACAGTAACTGCTAATGTTTGCATTCCAGCATTGCCGCCCATTGAAGCTACTATTGGCATTAAAAAAGCTAGAACTACCATTTGTTCTATAGTGGCACCAAATAAACTAATACAATAGGTTGCAAGAAAAGCAGTAAAGAGGTTTAATAATAGCCAATTAAATCTTCTCTTTGTTTTTGTTATTACTCCATCAGTTATTTCTTCATCACCCACACCCGCTAATCTAAGAACATCCTCTTCGGCTTCTTCTTTTAATACGGTTAAAACATCATCATAAGCTATCATTCCAACTAATTTTTCTGACTTATCTACTACAGCAGCTGAGCTCAAATTATAATTTTCAAATAAATTTCCAACTTCCTCCCTATCCATATCTACTGGTATTAATGTTTGAGATTCAGCCATTATAGACATCATTTTTGTGTCTCTTGGTGTTCTTAATACTCTAGAAGACGGAACGGTACCTATAGGTTTAAATTCTTCATCAACAATAAATATTTCAAGAAATTCTTCAGGAAGCTCTTTATTCTCTCTTAAATAATCTATGGTTTGTCCTACAGACCAATTACTTGGTATTGCAGTAAATTCACGTTGCATTAATCTAGCTGCTGAATCTTCTGGATAACTTAAACTTTCAAGTAACGCAAATCGATCTTTTGGAGGTAATGAACTAAGAATTGTATTTTTGTCTTTTTCATCTACATTTTCTAAAATTTTAATTGCATCATCAGACTCTAAATTTTTTAGTATGTTTACTATTGAGTCAGATGATAAATATGTAATCATCTCTGACTGAATTGACTCATTTAATTCAACAAAAACTTCAGGATCAACTTTGAAACTATTTAATTTTATTAAATTTTCTCTGTCATTTTGACTTAAATGTTCAATTATGTCAGCTGCATCAGCTGGATGCATAGCGTTGAACGAATTTGTAATAAATCCAGCATCATTTGAGGCAATTTTATCTGTGACAACTTTGATGAATTCTTTGTTAAATTCAAAGTTAACTTTTTTATCTTTTATTTTTTTTACTATAGTCATAAAATTTACCTATAATTTAGTTGGCACTATTAATAGAAAATAAAAATAATACAAATTTATAATGACAATAGAGATCAAAAAGTCAGTAAAACCAATAAAATATAAATCTGCTATAGATATACTTGAAGATAGATTGGAGCAAATCAAAGTAAATAAAAATAAAGAACTTATTTGGATACTTGAACATGAAGAGATTTATACTGGTGGAACAAGTTTTAGTGATAATGAGATTTTAGATAAATCTATAAACTTTATTAAAACGAATAGAGGTGGAAAAATAACATATCATGGTCCTGGTCAATTAGTTTTTTATTTTGTGATCGACTTAAGCAAAAGAGGAAAAAATATAAAAAAAATAATTACTGCAATAGAAAAAACAATTATAGATACTTTAAATATTTACAAAATAGATTGTTTTGCTGATAGAAAAAATATAGGAATTTGGTTTAAGCAAAAATCTGGTAAAATAGATAAAGTTGCTGCTATAGGGATAAAAGTAAAAAAATGGATTGCTTATCATGGATTTGCACTAAATATTTCTAATGATCTTAATGTGTATAAAAAGATTGTTCCTTGTGGAGTTAGAGATAGAGGGGTTTCAAATTTAAATAAGATCAAAAAACAAAATTATAAAAATATTGAGAATGATTTGATAAAAAATTTTTTATCAAATATTAAAAATTAAGTCTTTTTGTTTTTAACATATTTCTAAAATAATCAGGAGGAGTAGCTCTAAATGTATATTTTTTCTCATTAATTTTAAATTTTATTTCATATGAATGTAGCATTAAATTTTTATTATTTATTTTTAAATTGTTTGTCGAATTATATTTTTTATCACCAATAATGGAGTTTCCTATATTAAATAATTGTTTTCTTAATTGGTGCTTTCTACCTGTTATTGGATTTAGCTTGATGAAGGTAGCATTATTATTTTTATCTAAGATTTCATATTTTGTTTCAGCTTTTTCAACAATTTTTTTTTTGTTTTCAAATCTTATCAAATCATCTTTTATGACACCTTTGTCGATTAAAATTAATTCACCATTACATATTGCTAGATAGGTTTTATAAACCTTTCTTAATCTAAAAAGTGAAGTGAGCAGTTGAGCTGTTTCTCTATTCTTTGCAATTATAAAAACACCAGATGTATCTTTATCTAATCTGTGAACAGAATAAGGTTTTTCATCTTTAAAAAAATTACTTTTTGCGAATATATCAATTATATTCTTTTTAGATTTTGTACCACCCTGCACTGAAATTCCTGCTTGTTTATTTAGGACAACAAAATTGTCATTATTTTCAATAATTAAATCTTCATTTTCTTTAATAATTTCATTGCTTGGATAAAATTTTACTTTATTTTGTTTTATAATTTTTTTAAATTCAAAATTATATAACTCAATTTTATCGTTAAATTGAATTTTTTTTGAGCTTTTAATTTTTTTTTTATTTAGTTTAATTCTTCCATTTCTTAAATTTTTTTCAATTAAACTTTGTGGAATTTGACCGAAGTGATTTCTTAAAAATCTATCAATACGCATACCACTAAACGTTTTATCAACGTTTAATAGTTTTTTCATTTGATTAACTTTAAACTGTTGCTTCTTTTGGAGCTTCTTTTTTTTGATCTTTAGCTGGAACTTTCTTTTTTTTATCGATTCTTTTTGCTTCAACATCCCTATCTACAAACTCAATCACAGCCATTGGAGCATTATCACCATATCTGTATCCAGCCTTGATAATTCTCGTATATCCGCCTTTTCTATTCTCATATCTTTTAGAAAGAGTTTTTTTAACTTTATTTGTAGATTTAATGTCTTGTAACTTCGAGATTAATGTTTTTGTATTCGACAAAGTATCTTTCTTACCTAAAGT
>CACGWC010000005.1 GCA_902576785.1 uncultured Pelagibacteraceae bacterium | reverse complement strand
TATCAAAAGTCAGCGAAGAGAATAATTTTAATCCAATATTTCCAGATCTAAGTTTGTGTGGAGATAATGCAGCAATGATTGCAATGGTAGGGCTAGAAAAATACAAGGAAAAAAATTTTGATAGTTTAGATTTAATTGCAAATCCAAGATTAGCTTTAGACAAAAACGCAAAATTTTTAAAAGGTGCTGGGGTAGAACTATATTGAAACTTTATAAAGAAAATAACTTAGAAGGAGAAGACTTTCTTATAGTAAGTTTTTTTACCCAAAATTACAAAGATAAGGCTGACAGATTAATAAATTCACTTAATAATTTTAATCTGAATTATAAAATATTTGAAATTCCAACAATTCATTATTCTAAAAGCAATAAAGGATCTAATGATATTAACTATTGTATGCCTAAGTTAATAATAAACATGCTAAAACAATTTAAAATACCAATTATTTTTTTAGATTGTGATTTAGTTATAGTTAAAGAGCCAAAATTATTTTATTCACTAAAAGAAAAAAATATTGATTTTGCTATATATAACTGGCTAGAGGATTCAGAGAATGATGGATACCTGCCAGTAAAATTTAAAATAAATACTGAAAGAGGTGAGATTGAGAGGACTTATTATATAAATAGTATAAACGTAAAACTTTTAAATGATCCAAATAAAGAAAGGCAGCTCTTTTCTAGTGGAGGTGTAGCATATTTTTCAGAAAGTAGATCGTCTATGAATCTTTTAAATGAATGGTTAGAAAATATAATTAAATACCCCAAAGCAGCCGATGATCAATTATTAGACTATACTTTCAATTATTCACCGAATGTAAGAAAAAATTTAAAATTTAAATGGCTAGATAAGAGCTATTGTAGGGTGTATTGGTGGATTTTTTCACAACCAATTATAGATCACCCTGGACACATGACTCATAGAGCAAATGATAATTTTTTTAAGATAACTGGGAAAGAAAAATTTAAAATTGAAAACACAATTAAGAGGAACAATAGTAAAGTTTCAAAAGAATTTATAATAGATGCTAAAAATAAAAAAATATTAAAAGTAGAAAAAGGTAGAATACATATTGTAAGTAGCTTTACAGAAAACGTGTATGTTTGATTTTAATTTGAAAATATGAATTATTGGTTATTAAAATCTGAACCAAATGTTTGGTCTATCGATCAACAAATTGAAGCTGGAACTAAAGGTGCAGATTGGGATGGTGTCAGAAATTATCAAGCAGCAAATAATTTAAAAAGAATGAAAAAGGACGATCTTTGTTTTTTTTACCATTCAAATATTGGTAAAGAAATTGTTGGAATTGTTGAAGTAATTAAAACAGCATTTATCGACCCAACAGATAAAGAGAAGCGATTTGTAGCAGTAAAAGTTAAGTTTAAAAGCAAACTAAAAACACCAGTTTCTCTTGAAAATATTAAAAAAAATAAAGATTTAAAAGATATTGCACTAATAAAACAAAGCAGACTATCTGTCATGCCAATTGACACTAAATGCTGGAAAATTATTTTGAAGATGGGTAGTATCTGAATAATTTATAACCCATGCCAAAAAAAAAAACTAAAAAAAAAAAGAAAAAAGTAATCACTAAAAAGAAATCTAAAGTAAAGTCTATTGTGCCAAAGCAAGAAAAAGAGCTAATATATAGAACAAAGAAAGACTGGATTAGCAAAGCTCTAGTAAATAAATCTCAGTACGAAAAAAAATATAAAGCTTCAGTAAAAGATAATGACGGCTTTTGGAAAAAAGAAGGAAAAAGAATTAATTGGATAAAACCATATACAAAAATTAAAGATGTCAAATATAGTAAATCAGATGTTAAAATAAAATGGTTTTATGATGGTACTCTTAATGCATCAGCAAATTGTATTGATAGACACTTAAAAAAAAATAAAGACAAAACTGCAATTATATGGGTTGGTGACGATCCAAAGGTTCAAAAGAAAATTTCTTATAAGGAATTGCACAAAGAGGTTTCAAAAGCTGCAAATGGACTTAAAGAATTGGGAGTTAAAAAAGGAGACCGAGTTACAATTTACCTTACCATGATACCAGAACTTGCATATACTATGTTAGCTTGTGCAAGAATAGGAGCGGTGCATTCAATAATTTTTGGAGGCTTTTCCCCTGATAGTATTTCTGGAAGAATAAATGATTGTGAGTCTGATTATTTAATTACAGCTGATGAAGGAGTAAGAGGTGGAAAAATTATACCTCTAAAATCAATTGCTGACGAGGCTTTAGTAAATTGTCCAAATGTAAAAAAATGTGTTGTTGTCAAAAGAACAGGTAATAGAATTAATTGGGATGAACGAAGAGACGTTTGGTATCACGAGTTGACAAAAAAAGTTTCGAATAAATGTGAACCTGAGGAAATGAATGCAGAGGATCCCTTATTTATTTTGTATACTTCAGGATCAACTGGTAAACCAAAAGGTGTAATGCACACGACGGGTGGTTACATGGTTTATGCTTCAATGACCCATCAATATATATTCAATTATAAACCTAAAGATATTTATTGGTGTACAGCTGACATAGGTTGGGTAACTGGTCATAGCTATATTATTTATGGACCATTATCAAATGGTGCAACAACAATAATGTTTGAAGGAATTCCAACTTATCCTGATAGTTCAAGATGGTGGCAAATTGTTGACAAGTATAAAGTGAATATTTTTTATACTGCCCCAACAGCAATAAGAGCTTTAATGAGAGAAGGTGACAAGCCTGTTAAAAAAACATCTAGAAAATCACTAAAATTATTAGGAACCGTAGGTGAACCAATCAATCCCGAAGCATGGGAATGGTATTATAAAACTATCGGAGATTCAAAATGTCCAATTGTTGATACTTGGTGGCAAACTGAAACGGGTGGGATATTAATTAGTCCACAAACAGGTGCTATAAATTTAAAACCAGGTTCAGCAACAAAACCATTTTATGGTATTAAACCAGTAATAGTAAATAAAGAAGGAAAAGTTTTGAAAGGAGAAGCTGAAGGTCGGTTATGTATTGCACAATCTTGGCCCGGTCAGATGCGGACAGTTTACGGTGATCATCAAAGATTTATTGATACTTATTTTTCTCAATTTGACGGAAAATATTTTACAGGAGATGGATGCAGAAGAGATAAAGATGGATATTACTGGATTACAGGAAGAGTTGATGATGTAATTATTGTTTCAGGGCATAATCTTGGAACCGCCGAAATAGAAAGTGCGTTTGTTGCTCATCCGAAAGTAGCAGAAGCTGCCGTAGTTGGATATCCACATGATATTAAAGGTAATGGCTTATATTGTTACGTAACTCTAAATGTAGGAGAAAAATCAACTTTAGATTTAGAGAGAGATTTAAAACTTTGGGTTAGAAAACAAATTGGTCCAATAGCTACTCCAGATCTAATTCAATTTTCTCCTGGTCTTCCAAAAACTAGATCAGGTAAGATTATGAGAAGAATACTTAGAAAAATTGCTGCAAATGAACATGATCAATTAGGTGATACAACTACCTTGGCAGATCCAAGTGTTGTAAAAAGTTTAGTTGAAAATAGAAAAAATACTTAAATATTTATTAATTCTATAAATTCCTTTTTAACATTATCCCATTTCAGGATCATAGAATTCAAAACTATTTTTTTGTCTAAAGATTTTAACTCTTCAGCTATTGGTGACCATTCATATAAAGATAAAGCACTAGTATTAAAGGGTAATGACTCATGGTATTCATTCCAATTAATTTTTTCATATCTATCAAGAAATTTTTTTTTCGCATTTTCATAAATTTCATTTGGCATTTCATTTTTTTGAAGCTCATTATCTAATATTTGAAAATAGATTTCATTTGCTTTTTCAGTATCATGTTGATTTCTGATATTTTTTAAAAAAGAGATAGTATAAAAAGTTAAATCTTGTAAAGCAGTTGAGTAAATATTCCATTTAGCTTTATTAATTGAACCTAGAAATATCTCATCTTCAAACATCAATACATATTTTGCTCCCATTCTTGTTTTAAGATATCCATATAGAGTAACTTGGCTTACCCATGCAGATTTCTTTTGAATGAATTCTTTTAAATCAGAATAGTTTTCAATTTTTTTTGTTTTTTTAAAATATTTTAAAAATGGAATGAAATATTCCTTTAAATACTCAAATTTCAAATCTTTGAGCTTTAATTTGTATTTGATGCCCATTTAGAACCGATATTACAACTTTTACTATAAATATATGCCATTTTTTACCCTTTAAATATCACTTTAAATGAGTATGAATTATATCTTTAACCTATAGGGAGGATTAAAATAATGTCAAACAAAGAAAAGCACTGGGAAAAAACCAAAGGATTAATGATAATTACATTAATTATTTGGTTTGTTTTCGGTTATCTGATCTTCATGTTTGGTTCTGACCTAAACACTTCAAGTTTTATGGGATATCCATTAGCGTATTACATGTGTGCGCAAGGTTCCATCATTGCATTTGTGGTCCTTATTTTTTGGTTTGCAAATCGACAGGAAAAAATCGATGAAGAGTTTGGTTTTACCGAAAAGGAGGATGATTAATGTTTAAAGGCAATTTTATTGACAACCTACCAAAAATTTACGGAACATATACTGGGGGCTTCATTGTATTCATCATATTGATGGCAATAGCGGAGCAAGCAGGTATGACTGCTAAAACAATTGGTATTTTGTTTGTCGCCTTTACAGTTTGTATATATGCCTTGATTGGGTATCTATCTAGAACTGTTCAGGTCGATGCTTATTATGTTGCTGGAAGACAGGTGCCAACAGTATTTAACGGAATGGCAACTGCAGCTGACTGGATGTCAGGTGCATCATTCGTTGCAATGGCTGGTGGTATTTATTTTGGTGGTTATACTTATATGGCTTTCTTAGTCGGATGGACTGGGGGATACGTTTTGGTATCATCACTTTTAGCACCATACTTGAGAAAATTTGGATGTTATACTGTGCCAGATTTCATTGGAACAAGATATGGCGGAAACTTTGCAAGGTTCTGTGCCGTAGTTGTTTTAACATTGGCGTCTTTCACGTATGTAACAGCTCAAATTAACGCAACAGGAACAATTGCATCAAGAGCACTAAGTATTCCATTTGAATTAGGAGTTTGGGTTGGACTAGTAAGTATCTTACTTTGTTCAATGCTAGGTGGAATGAGAGCGGTAACTTGGACACAGGTTGCTCAATACATAGTATTGATTATTGCTTATCTAATTCCAGTATTCTGGATTAGTAACAAATCTGGATTTGGTTTCTTTCCACACTTTATGTTAGGTGAGGAAGTGGCTAGATTAGGTGATCTTGAAGCTCAATTTGGATTAGTCAAAAATGCTGCTGCAGACGTCAAAGCTGCAGGTGTACCAGGTGGTCTAAAATCTATCGCTGTATCACACGCAGGTGTGCCAGAAGGTGGAATGGCTGCATGGAAGTTTATTTCATTAGCACTATGTATGATGGTGGGAACAGCTTCTTTACCACACATTTTAATGAGATACTTCACTACTCCAAGTGTTAAAGCTGCAAGAAAATCAGTGGCATGGTCACTATTCTTTATTGCATTGCTTTATACTTCAGCGCCAATGCTTGCAACATTATCCAAAATCTCACTAATAGATCCAAACTTACCAACAGGTATTATTGGAAAACCAATTGCTGAAATTATGCAAATTGAGTGGGTAAATGCTTGGATTAATGTAAAACAAGCCTTCATAGCAGACTTTAACGGAGATGGTATTCTTCAGTTAAATGAATGGTTTATGAGAGGTGACGTAGTTGTACTAGCAACTCCTGAGGTTGCTGGATTACCATACGTAATCTCTGGACTAGTTGCTGCAGGAGGAATGGCTGCTGCGATGTCAACTGCTGATGGTCTAATTCTTGCTATCGCAAACGCTTTATCACATGATATCTATTACAAAATCATTGATCCAAAAGCGGATGTAAGAAAAAGATTGTTAGTTGCTAGAGCACTTCTAATAGTTATTGGTGCCGCTGGAGCATACATTGCATCGATGAGGATCACTAGTATCCTTGGTGCAGTTGCTTGGGCATTTGACTTTGCAATGTCAGGATTGTTCTTCCCATTAATACTTGGTGTTTGGTGGAAGAGAGCAACAAGACAAGGAGCAATAGCAGGTATGATAGCAGGTCTTGCATCAGGAACAGCTTACCTAATTTATGTGTATCCTAAGTTTATGGGTAATGCACCTTGGTTAGGTATCGACCATTTACGTTTTGGTATAATCGGAGCGTCGGTCTGTTTAGTTGTAATGGTTGTAGTAAGTTTAATGACTGAAGAACCAGATAAAGCTACACAGCAAATGGTAGACGAAGTTCGTGTTCCATCAGGTAAGACAATACTTGGTAAGCAACACTAAATTAAACTTTATTGGGGGCGATATTCGCCCCCATTTTTTCAAAAAATAATGCCAATATATATTTTAGTAATAGATTATATTCTAGGTATCATCATGTGGACATTGATCGGAAGATCAGCAATGAATATTTTTCAAAAGGAAGATTCAGAATTTTTTTTTATGAAAGTCTTTGTAAAATATACAAATCCAATAATCAAAATTTTTAAATTCATAACCCCTAGCTTCATTATAGGACCACTAGTACCACTTTATGTTGCATGGTTTTTTTATATGTTTAGATTTTATCTTATGCCTTATTTAATGGGTTATTCTGTTATGGGAATGTTATCGTTTCCATTAGAAAGTGAAATAGCTGCAGAAATTTATAAAGTATTTGGCAAATAATAATTCAAATATATTCAAAAATTGATAGTACTAGTTTTTATTTATTAATGAAAAATATACAAATTTCACCTTCAATACTTTCGGCAGATTTCAGTCAATTAGGTATGGAGATTAAAAGATTAGAAGATGGTGGAGCGGATTTAATTCATGTTGATGTAATGGACGGACATTTTGTTCCCAATATAACTATTGGGCCCCCAGTGATAAAAACACTTAGAAGCTATACAAAATTACCTTTTGATGTACATTTAATGATCGCACCAGTTCATAAATATATTAAAAGTTTTGCTAACGCTGGATCTGATATAATAACAATTCACCCTGAGGCCACTGATAATTTAATTGAGTCAATTCATCTGATAAAACAATTAAAGAAAAAAGTAGGTATATCTTTAAATCCAAACACAGAAATAGACGTCATAGAAAAAATTCTAAATAAAATTGATTTAGTTTTAATAATGAGCGTATATCCAGGTTTTGGCGGTCAAAAATTTATACCAGAAGTCATTGAAAAAATTAAAAGACTTTATCAAATAAAAAAAGATAATAATTTAAAATTTGATATTGAGGTTGATGGTGGAATAAATTTTTCTAATTCAAAAGAAGTTATATCAGCGGGAGCAAATATATTAGTGTCTGGAACAACTATTTTTAAAGAA
Source organism: uncultured Pelagibacteraceae bacterium (assembly GCA_902576785.1). Lineage (GTDB taxonomy): Bacteria > Pseudomonadota > Alphaproteobacteria > Pelagibacterales > Pelagibacteraceae > Pelagibacter. The sequence goes on along the minus strand of CACGWC010000005.1, from coordinate 84,293 downwards.
AACGACGGTGATATTAAAAAAAATATAGAAACTTTAAAAACAATGTAAGATGCATTTAAAAAATTCTTTAATTTCAATAAATGAATTTTTTTACTCCACTAAAGATCAAATAAGAAAATTATATTTAAAATCAAATCTTTATAATAATAAAATTTCTAAGATTGAAATAAGTAATATTACCTATAGACCAAGTCTAAGTATTCTGAGTTGTTTAATTAAATACGATAAAAAAAAAATTAAAATAGAAGAATTAGATAAAGATAATATTTGGGAAAATAAATTATTAACTGAGAATAACCTTCATAAACTAAATAATTTTTATTGGCTATTCAGTATTGATCTAAAATCTTCTTCAAATATTACACAATCAATTATCGAAAAATGGATTGAAAAAAATCAAAATTACAATTCAATAACATGGCAGATTGATATTTTATCTAAGAGAATAATATCGTGGATTGCTAATTCTAAATTAACATACGATCAAGCTGGCACTAAATATAAAAAACGATTTAATTTTTCTATAAACAAGCAAATTAATCATTTAATAAATGAAATAAGTAAATCACAATCTGTTGATGACAAATTATTGGGCTGTACTGCAATAATTATCACAGGACTGTCATATGAAAATGAAAAATTTTTAAATTATGGCTTAGAATTATTAAGAAAAATTATTATTAACTCTTTTGATGATGAATATTTTCCAAAAACAAGGAGTATTAGACAATTAAATTTTTATTTAAAATATTTTGTTCTTGTTAGAGAATTATTAAAGGAATCTTTTAGTAATATTCCTGAGTACCTTGATGAAATAATTTTCTATCTCGGAAAATCTTATGTGATTTTCTCAAAACCTGAACAAAGTTTACTTTTTAATGGAAATCACCAAAGTGACTTAAAAGAATTTAACAAATATCTATCACTATACAAATATAAATTTGAAAATTCGAATAATGAAGTTGGAGGATATGCTATTTTGAAGAATAAAAATTGCATTCTTGCTATGGATATTGGAAATTCTCCCCAAAAAAGATTTTCACATAATTATCAAAGTGGAGCGCTTTCATTTGAATTTTTTTACAAAGATAAAAAACTAATTTCCAACTCTGGGTATTTTCAGGATTATAAAAGCAAACTAAATCTAATTTCAAAATCTACAGCTGCCCATTCAACCCTTATTATAGATAATCATTCAAGTTGTTCATTTAGAAATAGCAGAAGCTATAAGACACTAGAAAATGGTTTGAAAATTAGTGACAAAAATATTGTTAATGAAAAAAACTATTGGTTAATCAAAGCATCCCATAATGGTTATTTAAAAAAATTGGGAATTTTGCATGAAAGATCTTTAGAATATTTTGTAGAAAAAGATAAATTGATAGGGACAGATAAAATAATTTCAAAAAATAAGTTGGAATCAAAAAAATATGATATCAGGTTCCATATGGAGCCAGGTGTTAAATTAACAAAAACTTTAGATAACAAAACTATACTAATTGAAATTGAAAATTCTGGATGGAAATTTTCAAGTAACTGTGAGAATATTAATATTGAATCAGGTATATATTTCGGTAATAAAAATTTATCTAGTGAAAACCGAAATATATGTTTATCAGGCAAAACAAAGGATATAAGTTTGGACATTAAATGGGTATTCGAAAAAATAAAGTAAAAATAAAGACTGCTTTAATTTCTTTGTCAGATAAATCTAATTTAAAACCATTATTAAGTTTATTAAAAAAGTATAATATTAAAATAATAAGCTCAGGTGGAACATACAAAAAAATTAAAACCTTGGGTTTTAAATGCTTAGAGATATCAAAATTTACAAATTCAAAAGAGCTATTAGATGGAAGAGTAAAAACCTTACATCCAAAAATTCATTCTGGAATTTTAAATATTAGGCAGAACCAAAAGCATCAAAAAGAAATGAAAATTAATAATTATGAAAATATAGATTTAGTAGTTATAAATTTTTATCCATTTGAAAAGGTTTTATTAAGTAATTCTGGTCACAAAAATATAATCGAAAATATAGATATTGGAGGACCAACAATAGTTAGATCGGCTGCAAAAAATTATAATGATGTGGTAGTTCTAAGTAACTCAAAACAGTATGAAGATTTAGCTACTGAATTAAATAAAAATAGAGGATCGACGAATATAGATTTTAGAGAAAAATTAGCTGGAGAAGCATTTATGGAAACTGCTTATTATGAATCGAAAATTTTTAATTATTTCAATGAAAAGTCAGAAAATCTTTTTCCAATCAAGAATATATTTTCTGGGAAATTAGTTGAGAAGACAAGATATGGAGAAAACCCTCATCAAAAAGCGGCAATATATTCACAAAATAACAAACAGGAAATTATTCAAATCAGTGGAAAACAACTCAGTTACAATAATTATAACGATCTTTATTCAGCTCTAAACATATCTAAAAATTTGCCTAAAAATAATGGTGTAGTAATAATTAAGCATGCTAATCCTTGTGGGGTTTCAATTAATCCAAACAAAATCAAATCTTTTAGAGAGGCTTTAGAAAGTGACCCAATTAGTGCCTATGGTGGTATTGTATCATGTAACTTTAAATTAAATATTAGTTTAGCTAAAGAGATTAATAAAATATTTTTTGAGGTAATAGTTGCAAATGGATTTGATAAAAAATCATTCAAACTATTAAAAAAGAAAAAAAACCTAAGGTTAATTGACTCTAGTAAAGTTGAAAAAAATTTTAAATTTAATTTTATAAATAAATTTAATTCTATTTTAGTTCAAGATCCAGATACTCAATATTTTTCTAATAAAGATTTTAAAATTGTATCAAAATTAAAACCTACGAATAAAACTTTAAACAAACTTATTTTTGCATTTAATATATGCAGAAGTGTAAAATCGAATGCGATAGTCATTACAAAAGATTACAAGACAATAGGCATAGGCTCTGGTCAACCAAGTAGGTTAGATAGTTGCAAAATAGCAATTGATAAAATGAAAAAGTTTCAGAAAATAAGCGATAGTGATGAAATCTTAGCAGCCTCTGATGCGTTTTTCCCCTTTGTGGATGGTATAGAAAAATTGGTACAAGCAGGTATTTCAGCAGTCATACAACCTTCGGGTTCAAAAAATGATAAAGAAATTATTAAATTTGCTAACCAAACAAATACTATTTTAGTATTTTCTAAAACAAGACACTTTAATCACTAATCAATTTATCTTATCTATTTTAGCAGCTAGAATAAAATCACTCTCAGCAAGACCTTTAATTGCATGTGTAAATATTTTAATTCTTGCGTAACCCCATCCAAACCATAAATCGGGATGATGTCCTTCAGCTTCAGCAATCTCTCCAACTTTATTAACAAATTCCTGACTTTGTAAAAAGTCGTCAAATTTGAAATTTTTTATTAAATGAAATCCATCAATTTTATCTTCGATAACTTCCCATCCATCAACTTGTTTCAAGTACTTATGAATTTCTTCTGTATTGAAAGGTGGGATATTTCCTTCACATGGTATACATTTTTTACTTGCTAAATCACTCATAATACAATTCCTATAATGGAGCGGGCAATGGGACTTGAACCCACGACCTTCTCGTTGGCAACGAGACGCTCTACCACTGAGCTATGCCCGCTTGTTCTATAAGTATTGAAAGTATTAGCTTTTCTAAAATTAAGCAAGGGAGAAAATATTTTTTATTATAACAAATATTTATATAATTTTAAACAAAGTGGTACACTATATATTAAGTGACGGTATTAAAAAAAATAACTAAATTCAGTAAACAATTAATTGAATTTTTGTTTATCTCCAAATATTTATTATAAAATTTTATACCATTTTGGTAATCTTGTAATTCCGAGTAAGCTCTACCTAGGTAAAAATAAATATCATAATTATTTGGTTTTAATATTAACAAATTCTTTAATAATTCCAGTGCTAATGGAAATTTTTTCTGTTTAATGAGATTTTGTCCAGTTGCGAGATCCATTTTTTTTTATATAGAATTATGTTAATTAAAATTAATTAAAATGAATATACAAGAATTACCAAAAACAATACCAATTTTTCCTTTGTCTAATTTCATAATGTTTCCCGGTACAACTGTTCCATTAAATATTTTCGAACCAAGATATCTACAGATGGTTAATGAGAGCATGAAAAATAATAGAATCATCGGAATGATACAACCAAAAAAATCAGGAACTCTTAAAAAACCAGATTTATATCAAATTGGGTGTATTGGAAAAATTACAAGCTTTAATGAAACAGAAGATGGAAGAATTCTTATTATTTTAAATGGAGTTTGTAGATTTAGAATAAAGTCAGAGTTAAATTCAAGCAAGCTATACCGAGAATGTGAAGTTCAATACAATGACTTTTTGGGTGATATATCTAAAAAAAGCAATGAAGTTAACTTTTCTGACATAGGCTTAATTATGGAAAACATGAGAAAATTTTTCAAAAAACAAGGATATATTGTGAACCTAAAAGATTTAGAAAAGAAAGACATGAGCCAAACTCTTAATGATCTATCAATGGCTTCACCTTTTTCGTTAGAAGAAAAACAAATATTGTTAGAAAGTCTTGATGTAAATATAAGAAAAGAAAAAATGGAACAAATTTTAAATAATTATATTAAAGACGATTTTGAAAATACTACTCTTCAATAATTTACAAATTTAATCCTTTATCAGATAAAATATTAGAATACTTTTTAAAAAAAGAATTTTTGTTTAAAATTCTAAATATTGGTTTTGACATTGAATTATTAATTTTGATATCAAATTTAAAAAATTCGTATATTCCGTCGATTGCTTTCCCATAAAGGTAATTTAAATGTCTAGTTGATTCCTGAAAATCTTCTGCAACAGATACATCAATTGGAAGTCCTAAAGAAATTTTATTATTAACTATTTTTGAAATTATTTTAATATCTCTAATTGTCATATTAAATCCTTGTCCAGCAAGAGGATGAATACGATGTATTAAATCACCAAAAGCAAGGATATTGTTATGAGTATAATTTCTAAGCGTTTCAAAACTTAGATTAAATCTTTCAATTTCACTTATCTTTGTTAATGAATAAAATGAATTATATTTATAAAATATTTCAAGCATTTTCTTTTCATCTATTTTATGTCCTTTGTGAGAAAAAACTATAGAAGTTTTAGTATTAGATAACGGAAGAAATGCCAAAGGCCCAAATTTTGTAAAAACTTGAATGGCTATATCATTATTTTTGCGTCTGTGATTTATTAGGAAAGTATATGCTTTACTTCCATAATTTTTTCTTATTTTATTCGTAAAAAATTTCTTTGAAATAATGTTTTTATTTTCACTGTTTATTACTAAATCATAATCTTTAATTTTTTTAAACATTGCTGGGCTAGAAGTATCTGTATGGAGCAATTTTATAAATTTCGATTTTCTTGTTTTCTTCAAAAAAAATTCATTTAACTTTGAATAAGGTATTAAATTAAAAACTTCTTTATTTTTTTCATGAAAATTAATTATCTCTTTGGATTTAGAAAATTCTGTAAAAATTTTAATTTCTTTACTTTTCCAAGGTATAATGTTCGATTTTGTAAAAAATTTTAAAAATCTAAAATTTTCACTTGATACAGCTATTGTTCTATTAGTTTTTATGTTTCGGATTGTTTTATTTAAAAATATGTCTACTTTGAGTTTTTTTTCCTCAAAAACATTGGCAAGAATTAAATTTGTTAAATTTTGGCCTATTAGACAAATTTTCATAACAAAATAATTTTAACAATAAAAATTAAATGATACAAAGTGACAAAAGCAGTTTTGATTCATGATAATTAAAAATTATATCAATAAAATAGGGGATTTTATTATAAAAAGACTAGCAGAACTATTTGGTATTTTTTTAATAATTATATCAATATTACTTTTTATATCTCTTATCAGCTATTCTCCAGAAGATCCAAATTTTATATTTCCAGAAAACTACAAAATTAATAATTTTCTTGGGCTTAAAGGAAGTATGATAGCAGACATATTTTTTCAATCATTTGGTATCATATCATTATTAATTCCATTTTCTCTACTATTCACAGGTTTAACAATAACTATTAATAAAAAATTTATAATCATAATTGAAAATATTTTTTTTATAATTCTTTATACGATTGCTGCTACTTTTTTCTTCAGTATTTTTCATAAAGAAACTTATTGGTTAATAATAAATGGGAATAATGGATTTGTTGGTGATTTAATGTCTGAAACCATAATTGCAGATCTTTTAAATATTAATAAAGTAGTGAGTTATTATTTATTATTATCTTTAATATTTTTATTTTTCTTATTAAGTAGTAATTTCAAATTAGTCCATATTTTAAATTCTTTTAAATTTATAAAAAAAATGTTTAAATCAAAAGAAAGCGATGTGATTAATAAAAATACTATATTTAAAGAAAACAACAACATTGAAAAAATTAAAGAGCAACCTGTTCAAGAAGATTTATTTGCAAATAACAAATCAGCTTTAAGAGATACAATAATTAAATTACCATTAATTGATTTTTTAAAAAAACCAGAAAAGCCCTCTAATAAAAAAGAGAATTTTAAAATAGATGCAGAAGGACTAGAAAAGATACTTCTTGATTTTGGTGTTGAAGGAAAAATAAAAAAAATAAGTCATGGTCCTGTAGTCTCCCTTAACGAATTTGAGCCTGCAGCTGGGGTTAAGGTTTCTAAAATTATTAATTTAGCAGAAGACATTGCTAGAAACACAAGTTCAGAATCTGCAAGGATAGCTACAATTTCTGGAAGTAATACAGTCGGTATTGAATTACCTAAAGTCTCAAGAGAAAATGTTTTTTTAAGAGAAATAATTTCAGATAAGAATTTTAAAAAAAAAGACATAAAATTACCAATTGCTCTTGGTAAGAGTATATCTGGAGAACCGATAACTAGTGATTTAAGTTCGATGCCACATTTATTAATAGCTGGAACTACTGGCTCGGGAAAATCAGTATGTATTAACACAATTATCTTATCACTAATTTACAAACATACCCCTGATGTATGTAAGTTCATTTTGATTGATCCAAAAATGTTAGAACTTTCAACTTATGAAGGGATTCCACATTTATTATGTCCGGTCATTACTGAAGCAAAAAAAGCAGCATCTGTTTTGGGTTGGGTAGTTAAAGAAATGGAAAGCAGATACAGGCTAATGACAAAAGTGGGGGTAAGGAATATTGACGGTTACAATGAAAAGCACAAAGTTAAGATGCCTTATATCGTTGTGATTGTTGATGAAATGTCAGATCTTATGTTAGTAGCTGGCAAAGAGATAGAAAACTATATTCAAAAATTATCACAAATGGCTAGAGCAGCCGGTATTCATATAATAATGGCTACACAAAGACCAAGTGTAGATGTTATAACTGGAACTATAAAAGCTAATTTTCCTACTCGTATTTCATTTCAAGTAACCTCCAAAATTGACAGTAGGACAATTTTAGGTGAACAAGGAGCTGAGCAACTTCTTGGTAAAGGAGATATGTTATACATGTCTTCAGCAAACAGGATCACAAGGATACATGCACCTTATGTATCTGAGGTAGAAATAGATAAAGTAAATAACTTCCTTAGAAATCAAGCAGAGCCAGATTATGTTGATGAGATTTTGAATTTTGCTGACGAGAAGGAAATTGGTGAAAAAAATAAAGATAATTCTGATACTGATGAATTATACAATGAAGCATTAGAAATAATTAAATCAGAAAGAAAAGCATCTACCTCTTTTTTGCAAAGAAAATTGCAAATTGGATACAACAGAGCCGCAAGAATTATTGATCAAATGGAAGCAAATGGTGAGGTTAGTAAAGCTAATCATGTTGGAAAAAGAGAAGTTTTAAAATAGTGAAATATATAATTTTTATTTTAATATTCTTTTACCCATTAAATATTTTAGCATCATCAAAGCAACTAATAAAAAACAAATTAGAAGAGACAGATAATATATCTTTTAAATTTGTTCAAAAAATTGGAAAAAAAACTGAGCAAGGAAAGTGTATAATTTCATACTCAAAAAAAATTTTGTGTAAGTATGACGATATTTATAATAAAATTTTAGTATCTAACGGAAGATCACTCGTGATAAATAGTAAAAAAATTAAAAATTATTTAAGATACCAACTTAAAGACACTCCTCTTGGTTTAATTTTAGATAAAAAATTTCTACTAGATAAACTAGATCAGGTTGAAACAATTGAAGAGAATGAGGAAACTTTCTCTTTTAAAATTGCATATAACAATAATTTATTAAATATTTTTTTTGATAAAATTAGTTATGATATTAAAGGATGGACTACAACTGACATTTATCTCAACAAAGTTGAAACTAAGTTGTCTAATGTAGAAACAAATATAATGATCGATGAAAAAATATTTAGAATTCAAAATTATATCAACTGATATCTAAATTAATACTTTCAGATTTAAAAATTTTCATACCTCTTCCTAAATAATTTTTTAATGCATGTTTGTGATCTAAAGAACAAGTATGCAACCAAACTTTTTTAGTATTTTTTCTAAATCCTAACCTCAAAGCCTCAGATAAAAGATAACCACCATATTTTTTTCCTATAAATTGATCAAGAATACCAAAATAAGCTACTTCACATTTACTTTTCTCTGGATGAAATAAAAGTTCGAAAAAGCCTATTAAATCCTCATTTTCTGTAAGGATGTAAGTCTCTAAATTTGAATTGTTAGTATAATCCATCCATTTAGTGTCATTCCAAACTAATCTATCGATCCAACGGTAACTTTTACCTATCTGTTTATAAAAAAATTTATTGATTTGAAAATCTGGTGGATTTTTTTTTTCCACTTTACAATTACTTTTTGGCTTTTTAGATAAATTAATTTCATCAATTGAATTAATTTCTAAGTATTTTCTGTCTACTTTAGTTATCATGAAACCATTTTTCCAACTTTTTCACCTCCAAATAAATGGAAATGTAGATGTGGTACTTCTTGGCCACCATAATCACTTATATTAGCAAGAGCTCTATAACCTTTGCCATCTATGGATGAGATACCTAATTTTTTTGCAACAGTAGTAACACCTTTCATTAAGCCGATTATTTCTTCATTGGATGCATTTGAACTGAAATCGTCTAAGTCAATATATTTTCCTTTTGGAATTACTAATGCATGTATTTTTTTCTGAGGGTTTATGTCATAAAAGGATAAAACAAAATCATCCTCATAAATTTTATTACAAGGAATTTCACTTCTTAAGATTTTCGCAAATATATTATTCTCATCATATTTCATAGATTGTTATTTATCTCCCAAAGGTTTTCCTGTTATATCCGTTGTAAAGTATTGATAAAACATTACAGATATAACCTCAATATTTTCCATCATTCTAATCATATCAAAACTTAAATCAGCTTTTTTGCAATTCAATTCTCTAAAATAATACACTCTCGTATTTCCTAATGAAATATCAATCTCTTTGCTCAATTCTTCAATAATATTACTTTTTTTTTTGATAACGTAATTATAACTGCATACATTAGCTGTAGCCCAAGTGAGTATACTAAAGATTATTGCGGCAATAATTAAAGACAACTTTAACATTTATTAATAATTTAAATAATACTTAATAGTTTACTGGAGAGTCAATAAAGACCCATTCATTTTTATCGTTACCATCATTATCACCTATATTTGATAATATTGCAGTTTTATTTTCTCCTCCTAAATTGAAAAACATTATTTCACCTTTCTGAACATAAGTGTTGGAAAGGGTCTTGGCACCTCCTCTAGTAATATTAAATGAGCTTGTTGTTGCTTTTGATGCTATTGCATTATTCCCATTGTAAGGATTTTTAAAATCCCCATTATTATAAAAGAAATGGCTTGCCGCATATGCTAAGGCTGTGCCATCATCCGAGCATTTTATAAAATATCTATAATTACTACTATCATTATTTAAATACATGCCATTATTATAATTGCCTTGATAAGCTGAACAAACTTTTGTTGACTCTGCTGCTAACCATTTAGAAATAGTTCTCAAATTTTGTTGAGCTGTCTTTAATTTAGCACCTTTTGTATAGCCGCTGTAAGCAACTACACCAACGGCAGCTAAGATACCGATTATTGCTACTACAACTAATAGTTCTATTAATGTGAAACCATTACGCATCATTTTAAGAATGTATTCTATTAAAATATTTAAAATTTTACATTGTTAAAATACATGCAACTAATAAGATCAATTTTTAAAAAAAAAGAGAGGAAAAATGAATAAATTTAAATCAATTTGTAAAGCTATTATTAGCTTAACATTTGTTTTTTCATTTGTTCTTACTTCAACAGCTGCTTTTTCGGAAATAGTTGGACGTTTATCAGTTCACTGGAGTCCAAAGCACCATAGTGCAAAACATGCACAAATATTTGCTGATGAAGTTAATAAAAGAGCAAAAGGAAAATTAAAAATAGAAGTTTATCCATCTAAACAATTGTTTGGAATTAGAGAAGTAATGGGAGCAGTTACTTCTGGTGCGGTTGAACTTGGAGGAATTGTTGGTGTAGTAAGTTTTCCACCAATTAATAAAAACTTTAACGTTGCTTCATTTCCTGGATTATTTAATTCATGGGAACAGCAAAGAGGTTTTTTTCAAAATTCACCTAAAGGAAAAGAAATTTGGGGTGAGTTAACAAAAAAAACTAATTCAACATTAGTAATGTATAACCCAGTTGGACCTGTAATGACTTTTTCAAGTGCTAAAGAATTAACAGGTATTGATGCTATGAAAGGTCTAAAGGCTAGAAGACTTTTAAAAAGTGAAGAGCCTATGTGGGATGCTCTAGGAGCAAATAGAGTTTCTTTACCAACTGGTGAAGTTTATACTTCATTACAAACTGGAATGATTGACACAATAAATAGTCCTCCAGGAAGTATTGAAGCATATAGTTGGTGGGAGTTTTTAAAATACGCTCAAAAACCTTATCAATATTATGCCGATGCATATATTATGGCTAACTCAACTTGGTTTAATAGTCTGTCTCCAGACTTACAAAAAATCATAATGGATGTTGGTAAAGAAGTTGGAAAACGATCAACTGACTTAATTATGGATACTGGAGAAAGCACTCTTAAAAAATTCCAAGAAAGAGGCGGAGTTGTTACTACACTTTCAGGCGCTGAAAAAGCTAAATTTGATAAGCTTATGAAAGATGAAGTAATGCCAGCAATGGCTAAAATGATTGATGCTGATGCGTTAGAGGCAGCACAAGCATATGCTAAGAGTAATTAGAAGAAGTTAAACTTTTTCTATAAAGATTATGAGGGCATTGCGAGCTATTAATAATTTGCTAGCAAAAGCTGCAATTTCGCTCGCAATGTTCATAGTCTTTTTAATGGTGTCAGCTTTAGCACTAAGCGCCACAACAAGATTTATTACAGGCACAGGATTTGCATGGTTTATTGAATTACCACCCGTAATGGTTAGTTGGTTAGTATTTCCATTACTTGGTCCTTTATTAAAGCAAGGACAACATATTAAAGTAGATTTTTTAAGTCATTATTTATCTGAAAAATCAAAAAATATTATTGGAGCAATTGTAAATTTAATAGCTCTAATTTCTGCGTGTGTCTTTTTTAAAGCAGGAGTTGATGCAACAACAATGTATTACAATTTAGGACAAATGATGGAATTAGAAATTAACATTCCTATCTGGTGGATGTTTTTAGCATTTCCAGTTGGTTTTTTAATTTTAGCATTAACATCATTAGAGCTAATTTTAGACAATTTTAAAAAACTTATAGGGAAAGAATAAATGTTTGGATTAGCTTTTATTATTTCTCTTATAACATTAGTTATCTCAGTTCCAATTTTTCTAGTATTTGGTTTAGGAAGTTCTTTAGCTGCAATTGCTGGATTAAATTTACCTTGGTCAGTACTTATCCAGGTTTCATTTGGTGCATTAACTAAACATGTCCTAATCGCTGTTCCATTATTCATATTTACTGGAATGGCTATGCTAAAAGGGGGTGCTGCATCAAGATTAGTTAAGTTTACAACAACGCTAGTTGGCCACTGGCCAGGTGGATTAGGTGTTGCAATGGTTATTGCGATGGGTTTCTTCGCAGCTTTTTGTGGATCTATCTTAGCCGCAATTACTGCAGTTGGAACAATTATGATGCCAAAGATGATTGAACAAGGTTATCCAACTCCATTCGTTGTTGTCCTAGCAGCTTCTGCGGCTTTATTAGAGGCATTGATACCTCCTTCCAATGCAGCAATATTATTTAGTGCTCTAACTAATGTTCCAGTCTCAAAAACTTTTGCTGCAGGTGTTATTCCAGGCTTAGTTCTCTTAGTGTTGATGGTCCTTCTAGTTTTGTTTAAATGCAGGCATATTAGAACAGATGAAAAAGCTTCTTTTAAGGAAAGAGTAAGTTCTTTCATCGCTGCACTTCCTGCTTTGATCACTCCAGTGATAATTTTAGGTGGAATTTATGCAGGGATACTAACCCCATCTGAATCTGCTGCTGTTGCAGGAGTTTATGCAGTGCTAATTGGATTTTTAATTTATAGAGAACTGACTTTTTCATCTTTAATGAGCTGTTTAAAGGAAACTGCAATCATAACAGCTGTAATTTTTGCAATTATAGCAACTGCAACATTCTTAAGTGTTGTTTTAACTTACACACAAGCTCCACAAAAAATTATAACATTCTTTACAGATAAAGGTGTAAGCGTAAATCTATTTTGGATAATGCTTGGAGCAATTTGTTTAATTCTTGGAACGTTTATAGAAATCGTTCCTGTATTTTATTTAACTGTTCCAATTTTTGCAGCAATCACATTGTCATTCAACCAAAGTTTGCTTCATCTTTATGTAGTGTTTGTTGCATTTGCGGGAATAGGAATGATAACACCCCCCGTATGTGTTGGTATTTATACAGCTGCAGGTGTGATCAAAGAAAATCCAGCAAAAGCTTTCAAAGAAGTTCCTTTGTTTACAATCGTTGGAATAATTTATGGAATAATAATGATTCTATTTCCAATATTCTCAACCTGGTTACCTGGGAAATTATAAGTGAGAAAAGCTAAACTTGGGCTTATGAGCCCGGCGCTCTGATGAAATTTGTTATTTTGCTAAAAAAAGAAATGATAAATTAATAATCCAACCAAAATTCCCTTGATAAAAGATATCCAAGCAAGTCCATGCTCGGAAAGTCTGAGTTTTTTCTTCCACCACTGAATTTGTCTTTTTTCCCAATTTATATAACTTTGAATCATTATTATTTCTTTCGACTATTCAGTTCTTCCATTACTTCTTCAATTTTTATACCACTTTTTTCAAGATACATGATTAGGTGATAGAAAACATCTGCAGCTTCATGAATTTTATTTGAGTCTTGCTCTACGGCTTCTATTAATTCATTAATTTCTTCTAATACCTTTTCTTTTGCTAAAGATTTATCTTTCAAAAGCTTATTAGTATATGAACCTTCAACAGGGTTACTTTTTCGCTCTCTTGCAAGGTTAACTAGATCTTCTAATATCTTTAACATTCTAAATCCTAACAGGTATATCTTTTGAAGCCAAATATTGCTTTGCTTCATTTATTGAATAAGTACCATAATGGAATATAGATGCAGCTAAAACGGCACTAGCACCTGATCTTATTCCATCTACTAAATGATCTAGTGTTCCAACTCCACCTGAGGCAATAACTGGAATATTAACCATAGAAGATATCTTTTGCATTAATTCAATATCATATCCAGATTGTGTTCCATCTTTATCCATTGAAGTAACTAAAAGCTCACCAGCACCACATTTCTCCATTTTAGATGCAAATTTTAAGGCATTTATGCCGGTTGGATTTCTTCCACCATGAGTGAAAATTTCCCATCCATCGTCTTTTCTCTTTGCATCAATTGCAACAACAATGCACTGTGATCCAAATTTTCTTGAACTATCTTCAACAACTTTTGAATTTTGAACAGCAGCTGTATTTATTGAAACTTTATCTGCTCCACAATTTAGTAATTTGTTAATATCATCAATACTTCTAACACCTCCGCCTACTGTTAAAGGTACAAAACATTTCTTAGAAGTTTTTTCTACTACCTCATAAATAGTATCTCTATTTTCATTAGAAGCAGTAATATCTAAAAAACAAATCTCATCTGCGCCACCCTCACTATAAATTTTTGCTTGCTCAACAGGATCTCCTGCATCTTTTAGATCTACAAAATTAATACCTTTTACAACACGACCATTTTTAACATCTAAACAAGGAATAATTCTATTTTTAAGCATCTATTTCTTTTGCGAGTTCATCTAACTTTATATCACCATCGTATATAGCTTTCCCAACTATAACACCTTCGATATTATTTAAATTTTTAGCTTTTTTAATATCATTAATCGATGAGACTCCGCCTGATATAACTACTGGACAATTTGAAATATTTGCGACTTTTTGTGTTTCTTCAAAATTTGGGCTTTGCTTTGTTCCATCTCTATTAATATCTGTATAAATAATTCTACTTACTGCATAATTATTTACTTTTTTTAAATATTCTGTTGTTAGTTTATCCGACTCTTCTGTCCAGCCAGAAATTGCAAGATGCCCATCCTTTGCATCCAATCCTAATGCAATTTGGTTTGGAAATTTATTACAAGCTTCTTCTAAAAATCTTCTATTTTTAATGGCAGCACTTCCTAAGATTACTTTTTCAACACCAGCATCAATGTATTTTTGAATGGTTTCAAAATTTCTGACACCTCCTCCTATTTCAATCTTAAGGTCAAATTTACCAATAATATCTTCAATAATATCAATATTAATCGGCTCCCCAGTTAATGCACCATCCAAATCGACTATATGTAAATTTTTAAATCCATTGTCTTTATATTTTCCAGCTTGCTCAACTGGAGAAATTTCATATTCGGTTTTATTTTCAAAATCTCCTTTGATTAATCTAACACACTTTTTATCTTTGATATCTATTGCAGGAAAAATTTTCATTTTAATTTTACCTTAGATTCACTAGACATATTCATATTGTCTAAATTATCTTTCTTATTTTTTTTAAAATTATTTGGGTTCTGGCATGCAAATAACAGAAAGAATATTATTAATAAGTAATTTTTCATTTTACAAATTTATAAAATTATTAATTATTTTAAGTCCTAACTTATCACTTTTTTCTGGGTGAAATTGAGTTCCAAATATATTTTCTTTTTCTACTGCACAAACTATATTTGATGCATAATCTGTTGTTGCAGCTGTGACCGAATTATCATTTGGAATAAATTCATAACTGTGAACAAAATACATATGAGAATTGCTCTCAATATCTTTAAAAATTTTACTATCTTTAACAATATTTATTTGGTTCCAGCCAATATGGGGTAATTTATATTTTCCATTTTGATTATCAATTTTAGATACTTTACCAGAAATCCAACCTAGCCCTTTAGTCTCAACCTCCTCGTATCCAACATCTGCAAACATTTGAAGACCAACACAAATTCCTAAAAGAGGTTTTTTATTATTTAAAGCGAATTCACTTAAGGTATCAATCAAACCATTTATGCTATTTAAACCGTCAATGCAGCTCTTAAATGAACCCTGCCCTGGCAAAACTACCTTATCACTAGATTTAATTTTATTTAAATCTGAGGTTACTTCGATATTTGCTTTACCTTTAGCAACTTCATCAAAGGAGTTAATTACAGAGCTAATATTACCCGACTTATAGTCAACAATAGTGACGTCCATTAATCTTATAAAGAGCCTTTAGTAGAAGGAATTGTACTTTTATTCCTTGGATCTAATTCCAATGCAGCTCTTAAAGTCCTTGCCAGACCTTTATAGCAAGACTCTATGATGTGGTGACTATTGTCACCATAAATATTTTCAACGTGCAATGTAATTCCTGCAGCTTGCGAGAATGCTTGGAACCATTCTTTGAATAATTCTGTGTCCATCTCTCCAAGTTTTTCAACTTTTAATTTCACATTCCAAATCAAATAAGGTCTATTTGAAACATCTATTGCAACTCTTGTTAATGTTTCATCCATTGGTAACAAAATATGAGCATATCTTTTAATACCTATAAATTTTTTTGATGCTTTCTTTAAGCATTCTCCAATAGCAATTCCAGTGTCTTCAGTTGTGTGGTGAAGGTCAATGTGTGTGTCACCTTTAGCTTTGACAGTTAAATCCATGGATGAGTGTTTAGATAACTGCTCGAGCATGTGATCCAAGAATCCTATTCCTGTGTCAACTTTGTACTTACCTTTGCCATCAATATTAAGGTCAACACTGATATTGGTTTCTTTTGTTTTTCTAGCTATTTTTGCTTTTCTTTTCATAATTTAAATTAGGTATATAGGTATTTTTGATTATATCAATAATACTAAACCTGGGCTTGAACTATTTAAATTCATATCCATCTATAGTACATGACAACAATTGTTCTTGTAAGAAAAAATAATGACGTAGTTGTGGCTAGTGACGGTCAAGTTAGCATGGGTAATACTGTAATTAAGAAAACTGCAAACAAAGTTCGTAAAATTGAGAAAAGAAATGTGATCGCAGGTTTTGCAGGATCAACAGCAGATGCACTTACTTTGTTTGAGAGACTTGAGTCAAAGCTTGAAAAGCATGCAGGAAACCTAACAAGAGCTGCTGTAGAATTAGCAAAAGATTGGCGTACAGATAAATATTTAAGAAGATTAGAGGCCTTAATGGCAATTGGTGATAAAAAAAAAAGTTTTATAATTTCTGGAACAGGTGATGTTCTTGAACCTGAGGGAGATGTTATTGGGATTGGTTCAGGTGGAAATTATGCTTTAGCAGCCGCAAAGGTATTAATGGATACTGATATGTCAGCAGAAGAAATTGCTAAAAAATCTATTAAAGTTGCGTCAGATATTTGTGTCTTTACTAACGATAATTTGAGTGTGGAGAAAATATAATGGAAAAATCAAATGTTACGTCATTTCCAAAAGGCAAAGTTGCAAAAGAGAAGACTACAATTGCAAATTCATTATCACCAAGAGAAATTGTTTCAGAATTAGACAGATTTGTTGTTGGGCAAAATAAAGCTAAAAGAGCTGTTGCCATCGCTCTTAGAAATAGATGGAGACGTCAGGCCTTAGAAGATGATATGAAAGACGAAGTTCTACCAAAAAATATTTTAATGATTGGACCAACAGGTGTTGGAAAAACTGAGATTTCTAGAAGACTTTCAAAATTAGCAGAAGCGCCGTTTGTAAAAGTTGAGGCAACGAGGTTCACTGAAGTAGGATATGTTGGACGTGACGTAGAGCAAATTGTAAGAGACCTATTAGAAATTGCAATTGCTATGGAGAAAGTAAAAAAAAGAAAAGAAGTACATGCTCAAGCACAAAAATTAGCCGAAGACAGAGTTTTAGATGCACTGGTAGGTAATAAAGCAAGTGTTGCAACAAGAGAAAGTTTTAGAAAAAGACTAAGAGATGGAGATTTAGATGATAATGAAATTGAAATAGCTGTTAATGAATCTAATCAGATGCCATCATTTGAGATACCTGGAATGCCAGGGGCAAATGTCGGAATGATAAATATTTCTGACATGCTTGGGAAATCCATGGGTCAAAAGCCTAAGAAAAAAAAAATGTCAGTCAAAGAATCTCACGAAATTTTAGTAAATGAAGAGTCAGATAAACTTATCGAACAAGACAAAATTATAAAATCAGCAAAAAATTCAACAGAAAATAATGGTATCGTATTTTTAGATGAAATTGATAAAATTTCTGCAAGAACAGATAGAGTTGGTGGAGATGTTTCAAGAGAGGGTGTTCAAAGAGATTTATTACCATTAATAGAAGGAACAACAGTAAGTACAAAATATGGAACAATTAAAACCGATCATATTTTATTTATTGCTTCAGGAGCTTTTCAATTAGCAAAACCTTCGGATCTTTTACCTGAGTTGCAAGGTAGACTACCAATAAGAGTTGAGCTAGACGCACTAAATAGTGAAGATTTTATTAGAATATTAAAAGAACCAGATAATAGCTTAATAAAACAATACAAAGCACTTTTGAAAACAGAAAATGTGGATTTAGAATTTACAGAAGATGGAATTAATACTATTGCTAATATAGCTAGTGAGGTCAATTCCTCTGTTGAAAACATAGGTGCAAGAAGGTTGCATACGATTATAGAAAGAGTTTTAGATGAAATTAGTTTTACAGCAACAGATAGGGCTGGAGAAAAAATTACTGTAGACGGTAAATATATAAAAGATAATATTGGCGAATTGGTAAAAGATACTGATCTTTCTAAGTTTATTTTATAGTTTTCAAAAATATATCAAAATTTCCTTTTGAAGGGCTATTAACTGACTCAAAGTCAATTTTTATTATTTTATTCATTAATTCGGAATTATTTTTGATATATTCAGGTACTGAATATTTTAATATACTTAAATCTTTAGATTGATAAGGATCTTCCAAATTTTTTGACCTCATACCCTTGCCAGTAATAACATTTACTTTCTTTACTTTATTTATGTAGCACGTCTCAATAAATTCAGAAATTTGTTTGTTAGCTTCTTCTAGGGTATATCCGTGAAGATCAATTGATCTTTCTGAAATTATTTGATTTTTTAATTGATCTACATCTTTGCTTTGGAGTTTTTCAGAACTATCTAAAAAATCTTGCCAGTCTTTTTTATCTTTGTCTGATAGCTTATTTGTCAAGCTTGAGTATCAATTAGAAGCCAATTAGGATTTGAAGATCGACTATCTTTAGAAAACTTCCAAGTATCTAAAACTTTTTTAATTTTTTCAGGATCGCCTGAAACAACTTTGTTATCTTTATCTTTAACACATGAAATAATTTCACTTACGAATTCTACTGTAACTTCTAACATATTTTTATTTTGTTGATGTTCTTTAACTTCAGCTGAGTTAATTCCAATAAATGTTGTTTCTGAGGAAAACTTTTTTTCATCTCTATCTTTAATTGCTTGCTCAAATTGTAAATAAACATTTTTATCAAGTAATGATTTTATGTCTCTTAACTTTCCACTGGCAAAATTAGTGATTATTGTTTCGTAAGCGATCTTAGCACCTTTAACAAACTCTTTTTTAGCGTTTTCATCGAAGGTGTTTGCGTTTAAATCTACAGTAGGTTTAGATGGTGGGGCTTCATGAGCAAAACTTGAGTCTATATCTTCCTCAAATCCAGTTTTTTTACCTAAAATTCCTCTTAATCTTAGAAAAATAAAGCCTGCAATCATTGCAAGTAATATAATATCGATGTATTCAAAGCTATAACTCATATGAGTATAATATTTACTATGTTGATAATTTCAACCTGCTAATTAAATTATAGACAAATGAACACAGTATTATTTTTGATTATCGGCATTCCTCTTATTGAAATTTACTTATTCATCAAAATTGGTTCTCAAATAGGAGCATTTAACACCGTTTTACTAATATTAATTACTGCAGTGGCAGGAGTTGCTTATGCTAGATATGAGGGATTTAACACTCTGAGATCAGGAATGGGTCAGCTATTTAAAAATGAACTACCTATTTATGAAATAATATCAGGTGCAACTCTTGCTTTTGCAGCGGTGCTATTAATCTTACCAGGATTTGCAACAGATTTTATTGGAATATTACTTATTATTCCATTTACTCGAAATTTAATATTAAACAGATTTGTAAAAAAGAGGAAAAGATATAATGAAAATAAAAATTATATTGATGGTGACTATGAGGATTTAAGTGATGATGACAACAAAAAAATATGAAATTGTTTTAAAATATGTAAAAGACCTTTCCGTTGAAATACCTAACCCTGATACTTTCATAGTTAGCAGAGAATATATAACTAAATATTCTTTGGGAATAAATATCACAACTAATCCACTTAAAAATGAAATGATAGAAATAATTACAAAGCTTACTTATAAAGATCCAAGTGAAAATAAAAAAAAATCTTTTTTTGAAATTTTATTTTCATCTGTAATTAAGATAAATGATAAGTCTTTAAAAAAAGAAGAACTAGAAAAAGTTATTTTGTGTGATGTACAGAATGAGATTTATCCTGAGCTAGAAAGAATTTTTTTAGGAATAATAAGAGATTCAGGTTTTCCAGATCTCAAATTAGAAAAAAAAATTAATTTTGAGCAGTTGTATCAACAAAGGTTAAATTAATAATAATTTTTTTTTAGCTCAGACTTTAAAAACTTTGCATGTTTTTCTAATTCCTCTTTTGAAATATTTATAATTTTTTTGGAATATCCTTTGATTTTATTTAAATTAACATCTTGCTTTTCTATTTCATTATTAAATTGAAAAATCGGTTCTTTTTGCTCTAGGAGATTTATATATACTTTTGCTAGAAGTTCACAATCTAATATAGCATTATGCTTTTCTCTTCTTGTATTATCCACTCTAAATCTTTTACAAAGTGCATCCAAACTAATGCCTGAACCAGGGAACTTATTTCTAGCAATCTCAAGTGTGTCTACAACGTTATCTTTTGATATTGTGTTTCTGTTAATTAAAGAAAGCTCGTTATTAAGATGACCAATATCAAATTCTGCATTATGAATTATAATTTTTTTATTATGAATAAATTCTAAAAATTCATCAGCTATATCTATAAATTTTTTTTTATCAGACAAAAATTCATCAGTATATCCATGAACTTTCAAGGCAGACTCAGAAACTTTTCTCTCAGGATTTAAATAACAATGGAATATTTTTTTTGTAGGAATTAAGTTATCTAACTCTATACAACCAATTTCAACAACTCTGTGGCCATCTTTGACTGATAGACCAGTGGTTTCGGTATCAAGAATTACTTCTTTCATAAAAGATTTTTTCTTTTAATATTTTTATTTTTTTCTTCATTATATCGGCTGAATAATTATTATCGATTATATATTTTGCCAATTTCCTTTTTTTCAACAACTTAGATTGGTTTTGTTTTAATACCTCTATAATTTTCAAATTATAATTTTTTCTTTTTTTTAATCTTTTTAAAATTTTTGATTTTTTTGATCTTACAAATACTAAAATATCTCCTTTTTTATTAAGTTTGTTTTCAATTAAAAGAGGAATATCTAATACAACAATTTGAGAATTTCTATTTTGACTCAAAAATTTACCCATTTTTTTTCTAACTATAGGATGAACAATCGAAGATATTATTTTAATATTTTTACGATCTGAGGAAATAGCTTCAATTAGTTCAGACTTTTTAATTGGGAATGATTTAATAAATTTTGGTAATCTTCTTTTGAGTTGGTTGAAACAGTTCTTATTTTCTCTATAAACATTGTTTACCTCTTGGTCAGCGTTAAAGACTGGATATTTGAATAGTTTAGCAATAAATGATTTGCCAGAACCTATCCCACCTATCATACCTACTCTAATCATGGTTATTTATATGCACCTTCCTCCATCCACCTCTAAAATTGTCCCAGTTATCATGCTTGCCTCGTCTGAACATAAAAAACATGCTGCGTTTCCCATATCTTGAGGTGTAGAAAACCTTCCTATTGGAATAGTAGATAAAAAAGCTTGCTTTTTTTTTGGGGTATCACCCCCCATAAAAGATTTTAGCAATGGTGTTAGTCCAGCAACTGGTGCTATTGCATTTACTCTTACATTATATGGAGCAAGTTCAATTGCCATAGCCTTTGTTGCAGTTATCATCCACCCTTTGCTTGCATTATACCAATTTAGCTTTGGTCTAGGGGATAAACCCGCAGTAGATGCAACATTTAAAATGACACCTTTTTTAAGTTTTTTCATTTTTGGAACAAAAAATTTTCCACAATAATAAACTGACTTGGCATTTACGTTAAAAACTTTTTCAAACTCTTTCTCAGTAACGGTTTCCATAAATTTAGGCTTATGAGTTACTCCTGCATTATTTACTATTATATCTATTTTATTATATTTTTTATAAACATAGTTAAATAATGATTTAAAATTTGACGCTTTAGAAACATCAGCAATAAAATAATCTTGAGACAAATTTTTTGAAACCTTTTTTATTAATTTTGAATTTAGGTCTACCATTATTAAATTAGCACCCTCGTCGGTAAACTTTTTTGCTATACCTTTTCCAAATCCAGATGCTGCTCCTGTTATTATCGCAACTTTATTTTTTAATCTCATAATTCAAGTTTTTAATAAATTTATAGTTTCTTCGTCAACATCAGGTTCAATATTTTGCCAAATATTAAAAGCTTTTTGAGCCTGATAAAGAAACATATTTAATCCATTTTCAAAATTATTACCTTTTTGATTTCCGATATTAAAAAATTTCGTCTCATGTGGATCATAAATTACGTCATAAAAAAATTTATTATTTCCGAATTGACTAAAATCATGCTCAAAGTCATCTTCTTTTTTTAGGCCTATACTGGTTGCGTTAATTATCATATCAAAATCTACTAAATCGCCCCAATCCAAAATCATTATGTCATTAAATAAATCTTTTAACTCATCAGCCCTGTCTTTAGTTCTGTTGCTTACAAATATTTTTGAAGCGTTCATTCTTTTTAACGCATATATTATTGATGGAACTACACCACCAGCACCTAGAATAATTATAGACTTGTTAGTTACATCATAATTTAATTTTTTTATGCTAAGTTCAAAACCGTCGATATCAGTGTTGTGACCAATTAAATTTCCATTTTCAACAGAAATGGTATTTACGGATTTAGTTCTTAAAGCATGTCCACTTAAAACATTGATGTAGGGAATTATTTCCTTTTTAAAAGGTACAGTTACATTAAGACCATTTAATTGACCTTTTTTTAAGTTTTCACATAATTCAGGTAGGTCGCTTTTGTGGGTCTCCAATTTTCCATAAATTGCATCTAGATTGTATTTTTTTATCCAAAAATTATGCAGTTTTGGAGATAGTGAATGATCTATTGGGTTTCCAATAACTAAAAATTTTTTCATTTATAATTACCTAGATACTTTTTAATATCAATTATAGGTAATCCCATAATAGTATTTTCATCTCCATCAATCGATGTGAATAAATTTCTACCCTCTCCTTCTATTTGATAAACATTATATGCATACAGGGCTTCGTCTGTTATCTTTTCTAAATATTCTTTTAATTGATTGTCTGAAAAATTTTTCATTGTGAGGTACGCTTTATCTGTATAATTCCAAGTCATTGATCCATTTTTAGATATACAAACTGAACTTATCAATGAATGTTTTTTTCCATTTAATTTTTTCAAAATATTGAAGGCTTCTATCCTATTTTCAGGTTTTGAAATTAATTCTCCGTTTAAATCTATTACACTATCTGCGCCAAGGACTAAAAAATCATAATTTTTTTGGCTAACTTTATTTGCTTTTAGTTCTGCCAAATTTTTTGAAATTATTTCTGGAGATGCACCTTCATTTAATAAACTTTCTTTTACAGGATCCTCATCAATATTTGATGGAGACACCAAACATTGAATTCCATTTTTTTTTAAAATCTCTTCTCTAACTTTACTTTTTGAAGCTAAAATAATTTCAAGCATTTTTATTTTGTATTTCAAATATTTTAATTATTGATGCTGCAGTTTCTTCAACTGATTTTCTAGTTACATCTATAGTCGGCCATTTATTTTTTTTAAATATCTTCTTAGATTGTTCTACTTCAAATCTAATTTTTTCTAAATTTGTATAGTCTGATGCTTCATTTTCTTTCAGTGAATTTAATCTATTTCTTCTTATGTCGTATAGCCTTTCAGCTTCTGTGATTAAGCCAATGACACATAAAGTCTTTGATTTCATAATATCATTTGGAATACTCATATCATTGACGAGTGGAATATTTGAAGTTTTTAATCCCTTGTTTGCAAGATATATGGAAGTCGGCGTCTTACTTGTTCTGCTAACACCAACTAAAATAATATCGGATTCTAAAATATTTTCGGTATTATTACCATCGTCATGATTCATGGTAAATTGTATTGCTTCAATCCTTTTGTAATAATCTTCGTCTAAAACATGTTGAGCGCTAGGTTGATGTGTTGCTTTTTCATTCAAAATTTTTGAGAAGTTGAGTATTAAATCGCCCAAAACACCAAAACACGGAATGTTTTTTTTATTAGCTTCTTCCGCAAGAAACTTTGCCAATTTACTATTAACAACAGTATATAAAATAATTGGACTTTCTTTCTTTTTGGCATTATTTAATATTGTAGAAATTTGGTTTTCGGTTCTTGTAAACGAAAATTTGCTTAAATCATATTCAAAGTTATTAAATTGTGCTTTTAAAGCCATGAATATTCTATCAAGCGTCTCTCCTGTTGAATCCGATATTAGATAAACTTGATGTGTATTTTTCATGTATAAATTGTTTATAAATTAATTATAGAATAAGAAAAACTTTTGATTTAACAACTACATCTTATTTTAGGTTACTTCTTATTGTTTAATTAACATTTTTATAAATGTGAATAAGTAATCAACAATTTCCATAAATATATAAGTAATTAAATAATCCTTATTTTAAAGGATTTTTTTTTTATAATAGTGAATAAAAAGTGAATAAAGTGTTGAAATTGAGTAATTTACGTTATTAACAAATCATACTAATAATAAATCTTAATATAATTATCTTATTATAAATGACACCGATTAAAGAATGTTTAATAAATAATAAAACAGATCTCATTCCCATTTGGTTAATGAGACAAGCAGGTAGATATTTGCCTGAATTCAGAGAAATAAGAAAAAATAACCCAAATTTTATAAATCTTTGCCTGAATTCTAAATTATCGAAGGAAATAACTCTCCAACCAATCAAAAGGTTTGCGTTTGATGCAGCGATCATATTTTCAGATATTTTAATGATACCTTATGGTCTTGGACAAAAAGTTGAGTTTAAAAAAAACTTTGGGCCAAATCTTGGAGACTTGGAAATAGACAAGTTGCAAAAAATTGATGAAGAAGAATTTATAAAAAATTTATCTCCGATATATGATCTTCTAGCTGATTTAAAAAAAAGTGAAGATTTAAATAAAAAAGACATAATTGGTTTTGTGGGAGCACCATGGACATTACTTGTATATATGATAAATAAAGTCTCCCCAAAAAATGGTTTAGTAAGTAATTTTTTTTCAGATAAAAGCTTAATTAATAATTTATTAACAATTCTAGATAAATTTATTAAGATCCATATTAAAAACCAAGTAAATGCTGGAGCTACTATAATTCAAATATTTGATAGCTGGTCTGGACTGATTGAATTCGATTTTGACAAATATCTATATAGTCCAACTTTATCTTTAGTTAATTATACCAAGAGTTTAGGAGTACCTGTTATTTGTTTTCCAAGAGGTATAACTGACTACAATCAATTTTGTAAAATCGTTAAGCCAAGCATGATTAATATAGACTATGATGTAGATCCAAAAAATTTACTTAAAAATGTAGATTTACCTATTCAAGGCGGATTGCACCCCGAGGTACTATTAACAAATAAAGCGCACTTAAAAAAGAAAGTGAATAAATATTTAGAGGTTTTTAAAGATCACCCTTATGTATTTAATCTTGGACATGGTATTCTTCCAGAAACTAAAATTGAGATGGTAGAAGAATTAGTAAAAATTGTTAGGAATTATAAATGAATGTAGATCATCCTGAGGTTAAATATGGAAAAACAGGTGCTTTAATTATTAATCTTGGTACACCAGACTCAACAAGCTGGTTTGATATTAGAAGATATTTAAAAGAATTTCTATCAGACAGAAGAGTTATAGAGGTAAATCCGATTTTGTGGCAATTAATATTGAATGTTTTCATACTTAACTTAAGACCGTCTAAAACTGCGAAGGCTTACAAAGAAATATGGATGAAAAAAGAAAATATGTCGCCTCTTTTATATTATACTCAGAAACAAGCAGAGAAGGTAGGAAATCTAATATCAAATGAAAATTTAATTATAGATTTTGCAATGAGATATGGGAACCCGAGTATAAAAAGTAAAATCAGAAAGTTACATGATGATGGTTGCGAAAATCTCGTAATTTTACCTCTATACCCGCAATATGCAGCAGCAACCACTGCAACGGTGTGTGACGAGGTTTATAGAACTTTGATGTCTATGAGATGGCAGCCTTCTTTAAAAATAATACCACATTATGAGTCAGATCCTTTGTATATCGATGCACTTGTAAATTCTATTAATTCTAAAATAAGTGAATTAAATTGGAAGCCTGATCTAATTTTAGCATCTTATCATGGAATACCAAAGAAATACTTTGACAAAGGCGATCCATATCATTGTTATTGTCATAAAACTACAAGGTTAATATCTGAAAAATTTAAATCAATTGAAATTAAAACAACTTTTCAATCTAGATTTGGGCCACAAGAATGGCTTCAGCCATATACTGATAAAACTTTAGAAAATTTACCAAAAGAAGGAAAAAAAAATGTTTTAGCTATATGCCCTGGGTTTGCATCGGATTGTGTTGAAACTTTAGAAGAAATATTAATTCAAGGAAGAGAAAGCTTTATGGAATCTGGTGGGGAGAATTTTGATATGATACCTTGTCTCAATGATAGTGAAGATCACATAAATTTAATAAATCATTTAATTAAAAGAAACATTTAATTTATGAACTATTATTTTCTTTTCAAATCTCTACATTTGATTTCAGTTATTTCCTGGATGGCCGGTCTGTTATATCTTCCTAGAATATTTGTTTACCACGCAGAAAATAGTAACGAAGCTAAAACTATAGAAATTTTTAAAGTTATGGAAAAAAAATTGTTTTTTTATATAATGACACCAGCCATGACTTTATCATGGATTTTCGGTTTAATTTTAATACATTACATAGGATTTCAGCAATTAAGCCAAACATGGATGATATTAAAATTAGTATTTGTAATTTTACTTACTTTTTATCATTTCTATTTGGGCAAAGTCTTAAAACAGTTCAAATTAGATCAAAACCAACATTCACATAAATTTTATAGACTAATTAACGAAATACCTACTATATTGCTTATTTTAATAGTTTTTGCAGTAGTTTTTAAACCTTTATAGGGTTGAAATATCTTAAACACAAACTATATTAAAGTTATCTTAATTAACTCCCCAAATTTATGAACATACAAGAATTAAAAGAAAAAAGCTCTGAAAAGCTAATTACCGAAGCTGAAAACTTAGGCATAGAGAATGCAAGCACTTTAAGAAGGCAAGAAATATATTTTGCAATTTTGAAGAAGCTGGCAGAGAAAGGTGAAGAGATTACAGGTGGTGGGGTTTTACAGTTATTGCAAGATGGGTTTGGTTTCCTTCGTGCGATGGAGTCAAATTATCTACCTGGAGCTGACGATATATATGTTAGCCCCAATCAAATAAGAAGATTTGGCTTGAGAACAGGGGATACAGTAGAAGGTCCAATAAGAGCTCCAAAAGAAGGTGAAAGATATTTTGCTTTACTCCAAGTGAGTAAAATTAATTTTGAAGAAACTGATAAATTTAAACATAAAATTGCGTTTGATAATTTAACTCCTCTTTATCCAAATAAACAATTAGTTATGGAGGTCGAAACCACCAAAGTTGAAAAAAAGATAGATTTAACCCCAAGGTTAATCGATTTAGTAAGCCCAATTGGAAAAGGACAAAGGTCACTAATAATATCACCTCCAAAAGCTGGAAAAACAATGATATTACAAAGTATTGCTAATTCGATCACTGCTAATCACCCAGAATGTTATCTCATGGTTTTATTAATTGATGAAAGACCTGAAGAGGTTACAGATATGCAAAGAACTGTAAAAGGTGAAGTTATAAGTTCTACATTTGATGAACCAGCACAAAGACACGTTGCTGTAGCTGAAATGGTTATAGAAAAAGCAAAAAGATTAACAGAGCACAAAAAAGATGTAGTTATTTTATTAGACTCAATTACTAGACTTGGAAGAGCTTATAATGCAGTCGTTCCTAGTTCAGGAAAAGTTTTAACAGGTGGTGTCGATGCCAATGCGTTACAAAGACCAAAAAGATTTTTTGGAGCCGCGAGAAATATAGAAGAAGGTGGATCACTGACAATAATTGCTACCGCTTTGATTGACACTGGTAGTAGAATGGATGAAGTTATATTTGAAGAATTCAAAGGTACCGGTAACAGTGAAACAATTCTTGATAGAAAAATTTCAGAAAAAAGAATTTTTCCTGCAATAGATATAACCAAGTCTGGTACTAGAAGAGAGGAATTAATTTTTGAAAAAAATGATTTACAGAAAATGAATGTTTTAAGAAGAATTATAGCTCCTATGGGTTCTATGGATGCAATAGAGTTTATAAATTCAAAACTTAAAGATACCAAGAATAATTCTGATTTTTTTAATTCAATGAATAAGCCATCTTAGTCTAATTTTTAAAAAAACTTTCGTAAATTTTTTCTAAGTTTGCAGTATATTTTTTAGAATCAAATAACTTTAAAACTTTTTCTTTTTCCAATTTTTTGTTAATTTCTATAAACCTTCTATTATCATTATGCAATTCAATCGCAGTTTTTACATAATCATCTAGGTTTTTTGTTATTAATTGATCTAAACCAATTGAATTTAATATACTTCCAGCAACCCTTGAAGCAAAAGATTCACCAATTAATGTAAGAGTTGGAACTTTTCTTCTTATTGCCTCGATTACCGTTGTATGACCATTGTAAGGAAAGGTATCTAAAAAAAGATCCATTATTTCAAACCTTTTTAAATGTTCATCGTAAATAAGTTTGTCCGCAAAAATAATTCTTTCAGTATCTACATCAAACTTTCTACATTCCTTTTTTAAGTTTTTTGATGCAATTTCATTATTATTTAGCAACCATAAAACACTATTATTAGTTTTTTTTAATATATTCATCCATGCCTCAAAAACTATTGGTGTAATTTTATAACTATTATTAAAACTACCAAAGACAAAACACTTATCGGGAATTCCCACATTTTTTTTATTAAATTTTTTTTTAGAAATTTTAATATTTGTAGGATTTGGAAAAAAACTGTTTGGCAATCTTAATATTTTCTCTGTGTAAAATTTCTCAAAATTATTTGGGATAAGAAAGTTGTCGCCGATTATATAATCTATAAATGTGGTTCCCATTGTTCCTGAATATCCAAGATAACTTATTTGTACTGGTGCAACTTTCTTTAAATATATTTCATTCCTTGCGTCCGAAGTGTATCCTGTCAAATTTACAGCTATATTTAAACCAATTTTATGGGCAAGACTTACAATTTCTCCATCTGATTTTTTTGTTACATCATAAAATTTAGTAAAATATTTTTGGATTTCAAAGTGCAATTTATCTTTAACAGGTCCATGAAAAAAACCATAAATTTCAAACTTAGACTGATCATGGTTCTTAAATATATCTTTAGTTAATTGTAAAACTGGATGATTATAAAATTCTGCTCCGAAATAACCAATTTTAATTTTTTTAAGCTTCTTTAAATTTTCACTATTATAATCCCTATCTTTTTGAAAAGCCACATTGCTGTAAAGTATAGAATTTCTTTTTTGTAGAGACATATCATCAATTAATGATAGCAAAGGAAAGGGCTCTATAATTTTCTCATTATTTTCAATAGAATGTTTTAATATTTTTAAGTTAGAGCTAAAATTATCCCAATCACAAATATGCATTTTTGAATGCAAATATTTACCAAATAAATATGGAAATTTAGGGTCTGCATTTAATGCATTATCAAATTCTCCTATAGCCTCAACGAATTTTTTCTTTGATAGAAATATTTCAGCTTTATTATTATAGGCTTCAGCATTATCTTTATTTAAATTTATGGATTTATCGTAAGATTTAATTGCCTCATCAGATTTACCCACATCTCTTAGTAGATTACCAATATTATTATAAATTTTATAATTATTAGGAGACAATTTAAGAGAATAATTAAAATATTTTATGGCCTCATTAAAATTAAGTAATTTTCTATAAGCAATTCCAATATTAATATTTGCATCGAGAAAATTTGGATTTAGTTTTAGCGCTTTTTTATAATTTATTATTGCACTCTCATTATTATTCAGTTGACTTAAAGCAATACCGATATTGTTATAGTAGCTTTCTTTGTCTTTTTTTAATGTAATAGCTTTCGATAAGTAAAAAACACATTTTTTATAATCTTTAATTTGTAAAAAAGCAGTTCCAATTAAAAAATAAACTTGTGCTTCATTTTTAAAGTCATTAATTATTTTTAAATATTCCTTTATTGCTTGGTCTATCTTACCTATTTTGTGTAATTTTTTTGCTTCTTCCAATACGTTAAATTTATTTTCCATTGCAACAAGTAGAAACTTATGATCTAAAAAGTAAATTACAGAAAATATTAATCAAAGACATAAATTTCTTAATTTAATATTAGATAAAATTTAAATTATCATAGAAAAATTTATATATTTAAATTCAATACTAGCTATAATTGTTTTAATGACAATATATGCTCTATCTTCTGGACCTGGAATAGCTGGTATCTCTGTTATCAGAGTTTCTGGTAGAGAGACACAAAAAGTAATAAAGGAGCTCACCCAAAGAGATTTACCTAATCCTAGAGAGGCCACTAGAAGAAAATTCAATAAAATCAGCAATAATGAGCTTATTGATGAGGGAATTTTGCTATGGTTTCCTGCTCCAAATAGCTACACTGGTGAAGATATGGCAGAATTCCATGTTCATGGTAGTAAAGCTGTTGTTAAAGCAATGCATACAACAATTTCAGAGATAAAGGGTTGCCGCTTGGCCGATCCCGGTGAATTTACTAAGATAGCTTTTCAAAATGGTAAAATAAATTTACTTAAAGCAGAGAGTATATCTGACTTAATTTCATCTGAAACAGAAATACAAAGGCAACAGGCTATTAAAATTATGTCTGGTAAAAGTTCTGACAAATTTAATTCTTTAAGAGACAGAATTTTAAAAATTTTATCTAATATCGAGGCTAAAATAGATTTCCCAGAAGATGATTTACCTGAAGACATTTTAAAAAATATTCATCTAGAGTCCAGAAACATAAAAGCGGATATAGAAAAAATATTAAACGATGAGAAAGTAGGAGAAAGAATTAGAGAAGGTTTTAAAATTGCAATTATAGGTCCTACTAATGCTGGTAAATCTTCATTACTAAACTATCTATCCAAAAGAGATGTTGCAATAGTTTCAGAGGTTGCGGGAACTACTAGAGATGTTATAGAAGCACACTTAAATATAGATGGGTATCCTGTAATAATTTCTGATACAGCCGGAATTAGAAATTCAAAAGATGAAATTGAAAAAAAAGGAATTAAGTTAGCTTTAAAGAAGGCAGAAAACTCTGATTTAAACTTAATAGTAATAGAGCCAAAAAGCATTGATTTTTCTAACTTTTTTAAAAATTTTGACCCGAAAACATCGATCTTAGTCGTAAATAAAATGGAACTAGGAGTTGATAAACTAAGTGAAGAAACGAAAAAATATAATCCAGT
This sequence comes from uncultured Pelagibacteraceae bacterium, assembly GCA_902576785.1. Lineage (GTDB taxonomy): Bacteria > Pseudomonadota > Alphaproteobacteria > Pelagibacterales > Pelagibacteraceae > Pelagibacter. The sequence goes on along the minus strand of CACGWC010000005.1, from coordinate 52,721 downwards.
TTTTATATCAATCAAGGAAGAAAAAAATTTAGATAAATTAATAAATTTGATTAAAAAAAACTTGAAAAATAGATTTATTTCTAGTGAAGATATTTTTATTACAAGACAAAGACACAGAGTAAATCTTGAGTTGTGTTTAGAGAGTTTGGTAAATTTTGAGGCAAATAAATCTTTAAATGATATAGATAAAGCAGCTGAAGATTTAAGGCTTGCTACAAGATACCTGGGGCTTATTGTAGGCAAAGTAGATGTGGAAGAAATCCTTGGGTCAATATTTAACGATTTTTGTATAGGTAAATAAGCGTTGATAATAGTTAGTTTTTTGACTTTTTTTACTGTTTTCTTGTAAAATTTAAGATCGATAATAGATTACAACTATGAAAAATGAATTAACATTTGATGTGGTAGTTATAGGTGGCGGTCACGCTGGTTGCGAGGCAGCTACAGCATCTGCGAGATTGGGTGTTAACACTGCCCTATTTACACATAGATTTGATACTATAGGAGAAATGTCATGTAACCCAGCGATTGGAGGATTGGGCAAGGGGCATTTGGTTAGAGAGATAGATGCACTTGATGGTGTTATGGGACAAGTGGCAGATAAATCAGGTATTCAATTTAGATTATTAAATAGAAGTAGAGGTCCTGCTGTAAGGGGACCCAGAACACAAAGTGACAGATATCTTTACAAGAAATATATGCAAGAAAAACTTGTAAACTACTGTAATTTAAGCATTTTTTCTGATCCTGTAATTAGGTTTATTTTCAAAAAAAATGATATAATTGGATTTATAACACAATCGGGTAAGCAAGTTAAATCATCCAAGATAATTTTAACGACAGGAACATTTTTAAATGGTTTGATACATATTGGTGAAAAAAAAACTCCAGCTGGAAGGTTTGATGAGAAACCATCTACAGGTTTAAGTGAACAATTAGAAAAATATAATTTTAAAATAGGAAGATTAAAAACTGGAACACCACCCAGACTTGACTCGCGTACAATTAATTTTGAAAACTTAGAGGTTCAGCATGCAGATGATGATCCTTACTTCTTTTCTTTTTTGACAAAAAAAAATTATAATAAACAAATTTCTTGTCGGATGACATATACAAATGAAACTGTTCATAAAATTATTTCTAAAAATATAAAACGAAGTGCTATGTACTCAGGAAGTATTAAAGGTGTCGGACCTAGATACTGTCCATCAATAGAGGATAAGATCAAAAAATTTGCTGATAAACAAAGACATCAAATTTTTTTAGAGCCTGAAGGTTTAAACGACCATACAATCTATCCAAATGGTATTTCAACGTCCTTACCCTTTGATGTACAGCAAGAAATATGCAGTAAAATCAATGGTTTAGAGAATGTTAAGATTATCAGACCAGGGTATGCTATAGAGTATGATTATGTTGATCCAAGAGAGCTATTTTTAACCCTAGAGACAAAGAAAATTAAAAATCTTTACTTAGCAGGTCAAATCAATGGTACCACTGGATATGAAGAAGCGGCTGCTCAAGGATTAATCGCTGGCGCAAATGCTGCACTTGCATGTAAAAAACAAGAGCCATTCATTCTAGATAGGTCTGAAGCATATATAGGAGTTATGATTGATGATCTGGTCACAAAAGGTGTTGCAGAACCATATAGGATGTTCACATCTAGAGCCGAATATCGATTGTCATTGAGATCAGATAATGCTGATATAAGATTAACCCAAAGAGGTATTGATAAAGGTATTGTTCTAAATGAAAGAAGTAAAATATTTAAAGATAAATATAATGCATTGTCAAAGATGCAGACTAAAATGGATAAATTAACCATAACACCGTCGAAGGCAGTTAATTTTGGCATTAAAATTGCTAAGGATGGAGTAAGCAGATCTGCAAATGAGATTTTAGGTCAAAAATCAGTAAATATGGAAAAAATAAGAGAAATCTGGCCAGAAATTGTTTACATTTCAAAAGAAATAGACGAGCAGTTGGAAATTAACTCTCATTATAAGGGGTATTTAAAGAAGCAAAAGGCTGATATAGTAGCATTTAAAAGAGATGAAAATTTTTTAATTCCCAATAATCTCAATTATGACAATTTTTCGGGCTTATCTAATGAGGTAAAATCGAAATTTAAGAAAATTAGGCCAAAAACCATGGGTCAGGCATTAAGAATAGATGGAATTACACCTGCAGCAGTATATATTTTGTTGTCTCATCTTAAAAGAAAGTCTATTAAGCATATAGCTTGATTGATTCGAATAATATAAAAATTAAAAGATTTATCATACCGGATGTTTCACGTGAAACATTAGAGGAGCTTGAGATTTACTCTGATTCAATAATAACAAAAAATAAAAGTATAAACCTCATAAGCAAAAGTACAGAAAAAAACATAAATAACAGGCATATAAATGATAGTGCACAAACTATTGATTTTATTGATAAAAGTGATATAAATATTTGCACCGATCTTGGTTCGGGCGCAGGGCTACCTGGTATAGTTTTAGGTATTTTAATGAAAACAAAAAATCCAGTATTTAAGGTAATTTTTTACGAAAAAAGCTACCACAAAAGTAATTTTTTAAAAGAAATGACAAAAAAATTTAATTTGAATTCTGAAATTCACCAAAAAAATATTTTTAGTGAAAAAAATTTACGAACTGATGTAATTATTTCTAGAGCATTTAAACCTTTACCGACAATTTTTCAGATCGCACAAAATAATTTTAAAGAATTTAAATATATTATTTTATTTTTAGGTAAAAGTGGAAGAAAAATCATAGATGATGCAAAAAAATTATGGAAATTTGATTATGAAGAAAAAGAAAGTGTAACCAATAATGAATCATTGATCATAAAAATTTCTAATTTAAAAAAAAAAACTGAATAGGAAAGTTTTATTAATGAGGCATATATAAGAAAGATAAAAAATTTTTATAGTGAAAAAAGAGTACTACTAAAATAATTAAATTGATAAAAAAAATGGATAAAAAAACTATTTCAGTCATAAACCAAAAAGGTGGAGTAGGAAAAACTACAACAGTAATAAATTTAGCTGCCGGTTTGTCAATGAAGGGAAAAAAAATCTTAGTAATAGATTTAGATCCACAAGGGAATGCAACAACAGGGCTTGGATTGTCCAACACAGTAAGCTCAGAGAATACAATTTATAGTGTTCTTAATGGAAATAAAAAAATTTCGGAGGTAATACAACAAACAAACTTTCCTGATTTAAATTTAATTACTTCAAATGTCGATTTGTCTGGCCTTGAAATAGAAACAGCTGGAGATAGCCGCAGGGCATTTAAATTAAAAGACGAATTAGCCGCAATTTTAAATAATTCTGGAGCATCATATGATTATATACTTATCGACTGTCCTCCGTCACTTAGCTTACTAACAATTATGGCTTTGGTCGCATCAGATGCCCTGATTGTGCCTCTTCAAACCGAATTTTTTGCATTGGAGGGACTCACACAGCTAATGAAAACAATTGAAAGAATAAAATCTAACTTAAATCCATCTTTAGAAATAAGAGGTATCCTTCTGACCATGTTTGATAAAAGAAATAAACTCTCAGGCCAAGTTGAGATAGAGGCGAGAAATTATTTTAAAGAAAAAGTTTATTCCAATGTAGTTCCTAGAAATGTTAGACTTTCAGAAGCTCCTTCGCACGGAATTCCTGTGCTTTTATATGACAAGATTTGTCCAGGTAGCAAAGCTTATTTTAAATTTACTGAAGAATTTTTAGAACAAGACAAGCAAGTGGAGAGTGCAGCATGATAAATCCTTTTAAAAGTAAAAAAGGTTTAGGTAGAGGATTATCATCGTTGATAGGTGATAGTGATGTTAAGACCACAAATAATAAAATTTCTATAAGCTCAATTGTGCCCAATAAAAATCAGCCTAGAAAATTATTTGAAAAAGAATCTTTGGAAGAATTAACGAACTCGATAAGGCAAAGAGGGATAATTCAGCCATTAATAGTGAGAAAATCAAATGATCAAGATAATATATTTGAATTAATTGCAGGAGAGAGAAGATTGCAAGCTGCTCAGTCTGCAGGTTTTCATGAAGTACCTGTTGTTATTATTGATGCTGATAACTTAAAATCTTTAGAGTTAGCTATAATAGAAAACGTTCAAAGGAAAGATCTGAATTCAATAGAGGAAGCCGAAAGCTATAAGAATTTGATTGAAAATTTTGGATATGACCAAGATCAAGTTTCAAAATTTATAGGAAAAAGCCGTTCACATGTTTCAAACTCACTACGTTTGTTAACATTACCTGAAAAAATAGTAGAATTTATAAGGCATGAAAAAATCACTCAAGGACATGCAAAAATATTAATCGGTTTAGAAAATGCATTATTGTTAGCAGAAAAAATTATAAAAAAAAAATTATCTGTAAGGCAAACCGAAGGCCTTGTTAGACTCCTTAAAAGAAGCTCTAAGAAAGCTCATAAATCAAAAAATGCTAATATAATAAACACTGAAAATGAATTAACTGATAAAATCGGTATGAGAGTTCTACTAAATCCAAAAAAAAATAATACCGGTACGTTGACTTTCGAGTATAAAGGATATGATCAATTAGACAGATTAATTAGTATTATAAAAAGCAATTATTAGTAATTAACTATGAAATCGGATAAGAGATTTAAAGAATTTTTATTATTTGCTTTTAAGCGCATTTCAATCTCATTAATCGCGTAAATCTTGTTCTTTAAGTCCAATAAATTCCATTTATTTATTTGAATTTTTACATTTTCTTTATCCTTCCAAAAGATCGGTGGCTTTGCTGAATTTATAACTTCATCAATATTTTTTATTTGGATGTATTTTTCTATAAGTAACCTCAATCTTTTGATTTTGATCAATATTGTTCTAAGAATTAATGTACAATCTTCTTCAGAAAAATTATTTTCATTAAGTATTTTAGATACGGATTTCGTATTTTTAGCTAAATAAGAATCAGCTAATTCGTTTACCCCATAATTTTCAGCAAGGTTTGTTAGTTTTTGTATAGTTTCTAGATCAATATTTTTATTAGATGCTGAATAACTTAAAATTTTTTCTAATTCAATTCTAGCATTTTTCCTATCACCCCTTGCTCTGTTAACTATAAGGTTAATAGACTCTCTTGATAGTTTAATGTTTTCTTTTTTTAAGAATGTTTCAACGAATGTAGATAAATCTCTGAAATTATCTTCATAAAAAGGAAGAACTAATAGATTCTTTTTTTTCTCAAAAAGCCCTCTTAGTTTAGATTTTTTATCTAAGATTCCACTTTTAAATATAATTTTTACATTACTTAAATCTATTTCTAAAATTTTCTCAACATAATCTGCTATCTTATTTGTTGCTCTTGAAATAATTATAATCTTCTCATTTTCAAACAAAGACTTAGTTTGTATTTCAATTAAAATGCTATCAAAATAACTAATAAATTCATTTTCTTCATAACGCGAAACTTGTCCGTTAAATTTATTTAAAAAATTTTCTTTTAAAATATCTGATTGTAAACCTTCGTTTTTACCATAAAAAAGAAATAAGTTATAATTTGACAGGTTCAACTTTGAAATTTCAAATAATTTAATTATCATTATTTAAATTTACAATTGACATTAGTATTTCGTTGCTGAGCTCACTGGAAATATTTTCTAAAATGTTTTCTTCCTTTTGAGATAATTTAAATTTATCATCAACATTATTATATATAGCTTGTCTTTCTATTTCATTTCTTAAAATAATTGACCCATCATATATTATCTCATATTCCATCATAACTTTTAAACTGTATTTTGTTGGATCTCCCTTAGTATTTGAAGAAATTGCTTTAATTTCTTTCCTAGAAAAAAGATTAAGTTTATATTCTTTATCTCCATTGCTGTTTTGAAGAAGTTTTTTTTCTATTTCTTTATTTATATATTCTTCACCTTGGAAATTTATATCTACAATTTGGAAATCATAGTTTTTTGTCGCCAGTACGGGCTTGTATGAACAATTGTTATTAACAATTAATAATAATATTAAAATTATTTTTTTAAGCATTTAGTAAGATATTAATTAATTTATTTTTAATAAAAATAACTTTCTCTATTTTTTTTCCTTTAAGATATTTTTCAATATTATTGTCTTTCATTAAAACTTCTAACAAATGTTTTTTTTCAATATCCTTTTTTACCTTCAATAAAGCTCTTTTTTTGCCATTTAGTTGTACAACAAAATTTATATCCTCATTTTCTAAAAGTGTAGGGTCATAATCTGGCCAACTAACATTTATTGTTTCATCTATATCACTCAGGCACTCATTTACAAAATGTGGTATTACAGGAGAAAAACATATTAAAATTTTTAAATAGTTCTCCTTTAGATCAAAAGTTTTTTTGTTTTCTTTAATGTAATTTATTAAAAAATTATAGCTTTCATACATATTAGCGATAATCACATTATAGTTAAATTTTTCTAAGTTATTTGTTATTTTTGAAACAATTTGATTAGTAAATTTCTTTAAATCTTTATCTTCCCTTTTATCATCGCTTTTACCAGATAAAATTTTATCTTTAATATTTAAATGTAATGTCCAAAGTTTTTGAATAAACTTATATGATGATATCATTCCTTGTTCTGACCATTGAACATCCTTCTCAGGTGGACTATCTGATAAAATAAATAGTCTAACTGCATCTGCTCCATAATTTTCGATTATATATTCTGGATCAATTACATTTTTTTTTGATTTAGACATAGACTCAGATGGCCCAACTATTACAGTTTCATTTGGATTATTTTTTTTAACATATTTATTTTCAATTTTTACAACTTCATCAGGTGTTAACCAATTATTATTTTGGTCTTTATAAGTTTCATGACAAACCATCCCTTGTGTAAATAAACTTTTAAAAGGCTCCTTTATATCAAAATTTTTGTTTTCGTAACTCAAGGCTCTCATAAAAAATCGTGAGTATAATAAATGTAAAATAGCATGTTCTACTCCGCCGATATATTGATCGACTGGCATCCAATAATCTATTTCATTCTTTTTGAAACCATAATCTATTTCATTTGGTGAACAAAATCTAACATAGTACCAAGAAGAACAAACAAAAGTATCTAATGTATCTGTCTCTCTTTGTAACTTTTTTCCGTTTACAATTATTTCTTTCCAATCATTTTGCTCGTCTAATGGATTTCCTTTTACATTCAAATTAATATTTTCAGGTAACTTTACAGGAAGCATTGATTTAGGTATTGGATAAACCTTTCCTTTTTCGTCATAAGCAACAGGAATTGGGCATCCCCAATATCTTTGTCTAGATACACCCCAGTCTTTTAGACGATAATTTATCTTCTTTTTCCCTATTTTCTTTTCCTCTAAAATTTTTATGGTTTCTAAAACTGAATTTACAGGAGCATCTAGTCCATCCAAAAAATTTGAATTTATTAAAATTCCTGGACCAGCATAGGCTTCACCATCTACTTTAAAATTATCGTCTTTGTCATGTGGTCTAACTACAGTTTTAATTTGCAAGTTGTATTTTGTTGCAAATTCAAAATCTCTTTGATCGTGTGCTGGACAACCAAATACCGCACCAAATCCGTAGTCCATTAATACGAAGTTTGCAAAATAAACAGGTACTTTTTCATTCTTATTTAAAGGATTTATTGCCATTAAACCAGTTTTAAAGCCAATTTTTTCTCCTACAGCTATAGCTTCCTCTGTTGTACCAGTTTTAGAACAAGCTTCTTTAAATTTTAAAAATTCGTTATCATTTTCAAAAAAATTAGATATTTCATGATCAACGGATATTGCTAAAAAAGAAAACCCAAAAAGTGTATCAGGTCTAGTAGTAAAACATTTAATTTTTTTGACAGGCAAATCTCCTTCAACTTCAAATTCTATTTCGCAGCCAAAAGATTTTCCGATCCAATTCTTTTGCATGGTTTTCACTTTATTTGGCCATTTATCTAATTCTTCTAATCCATCGAGAAGTTCTTGAGAAAATTTTGAAATTTTAAAAAACCATTGATTTAATTTTTTTCTCTCTACTATTGCGCCTGATCTCCATCCTTTTCCATCAATGACTTGTTCATTTGCTAAAACTGTTTGATCAACAGGATCCCAATTTACATAATTTTCTTTTCTATAAACTAAGTTTTTTTCAAGTAATTCAAGAAAAAAGGTTTGTTGGTGTTTATAATATTCTTCTGAACATGTTGAAATTTCTCTGTCCCAATCAATTGAAAGACCAAGTTTTTTTAATTGGCTTTTCATCGTGGATATATTTGAATTGGTCCAATCTTTGGGATCTAGATTATTTTCTCTTGCTGCATTTTCTGCAGGCATACCAAATGCATCCCATCCCATCGGATGTAAAACATTAAATCCTTTTAAAATTTTGTATCTTGAAAGCACATCACCAATAGTATAATTTCTTACATGTCCCATGTGTATTTTTCCAGATGGATAAGGAAACATTTCTAAACAGTAATATTTCCTTTTTTTAGAGTCGATTTTGGAATTAAAAATATTATTATTTTCCCAATAGTTTTGCCACTTCTTCTCTGTTAGTTTAAAATTATATCTAGACACTTTTTTATCTTAATTGATTATTTTTTCTCAGGATCGCTTCTTATATATGGAACTTTTTTTCCAACATTTTCTTTCTCGTATACTGCTGCTTGAGTTAATATTTTTTTTGATAATTCATTTGAAAGTTCTCCTGATTTATCAGAAACTTTACAGTCATCTTTCATATTACAGTTTTTATAGAATACTTTGATTGACAAAGCATCAGATCTTATTTCATTTGATAAAAATCTAATCGAGATTTTGATAGACTCGTTATTTGAACTTCCATCGCTGTACCAATCAGTTACTATAATTCCACCACTATAATTCGCTAATGCTAAAGGCATAAAATCTAACGTATCTAGAGTTGCTCTCCAAAGTTCATTTGAACTTGCAAAATCGAATGTGCCACTATTGCTTTTACCAAAATTCGATAATCTGAACCCTCTACCTTCTTCAATGTTTTTCGCAACTCTCTCTTTAGGATCGTAGGACACTTTTCTTGCATCAGCGCCAGGTAATTTGCCATTGCATGAGTAAAACAAAAATAATGAAGAAATAATCAGTAAAATTTGGCAGTTTATTTTTCTTTGTTTCATAAATATTGATAATAAGTTTTTTATTTACCTCAATTTTCTAAATAATGCATAAAAAATCAAATAAAGCTTGATTTTATTAGACTTTTTTATAGATGCAATTATGCAACACATTTCTAATATTTTTAAATAATAATTCAAAAATTACAGTTTTTGCAAGCTTTTTTGGTAAATAGTTCGTGTTTAATATTAATATTAAAAATACAAAGGAGTATTTAATATGAACAAATACACAAAAATAGGGTTAACAGCATTAGCTGGTTCCCTTGTTGCAGGTTCAGTATCAGCTGCTACTCTAAGCGCATCTGGTGGAGCTGCAATGTACTACAGTGGTGGTGACGATAAAGCTAACACTGGTAACGGTTGGACAATGTCTGATTCAGTTACATTCTCTGCTTCAGGAGATGTAAATGATATCGGTGTAACACTATCAATTGAATTAGATGGTGACGCTGCTTCAGCTAAAACTAACTCAGGAACTGAGTACTCTTCAACTACTTCAATGAACGTTGTAGACAGTCACTCAATTTCTTTTGATTTTGGTGATGCAGGTAGCTTAACATTTGCTGGTCACGGTGGTGACGGTGCTATGAGTGCTAAAGACGACGTTATGCCAAATGCTTACGAAGAAGCATGGGATGTAGTATCAGGTGCTGACGCTGGAATCATTAATGGTCACAGCGGTAACAACATGTTTACTTACAAATACAGTCATGATTCAGGTGTAAGCTTAACAGTTGCTTATATCAATGCATCAGATGCAGTAACAGACGTTTCATACAGCGATATCGGTTTAGAATATACAGGTGTTGATGGTTTAACAGTTGGTTACGCACAAGGTGATGTAGAAGCAGTAACTAACTCTAAAAGCGATGAGCACACAATGTATGCTAAGTATGCAATGGGTCCAATTACAGTTGGTGTACAAACATCTGAAAAAGATGTTGATGGTGGAACAGCAAGTGATACAGAGTCAACTAGCATGGGTATAACTTACCAAGTAAGTGATGACCTAACAGTTGGTTTTGGTAACCACACAATTGAGTACAACTCAGGTGAGGACCAAGAGTCTACTGGTATCAGTGCATCATACACAATGGGATCACTAACAATCGGTGGTGCTTATAACAGTGTTGATAACATTGCTAATACGAACACAAATGACAGAAATGCTTACGAAGTAGGTCTAACATTTGCATTCTAATTAGTTTAGATAATTAAGAAAAGGGCCCCTTTTAGGGGCCTTTTTTTTTATTCAAAATAAGAAATACCAGCTAATCCAAAACAATTTAGCATGCGAATTTTTTTTTTGTTTAACTTCGATACACCTCCCAAAACCACGACTTTCTTTTTTGTTAAATTTTTAAGATTAATAAATTTATAGATACCAAGGTAATTTTTATTTTTCTTAAAGATTGAGGATATGAAAATTAAATTTACCTTTTGTTTTTCTTTTATTCTTATTTCTTTTATGTTGTGCGCTGAACCTAATATTAAAAAAGAAGATTTAAGCTTATAATTTAAATATTTATACTCATGATTAAAAGATGGCAAGTAAGCCCCATCTAAATTAAGTTTTATAGCGATTTTAAAATTATTTGATAAAAAAAATTTTTTTTTTCTAGCGGCACAATAGTTTTTAATTTTTATTATTTCATTTACTTTAAGCTTATTTTTATAATTTCTGTAAATTATGCCTGTATTATTGTCTAAATTATCAATATTATTTTTTTTAAAAGTATTTATAAAATAAAATTTTGTTGGAATATTATTATGCATGATACTGTAAAAAATTTACTCAAAATAAGTGAGAATGTTAAGGCAAATTTATCAACAGACGCCAACTTAGGAAAAATACCAAAAATAATAGCAGTTTCTAAAACTTTTAAAATTGAACATATTAAACCTTTGATTGATTATGGCCATGATCATTACGGTGAAAATAAAGTACAAGAAGCTCAAGAAAAATGGACGTCAGTTAAAGAAAAAAATAAAAACATTAAATTGCACTTAATTGGAAGACTTCAAAGCAATAAAGTAAAATTGGCACTAAAACTATTTGATTATATACATTCTTTGGATAGTAAAAAACTTGCAGATAAAATTTCATACCAACTTAAAGAACAAAATTTAAATACAAAATTTTTCATTCAGGTAAACATAGGTGATGAAGATCAAAAATCAGGCATTCCCAAGAATGAGATTTTAGATTTTTACAATTATTGTAAGTCTCTTGATTTAAATATTTTAGGATTAATGTGTATCCCACCCATTGATAAAGATAGTAAATATTATTTTGAAGAAATGAGTCGTTTAAATAAGGAACTTGACTTGAAAGAACTTAGTATGGGAATGTCATCTGATTATTTAAATGCAATTGAAAATAACTCAACTTATATAAGAGTTGGATCTAGTATTTTTGGACAAAGAACTTAAAGAATTTTTATAGTTGTATTTCTTTTTATTATCTTAGTTAAAATTAAAAAATCTTTTTTTGATAAAGCAATACAACCAGCTGTAGGATTGTAATTCTTTGTTAAATGAATAAATATAGCACTTCCTTTACCTAATTTATTTTTTTTACAGTTATATTTTATATGTATTAAGTAATCATATTTAAAATCACGTCTAAACAGTTTTTCATGTCTTACTTTAGATTTGATGTTTATTAATTTATTGTAATATTTTTTTGAATTTACATCATCACACCATCCCATATTTTTTTTTAAAACGATTGTCTTTAAACTCGTTTCTGGTCTATTATTTCTATCATTTCTAAAATATAAGTTACCTAATTTAAATTCACCTTTTGGTGTTTTTTTATCTCCCTCAATTTTATCTTTTGTGAAACCACCCAAACCTACGCAACACTTAAAGACAAAATCATCAAATATTAGAGTATCTTTATTTTTAACTATAATTGGCATAATGTATAAAAATGACAAATTCGAATATTCTCATAATACATAAATTTCCTATTTTATTCAGCATATTAAATGAGATTAAAAGTAATTTAAATTTCAAAGTAGATTATGAAAATAAAGAAGAAATAAATCAAAGTTTAAGTAAAAAAAATATTGTGGTAATTTCCAGCGAAGAAAAATTTTTTAAAGAATATCAAACAATTATTAAAAATTATCCAATTCGAATTAATAAATTAATTGAAATTGTAAATATCCAATTTTTAAAAAATAAATTTAATGAACAAAATAATATCTATGTAGGCAAATATAATATTAATTTAAACTCTAGAACCATGAGTTACAAAAATAAATCGTTATCTTTGACAGAAAAAGAAACAAAGATAATTACTCATTTAAGTAACTCTAAAAAAGCGGTTACAATAGACAATTTGCAATATGAAGTTTGGGATCATAAATCAAAACTTGAGACGCATACCGTAGAAACACACGTATATAGGTTAAGAAAAAAAGTAGAAAGTAAATTTAATGACAAATTTTTTATAATAAGCTCAAAGAATGGTTACAAAGTTACAAACTAAAAGAAATCCAATAGCAAAAAGACTTTTAAATAAAAAATATACGCTTAGAATTGTAAAACCTAAAAAAGGCAAAGGGAGTTACAATAGAAAAAAAACTAAAGTCTAGCCCCTATTTGCTGTATAATTTTAGATGACATATATTTTCCTTTGTCGAGACATTCTAGTGTACTAAAATTGTTTATATAACCATGTAAAAAACCAGCGGCAAATAAATCGCCAGCACCCGTAAGATCTTTTATGTCAAGTTTAGTTTCTACACCATTTTCAACTATCTCATCGTTACAAATAGATATTGCACCTTTCTCTCCACGAGTAATTACCAAGTGTTTTTTTATAGTTTTTGCAAAATCAATTACTTCGTTGAAATTCTTAGCATCTATTAACGATATAATTTCTTGTTCATTTGCAAATGTTAAATCTAATTTATTTTTTACTAAATCTAAGAAGTGTGATTTATGTCTATCCACACAAAATTGATCTGACAATGACATTGCCACTTTATTTGCGTAACTAATTGCTTTTTCAAATGCTTTTTTTGGTTCTCCCTCATCCCATAAGTAACCCTCTAAAAATATCATTTCAGAATTTTTTATTACTTTAGCATCTACATCATCTTCATTAATTTTTCCCGCTATACCCAAGAAAGTACACATAGTTCTCTCAGAATCAGGAGTAACTAAAATTAAACATGTTCCAGTTGGCAACTCCTCATTTTTCTTTGAGTAAAAATAATCTACTTTTTCTGATTTTAATCCTTCTTCGTATTTATTGCCTAATTCATCATTGCTTATTTTGCCAACAAAACCAACTTCATTACCTAATTGAGATAATCCTACAATTGAATTTGCAACTGAGCCTCCTGAGATTGTTTTTTCAATTTTTAAGCTGGAAAGTAATGATTTGAACTCATTTTCCTCAAAAATAAGTTTCATTGTGCCTTTAGTTAATTTTTTATTTAAAATGAAGTTTTCATCAACTTTACATATAACATCAACAATTGCATTCCCAATTCCTAATATCTTCATATTTACATTTTTGACCATTCTTTTAATGGTGGCATTCCCATCTCTAGTAAATTCGAATCTTTGGCCACACATACGATATCTGCTGATATAGATATTCTCTCATCATTGCTCTTAGCAGGTTGTGTGGAATGTATAGTTTTAGACGGAAAAATAACAATGTCATTTTCCTCAACATTGATTATTGCTTGAGTAACATTAAAATGATTCATTTTTCTTACTATACCTTTTTGTAAAGCTGTATCTGATCTAAAGATACCTGGCATAACCTCATTTTTGTAACTTTCATCAAAAACTACAAGATTTGAATCTTGCTTACTCTTTTTTAAATAATATGCAAAAGAAATATGAGATTGAAAATGTCTGTGTTTTTTTATTCTTTCGTTACCCTCTGAGATTGTAGCCCAGGACCTTTGGATATACAAATCAACTAATTTGTTGTCTATTTCAATACAATTTAAATATCCCCAAACTCTTTTTATAATTTCATTAAATAGCAATTTAAACTTTTCATTTTTATGAATAAACTCAAATCCTTGTGTATCCCCTGTCCATGCATTAGTTTCAGTTTGGTAATTTTCATTCTTTGAATTTTTTTTCATATCTTTAATTTCTTCAATCATGATATTTCTATCTTTTTCAGCAATCTCTATTTTATCTTTAATAACTGTGAGAGGAAAAAGATTTATTAAATTCATTTAAGCTTTTTTTGTTTTTACTGGTGTCTTTCTATTAGGATAACAACTGGTACAAATTTTACAAGACATACCGTAACAATCCCTTGCTTTACAATACTCTCTTCCATAATAAATTATCTGAAGATGTAGTTTATTCCAATATTTTTTTGGGAATAATCGCTTTAAATCCTCCTCTGTTTGCACAACACTTTTTCCATTTGTTAAACCCCACCTTTGTGCGAGTCTGTGAATATGTGTATCGATAGGAAATGCAGGAAAGCCAAAACCTTGAGACATGACTACACTGGCTGTTTTATGTCCTACTCCAGGTAATTGTTCCAACTCTTCAAAAGTTCTTGGAACTTTGCTATTGTATTTCTCAACTAAAGTTTTTGAGAGATTATAAACGCTTTTAGCTTTAATTCTAAAAATACCTATACTTTTTATCAATTTTTCAATTTTCTTTCTTCCAAGTTTAACAAAATGCTCTGGTTTATTATATTTTGGATAAATATTTTTAGTAACATTATTAACATTTACATCTGTACATTGAGCTGAAAGTAGTACGGATATCAAAAGTGTAAATATATTTCTATGTTTTAATGGTATAGGTGTTGTTGGGTAAGTTTTATTGAGTATTTTTAATACAATTTTGGCTCTCTGTGCTTCATTCATTATTTAAAATTCAGAAGATTTCTCATTGAATAAAGACCTGGTTTTCTATTTATCAGCCATTTAGCAGCAGTTATCGCTCCTTCTGAATATAAAGCTCTATCAAAAGCATCATGCTTTAATGTTATAATTTCTTTCCCACTTGAAAAAGTAACTTCGTGTTCACCTATAATCTCGCCTTTTCTAATTGAGTTGAAATTAATTTTATTTCCGTAAGGAAATTTTTTTTTATTTAAGAATTTTTTTCCCATCATTTTATAAAAATCTTTATTTTTTCCTGAAGCTATTCCTTTTCCAAGCATTAAAGCTGTTCCAGATGGATAATCTTTTTTGTGTTTGTGATGAATTTCAAAAACTTTACTTAAATAATTATCACCAAGTGATGCTGATGTGATCTCAGTTAGATACATTAGCAAATTAATCCCAAGGCTCATGTTTCCTGCTTTTAAAATCGGAATTTTTTTAGAAAACTTCTTTATTAATTCTTCCTCTTTTTTTGTAAAACCTGTTGTACCAATGACTACTTTTTTTTTTAATTTTGTAGCTATCTTTAAAACTTCAAACGTACATTTTGGTATTGTGAAATCAATTATTACATCTGCTTTGCTTAGAGCTTTTTCTGTATTTAATTCAGGTTTAATTCCACAAATTTTTGTATTAATAGAACTATTTTCTGTAAGAGCAACTAATTTGGTAGATTTGTCTTTTATAGATGATTTAATGAGCTGTTGACCCATTCTTCCTAGACATCCTGTTATGGCTAAATTAATTATACCCATTGTAATAATTTAGATTAGCACTATTGATTAGTTTTTCCAGAAACTTTTAGCTTTTTGAAAGAATTTTTTTATGCTTGGATTAGATTTTTCGTTTTCAATTTCTCTAAATTTTTCAAGTAGTTCTTTCTGTTCTTTATTTAAAGATATTGGGACTTCTGTTTTAACTTGAACATAAAGGTCTCCAAATTCATTACCTCTCATATAAGGCATTCCTTTTCCCCTTAATCTAAATTGTTTTCCACTTTGTGTCCCTGCGGGAATTTTAATTTTAGCTTTACCACCGTCAATTGTTGGAATTTCAATTGAGGTTCCTAAGGCAGCATCTGCAATAGAGACTGGACATTCAAAAAAAAGATTTTCGTCAGATCTTTTAAATAAATCATGAGAGTGAACATTTATGAACAAGTATAAATCACCACTACTACTTCCTCTTGAACCAGCCTCACCTTTCCCTGATAGTCTTATCCTAGTTCCATCATCTACGCCTTTCGGAATTGTAACTGATAATCTTTTTGAAGCTTGTTTTTTTCCTTGTCCATTACAGTGCGTGCAAGGATGTGTAATTACTTCTCCTGCACCAGTGCATTGAGGACATGTTTGCTGGACTGTAAAAAAACCTTGGCTAGATCTTACCTGTCCATGACCACCACACATCGAGCATGTTCCTGCTTGATGTCCAGGTTTTGAACCTGATCCACTGCAAGTATCACATTTTTCGGATGTAGAGAATTTTATATCTTGCTTTTTACCAGAAAAAGCTTCCTCCAAAGATATTGATAAATCGTATCTTAAGTCTGAGCCTCTATTATTTGACCTTCTTGATCTTCGACCACCACCAAAACCTTCTCCAAAAAAGTCTTCAAAAATATCAGAAAAATGATTTGAAAAATCAAAGTTTCCAAATCCACCTCTTCCTGCACCTCCATTTTCAAAAGCTGCATGACCAAAGTTATCATAATTTTGTTTTCTCTCGGAATTGGAAAGTACGTGATATGCTTCAGATGCTTCTTTAAATTTTTCTTCAGCTGCTTTATCACCTTTATTTTTATCTGGATGATATTTAACCGCGAGTTTTCTGTAAGCTGTTTTTATCTGGTCTGCGGAGGCATTTTTATTTACACCTAAAACTTCGTAATAATCTCTTTTTGCCATAACATGTTATAGACAAACAGTTGTTTAATTAGGCGCTTTTTTCTTTATTTTCGTCTTTTACTTCTTCAAAATCTGCATCAACAACGTTATCGTCTTTCGTATCTTCTTTCTTTGCGTCTTTTGGAGCATCTTCAGGTTTTGCACCTTGTTGTGATTTGTAGATTGCTTCACCTAATTTCATAGATGCTTGAACTAAATCTTGTGTTTTTTTCTTAATTTCTTCAACATCAGTACCTTTGAGAGCATTCCTTAAGTTAGCTGAAGCGTCTTCAATAGCCTTTTTATCTGCATCAGAAACTTTACTTCCGTGCTCTTTTAAATTCTTTTCGGTTGAGTGTATTAGTGTATCTGCTTGATTTCTTGAATCAACAGCTTCTCTTTTCTTTTTATCTTCTTCTTTATTAGACTCTGCATCTTTTACCATTTGGTTTATTTCTTCATCACTTAATCCTCCAGATGCTTGAATTTGAATTTTTTGTTCTTTACCAGTTCCTTTGTCTTTCGCTGATACATTTACAATACCATTTGCGTCAATATCAAATGTTACCTCAATTTGTGGAACACCTCTTGGTGCTGGAGCTATGCCAACTAATTCAAAATTTCCTAAAACTTTGTTATCTGATGCCATTTCTCTTTCACCCTGAAGCACTCTAATCGATACAGCAGGTTGATTGTCCTCAGCGGTTGAAAATACTTGGCTCTTTTTGGTTGGAATAGTTGTATTTTTATCAATTAATTTTGTTGATACACCACCCAATGTTTCTATCCCTAGAGATAAAGGAGTTACATCTAAAAGCAACACATCTTTTACATCACCTTGTAACACGCCAGCTTGAATTGCAGCACCCATGGCGACAACTTCATCAGGATTTACAGATTTATTAGGATCTTTCCCAAAGAAATTTTTTACTTCTTCTATAACTTTTGGCATTCTAGTCATGCCACCAACTAATACTATTTCATCTACTTCGCTTGCAGATAGGCCCGCATCTTTTAAAGCAGTTTTACATGGTGGGATTGTTCTTGAAATCAGATCTTCGACTAATGCCTCTAATTTAGCCCTAGTCATTTTCAGATTAATATGTTTTGGTCCAGTTTTATCAGCAGTAATAAATGGAAGATTTATTTCAGTTTGTGTTGCAGATGATAATTCTATTTTTGCTTTTTCTGCAGCTTCCTTTAATCTCTGTAAAGCTAGTTTATCTGATTTTAAATCAATACCGTTTTCTTTTTTAAATTCTGAGAGCAAATAATCCACAATAGCATTATCAAAATCCTCTCCACCTAAAAATGTATCACCATTTGTTGATTTTACCTCGAATACTCCGTCACCCAATTCTAGAATTGAAACATCAAATGTTCCACCGCCTAGATCGTAAACTGCTATTTTTTTGTTAGCTTTTTTATCTAAACCATAAGCTAGAGATGCTGCTGTTGGTTCATTTATAATTCTTAAAACCTCTAGGCCAGCAATTTTACCTGCATCTTTAGTAGCTTGTCTCTGAGCGTCATTAAAATATGCTGGAACAGTAATAACTGCTTGTTTTACTTCTGAGCCTAAATATTTTTCTGCTGTTTCTTTCATTTTTTGAAGTGTAAAAGCTGAAATTTGTGATGGTGAATATTTTTGGCCTTTTGCTTCAATCCATGCATCACCTTTATCAGAATTAACTATTTTAAAAGGTGCAGTCTCTACATCTTTTTTAACTGTTGGGTCATCAAAATTTCTTCCAATTAATCTTTTAACTGCAAATATTGTATTTTCAGGATTTGTAACAGCTTGTCTTTTCGCAGGCTGTCCTATTAATTTTTCTCCTTCATCAGTAAATGCAACAACCGAAGGTGTCGTTCTTGCTCCTTCAGCATTCTCCAAGACTTTTGCTTGCGTTCCTTCCATAACAGCAACACAAGAATTTGTTGTTCCCAAATCAATTCCTATAACTTTGCTCATAATTAATCCTGTTTGATGCTCATATAAGTGTTAATTTTACAACTACAACCATAATAAATAATTAATTTTTTACCTCTTTTTCCTCATTTTCTTGGTTTTTTTGGTTATTCTGTTTATCTTCAACTTTTTTTTTAGATACAGCTACTAACGAAGGTCTTAGTAACCTATCCTTCATCATAAAACCTTTTTGAATTTCTTGAACTATTGTGCCTTGATCTTTGGTATCATCTTCGATTTCCATCATAGCCTGATGTAAATTTGGATCCAATTTTTCGTTAATTGCTTTAATCGGTTCAATATTATTTTTTTTGAAAATTGAAATCATATCTTTATTAATAATATCAATGTGCTCTATTAATTTTTTTAGTGTGTCTTTATCTTTTATAGTTTCGTCACTTTCCAGTGTTTGTTTTGATCTCTCTAAATTATCTAGAAGATTAAGTGTTTCTCTTGCAAAAGAAAATCCACCATATTCAAAAGCTTCATCTTTCTCTTTTTCAAATCTTCTCCTTTGATTTTCCATTTCTGCAAATGTTCTTGCAACTTTATCTTTAAGGTTCTTAATTTCATCTTCAGGCGAAAGCTGCTCTACTTCCTCTATTTTTTCAGTCTCTTCTGGGACCTGCTTATCTGTGCTTGGCTCTAAGTTTTCGTCTTTTAAATTTTGATTTTTCTTATTTTGTGTTTCTTCTTTTTCCATTACATTCTATATGGTATGAAATTCATGAAATTCTAGATGTTAAAAAAAAAAATTAAAGAAATCGTAGTAGGGTCAAATAATGACGGAAAAATAAAAGAAATTAAAGATTTACTGCCAAAATACTACACTATTACCTCTCCAAAAGACTATGGCCTTAAAAGCCCGAAAGAAAATGGAAATACGTTTCTAAAAAATTCTTTAATAAAAGCGAAGTATTTTTCAAAAAAAACAAAAAAAATTTGTATCGCAGATGACTCAGGACTTGAAATTGACATACTAAATAATCAGCCAGGTATTTATTCGGCAAGATGGGGTGGAGAAAAGGGTGATTTTAGTTTGGCAATATCCAAAGTATATCAAAAGTTATCGAAGGTCGATAAAAACTGGAAGTTAAAAAAAATTAAAGCAAGATTTATTTGTGCATTAACTATTTATGGACTAAAAAAAAAACCAATTCAATCATTAGGAATTATTAATGGTAAAATTTCAAAAAAGAAAATTGGAAATAAAGGTTTCGGTTATGATCCAATTTTTATTCCTGAAAATAAAAGATTAACATTTGGTCAAATGAGTCAAAAGTTAAAATTTAAAAATGATCACCGAGCACGAGCTTTCAGACAAATTAAAAAATTTCTTTAAAATATTTGTCTTGTATTTCATAAAAGTTTAATTGATGGGTAATTGTTTTCTTATTTATTTCAAAAATACCTATTTTACCTTTAAATTTATTTTTCTTAATAAACAAATTTTCATTGGTTTTAAAATCATTATTTATTAACAAGTAATATACCAACCCTATTAGATCATAGCTTAAAAATGATATTTGATTTGGTATATCTTTGAAATTTTGTATGTATTCTTTTTGAAATATTTCAAAATTATCTTTGTTTATTGATGGGAAATATATTGGATGTAATGAAGTTTCCTTTAAAAGACTTTCATCAAACCATTGATTCAATGTAATGTATTTTACTCTTTTGGATGACACATCTGTATATAATAAAGATGTGGCAACACTTTTTAGACTTTCGCTAAAATCAGCAATTATTACTGAATCAAAATTAATAAAACCCAAAGTATCTTTTTTCTTTAATTCATCAATTTTTTTTTTTTTATTGAAAGAATTTGAATTTTCTATCCTTTTAATTTCGTTTTTTAAATTTTGTTTTCTTTGTTGATACCTTGTTAAATCTTCTATTTGTTTTGTTAGCAATGTTGGGTCTTTGCTGTAGACAAATTCTTCTTTTAACAATAAGTTTGATTTTTTAATAGCTTCTTCTATTTCTCTTTTATACTCTGTCTCGGGAACCAAAAATATCGTATTTTTTAAATTATTTTCACTTAAATATTTTTTAATTGTATTTATTTGTGATATTGCATTTACTCCTGCGGAAATTACATTTTTTGGATTATTTCTAATTTTGTTTGTAAAAGATAAGAATGTGACTTCATTTAATTCGTCTAAATATTTATTACTCTCATTGAATACTGGTCCAATAATTATTTTTATTCCATTATTGTAAAGCTCATTTGATACTTTTAATGCATCTATTGGGTTTGCTTTAGTATCTTTTGGTACAACTGTTATTCTGTCATCATTAATTTTATCTAATGCCATTCTTGTAGATTTAAGAATTGAATTACCAATATATGAATATTCGCCTGACAAAGGTACAATTAAACCTATTTTAATTTTCTCCTCTGAAATTGCTTTAAGATGTGAGAAAACGATTATAAGAAAAACTTTTAAAATTATGATATATAATTTCTTCATCGTCATTAAATGTATAATTTTGAAATAAATGATAGTTTAAAACCTGGGCTATATTGTGTTTCTACTCCGATAGGAAATTTAGGTGATATTACTTTCAGGGCTATATATATACTTAATAAATCAGACTTGATTTTGTCAGAAGACACAAGAGTTTCAAGTAAACTATTATCTAAGTTCAATATAAATACAAAATTATTATCTAATCATAAATTTAATGAAAAGAAAAACATCAAATATGTATTAAATTTTCTAAAAGAAAATAAAATAGTTTCTATCATTTCAGATGCAGGTACTCCAACAATTTCAGATCCTGGTGGAATCTTGATAAATGAATGTATTAAAAATAAAATTGATATATTTCCTGTTCCAGGATCTTCCGCTGTTGCTGCAGCTGTTTCTATAAGCGGCTTTTCAAACAATTTCTTTTTTTGTGGTTTCTTGCCAGATAAAAAGTCACAAATTGATCAACTTTTTCATAAGATTTCTAATTTAAATTACTCAATTGTCTTTTTTATTTCACCCAAAAAAATAAAAAAAATTACAGCACAAATTCAAAAATATTTTGGTGATAGAGATATTTTAATTACCAGAGAAATGACAAAGTTACACGAAGAATATATTAGAGATAAGATTAAAAACCTCAATAATATTAATATATCAGAAAAAGGTGAGATTACTGTAGTTATATCAGAAAATTTAAATTTAGAAAATAGGTTACAAGTAATAGAAGAATCAGTTAAAAAAAAAATTATCAAACTTTTAAAAAAAATGTCAATTAAAGATATTACATCAAAAATTAGTAAGGAAAATAATATATCAAAAAAAATTGTTTATGATTATTGTTTAAAGAAAAAAAATGAAATTTAGAAATTTAATTTTAATTATAACTTTTATTTTAATCTCAGGATGTGTTGGATATTCTTCAACTGGAGTTTTAGGAACAGGGGTTTCCATTGCAATGGATCCAAGAACAATAGGAACTCAAATAGACGATTCTTTAATGCAAAAAAACTTAAGAGCAAAACTTATATTAATGGACAAAAATTATTTACTAAATGTAAAGTCCAAAGTTTTAGATGGCCGAATATTTATAACTGGTAAAGTAAATACTATTGAAGAAAAATTAAAAATTACAAAACTAGGCTGGGAAATAAAAGGTGCCAGATCAGTAAAAAATGATTTAAAAATTAAGGAAGAGTTTAATTTTAAACAAACCGCAAAAGATGTACTAATAACTTCTCAATTAAGAACCGCTTTAATAACCAATAAAAAAATTAAGTCTGCTAATTATGATATCGATACATATAAGAAAATAATTTATGTTTACGGAATTTCGCAAAATGAAGAAGAAAGAGCTGAAGTTATTAACGAGGCTAAAAAAGTTCTTGATGTAGAAGATGTAGTTACAAGCATTTTTTTAGTTGAAGATTTGAGAGTTGTAAAAAACTAATTTGGTTTCTTGTAATTAATTACTCCTGCTGAATATGCTGCAACAGATGCTAAATTTAATATGTCAGATGTTGATGATCTCAACGGAGCAATTTCAATGGCTTGACCTAAACCGATTAATAGCGGTCCGATAACTTTAGCGCCACCTAAAGTTTTCATTGTTTTATAAGTTATAGCAGCACTATGTTGTCCAGGCATAATCAATATATTTGCATTACCAACAATTTCGGAGAATGGATAAAGGTCTTTATATTCATCACTTAAGGCCACATCAGGCTGCATATCTCCATCAAACTTAAAATTAACCTTTTTATTTTTTAAAATTTCTACTGCATCTCTTATATGCTTTGTTCTAGCTGTAATTGGTTGACCAAAGGTTGAGTGTGAAAGAAAAGCAACTTTTGGCTCAAAACCAAATAATTTTGCTACTCTAGATGCAGAAATAGCTATTTCAGAGAGCTGTTCAGATGTTGGATATTCGTGAACACTTGTATCCGCAATAAAAACTGTTTTGCCCTTATTTACAATCATGTTCAATCCAAACATAATTTCTCCCGGCCTAACATCTATGACCTTTTTTACTTTATCAAGAGATTGTCCATATCTTCTTGAATTTCCAGTTACCATTGCATCAGCATCACCACATGCAACCATGCAAGAACCCCATATAACTCTGTCATTTCTAACCATTTTATCACAATCTCTTTCAAGCATTCCCTCTGTTCTTTGAAGTTTTTTAAATAGGTAATTCACATATTTTTTTCGTTTGTCACTGAAAGTAGAGTTTACAATCTCAATATCAAAGTTATCTCCGTAACCAATCTCTCTAAGTTTTTCTTTAACAACTTTTTCTTTAGCAACTAAAATAGGTGTACCCAGTCCACTATTTTTAAATGCTATAGCCGCCTTCAAAGTATTTTCATCTTCACCATCTGCAAATACAACTTTTTTATTTGTTTTTTTAATTTGGTTATTTATTCCCTGCATAATCGTTACAGATGGATCAAGCCTTTGTTTTAGCTGTTCTGAATATTGATCAAAATTTTCTATTTTTTTTCTAGCAACACCAGATTTTATAGCAGCTCTTGCTACTGCTACTGGTATTACGCTTATTAACCGAGGGTCAAAAGTAGATGGAATAATATATTCTCTTCCATAATTAGGTCTCTCACCACCCATAGCAGCTGCGACCTCGTCAGGTACAAATTCTCTTGCAAGTGAAGCAATAGCATTAGCTGCTGCTACCTTCATTTCTTCATTAATAGTTTTTGCTCTAACATCTAATGCTCCCCTAAATATATATGGAAAACCAATTAAATTATTTACTTGGTTTGGATAATCAGATCTACCTGTTGCTATAATCGCATCATTCCTCACTTCTTCTATATCTTCTGGTTTAATTTCAGGATCTGGATTTGCGCACGCAAATATAATTGGATTTTTAGCCATTTTTTTAACCATACTTTTTTTTACAACACCTGCTGCAGATAAACCTAAAAATACATCTGCATTTTTCATCGCGTCATCTAAACTTTTATCCTTTGTTTCTACTGCAAATTCTTTTTTCCATGAACTAATTTTTTTTCTATTTTTATTTATTACACCTTTTGTATCCAACATTTTAATATTATTTTTTGGAATACCTGTGCTCCTAAATAATTTTGCACATGCCATAGCTGCAGCACCTGCACCATTAATTACTATTTTAATTTTTTTTAAGTTTTTTTTTGCTATATCAACTGCATTAATTAATGCAGCTGTTGTTATGATTGCTGTCCCATGTTGATCATCGTGAAACACAGGAATATCAAGAATTTTTTTTAATTCTTCCTCAATTATAAAACAGTTTGGAGCCGCAATGTCTTCCAGATTTATACCACCAAAACTTTTTGCTATATGCTTTATGGAATTAATTATTTCTTTTGTATCCTCCGTATCTATTTCTAAATCTATAGAATCAATATCTGCAAATCTTTTAAATAGAACAGCTTTTCCTTCCATCACTGGTTTTGATGCTATCGCACCTAAATTTCCTAGTCCTAATATTGCTGATCCATTACTAATTACTGCAACTAGATTCCCTTTAGTAGTATATTCATATGCTAACTCAGGATTATCTGCTATTGCTTTTACAGGAGCCGCAACACCAGGAGAATAAGCCAGGGCCAAGTCTCTTTTTGTAGTTACTGGCTTAGATGAAACGATCTCTATTTTGCCAGATTTATCATTAGTATGAAAATCCAAAGCTTCTTTATCAGAATAATGTTCAATTTTGTTTTTTTTCATTATTTGTTAGATATACAAAAGGATTAAGTTACTAATATGATTTATGAATTTAATTAAGTCAACAGGCACATTTAGTCTGTTCGTTATTCTAAGCAGAATTTTAGGATATATTAGAGATTTTTTTATAGCTATTTATCTTGGTTCGGGACCAATTGCTGATGCATTCTTCGTAGCATTTAGAATACCAAACACCTTTAGAAGATTATTTGCAGAAGGCACCTTTAATGCAGCATTTGTTCCATCTTACACATCAGAACTTTTGTCTAGTAAAAAAAAAGCTCAAAAATTTGCAAACTCAGTATTTAATTTATTGGTCTTAGCACTTTTAAGTCTAACAATATTAGTAGAGATTTTTATGCCAAGCTTTATAAAATTGATTGCTCCTGGCTTCTCAGATTTAGATGAAAAGTTCAAATTAGCTGTTGATTTAACCAGAATTACTTTTCCATTTTTATTTTTTATAAGTATAGCATCTTTTTTTTCAGCGATTTTAAATTCACATAACAAATTTGCAGCCGCTGCTGCTGCTCCTCTTTTTTTAAATATAATATTAATAATATGTTTCCTCATTATAAAAAATGATACAGATTTAGTTTACTATCTAAGTTATGCTTTAACATTTGCAGGAATTATACAATTTATATTTTTAATTATTTTTACTAGAAAATATTTTTATCCTAATTTTAACCTCAATTTCCAAATAGATAAAAAAATAAAATTTTTTTTTAAGAAACTTTTACCAAGTATATTTTCATCCGGGGTTACCCAAATAAATATATTAGTTGGAACTATAATTGCATCTTTTCAAGCAAGTGCAGTCTCATATTTGTATTATGCAGACAGAATATATCAAATAAACTTAGCGATAGCGGGGATTGTAATTGGTATAATTATCCTACCTAACTTAAGTAGATATGTTAAGAGTAGAAACAAAAGAAAATTAGAAATATTACAAAATAAGTCTTTAGAGTTGAGTTTATTTTTAAGTCT
This sequence comes from uncultured Pelagibacteraceae bacterium, assembly GCA_902576785.1. Classification (GTDB taxonomy): domain Bacteria; phylum Pseudomonadota; class Alphaproteobacteria; order Pelagibacterales; family Pelagibacteraceae; genus Pelagibacter. Next base: position 26,597 of record CACGWC010000005.1, on the reverse strand, counting down.
TCCTGCTACACTTGCATTAATTTTTGCCTCCGAAGAAATTGTATCTGCGCTTTTTGGATACGGATCTTTTAACGAAGAAAGCGTTAAAAATTCAGCCCTTGCATTATTTTATTTCGCACTAGGTCTACCTGCATTCTCGATGATAAAAATATTTTCAAGTTTTATATTTGCAAGAAATGATACCAAAACACCTTTTTACTTTTCATTGATTTCTGTAATTTTAAATATTGTTATAAGTGTATCTTTATTTGGTAAACTGGGGTTTATAATAATTCCTATTGCAACAAGTATTTCTTCTTGGTTGAATGGTTTCTTACTGATGGTATTTGCCCTAAATAAAAATTACTTTAATTTTAGTAATTCTTTTTTTAAACAGCTGTTTAAAATATTTATTGTAAATTTAATTTGTTTGGGATTATTTAAAATATTAATAAATTATTTTAGTAATTATTTTATATTTACAAATAGTTATAAATTTTTAGCAATTATATTATTAGTTGTTTTAACATTTGCTTTTTATTTGTTAATTTCAATACTCATTAAGGCCTTTAAAATATCTGATATTAAATTAAACTACTAAATTATGTCTAAAAAAATTTTTTCAGGAGTTCAACCAACGGGAAATTTACATCTTGGCAACTATATAGGCGCAATAAAAAATTTTGTAGATTTACAAAATAATAAAGATAACAACTGCATTTTTTGTGTTGTTGATCTTCATGCCATCACAGTAATGCAAGATCCTACAGAGTTAAAAAATAATATTAGGGAGACAGCAGCAGCGTTTATAGCAAGCGGTATTGATCCAAAAAATAGTATAATATTTAATCAATCTTTAGTTCCCGCACATGCTGAGGGTTCTTGGATTTTAGGATGTATTGCGAGAATGGGTTGGCTAAATAGAATGACACAATTCAAAGAGAAAGCTGGAAAAGACAAAGAAAAAGCTAGTGTTGGTTTATATATTTATCCAATTCTAATGGCCTCTGATATTCTTTTGTATGATGCTACTCATGTGCCAGTTGGAGATGATCAAAAACAGCATCTAGAACTTTGTAGAGATATAGCTCAAAAATTTAATAACGAATACAAATGCCCAGATTTTCTAAGACTTCCTGAGCCCCTCATACAAAAAAATTTTTCAAGAATAATGAGTTTGAGAGATGGCACAAAAAAAATGAGTAAGTCAGATATTGCTGAAGGAAGTAGGATCAATTTAACAGATACAGAGGATCAAATTATTAACAAAATAAAAAAAGCAAAAACTGATAATGATACTTTACCTGGAAATGTAGAAGGACTTAAGGGCAGACCAGAAGCAGAAAATTTGATGGGTATTTATTCTAGCTTAAGTAATCAAAATATTACTGATACATTTAGCGAATTTGAGGGAAAAAATTTTTCTGATTTAAAAAATAAACTCTCTGAAATAATTGTGACACAACTATCACCTATATCAAAAGAAATACAAAAATTGTTGTCAGACAATAATTATATAGATCAAATTTTAGAGGATGGTGCAGCAAAAGCGCAGGATATTTCGTCTAAAAAAGTTAAAAAGATAAAAGAAATAGTTGGTTTTTAATCATTTAATATTTTGAAATAAACATTATATAAAGCCTATGTTTATACAAACTGAAAATACACCAAATCCAAATTCATTAAAGTTTCTACCTGGCAGAAAAGTATCTAATGTTGGTCCTTTAGAGGTTTTAAATCAGGAAGATACAAATAATTTGCTCATAAAGAATTTATTACAGGTAAATGGTGTAACTGGAGTATTCTTAGGGGAAGATTTCCTTTCTATAAATAAAGAAGAGAGTAAAAAATGGGAAGATATTCAGCATATCGTTATATCTTATATCAATGAGCATTATGCAAATGGCAATACATGCATTATCGATAAATTAAATGAAGAAGAGCAAAACAAAAATTATTCAGAAATTGAAAAAAAAATTATAAGTATATTAGACTCTAAAATCAGACCCGCTGTAGCAAGAGATGGAGGTGATATAAAGTTTCAAGAATTCAAGGACGGAAAAGTTAAAGTTTTGTTAAAGGGAAGTTGCTCAGGTTGTCCATCTTCAACTCTTACTTTAAAAAAAGGCGTAGAAAACCTACTTTGTCATTACATTCCTGAAGTTAAAGAAGTTTTAGCTATATAATTAAATAATAATAATTATATTGAAATAAATGATTAGGCGTACAAAAATTAAAAATATTAAAGAGAAGAAAAAGAAAAATAATATATTTAGATTTTCTATTATTAGTATTTTTGTAATATTCTCATTTTTTTTATTACCAACTGTAAGTAACTTTTTAGATAAAAATCTAAATTTTCAAAAATCTATAATCTCAAACGCTGGTGTGAATTTTGACCAAGAATTAGAAAAAAGAAATAAAATCCTTGATGGGGAGAAAGAAACTAAAACAAATAAACTGAATCTGAAAAATATTTTTGCTGACATTGATTTCTTCAGTACAGACGATGAGGGGCAAAATTCAATAAGATTTGATGCTAGAACAATAGAACAATTATTCAAAGATACAAATTATAATCTTGAAAGAGTTAGAGATACTAAGTTAGTAAACATCGGTAATAAAATTGACCATCTTCCAAGGGAGATTAAAAGTATTGAGAGTTCAAAAAAGAGAAAGAGATTATTTATACAAATAGTTTTACCTTTAATAGTTGAAGAGAATGCTAAAATTCGACTTGATAGAAAGGAATTATTCAGAATATTAAGCAAGAGTATCAACACTCAAAAAGAAAAGAATTGGTTAAAAGAAAAATTTAAACAATATGGTTTAAGAGACGGAGATTTTTATTCTCTGAAAGTTAGAATGGATGAAGTGCCAGTCTCTCTAGCGCTTGCACAAGCGGCTAAAGAAACTGGATGGGGAACATCAAGATTTGCACAAGAGGGTAATGCATTATTTGGACAATGGACTTGGAATGGGGAAGGTATTAGACCAGCAGGTGTTGACAAAGATGCAAAACATAAAGTAGCAAAGTTTGCAGTTCTTAAAGCATCAGTCAGAGCATATCAGAGAAATTTAAATACTCACAGCAGTTATATCGAATTTAGAAAAGAAAGAGCAATTCAAAGAGACAACGATGAAAAATTAGATAGTTTAAAGTTGGTAAATTATTTAGACAAATACGCGGAGACGGGGCAACAGTACATTGATGTTTTAAAACAAATTATAAAGCAAAATTCTCTTAAAGATTTTGATGATGTTAATATAATGCCGATAAGTAATAAGACTAAAAAATTAATTTAATTTTGAACAAATTGAAAACCTGAAAATCTCCACCCATTTTCATCTTTTAAAGAACAGTTAATTCTTCCTCTTCTTTCAATAAACTTATCTGCAAAATTAATATTTAATATGTTATCAATTAAGACAATATTTGTTTTTCTCCATTTTGAGCCTTCATTTGAAAAACAATTAATTTTTTCTAAATTTTTTTGATCTTTAAAAAATTCTATTGTCATTTTAGGCGGGTTTTCTCCATCATTCATAAATTTGTTTTCAGGTTTAATAATTCTATATTGAAGTGGCAAATAAGACATTACCTCTTTAAATCTTTTTATTTCTCCGTATTTTTCGTTTAAAGGAAATCTTGGTAGTTCATATCTATCTTTATTTAAATCGATAACACCTGAATGTTGACCAAATGCGAATTCAAAATTGTTTGAAATATAATTTTTCTGATCTAAATTATATTCACCGAAAGGATATGAAAAAAAAATTGGATTATAACCTAATTTGTCATTAAAAATTTTAATTGATTTCTCAATATCTTCTACAAACTTTCGAAAAGTAAATTTAGTCAAATAATCGTGTGAATGTGAATGATTACCAATGTATGCGAAATTCGCTTTTTCTACTTCTTTTATTTGGTTCCAGTTCATGTATCCTTTATTCCCGACTGCCTTTGTTGAGACAAATAAAATAAATGGAATTTTTTCTTTTTTTAATATTGGCCAAGCATTTTCATAGAACGATGTAAATGCATCATCAATAGTTAGTAAGATTTTCTTTTGATCCTTGACTTTATTAAAATTTTTTGAAAATTCACTAGGATTATAAAAATTTAAATTGTTTTCTTTTATTAAATTAATATGTTTTTTAAATATATTTAATCTTATATTTGTAGATGGATACTTATTTTCTTCAAATCTATGATACATAATTGCCAAAACACCCTGTTCATTTTTAAAATATTTTTTATTTACTACTTCAGCTTTAACGTTTAAAAAAATGATAAAAAAAATGAATATTTTAGTTATTAATGCTGCAGATGATAAAATTTTATTTTCTCTCATAACTAATACAGAATCTTATACTACCGCTCATATAAACAGTAGAGAAAATTTTGACAAAATAATGATATTAATTTTAAATTTCCTTAAACAACATAATTCAAATTTAGATAAAATAAGTGAAATATTTGTGAATCAAGGGCCTGGCAAAATCTCAAGCATTAGAAATTCAATAGCAATTGCTAAAGGTATTGCTTTTGCAAAAAATATTGATTTATATGGATTTTTGAGTGAACACTTAACCGAAAATGGTGTAGATCAGTTAGTAAAAATTGAAAAAAAAAATTTTACAAATATTAATTTGATTAAACCCCTTTACTCGAGTTAAAATAAACCATGCTAGAAACGATCGAAGAAAAATGCCAAAAAAATGGAGTAAAACTTACAGATCAAAGAAGGATAATCGCAAGAGTAATATCAGAGTCCAAAAAAACATATGGAGAGTCGGATCACCCAGATGTTGATGAATTATACAATAGAGTTTCTCAAATAGATTCTAAAATTAGTATTGCTACAGTTTATAGAACAGTCAAACTTTTTGAAGAAGCTGGAATTTTAACAAAACATGATTTTAAATCTGGCAAAGCAAGATATGAGCTAAATGATGATCATAATCACTTAATTGATATTAAAACTGGAGAAATAATAGAATTTGTTGACGAGGAGATCGAAGAATTACAAAAAAAAATTGCTGATAAATACGGCTACAAACTCGTTGACCACAAATTAGAATTATACGGAATTAAAAAAAAATAATTCATGCATAAGAAAGTTTTTATAAAGACATTTGGTTGTCAAATGAATGAGTACGACTCTCGCAGGATATATGATGCTGTTAGAGCGATAGGTTATAACAAAACTGAAAATCAAGATGAGGCCGATTGTTATATTTTAAATACTTGTCATATTAGAGATAAAGCTAAAGATAAAGTTTATCATGAAATTGGAAGAGTTAAAAAATTATATAAAGGTAAAAAAAAACCAATAATGGTTGTTGCAGGTTGCGTTGCACAAGCAGAAAATACTGAGATGCTTAATAGAGAAAAATATATAGATTTGGTCATAGGTCCTCAATCTTATCAAAAAATAAATAAATTTTTAAAAAGTTTTGAGGAAGAAAAAAAAGTTGAAGAAACTGAATTTGACTCAGTTTCAAAGTTTAGGTACTTCGATAATATCAAAAATAACAATACCAATGTTTCATCTTTTTTAACAATCCAGGAAGGTTGTGATAAGTTTTGTCACTTTTGTGTTGTTCCTTATACTAGAGGACCAGAATATTCTCGACCATTCAAAAGCATTATTGATGAAGCTGAGAGATTGATAAAGAACGGATCTAGAGAAATAACGTTTCTTGGCCAAAACGTAAATGCATATTCTTATATAGACGGATCTAGAGAATACCGATTGTCAGATCTTATTAATACACTCAGCAAATACAACGAAATAAGTAGAATTAGATATACCACCTCTCATCCAAGAGATATGACAGATGACCTCATTGAATGTTACAAAAATTCAAAAAAATTAATGCCTTTTGTTCATTTACCAATTCAAAGTGGTTCTGATAGAATACTAAAAATGATGAACAGAAAACATACTGTAAATTATTATTTAAATATTTATGAAAAATTAATCAAAATTAATCCTGATATAAAATTTTCTAGCGACTTTATTATTGGATATCCTGGAGAAACGGAGAATGATTTTAAAGAAACCATAAATTTAGTTAATAAAATTAAATTTATAAATTCTTTCTCTTTTATTTTTAGTCCAAGACCAGGGACAAAAGCTGCGGAATTAGAGATTACCGATAAAGATAAACTTAAGAATAGACTGATAGCTATTCAAGAAAAGTTATTTAGTAATCAAATAGAATTGAATAAATCTTTGGAAGGTAAAACCTTAGAGGTACTAGTGGAAAATAAACTTAAAAAGCAAAACAAATTTTTTGGAAGAAATAAATTTTTAAATTCAGTGATTTTTGATGGCAATGAAAGCCACATTGGCAAATTAATTAAAGTTAATATCGAAAAAAGTAACCAAAATTCTTTATTTGGCAAAGTAACAGATGAAATGAAAGCGGCATAATTTGAAAAACTTTGCAAGATCAAAAATTAATCCAGATTTAAAATATGTATATTCAGAAAACAATGCCTTGAGTATTGTATTTCAAAGTAATGAATTACTTTTGGGTATTTTAGGAGAATTTAATAATAATTTAAAAGAATTAGAAAAAATTACAAATACTAGCATTTACTCGAGAGGAAATTCAATTTTATTAAAAAATACTCCTGAAAAAAATGAATTAATAAAGAATGCAATTCAATTTCTTGTAGATCAATTTTTAAATAATGGAACATTAGAAAAAAAGGATATAGAATCCTCTGTAAACAAATTTATGATTGATGAGAAAGTTACAAATAAAAGTGGAAATGTAGAATACATAATAAAAACTCCAAAAAAATCTGTAATACCAAGATCAGAGAAGCAAAAAAATTACATAAGAGCTTTAAAAGAATCAGATATTGTTATTTCTGCAGGACCAGCGGGAACTGGTAAAACTTTTTTAGCAGTTGCGGTTGCATTAACTATGCTGCTGGAAAAAAAAATTGAGAGAATTATTTTATCTAGACCAGCAGTAGAGGCGGGTGAGAGATTAGGTTTTTTACCAGGAGATATGAGAGAAAAAGTTGACCCTTATTTAAGACCTCTTTATGATTCATTATATGATTTATTAGATTTTGAAAAAATCCAAAAAAAAATAGAAATTGGAGATATTGAAATTGCACCACTAGCTTTCATGAGGGGAAGAACTTTAAAAAATTCTTTTGCAATTCTTGATGAAGCACAAAATGCTACTGATACTCAAATAAAAATGTTCTTAACAAGAATTGGTGAAAATTCCAAAATAGTTATTAATGGTGATCCTTCCCAAATAGACTTACCTAATAAAATAATGTCAGGTTTAAATAGATCAAAAAAATTACTTGGTCATTTAAAGGAGATATCCGTAGTAGATTTTGATCATACAGATGTTGTAAGACACCCACTAGTTTCTAAGATAGTCAAGGCTTATTCTGATAAAAATTCAGATTAATGATTAAAGCCAACATAGTTTTAGATAAAAAAATTTGGGAAAAACGATTAAAAAAACCAGAAATTTACTTCAAAAAAAAATTAAACAAATTATCTAAATTTAGAGCTTTTAAAAATAAAAACCAAGAATTTACTGTGATGCTTACTAATAATAAAAAAATGAAAGATCTAAATTCAAAGTTTAGAAATAAAAATGTTTCTACAGACGTGCTTTCTTTTCCTTTAAAAGTTAAATTAAAAAATAAAATATATTTAGGAGATATAGCAATTTCTTTTGAAATAATTAATAGAAGAGCAAAATCATCGAGTTTTGACCATGAATTAGATAAAATGTGGATACACGGTTATTTACACCTCTTAGGATATGATCATAAAAAAAATAAAGATTATTATTTAATGAAGAAAAAAGAAAATTTAATATTTAAAAAATTGAATAAAATAAATTGAAATCTATTCTAGAAAATAAAGCTTATCTATATTTTATATGTTTATTTTTAGGTATAATAACATCATTTAGTTTACCGCCATATAATTTTGTATTTATTAATTTTTTAACATTTCCGACAATACTTTATATATTGATAAATTATGCCCATAAAAAAATCATATCATTTTTTGTTGGTTGGGTCTTCGGATTTGGTTATTTTATTTCTAACCTTTATTGGATTACAAATTCTTTGACATTTGATGTAAATTTTAAATTTATTATACCATTTGCATTAATAGTAATTCCTCTATTTTTGGGAATATTTTATGGTTTAGTTACTTTCCTAAGTAGTTTTTTTAATTTAAAAAATAAACTATCATCAGTATTGATTTTTTCGATATTTTTTGGCGGCATTGAATTTCTAAGAAGTTTTATTTTTGGTGGTTTTCCGTGGAATTTAGTGGTTTTCAGTCTTTCAAATAATTTACATTCTTTACAAATTTTGTCTTATATAGGCACTTATTCATTAAATTTATTATTAATAACTATATTTTTATTACCAGTAATATTCTTTTTTAAATATAAAAGCTTAACTAAGTTTTTAATGTTTGGTCTTAGTTTAATCTTAGTAATGATCAACTTTTTATATGGAAATTTTATTATTAAAAATTTTGAAAAAAAAAAATATGATAATTTAAGTTCCATTATTCGAGTTGTCTCTCCAAATGTACCCATTAAAAGATTTTTATCAAACCAAGATACTGAAAAAAGTATTAATGAATTGATTAGTCTAAGTGATCCACAGAACCTAAAAAAAAAAATATTCATTTACCCAGAGGGAATTATTACAGGTATATACTTAAAAGATCTAAAATTTTTCAAAAATATCTTCAAAGACAATTATAATACTAACCATAAGGTCATATTGGGTATAAATAGTATCAACCAAAATAAAATTTATAATTCTTTAATAGTATTAAATAACGAGTCAGAATTATTATATAAGTATAATAAGAATAAACTTGTTCCATTTGGAGAATTTTTGCCTTTTGAAAATTTTTTTAAAAGAATGGGTTTAAAAAAAATAACTCAAGGATATCAATCATTTTCAGCTGATGATAAGAGAGAAATTTTGGAAATAAATCAATTAAAATTTATCCCACTTATTTGTTATGAAATTATCTATTCAGGAAAAATCAATCCAAATAAAAATTATTATGATTTTATATTAAATATTTCTGAGGATGGTTGGTTTGGAAAAACCATTGGACCTCAACAACATTTGAGTCACTCAATATTCAGATCAATTGAAGAAGGTAAAAATGTTATAAGATCAACAAATAATGGAATATCTGCTTTTGTTAATCCCAAAGGCCAAATTATTAAACAAATTACAGAAAAAGGATACTTTGATGTTAAAAAAATCAAACGTGTTAATAAAACTTATTTTGCTAAGTACGGTAATAAGATCTTCTTTTATTTTGTTCTAATTTATACTACTTTCATTGTGATTTTAAAAATTAGGGAGAATAAATGAAAAAAGATTACTTATTTACTAGCGAGTCAGTATCCGAAGGTCATCCAGACAAAGTTTGCGATAGAATTTCAGATATGGTTGTAGATACATATTTGGCAGCTGAACCTCAATCAAGAGTTGCCTGTGAAACTTTAACAACAACAAACAAAGTTGTATTAGCTGGTGAAGTAAGAGGTCCAGAAATTAAAAAAGAAGATTTAATAGAAAAAGTAAGACATTGCATTAAAGATATAGGTTATGATCAAAAGGGATTTACTTGGAAAGAGGCAACTTCAGTTGAAAGTCATTTACATGCTCAATCTTCTGATATTGCTATGGGTGTAGACTCTTCTGGAAATAAAGATGAAGGTGCTGGTGACCAAGGTATTATGTTTGGTTACGCATGCAATGAAACCGATGTTCTTATGCCGGCGCCAATACATTATTCTCATAAAATATTAAGACTTATGGCGGAGGATAGAAAATCGGGAAAGTTAAAAAATATAGAACCAGATTCAAAAAGCCAAATAACAATTGAATATAAAGATGGAAAGCCATCATCAGTTAAATCTGTAGTTATATCAACTCAACACTCACCTGATGTAAATCAAGCTCAAATAAGAGATCTAGTTAAACCTTATATTGAAAGATCAATACCTAAAGATTTATTAAACTCATTGGATGAAAATGAAATTTATGTAAATCCTACAGGAAATTTTGTAATTGGGGGACCGGACGGAGATAGTGGTTTAACAGGTAGAAAAATTATTGTTGATACATATGGTGGAGCTGCCCCACATGGTGGAGGAGCATTTTCTGGGAAAGATCCTACAAAGGTCGATAGATCAGCTGCTTACGCATCCAGATACTTAGCAAAAAATGTTGTAGCATCTAAAATTGCTGACAAATGTTTAATTCAACTTGCGTATGCTATAGGTGTATCGAAACCTTTATCAATTTATGTTGATTTATTTGATAATGATGATGAAAAAAATAAACACGTAGAAAAAATTATTCATGAAAATTTTGATTTAAGCCCCAGAGGTATAAGAGAGATGTTAGGCTTAAATAAACCAATATATGAAAAAACAGCAGCATATGGACACTTCGGAAGAATTCCAGATAAGCAAGGCTCATTTTCATGGGAAAAGACAGATAAATCAGACGTATTTAGTAAGTAAATAAAGTTGAATATTAAAAAAAAATAAATATATTTCACTTACATTATTGAAATTTCAAAATGGGCTTCGGCCCATTTTTTTTTAGGATTAATTAAATGTTAAATAGAAGAGCAGATAAACTAGAATTAATAAGAATAGCAGAAGCAGTAGCTTTAGAAAAATCGATTGATAAAGAGTTAATTATTGGATCAATGGAAAACGGTATTGCAAAAGCAGCTAAATCTAAGTTTGGTTCTGAAAATGAAATCAAAGTTGAAATTGACAGAGAAAATGGTGAAATTGGAATATTTAGAAAACTAGTAATTGTAGAAAAACCTGAAAATTCAAACTTAGAAATAACCCTTAATGATGCTATAAAACTTAACGGAAGTAATGAGGGAAAACAAATAGGAGATGAAGTTCTTCAACCTTTACCATCTTTTGATTTTGGCAGAATAGCAGCACAAACTGCAAAACAAGTAATTAGTTTTAACGTAAGGGAAGCAGAAAGAGAGAGACAATATAACGATTTTAAAGACAAAATTGATACCATCTTGAGTGGTATAGTTAAAAGACTAGAGTTTGGAAATGTAATTGTTGATCTTGGAAGAACCGAAGCAATAATTCAAAAAAATGAAATGATCCCAAGAGAAAATATAAAGGCAGGAGATAGAGTAAAAGCATATTGCTTAGACGTAAGAAGAGAACCAAGAGGACAACAAATTTTTCTTTCTCGAGCACATCCTAAATTCATGGAAAAACTTTTCATTCAAGAAGTTCCAGAAATATATGATGGACTTATTGAGATTAAATCATCCTCAAGAGACCCGGGTAGCAGAGCAAAAATATGTGTTAGAGCAATTGATACATCTTTAGATCCAGTGGGAGCGTGTGTAGGTATGAGGGGAAGTAGAGTACAAGCAGTTGTAAACGAACTTCAAGGTGAGAAAATCGATATAGTTAACTGGTCAGAAGATCCAGCAGTTGTAGTAGCAAATGCACTTTCTCCAGCAGAGGTTCAAAGAGTTAATGTAGATGAACAGGGAAGAAAGTTAGATGTCATTTTAACTGAGGAGAATTTGAGCAAGGCAATTGGAAGAAGGGGCCAAAATGTTAGATTGGCAACTAAATTAATGAATTATGAAATTAACATCATGACTGATCAAGAAGATTCGGAGAGAAGACAAATTGAATTCAAAGAGAAAACAGATAACTTTGTAAAAAATTTAGAACTAGATGAAACGTTAGGACAATTACTAGTAGCAGAAGGATTTTCATCAATAGACGACATTAAAGATAGTAATCCTGAAGCTTTAATGAAAATAGAAGGTATTGAAGAGGAGACTGCTAAAGAATTAATTGAAAGAGCTAAAGAATTTTATGAAAAAGACCAAGAGGAAATATCTAAAAGAATTAAAGATTTAGGGTTAGAGAATGATTTAATTAATCATAAAGGTTTGACACCTGGAATGCTTGTAACATTAGGTGAACAGAAAATATTAACACTAAACGATTTTGCAGATTTGGCATCTGATGAATTGACAGGCGGATACGATGTTGTCAAAGGTGAAAGAGTAAGAATTAAAGGGTATTTAGAAGATTTTGCTCTTTCAAAAAAAGAAGCTGATGATTTGATTATGTCAGCAAGAGACATTGTGTATCAAGATTGAGAGATGAAAAATGGAAAAGAAAAAACTAAAGTTATCAATTTCTGGAGCGTCCAAGAAAACAATTAATAGTATTGAACAAGCAAAATCTCATTCAAAAAATACAGTTGTAATTGAAAAAAGATCCCCAAGGTTTGGTGGCAAACCAAATTTTTCTAGAGGTGCCAAGTCAACTGAAAGTAAATTACAAAGTACATTTATCCCAAAAAAAACAAATTTTTCTAAACCTTCATCTCCAATAACATCTGATTTCGAAAAAAGAAAATTAGCAGAACAAAGAGCCACAAGAAGGTTAAAAGGTGAAAATTCCCAAAAGGAAAATAAACCTGTCAAATTAGGAGGTAAAAGAAGAGAATTAAAGCTTACAGTATCCAGAGCCTTAAGTGGAGATGATATTGGTACGAGATCAAGAAGTCTTGCTTCTTTAAAGAGAGCAAAGCAAAAAGAAAACAGATTACAAAATAAAGAGGAATCAAAAGAGAATTTTAAACCAGTTAAAAGAGATATTAATATACCCGAGGTGATTACTATAAGAGAGTTGGCGAATAGAATGGCAGAGCAGTCTAGCAGTATAATAAAACATTTGATGGGGATGGGTGTTACAGTAACAATTAATCATACAATTGATTCAGATACAGCAGAGTATTTAGTAAAAGAATTTGGACATAACCCTGTTAAAGAGCAAAAAGCAGAGGAAATCTTAGATAAAATTAAAGAGATAAAAACCCAAAATCTAAAAAGTAGAGCTCCAATCGTAACGGTTATGGGTCATGTAGATCATGGTAAGACATCTGTTTTAGATGCTTTGAGAAAGGCAAATGTTGTTTCTGGTGAATTTGGAGGTATTACGCAACATATCGGTGCATATCAGATAACACATCAAAAAAATAAGATAACTTTTATCGATACACCTGGTCACGCAGCATTCACTGAAATGCGGGCAAGAGGTTCGAAGTTAACAGATATTGTAATCCTCGTAGTTGCTGCTGATGATGGGGTAAAACCTCAAACAATAGAGTCAATAAAACATGCAAAAGCTGCCAGAGTACCAATTGTTGTTGCAATAAATAAATGTGACCTTCCTGAAGCTGACCCAAAAAAAATTAAGAATCAACTTTTAGAATATGAACTAATAGCTGAAGATTTATCAGGAGATACATTGATGGTAGAAATATCAACTAAAACAAAACAAAATTTGGATAAATTAGTTGAAAGCGTTGTTTTGCAAGCAGAGATATTAGACCTAAAAACTGATTTTGATACTGACGCAAAGGGTATAGTATTGGAATCTAAAATTGATATAGGTAGAGGACCAATAGCAAATGTAATTATTACTGCAGGTACTATAAGAAAAGGTGACTATTTTGTTAGCGGTTTAAAGTGGGGGAAAGTTAGAGCCATAATAAATGATCAGGGAAAACAAATCGATTCAGCAGAACCTTCAACACCAATTGAGATACTAGGAATTAATGGAGCGGCAAAATCAGGAGATGACTTTATTGTTCTAAAAACTGAAAAAGAAGCAAAATCTTTATCTGATGGCAGATTACAAGAGTCAAAAGAGAGCAAAAATCTGTCATCTTTTGTTACCCAAGACTCTGCTTTTAAAGACACATCATCTGAGGAATTAAATATTATTATAAAATCAGATGTTCATGGGTCATCAGAAGCTATAAAAAATGCTATAAATCAAATTAAACATGATGAGGTAAAGCCAAAAATACTTTTATCAGATATTGGAATGGTTACAGAAACGGATGTAACATTAGCAAAAGCGTCTAATGCTGTAATTATAGCCTTCAATGTAAAACCTAGCAAAGAAGCTAAAAAAAGGGCTGAACAAGAAAAAATTTCAATTTCTAATTTTAATATTATTTATGAAGTTTTAGATTTTATAAAAAATAAAATGTCTGGTTTACTAACACCAGAGGTAGACGAAAAGATTATTGGAACTGCAGAGATATTGGAAATATTTAAAGTTTCAAAAGTTGGCAAGGTTGCAGGTTCAAAAGTAACAGATGGAGAAATTACTCAAGACTCTAGCGCTAGGGTTATTAGAGATGGAGCTATAATTTTCAACGGAAAAATAGGCTCAATATTCAGAGAAAAAAACCAAACTAAACAAGTATCTGCTGGTTTAGAATGTGGAATAACACTAAAAGATTTTGTCGATTTCCAGAAAAATGACGTAATTGAGGTTTATAATTCAACAATAACAGAGAGAACAATATAATGGCTAGTTTAGGAAAACCAGTTACCCAAAGACAACTAAGAGTTGGAGAAATGATTAAACAGGCGCTAGGAATGTTATTTATTAGAGATGAAGCAAAATTGCCAAACTTATCTACCAAAGAAATAACAGTCACTGAAGTAAGAATGTCTCCAGATTTAAAGACAGCAAAAATTTTTGTAATGCCTTTAGGCGGAAAAGATGCTGAAGAGGTCGTTGCTAAATTAAAAGAATTTTCATTTGTAATAAGAAAAGTTTTATCAAAAAAGATAGTAATGAAATTTTTACCAAAACTATTTTTCGTAAAAGATGATTCTTTTGATTATGCGGAAAAAATTGAAAATTTAATAAAACAAACAAATAAATAAGGGAAAGAAAATGACAAATAAAGCAAAAGAACTTTCAATTCATGATAAGGATACAGGTTCTTCAGAAGTCCAAGTTGCTCAATTGACAGACAAAATTGAGAACTTGTCTAAACATATTAAAAAGTTCAAAAAAGATAAACATTCATCTGTTGGACTTTTAAGAGCAGTAAATAGAAGAAAAAAATTATTAGACTATTTAAAGAAAAATAAAATGGAGTCTTATAAAGAAGTAATATCAAAATTAAATTTAAGGAAGTAAATGTTTAAAGTTGTAAAGAAAGAAATTGAAGTAGCAGGAAAAAAAATTAGTTTAGAAACAGGTAAAATAGCAAGACAAGCAGATGGTGCAATCATCGCTCAGTGTGGAGAAACAGTAGTTTTAGCAACAGCAGTTGGAGCCAAAAAAGTTAATCCAGATATGGATTACTTTCCTTTGTCAGTAAATTATCAAGAAAAATATTATGCAGCTGGTAAAATTCCGGGCGGATATTTTAAAAGAGAAGCGAGACCAACAGATAGTGAAACATTAATTTCAAGATTAATTGATAGACCTATTAGACCATTATTCCCAGATGAATTTAAAAACGAAGTTCAGGTACTACCAACCGTGATATCTTATGACAAAGAGAACGAAGCAGATATTTTATCAATAATTGCTTCATCAGCAGCTTTGGCAATTTCAGGAATGCCATTTTTAGGCCCAGTGGGTGCGTCTAGAGTTGGCTTTATTAAAGGAGAATACGTTCTTAACCCTACCAAAGCACAACTTAAAGATTCTAAATTAGATCTTGTGGTGGCTGGAACAAAAGACGCGGTTTTAATGGTTGAGTCCGAAGCAAGTGGTTTAACTGAAGAGGAAATGTTAAATGCTGTTAAGTTCGGTCACGAAGGGTTTGTTCCTGTAATCGAGATGATCGAGGATCTAGCCAAAGAATGCAAAAAACCTGATTGGGTAGTAGAGAAAAAAGATCTTTCAGAAGTAAAAAATAAATTGGAAAGCGAATTTACTGAGGAACTTAAAAAAGCATTTTCAATAAAAGATAAACAGGAAAGATCAAATTTAATTTCTGAGATAACTGATAAAGCAAAAAAGCTTTATGAAGAAGATGAAAATTATACAGATCTTGATATAAATTCTGAACTTAAAAATTTAGAAAAAAGAATCGTAAGAACAGATATTCTTAAAAATAAAAATAGAATTGATGGTAGAGGTCTTGCAGATGTTAGACCAATTAAGTGTGAAGTTGGAATTCTTCCAAGAGTACATGGCTCTGCTTTGTTTACTCGAGGAGAAACACAAGCAATAGTTACAACTACACTCGGCACATCCGATGATGAGCAGAAAATTGAAAGTCTTGAAGGATTACAAAAAGAAAGATTTATGCTTCACTATAATTTTCCACCTTTCTCTGTTGGAGAAACTGGTAGAATAGGTACCGGAAGAAGAGAGATAGGTCATGGAAAATTAGCTTGGAGAGCAATAAATTCTTCTTTGCCTTCTAAAGAGAGTTTTCCCTACACATTTAGAATTGTATCAGAAATAACCGAGTCAAATGGTTCTTCATCTATGGCAACTGTATGCGGTTCATCTTTAGCTTTGATGGATGCAGGAGTACCAATTAAAGAACCAGTTGCTGGTATTGCAATGGGATTAATTAAAGAAGGAGATGACTTTAGCGTACTTTCAGATATTCTTGGAGATGAAGATCACCTAGGCGATATGGACTTTAAAGTTGCTGGAACTAAAGATGGAATAACATCTCTTCAAATGGATATTAAAATTACAGGAATAACATTTGAAATTATGGAGCAAGCCTTAAAACAAGCAAAAGATGGAAGAATTCACATTCTAGGTGAAATGAATAAAGCTTTATCCAAATCGAGAGAAGATGTAGGAAAACATACCCCTAAAATGGAAAAAATCACTGTAGATAAGAAGGATATTGCTACAGTCATTGGAAAAGGCGGAGCAACTATAAGAGAAATAGTTGAGGTATCAGGTGCAAAAGTTGACATCAATGATGAGGGGCAAGTTACAGTAGCTGCTCCAGATGAGGAGTCTCGGAATAAAGCTATGCAAATGATTAAAGACTTAACGGCAAAAGCTGAGCTTAATAAAATTTATAATGGAAAAGTAATGAAAATTATGGAGTTTGGTGCATTTGTAAATTTCCTCGGAAAACAGGATGGCCTTGTACATATATCAGAGCTCGCAGATAAAAGAGTTGGTAAAGTAACTGATGTTGTAAAAGAGGGTGATGAAGTTAAAGTTAAAGTAATTGGCTTTGATAGAGGAAAAGTTAAGTTATCAATTAAACAAGCTGCAATTTAAATTAACGGGATAAATATGAAAAAATTTGATGATTTAATGAGTGTGCGTAATGAGATAGAGAATATAAGTGCAAGCGGTGCAAAAAAAAAGCTAAATGACCCTAATGTTCAATTTATCGACGTTAGGGATAAAGAAAGCTTTTCAAAAGGCACGATCGGTAATGCAATTAACTTAGATAGAGGTTTGTTGGAATTCTATTTAGCAGATGGTAGTCCTCTGGAAAATGATATGTTTAAAAATAATCCTGACAAAGAGTATGTTGTTTTTTGCGGTGTTGGTGGACAAGGAACATTAGCAACTAAAACTATGAAAGACATGGGGGTTAAAAACGTCAAAAATATCATTGGTGGAATGAAAGAGTGGGAAAAAATCAAAGATTAAAATATTTAAAAAGTTTATATGTATAATCCCGATAATCTTAAAAATTTATTAAATAAATATAAATTTGGAAAATATTTATTTATTGGGGGATTTACATTTTTTTTTGCAAAAGGACTTATCTGGCTAGGAATATTTATTGCGTTGTATTTAGGTCTGTGGACCAAATAATTTTAAACTAAAGACTGGAAAGTAATTCATCAATTATTTTTTTTGTATCATATTTTTGTTTCCAATTAGTATAGTCTTTTTTAAATTTTTTTAAGTTGGATATATACCAAATATGATCTCCAACTCTTGGTTTTTTAATAATATTTTTTTTTATTTCTATATTTGTCAGTTTTTGAAAAATATCAATTGCTTCAATTATTGAACAATTTGAATATCTCCCTCCCCCAATATTGTATATTTTACCTGGTTTTGGTTTTTTATAATATTCCCAGAAACAATTTACTAAATCTAGACTATGCAAGTTATCTCTAACTTGTTTGCCTTTATAACCAATTAAATCATACTCTTTTTTTTCATAACAGTTTTTTACTAAATAGGAGAGGAAACCATGTAAGGGTACACCTTGATGATTAGGTCCTGTTATACATCCCGCTCTAAAGCAAACTGTTTTAAGTCCTACGTTATTTCCATACTCTTGTACTATTAAATCCGCGTAAGTTTTTGAAACTCCAAAAAAACTGTGTGTGCACTCATCTATTGAGAAATTCTCAGTTATACCATTGTAAAATGGATTTTTTTTACTCAATTCCCATCGATCTTTTTTTTCTATAAATTTGAGTTTATTAGGATTATCTCCATAAACTTTGTTTGTGGACATAAAAATAAAAACTGCATCAGAGCAATATTTCTTTGTTAGCTCTAGTAAATTTAGAGTTCCAAAGGCGTTTACATCAAAATCTAGTTTAGGAAAATTTTTACCATAATCATGAGACGGTTGTGCAGCACAATGAATTATAATAGTTATTTTTTTTTTATATTTTTTAAATATTTTTTCAATAGCAGTAGAATTTCTAATATCCAGGTTATGATGTAAATATTTCTTATTTCTTTTATTAATAGCTTTTTTAATAACTACTGTTGACGCATGTGTGCCAAAAAAAAATTTTCTAAGATTATTATCAATACCAATGACATCAAAACCCTTATCACAGAAAAAATTGACTGCTTCTGAACCTACTAAACCAGCTGAACCTGTAATTAATGCCAAAGACATTTAATATTATATTTAATTTTAATTAAGATAAAAGTTACTATTTTAAAGTAGAATAATCACTAAAAATATCATTTGTATAAAATTAATTAAAACAGAAATAAAGTGTGAATACTTAAATTTTTTACCCTGGTTTTCATCTCTGTACTTATTTATCAGTGGCATTAGTAAAAAATTTGATACAGCAAATAATATCGCAATACCTAAAATTAAATAAAAATCTAAGGAAAAAATTTTTAGAATTATAAAGCTAATTAAAACTAAAATACTAATAGCTAAATTAACAGTGTAGTAATAAGGAAATATTTTTCTTATAAATTTTCTAGCATTTTCCTCATCTAATGCAGTGAAAGTTACAGGTGCTATAACAAAAGAAAAGAAGAGCATAATTCCCAATATTATACTCGTTAGATAAATACTAATTTGTTGCATCATAATTTAACTAAATTTAATTAAATTTCAGGTAATGTTCTTAGGATCTGGCATTCCAACTTTATTGTAACCAGCATCTACATAATGAATTTCACCAGTAACACCACCAGCCATATCACTTAAAAGATATAATGCTGAATTTCCAACATCAAGATTATCAACATTTCTTTTCAAAAATGAATGATCGGCGTTCCACTTGTAAAGAAATTTAGCATCCCCAATAGCAGAAGCTGCTAGAGTTTTAATTGGTCCCGCACTTATTGCGTTAACTCTAATATTCTTTGCCCCTAAATCCCTTGCAAGATATTTAACACTAGACTCTAGTGCAGCTTTACATACTCCCATAACATTATAATTAGGTATGGCTTTATTTGCTTCATAACTCAAAGTAATCATACTACCACCTTGCTTCATTATTTTAGATGCCTCTCTAGCAACTTCAGTAAATGAAAAACAAGATATCAACATACTTCTTAAAAAGTTTTCTCTAGTTGTGTTCAAATATTCTCCTGATAACTCGGACTTATCTGAAAATGCAATTGCATGCACAACAAAATCAATTTCTCCCCATTGACTTTTTACATCTTCAAAAAGTTTTACAACTTCTTCTTTTTTTTCTACATCACAGCTAAATGTTACATTTGAATTTAGTTTTTCTGCAAGTGGAACAACTCTTTTTTTTAAAGCATCACCTAAATAAGTAAAAGCTAACTCTGCTCCAGCTTCAGCAAGTTTTTGAGATATTCCCCATGCAATTGATTTCTCATTGGCAACGCCCATGATAAGACCCTTTTTTCCCTTCATTAAACTCATAGATTTAAACTTTCTCAAAAATTAATGTTGCATTAGTTCCACCAAAACCAAAGCTGTTAGACATAATTGCTTTCAAATTTACGTCTTTTTCAACTTGTGTAACAATCGGATAGTTTTTTGCTTCGTCATCCATTTCTGAAATATTTGCTGAAGCTGAAATAAAATTGTTTTTCATCATTATCAAACTATAAATTGCTTCGTGAACTGAAGTTGCACCTAATGAATGACCTGACAAAGATTTTGTAGAACTTATCTTAGGTTTATAGTCTGGGAAAGCCTCACCAACTGCTTTTAATTCTGTAATATCTCCTACAGGTGTTGATGTCCCGTGAGTATTAATATAGTCAATTTTATTTTTAGAAGTTGCTAGAGCCATTTTCATACATCTCACCGCTCCCTCGCCAGATGGTGCAACCATATCATAGCCATCTGATGTTGCTCCATAACCAGTTAATTCCGCATATATTTTAGCACCTCTTGCTTTGGCATGTTCGTATTCTTCTAAAACAAGAACTCCACCTCCACCAGCAATCACAAAACCATCTCTTGTTTTATCATATGGTCTTGAAGCTTTTTCAGGGGTATCGTTATATTTTGATGATAGCGCAGTCATTGCATCAAACATAGCAGTCATAGCAAAGTGAACCTCGTCACTGCCACCAGCAAAAATAATATTTTGTTTTCCTAATTGAATAAGTTCCATTGCGTTACCAATACAATGACCACTCGTTGCGCATGCAGAACTTATTGTGTAATTAGTACCTTTGATTTTAAATGGAACTGCTAGAGTAGCAGAAGCAGTACTTGCCATAGTTCTTGGAACTATAAATGGACCCATTTTTTTTGGATTTTTTTCTCTTGTTTTATCTGATGCTAAAATCACATTTTCTATTGATGGTCCTCCAGATCCCATGACCATACCTGTTGAAATATTACTAACCTCATTTTCTTCTAATCCAGAGTCTTTAACTGCTTCACTCATTGCAACATAATTATATGCTGATCCAGCACCCATAAACCTAATAACTTTTCTATCAATGTAATCCTCTAATTTGATATTAGGTTTACCATGAACATGACTTTTTAAGTTATGCTCTTTGTATTCTTCAGAAAATGTTATTCCTGATTTTGTATTAACTAATGATTGATAAACTTCATCTTGATTATTTCCTAAACATGAAACTACACCAAGTCCTGTTACAACTACTCTTTTCATTATTTAAATAATCCTACCTTAAGATTTTCAGCACTATAAATCTTTTTTCCATCAGCAAGCAATATTCCATTTGCAAGACCTACGGTTGTTTCTCCTTTAACAAGAATTCTTTTCATATCTATTTCATATTTTGCCATTTTGACATTTTTAAGTACTTCACCAGTGAATTTTACAGTGCTTACGCCTAATGCTCTACCTCTCCCTGGATTTCCCAACCAACCAAGAAAAAAGCCAACCAGCTGCCACATTGCATCTAAACCTAGACAACCTGGCATAACTGGATCTTCTTTAAAATGACAATCAAAGAACCATAAATTATCCTTAATATCAAGTTCGGCTTTCATAGAGCCTTTTTTATAAAAACCTTGATTTTCGGTAATTTCTGTAATTCTATCAAACATAAGCATTGGTGGAGATGGTAATTTTGCATTTCCAGGACCAAATAATTTACCGTTAGCGCAATCAATTAGTTCGTCGTAATTAAAGGAACTTTTTTTCATAATTTTGTAATCTTATTACTTGATTTAGGTACATTATAATATACAAATAGTTTAGAATAGTTTTAAATTGCTAATGACTAGTAAACAAGAATTTATTGAAAAACTAAGAAACTCTAGCTTAAGACCAACTAAACAAAGAATAAATATATGCGAGGTTTTATTTAATAGAGACAAAACTTTCCATTTCACAATAAGCGACTTATTCAATTTAATCAAAGATAAAACTGGAGAAAAAATTTCTTTAGCAACTGTTTACAATACAGTTCATGCTTTCCACAAAAAAGGATATTTAAAAGAGATACCAATTAATTCTAATCAAACTTACTTTGATACAAATGTCACAGATCATCACCATTTTTTCGATGTGAAAGAAGAAAAACTTATTGATCTTAAAAATGAGGATATAGGACCGATAGAAATTCAAAAATCTATACCAGGAAAAAAAATTAAATCAGTTGAAGTTTTAGTTAAATTAGAAGACTAAGTTTCAAAATTACATCATAAATATTCTGACTTATTGACAATCTTCTTTAGAATAATTATAAACAAGGAAATAGAATAATTATTAATTTTATAGGAGATAACAAATAATGAGTGCGGAATTTCATAAGAGTAAAACATTTAAATCAACAGAATTAAGCAAGTGCCCGTTTACAGGTGCAGGTACACCAGCAAAATTTAGTGCGGGAAGAGGACAAACAAATAGAGATTTTTGGCCAAATAGTTTGAATTTGAAAATTTTAAGTCAGCACTCGAATTTATCAAATCCAATGGAGAAAAAATTTAATTATTCTAAAGAATTTAAAAAACTGAATTACAAAGCACTCAAAAAAGATTTAAACAAATTAATGACTGACTCACAGGACTGGTGGCCAGCAGATTACGGTCATTATGGTCCTTTATTTATTAGATTAGCATGGCACGCAGCAGGTACTTATAGAACGGGTGATGGCAGAGGGGGAGCTGGAACAGGTAATCAAAGGTTTGCACCGTTAAATGCTTGGCCTGATAATGTTAATTTAGATAAAGCTAGATTACTTTTGTGGCCAATAAAACAGAAATATGGAAAAAGTATTTCTTGGGCAGATTTATTTATACTAGTTGGAAATGTAGCATTAGAATCAATGGGCTTTAAAACTTTCGGTTTTGGAGCGGGAAGAACTGATATCTGGGAACCAGAAGATGATATTTACTGGGGTTCAGAAAAAGAAATGTTGGGTGTTAAGAGATACAGCGGAAAAAGAGATCTTGAACAACCATTGGGGGCTTCTCACATGGGATTAATTTATGTAAATCCACAAGGTCCAGATTTTAATCCAGATCCATTAAAAGCGGCTCATGATATTAGAGAAACATTCGGACGAATGGCAATGAATGATTATGAAACTGTTGCATTAGTTGCAGGCGGTCACACTTTTGGGAAATCTCATGGTGCTGCACCTGAATCACACAAAGGACCTGATCCAGAGGCATCAAGAATTCAAGATCAAGCAACTGGTTGGAATAGTAATTACAAATCAGGAAAAGGTGTACATGCAATAAGTAGTGGTATTGAAGGAGCATGGACACAAGCACCAACACAATGGGATATGGGTTACTTTGATTGTTTGTTTAACCATGAATGGGAATTGACTAAAGGACCTGCTGGAGCATTTCAATGGACTCCGAAAAAGAATGGTCAGAGAATAAAAATGGTACCTGATGCTCATGATAAAAACAAAATGCATCCTCCTATGATGCAAACAACTGATTTATCTTTGAGAATGGATAAAAGTTATGGACCAATTTCAAAACATTTTTATCAAAATCCAGATGAATTTGCTGATGCATTTGCAAGAGCTTGGTTTAAGCTTACTCATAGAGACATGGGACCAAGAGCATGTTATTTGGGCAGCGAAGTTCCAAAAGAACAATTAATTTGGCAAGATCCTATAGACAAACCAAAATATAAACTTAAATCAAATGATATTAGAGATTTAAAAACAAAGCTTTCAAAATCAAAAATTTCAGTATCTGATTTAGTGTCTACTGCTTGGGCTTCTGCTTCAACATATAGAGGATCTGATAAAAGAGGTGGAGCAAATGGTGCAAGAATTATGCTTGAGCCTCAAAGAAGTTGGAAAGTCAATAACCCTAAAAAACTATCAAAGGTTATTAAAGCTTTACAAAAAATTAAGAAACAATTTGATACAAATAAAAAATCAGTGTCAATGGCTGATCTTATAGTATTAGGTGGAAATGTAGGAATAGAGATGGCAGCAAAAAAAGCTGGTCATAAAATTCAGGTTCCATTTTCGCCAGGAAGAGGAGATGCAAGACAAGACCAAACAGATGTAAACTCATTTGGACTGCTTGAGCCACAAGCTGATGGTTTTAGAAACTACATGAAAAAAGGTAAATCCCATGTTTCAGCTGAGGAAAAATTAATTGATAAGGCACAATTAATGGGATTAACAGCACCAGAGATGACAGTTCTTGTAGGAGGAATGAGAGTTTTAGATACAAACTATGATAGTTCTAAAAATGGAGTTTTCACAAAAAAACCTGGAACTTTATCAACAGATTATTTTGTAAATCTTCTCGATATGAGTACCACTTGGAAAGAAACTGACAAATCTGAACAATATTTTGTTGGTAAAGATAGAAAGTCTAAAAAAACTAAGTGGAAAGGTTCAAGAGTTGACCTTATTTTTGGTTCAAATTCTCAATTAAGAGCATTAGCTGAAGTCTATGCCTGCAAAGACTCATCTGACAAATTTGTTAAAGACTTTGTATCTGCATGGGTCAAAGTGATGAATGCAGATAGATTTGATTTAAGATTAAACTAATATCGAGGAAAGCGGGAAAATGAAATCACTATCGTTCGAAGACTTTTATAAAGTTCCTGAAATTAAGTTTGATATAAATAGATTGCGAAACGACTTAAATCTAATTTTGGAGAAAAAGAAATTTAATTCGCCAGGTGTTACTCACTTTGGAGCAATTCCTCTAAATCAAATTCCAAATAACAAAGACTCTATAGAAGGGAACAATATCAGGGGCAGATATTGGACTATTGCAGATGAGACAGGCAAAGAAGTTTCAAGAGATATTGATATTGATGAATCAAAATATACTCAGTTACTACCAGAGTTCGAGAAAACTTATTTTAAAGAGGTTTATGAAATTCTTAGTAAAAAATTTAAACTAGGAAGGGTAAGGCTTTTATTGAAAGAGCCAAGATCAACACTAAGCTGGCACAAAGATCCAGAGTGTAGATTGCATATTCCGATAGTAACTAATGCAGGTTGTTCAATGGTCATCGAAAATGTTGCAAAACATTTGCCTGCGGATGGACATGTATGGATTACTAATAATACAAAGTATCATAACTTTTTTAATGGAGGAGAACAGGCTAGAGTTCACTTAGTTGCTTGTGTTCTTGAAAGCCCGTTTAAAGAATAATGGAAGTTACCAACGGTATTTTTAAAGCTGCTGGCCAGATTTATTCCAATAACAGAGGCTCTATTTTAAGAACAATTGTTTATACAGTTGGTCATTTTGCAATTGCTATAACTGTTTTGATGTTAGTTGCGGATGTATCATTTATGATAGCTTTGACTGATGCAATTGTAGAACCAATTGCCAATTCTATTTGGTATTTCATTTTAGATAAGTGGTGGGCAAGTAGATCAAAAAGTAAATAATAATCATTATCAATAAGTATTTAGGAAAAATTTAATAAGGATAATTTGTAGTAATAATAATTATTCGCAAAAAAAATGCGTAAATAATAATTATTCGCAAGGATATTTGTTGAAAATAATTTTTTCATATTTAATTTTTAAAATATGCAAATAGAAAATTATAATTGTAAAAAATGTGGATTAACAATTTCTTCAACTTGTTCTAAGTGTGATAAAATAGTTGATGTTGAAGTCCTTGATGATGGATGTATTGTTCAAAAGACTAAATGTGTTGATTGTGCGAATGCTCCAGTAATTAAAGACGTATGTGTTCAACAAAAATAATTATTAAATACATTTAAATTAAAGGATTAGTTGATTTTTCCCCAAAGATTTTCCTCATCAACCCACCCTTTAAAACTTTTCGTTTCTACTAAGCACCAATTTCTCTCACATTTTTTTACTAACAATAATCTTCCAGTTTCTATCTTAGCCAAGGGTTTAGAATATTTAGTTGGTTTTTTGAAAAGAATTTTATTTGATACAGTTATAAAGGATTTTGATTGCTTCAATTGAGAAATATGTATCCACCCGCCATTTTTTTTATTATCAATTATTCTTCTAAAATTTTCTTTTTTATCAATCACTTTTACTGGTAAGTTTATTTTCTTGTAAATATACTTTATTGGATAATCAAAACTTGGACCATATCTTACGTTTACTTTATCATTTTTAAGCATTAAAAATTTTTCATTATCTTCAGAGATAGCATTCGAGGTAAAAAATATTATTATTAAAATCTTGAAGATTAATTGCACAAACAACCTTTTTTTTTAGTAAATTTTATTTTTCTAAATTCAAGTTTTTTCAGATTAACAACCAGAATTGACGAGTGAAGACTTTTATCTGATGAAATTATGTTTTTTAAAACTTCGTTTGCCTGCATACTCCCAATTATATTTGATGTAGTTCCTAATATTCCCTCACTTTCACAATTTAAAACTTCATCAGAAGGTTCTGACTGGTAAAAACACTTTAAACATGGACTTGATTTATTGTTAAAATCGAATGAAAAAATGTGTCCATCAAATTTGCTAATAGCACCAACTATTAATTTTCTTTTATATTTTAATGAAAATTTATTTATTAAAAATTTAGTCTTAAAATTATCTGTTCCATCTACAATTATATCGAAATCTTTAACAATCTTATTTAAATTTTTTTCAGAAGCTTTTTCTTTT